>CAZFAQ010000159.1:0-1505 GCA_964517055.1 uncultured bacterium | reverse complement strand
CGCGGGCCCTTGCGGGTGCGCGCGTTGGTCTTCGTCGACTGGCCGCGCACGGGCAGGCCGCGGCGGTGCCTCAGGCCGCGGTAGCAGCCGATGTCCATGAGCCTCTTGATGTTGAGCTGGACCTCGCGCCGCAGGTCACCCTCGACCTTGTACTCGCGGTCGATGATCTCGCGGAGGCGACCGACCTCGGTCTCGGTGAGGTCCTTGACGCGGGTGTCGGGCGAGACCTCGGCCCTGCCGAGGATGTCGCGCGAGCGTGACGCGCCGATGCCGTAGATGTACGGGAGTGCCGCCTCGACGCGCTTGTCGCGCGGGAGGTCGACGCCTGCGATCCTAGCCATGCCTCATCCCTGCCTCTGCTTGTGCTTCGGGTTGACGCTGCAGATCACGTACACCCGACCGTGCCGGCGTATGACCTTGCACTTGTCACACATGGGTTTCACCGATGCCCTGACCTTCATGGGCGCCCTCCCAGCACGTGCAAGCACTTGTCGCACGAGTTCATAAGTCTGACGCTTGCCCTAACCTTCATTGCCGACTCCTAGGTTCCTTACTTGCGGTAGACGATGCGACCCTTCTCTGGGTCGTACGTGCTGATCTCGATTACCACCCTGTCGCCAGGGAGGATCCTGATGTAATGGCGCCGCATCTTGCCGCCCACGTGGGCGAGCACCTCGGGTCCCGCGTCCAACTGGATGAGGAACGTCGTGTTGGGGCGAGCTTCCAGTACCACGCCTTCCGTCCGGATGGTGTCTTGAGTCGTCTCTTCCTGCCGGTTCTCGCGTGGTGGCCTGGGTGGTCCCGAGCGTCTACGCGCCATGTACACCTCCTGTGTCGGCGGCGACCGGGGCGGTCTCCCGATCGGCTCGCCTCTCCGTAAGCACCCATGGGCCGTCTTCCGTGATGGCCACGGTGTGCTCGAAATGCGCCGCCATGGAGCGGTTCTCCGTGTAAGCCGTCCAGCCGTCGTCGGCGACGAGCACGCGTGTGCGGCTCTGAGCCACCATCGGCTCTATCGCCAGTACGAGGCCGGGACGGAGGACGGGCCCCGTTCCAGCACGACCGAAGTTGGGCACCTCGGGCGCTTCGTGGAGGTCACGGCCTATGCCGTGGCCCACGAACTCCCTCACCACCCAGAACCCTGCCCCCTCGACGACGTCCTGTATGGCCGCGGAAACGTCGCCCAGACGGGCCCCTGCCTGCGCTGCTGCGATCCCGGCGGATAGTGACCGCTGGGTCGCGTCGAGCAGGTTCCTTGTCTCGACAGGTACCGTCCCGATCGCGTAGGTGCGCGCCATGTCGGCCGCGTACCCGCGGTAGAACGTCCCGATGTCGACCGAAACGATGTCTCCGTCCTCGAGGGGGGCTTCCGACGGGAAACCGTGGACCACGACCTCGTTGACGGAGGTGCAGAGCGTGGCGGGGAAACCGTTGTAGCCCTTGTAGGCAGGCTTCCCGCCGCGCGAGAGTATAGCATCCTCAGCGACCCTATCGAGCTCCGCGGT
>CAZFAQ010000158.1:0-1507 GCA_964517055.1 uncultured bacterium | reverse complement strand
ACTGGTTGTGCAAGGGGCCGACCTTCGCTTATACTTCTCCTTCGGTGCTGAGGGTCCGCACGGCGGGCCGTAGGCGTTCGGAGGTATTCAGAGATGTTCGCGATCGTGGAATCGGGCGGTAAGCAGTACCGCGTGGCCGAGGGTGACGTGCTCCGGCTCGAGAAACTCGACGCCGATGCCGGCAGCCAGGTGGAACTGCCCGTCCTGTTGCTCGGTTCAGGCGACGTCAAGGTAGGCAACCCACTCGTCGACGGCGCCAAGGTCACCGCCGAGGTGATCGGTCACGGCCGCGGCGAGAAGATCGACGTCTACAAGTTCAAGGCCAAGTCCAACTACCGGCGCCACATCGGGCACCGGCAGGACTACACCGAGGTCAAGATCACCAAGGTCGAAGGCTAGAGGAGGGCTGAGAGATGGCTCATAAGAAAGGCGTAGGCAGCTCGAAGAACGGCCGCGACAGCCACTCCAAGCGTCTGGGCGCGAAGCGCTTCGACGGCGAAGAGGTTCTCGCTGGCAACATCCTCGTCAGGCAGCGTGGCACGAAGTTCAAGCCGGGCATGAACGTCGGCCTCGGCAAGGACTTCACGCTCTTCGCGCTCCGTGACGGCACCGTTCGGTACGCCAACAAAGGCGCGAAGGGCCGCTTCGTCAGCATCGAGGTCGCACAGGCCGCGGCGGCTGACTGAAGCACGGGCACGGGCCTCACGCCGGCCCGCCCATCAGACAGGCATAAACGGGCGCGACCCTGACGACGGGGCCGCGCCCTTTCTTGGCTAGGGACGAGGTAGCAGGTGGCTTTCAGGGACGTGCTCGACGTGACGGTGCATGGCGGCAAGGGCGGCGACGGCGGCCTGTCGTTCCTGCGCCTCAAGTACATCCCCAAGGGAGGTCCGGACGGCGGGCACGGCGGTGACGGCGGCTCCGTGATCCTGAACGCCGTCGATGACATCTCCTCGCTAGACAGGCTCCTTGGCCGCACAGTCTTCAGGGCAGGCACCGGCCAGCAGGGTGAAGGTAAGGAGCGCGCCGGGCGCGGCGGCGAGGACCTCGTCGTGGACGTGCCCGTTGGCACCAGGGCGACCGACATGGATACCGGAGAGCTGATCGCAGACCTGACCGAGGTAGGTCAGCGCATCGTGGCTGCCCAGGGCGGGAAGGGCGGGCGCGGCAACGCTGCCTTCGCCTCCTCGACGCGCCGGGCGCCGCGCTTCGCCGAGTACGGCACGCCAGGCGAGAAGCGCCGGTTGCGGCTCGAGCTGATGGTCATCGCGGACGTCGGGCTAGTCGGCTACCCGAACGCCGGCAAGTCCAGCCTGCTGGCCGCACTCTCCAACTCCAAGCCGACCATCGCCGAGTACCCGTTCACGACGCTGTCTCCCAACCTCGGGGTCGTCGAGAGGGGCCACGACCGCTTCACGATGGCCGACATCCCGGGCATCATCGAAGACGCCCACCTCGGCAAGGGGCTGGGCCTCGACTTCCTCAGGCACATCTCGCGGACCCGCCT
>CAZFAQ010000157.1:0-1533 GCA_964517055.1 uncultured bacterium | reverse complement strand
GACCGCGACGTCGAGCTCGAGGTAGCCAACCCCAACTACACGGCCAGCATCTCGACGTTCGAGCTCGCACAGGTGATCAAGCCGCGCGTGGTCGAGATCCTCGACCTCGTCAAGCGCAACATAGAGCAGAAGATGGGAGCCCTCGAGCTGCTGGCAGGCAACGTCGTGATCACGGGCGGAGCGTCGCTCATGCCTGGCATCGACCAGGTGGCCAACGAGCGCTTCAGGCTGCCGGTCCGCATAGGGAAACCCCACGGCGTCTCCGGCCTGGCAGACGTCGTCGCGAGTCCGGCCCACGCCACGGCGGTAGGGTTGGTCAGGTTCGGCATGGCGCAGAACGTGAGCACGGCTGCGGTCACGCGGCGCCCGAAGAGGGAGGGCAACCTGGGTGGTGGCTGGTTCGACAGGGTCAGGAACGTCATAAAGGACTTCTTCTAGATGCAGGGTCTGGGGAGCGTGAGCGCATGGCGATGAGTCACAGTGAGAACGCGGTCATCCGGGTTATCGGCCTGGGCGGCGGCGGCAACAACGCGGTCAACCGCATGATCGAGACGGGCCTCAAGGGCGTCGAGTTCGTGGCGGCCAACACGGACGCGCAGGTGCTGGCCACGAGCCTGGCCGACGACCGCATCCAGATGGGCGACCACCTGACCAAGGGTCTAGGCGCGGGCGCCAACCCGGAGATCGGCGAGAAGGCCGCTCTGGAGGACCGCGACCGCATCGCCGAGGCGCTCCGCGGCTCGGACCTCGTGTTCATCACGGCTGGCATGGGCGGTGGCACCGGCACGGGCTCGGCACCCATCGTCGCCGAGGTCGCACGCGAGCTCGGCGCCCTCGCCATCGCGGTCGTGACCACGCCCTTCAAGTTCGAGGGGCCGTCACGCATGCGCAAGGCAGACGAGGGGCTCAGGCGCCTCGAGGACAAGGTAGACGCGCTCATCGTCGTCGAGAACGAGCGCCTCATGTCGGCGCTCGACCGCAAGGTCAGGCTCAACGACGCCTTCCGCGTCGCGGACCGCGTCCTCTACCATGGCGTCCGGGGTATCTCCGACGTCATCAACGTGCCGGGCATGATCAACGTTGACTTCGCCGACGTCAAGACGCTCCTGCAGGGCGCAGGCACGGTGCTCATGGGCATCGGCGCCGGTCGCGGCGAGAAGGTGGCCGAGGAGGCAGCCAACTCGGCCACGCACAGCCCGCTGCTGGCGCGCGGCGTCGAGGGCGCGCGCAACCTGCTCATCAACGTCACCGGCTCCGAGGAGCTCACGCTGGCCGACGCCACCGAGATCGTCGAGAAGATCTCGGAGGCGACGGAGATCGACGACGTCAACGTGCTCTTCGGCGTGACGTACGACGAGGACGCAGCCGACGAGGTGCGAGTCACGGTCATCGCCGCCGGCTTCGACCAGGCGCCGCAGACCCGCGTGCTCAGGCCGACCCACCTGCGCACCACCGTCACCAACCGCAACTACGACCCTGGCAACTACGACATCCCGGCGTTCCTGCGCTACAACCCTGACCTGAACGAGAACT
>CAZFAQ010000156.1:0-1536 GCA_964517055.1 uncultured bacterium | reverse complement strand
TGGGGTGTCGCGGTCGGGCCGTTCTAGCCGGAACCGCCGTCCACGTCCCGCCCTCCCGCATCTGGTGCCGCCCGCTCCCCCCTCACCACGTGCCGCATGAGGAAGTAGTACCCAACGATGCCGATCGCGGCGAACGAGAACCACTGGATCGCGTAGCCGAGGTGAGGGCCCTCGCCCAGCTCCGGCTCCGGCAGCGGCAGGGGCGAGTCCTGCGGGTGAGGTGGCGCTACAGACGTCAGCTCGACGTATGCGGGGACGAGGTCGTACGGCATCTGCGGCTGCAGCCTGTCCGGGTCGGCGTAGTAGGTCTGCGTCAGCTCGCCCTCTTCGGGGTCGCGAGGGCCGACAGTACCCGGGGTCGGTGCGTCAGGCGCCCGCAGTCGGCCTGTCACCGTCACCGTGCCCGCCGGTGGGGGTGCGTCCACGACCGGAACGGACTCGGTCCCGTACGAGACCCAGCCGCGCTCCACCAACACCGCCGTGCCATCGTCCAGTAGCAGCGGCGTCAGCACGTTGTAGCCTGGTTGGCCACCGAGGCTCCGGCCCCTCAAGAGGACCTCCTCGGAAGGGTCGAACTCGCCGGTTGCCGTCACCGGTCGGTACTCGAGCAGCTCGCCCTGCAGAGCGGTTCTCAGGTCGACTGGCGGCAGCTCAGCGCGCTCGGTCACCTGGGTCACGTACTCGCGCCGCTCGTCCAGGCGCCGCAGTTGCCAGAAGCCGAGGTTCACGAACAGCACCACGAGGCCCAGGGCCAGCAAGTGGCCGGCGATCCAACGCGGCGTCAGCAGTACGCGGGGCATCAGGCCCCGTGCATCAGAAGAAGATCGCCCGGTCGAGCGCCATGACCAGGAACAGCAGGCCGAGGTAGGTCATCGAGTACTTGTAGAGCGGCAGCGCGGTCACGCGGTCGACTGACCCACCGTCCCTCACGACCCTGAACACCGCGGCGACGCGCAGCGCCAGCACGAGGTTGAGGGCCAGCGCGGCCACGAAGTATGCGGGACTGAACTCGTGTAGGAAGAACGGCAGCACGGTGAGGACCACGGTCAGGACCGTGTACATGATCATCTGCATGACGGTGGCGCGCTCGCCGATGACGGCCGGCGCCATAGGCACGCCGACGCCCGCGTACTGGTCCTTGACCATCAGCGCCAACGCCCAGAAGTGGACGGGCGTCCAGGCGAAGATCACGGCGAAGAGGATCCAGGCGAGCAGGCTGAGCTCACCGGTGACCGCGGCCCAGCCGACCAGAGGCGGGATGGCACCGGCCGCGCCACCGATCACGATGTTCTGCCAGGTCGAGCGCTTGAGCCACATCGTGTAGATCAGCACGTAGAAAGCTATGCCGGCCCACGACAGCAGCGCGGCCGTGACGTTGGCCGTCGCCCAGATGACGACGAACGAGAGCACGGTGAGCGCGATCGCGAAGATGAAGGCGTTGCGGGTCGAGACCACGTGCGTGACCATTGGCCGCTTGGCCGTGCGCTTCATGTACACGTCTATGTCGGCGTCGTAGATCATGTTGTAGACGCCGGC
>CAZFAQ010000155.1:0-1563 GCA_964517055.1 uncultured bacterium | reverse complement strand
CGGCGATGAACGCCACCCAAGCCCATAACGGAAGATCCATCTACAGCCTCCCGTTAGGGTCTTGCCTACGTGGCTTCCCACGCTGTCCGCGTCCGGGTCGCGCTCGCGACCGTGCTGACGAAGGCGGACTCCCGGCTTGTATCAGGGGCCGGGGGCTACTCCCCCTACACGAACGGCCATCTTACAGGTTGGAGAGGCTCTCGTGTCAGGTCGTCTCGAAGCGGCAACAGGCGTGACCGTCGGCCAAGCAGTCGCCGTGCGAGACGTCTTCGCCGAGCAGCTTCCCGAGGAGGCGCACGTCGAAGCTGCACGCGGCCCGGTTCTCCTTGGCGACGCTGCCGAACACGCAGTTGACGGCCTCGATGGCGCCCGTCCCTGTGACGACGGCCTCGTAGCCGAACTCGTTGAGGATCTTGACGACCTCCAGCTTGCGTGCCATGCCCTGTTTGTCGGCCAGACGTGGCCCCGCTTCCGAAGCCAGCTCGTCTGCCATGCGGCCCAACAGGAGCTCCAAGCCGTCATCGCCGAACACCTCGCCCGCGTGACGGATGAGAGACGCGGCCAGCAGCCCGTACTGCCTTGGGAACGATTCTCGTCCAGCGTCGGTCAGCACGTAGGTTCGGCTGGGGCGTCCGCCGGTGTCGCGCTTGTCGCCCCTGCACAACAGGCCGTCCCTCTCCAGCGCCGTCAGTTGCTGGGACACCGCTGTGCGGGTCACTCCGAGCGCCGCTGCCAGCTCGTCCGCCGTTGCCCCGGAGTGCCTCCTGACCAGCACCTCGCGCAACAGGCGCAGGCGGCTGTCTGTCAACGCGACGGGAAGCGGTACTCGGTTCTGGGCGATGTCCATGTCTGTGAACGTCGCGGGCGGCCAGCGCGACGTTGCGGCGGATTATGCCACGGGTTCTACCGCGACCTGCATCGAGATGAACGGAGCGCTTGACCGGGTGGTACCATCCGCCAAGTCGAAACCGAACACCACCTCTGCTACCGGAGTCCTCGACAGTGCGTGGTGGTGCGGGGGGAAAACGTGAGCACCAAGACCCGATTCGTGTACGAGTCCCTGAGGGAAGAGATCGTGCAGGGACGCCTGCAACCGGGAGCACGCTTGGTGTTCTCACGACTCGCCGAGAGGTACGGCGTAAGTCCTATACCGGTACGCGAGGCCGTCAGGCAGCTCGAAACAGAGGGGCTCGTCGCCTTGAAGCCCCACACGCGCGTCGAGGTGACAGCGCTACCGTGGCGTGAAGGCATCTGGGTCTCCGAGATGCGCCTGGCGCTCGAGCCGGTCGCGGCCAGCGAGGCGACACCCTTCGTCTCGGACGACCAGCTCGGCAAGATGAGCCGGTTGCTGGACGCCATGAAGAGCGCCCTCGACGCCGGTGACTACTCTGGCTTCGCAGACCGCTACTTCGAGTTCCACGACGTCCTGTACTCGGCGACCCCCAACCGGCGGATGGTCGCGACGATCCTCGAGCTCCGCGAGACGGCCAAGAGGTTCCACCGCGTCTACCGGTGCGAGTCGGTCCTCCGCAACAGCGAGAACGACCTGCGTCGCATCTGGCG
>CAZFAQ010000154.1:0-1573 GCA_964517055.1 uncultured bacterium | reverse complement strand
CGCACGACCTTGAGGGCCTCGAGCACCCGCTCTCTCATGGCGGCGTCGTCCTGCGGGGTTTCGCTCATGAGGCCGAGGTTATCAGAGCCACTCACCACTCAGCGTAGCGGTCGCGGTGCACCGTGAACGCCACGGTGAGCGCCAACAGCGTCGAGATGAGGCTGGTGCCGCCGTAGGACACGAGGGGAAGCGTGATACCTGTGACGGGCGCCAGCCCGAGGGTCACACCGATGTTGACGAGGACCTGGAAGCCGACCAGGACGACCACGCCGATGATGATCAACTGGTCCCTATCGAAGGGGCACTCGGACGCCATCGACACCAGACGCCAGAACAGCAGCCCGTACAGGATCAGCAGCAGAACAGACGCGACGAAGCCGCCCTCCTCCGCCAGCACGGGGAAGATGAAGTCGGTGTGCTTCTCGGGGATGAAGTTGAGCTGGCCCTGTGTGCCCTGCTTGTAACCCTTGCCGAGCAGCCCGCCGGAGCCGACGGCGATCGTCGCCTGGATGATCTGGTAGCCGCTCCCCTGGGCGTCGGCCTCGGGGTTCAGGAACGACAGCAGCCGGTCGCGCTGGTAGTCGGCGAGGCTCGGCAGCAGCACCGTCGGCGTGGCGACACCTATAGCCAGCACGATGACGATGAGTTGCCTGATGGGCACGCCCCTGACGAGGATCATGCCGACCGCCACCATGGCGATGACGAGCGCAGAACCGAAGTCCGGCTCCAGGAACACGAGGGCGACAGGCACGGCGAAGAGCACCCCGAGCCTGAGGTAGTCGAGGATCCCACGGATCGGACGCTCGTGCATCGCCGACGCCAGGGCGAGGATGAGCGCCAGCTTCGCGAGCTCGCTCGGCTGGAAGCCGGGAAGCGGCCCGATGTACAGCCACGACTTGGCGTTGTTGACCTCGGTCCCTATGAGGTGCACGAGCACCAGGAGCGCGACGCTCAGGACGTAGATGTGTGGGGTGTACCTGACTATCCGGACCTTCCCTATCCACATCACGACCCCAGCGAGGACGACGCCACCCGCCAGGAAGACGAGCTGACGGCTCAGCTCGCCACCGGGCGCGGCGCTGTTGAGGGTCAGGAGGCCGACACCTAAGAGGAGCGCGGCCACGATCGGCAGGCTCAGGTCGACTCTCGCCACGCGGCAGTCTAACCAGGACCGTCGGTTCGGCCCGGTGGCGCCCTTCTCAGACCGCGCTGTCCTCCCCTGTGGCGTCGTCGACCCTCTCGGCCAGCGTCGCGGGTCTCAGCCGGTGGCGAGGCGCGTGCTCCTGAGCAGCCACTCCGCCACGAGCGCCAGGACGGCCAACGCGCACAGCACGATGGCGGTGGGCGTGGGCGCCGATCCGGCCGGCGCCAGGCCGCCGGCGGGAGCGACGGCGGCGTCTTCGGGCGCGGTACCTGGGTCGGCCGCGCCGCCTGAAGCCCCGTCTCCCGCCGCGCCGTCGGGCCGGCCAGTCACCGGCAAGCCCGTGCGCGGCAGACGCGACTCGCTCGCCGACAGGAGCGACGCCAGGACCAGGGTCTCTCCCCCGGTAGCGCCCTCCTCCGCCGCGTACTG
>CAZFAQ010000153.1:0-1586 GCA_964517055.1 uncultured bacterium | reverse complement strand
AGGCCGGCTACGCCCCCGGCGACGAGATCGGCATCGCCCTCGACCCCGCCTCGACCGAGTACTACGAGAACGGCGTCTACGACCTCAAGTCGGAGGGCAAGCGGTACGACGCCGACGAGATGGTGGGCTTCTGGGAGGACTGGGTCTCGCGCTACCCGATCGTCTCGATCGAGGACGGGCTGGCCGAGGACGACTGGTCGGGCTGGGCGAAGCTCACCAAGCGACTCGGTGACCGCGTGCAACTCGTCGGGGACGACCTGTTCGTCACGAACGTGCGCCGGTTGCAGCGCGGCATCGACGAGGCGGTCGCCAACGCCATCCTGGTCAAGGTGAACCAGATCGGCTCACTGACCGAGTCGATGGACGCCATCGAGCTGGCCAAGTCGGCCGGCTACCGCAACGTCATCTCGCACCGCAGCGGCGAGACGGAGGACACCTTCATCGCGGACCTGGCCGTGGCCGTGAACGCGGGTCAGATCAAGACGGGCTCGGCGTCGCGCAGCGACCGCGTGGCCAAGTACAACAGGCTTCTCGCCATCGAGGCCGAGCTCGGGGGCACGGCTCGGTTCCTCGGCAGGGCTGCGTTCGGTCTGTGAACGGCGTCAGGCGCACGAAGATCGTCGCGACCATCGGGCCGGCGAGCTCTTCGCCCGAGGTCGTGCTCAAGCTCCTCGAGGCCGGCGTCAACGTGTTCCGTCTGAACTTCTCGCACGGCAAGCGCGACGACCATCGCAGCGTCGTCGACGTCATCAGGCGCACGTCCGAGGAGATCGGCGTATCGGTGGCGCTGCTCCAGGACCTGCAGGGCCCGAAGATCCGCGTCGGAACTTTCGTCGACGGGTCCGTCGAGCTCGAGCCAGGTCAGACCTTCTCGCTCACCTGCGACGACCCATCGCCAGGCGACGCTTCGCGCGTCGGCGTCACTTACCAGGGGCTATGCGGCGACGTGAAGGTGGGCGACGTGCTGCTCCTCGACGACGGCAGGCTGTCGGTCGAGATCACAGGCGTCAAGTCCGGGGTCATCGAGACACGCGTCGTCGTGGGTGGCACCCTGTCCAACAACAAGGGCATCAACATCCCAGGCGCCACGCTGTCCATCCCCGCCCTAACCGACAAGGACGTAGAGGACCTGAAGTTCGGCGCCGAGCTAGACGTCGACTGGGTCGCGATCAGCTTCGTCCGCAACCGCGACGACCTACTGCTGGCCAGGCACTACCTGGCGCGGGCCGGCTCGCAGGCGCGCCTGATGGCGAAGATCGAGAAGCCGAGCGCCGTCGACAGGTTCGCCGAGATCATCGAGGAGGTCGACGGCATCATGGTCGCGCGCGGCGACCTGGGCGTCGAGATGGCCGCCGAGCGCGTCCCGCTCATCCAGAAGCGCCTGATACGGGCCTGCATCGAGGCCGGTAAGCCGGTGATCACGGCGACGCAGATGCTCGAATCGATGATCCGCAACCCGACGCCGACGCGGGCCGAGGCCTCCGACGTCGCGAACGCCATCTTCGACGGGACGGACGCCGTGATGCTTTCGGCGGAGACGGCCGTGGGGGAGCACCCGATCGATGCCGTGAGGATGATGGACCGCA
>CAZFAQ010000152.1:0-1594 GCA_964517055.1 uncultured bacterium | reverse complement strand
AGCGCCGCCAGGTCGCCGAGGGCCGGGGCCACCGGCTCGACGACGACCGGCTGACTGCGGGCGTCGCGAAGGATCTGTGGCGTGGCCGGCAGCGTGCCAGAAGGTAGGGCGCGCGGCAGGTTGGAGGCGACAGCGCTGGCTGGAGCCACCGTACGTGGGGCGGGCGCCCTCACCGGCTCGGCCGTGGCCTGCGTCGCCCCGGCCTGGCCGGCAGTCGCTGGCGCCTGCCCGTCCGCCTGCACCTCCACTATGGTCGGGCTGGCGGGCGGCTCCTCGGCCACCGCGACCTGCTGGACGGGCGCCGCTGGTGGAGCTTGCACGACGACGGGGGAGAACGGGTTGATAGAGGCACGTTGCGTAGCCTGCGGGCGCGTGGCGCCGGCGGCGGCTTCGGCGTCTGCCTCGTCGCCATCGCCGGCAGGAGCCGCGAGGACCAGGAACGGTAACTGATCGACGACGAGGTCGCGGGTGACCACCTGGTCGCTGCCTGTCACGACCACCGGAGGAGAGCTAGGATCCGACGCAGCCGCGCCCGGGTCGACGGGAGGCGTCTGACCGTCGGCGGCGACCGGCTGCCCGTCGGCCGTCGTGGCCTGACCGTCGACGGAGGTGGGTGAGCCCGCGCCTTCGGCCGCCAGTCCCGCTGAGGTATCCGATGCCCCTGGTTGGCCGGCGACGGCCGGCGTGGTCTGGCCGGTCGGGGTGCCTGCGACGTTGATAGCGTCGCTAGGCTGGTCCGAACCCGCCAGGGTCGGTGCGCCGTCCAGGTCGTTCTGGTTGAAGAAGTTCACCCAGACGAACGCCGCGGCTGCCAGCAGCAGAGCCGCGATCAGGAAGCGGGCAGTCCTAGACAGTTGCATCTACTCCAGCTCCCCTGGGTCATCGCCCGTGTAGACGTAGACCGTGAAGTCGTATGACGCGTTCAGCGCAGGGTCTGAGGACGCGTTGTCATCGATGGAGAGCGAGACGTTGCCGATCTTAGTGAACCGCTGGAGCCCCTCGAGGCTGCCTAGGAACGACATCGTGTCGGCGTAGGTCCCCTGGGTGGCGACGCTGAAGCCGATGGGCCTGACCTCTTGAATCTGCTCGTTGGCCGAGCCCTGGCTGAGGCGCTCGACGAGGACGTCGCTGTTCGAAGCCGACGCGCGCAGCTGGTCGATGAGGCCGGAGATGTCTGACTCGCGCGGCAGCTCGGAGAGGAAGATCCGCCTGTCCTCTTCTAGCTGTGCGACGGCCAACCGAAGGTCCGGCAGGTTGCGCCGCGCGTCCTCACCGCGCCTGATCTCGACGTCGAGGTTCGCGATGTCGGCCTCGAGCTGCGTGATGCGGTCCTGGGTCGGCCGGTACATGTAGAAGTACCAGAGCGCTCCCGCGACGAGGGAGAGCACGATGGCTATGATCGCGAGGTCGCGCTGACGGAGCTTGCTGAAGCTGAAGTTCCGTAGCATCACTGATCACCCGCCACGGCGCCGACGGTCAACGAGTAGTCGTAGAGGTCGGTGTCGGCCTGGCGCTGCGCGCTCTGGAAGGCCACCCCGTAGTCGGACGACGCCTCCAGTGCCCTTATGAACTGCGCCAGGATCTCGGTGGAGAC
>CAZFAQ010000151.1:0-1641 GCA_964517055.1 uncultured bacterium | reverse complement strand
GCCGAACTTCTGCAGCTCGCGGTCCTCGATGCCGAAGCCCTTGACGACGCGTATGCCGCTGAAGTTCTCCTGCGCCATGGCGGCGATGTCGGAGAACTGCTCCTGCACCTTCTGGTAGCGGCGATGGATGATCCGCAACAGCACGTAGAAGGAGATGGTTATGAACGGCACGACCGTTAGCGTCAGGAGGGTGAGCGTGCCGGACAGCGAGAACATGCGGTAGAGGGTGAACGCCAGCAGGAGCGTCGTGTTGAGCCCTTGCATGACGCCGACGCCGATGAGCATCCGGACGGCGTTGAGGTCGGCGGTGAGCCTGGCCATGAGGTCGCCGACGCGGGTGTTGTCGTAGTACTGGCCGTCGAGCCGCGTGAAGTGCCTGAAGATGTCGTGCCGTATGTCGAACTGGGCTTCCCAGCTAGCGCTGAGGACCAGGCGCCTGACCATCGTCATGGAGCCTGCCGCGGCCAGCGTGACTAGGACGAGCAGGCCGACCTCGCGTAACAGGAACGGCATGGTGATCGTGCCGGCACCGAGCGCGTCGATGACGCGGCCGGGTATGAGCGGCGCGAACGTCGACAGGTAGCCGTTGGCAACTATCAGCCCGAGGCCGATCAGCAGGCTCACCTTGTGGCGACGTAGGTACCTTGCGAGGTCGCGGAACGTGCTTATCACTTGGCTCCTGTAGATGGGTCACTGGGGACCGGCCCGCTCGTTGCCGAAAGCTACCCGACTTCCCCTCCGGCGGCGCGCTCCCATAGGCCGCCGCCAACATTGCCAACGGCCACTATAACCGTTCAGGGCACCAGCAGAGGGTCCCCGTAAGGTACGTCGCCGAGTAAGAGCTCGAAGGTCAAGGGGCCCGGATCCGAGGTCCGGTACGTGCCCCTGAGGATCTCGCCACCGGTGACCGAGTGCGTCGCTACCAGCGTCCTCTTGCCGTCCAGGGTCCGCACCCACACCTGCGCCTGCGTTCGTCCGATGCCGGGCAGGATCGTCCATGCGTACTGGAAGTCGCGCGGCTCGGGAGACCGCAGGATCGCGCGCACCCCCGGGCTCGTAAGGGCCACGGGGTGCACGTTGACGACGAGGAGCAGGTCGCGCACGTCGCTCGCGGTGCGCGGTTGCGGCGACTGCGCGACCACGACGCCCGAGGGCAGCGCGCGGCTCGACATGCGCTGCACGGCGACGCTGAAGCCCTCGGCGCGGGCGAGCTCCGCTGCCTCCTCGCGACCGAGGCCGACCAGGTCTGGCGTCCCACCCTCCTGCGTTACCGGCGTGCCGGCGCTCACCACGAGCCTCAGGGTCGTGGCGGCGACCGGGACGGGACGATGGGCGGAGGGCGACTGGGTCAGGACCTCTCCAGGGAACCCGTTGCCTGAGGCCACCTCGTCGACGACGATGCGGCCGGGATCTATGCCGGCGATGACCGCGAGCTCGCGGGCGTCCTCGACCGTGAGGCCGACGAGGTCGGGCAGGAACGTCTCCTCTTCAGGTGGGCCCAGGGACACGAGCACGTCGACGGCCTGGCCGGCACCTAGCGTCCCGCCCTCCTCGACGGACTGCGCCAGCACGACGCCCGGCGGCGCCGAGGCCGCGACGCGCGCCATCTCGCCGAGGGTCAGGCCGGCAGCTCGCAACGCC
>CAZFAQ010000150.1:0-1648 GCA_964517055.1 uncultured bacterium | reverse complement strand
AGCTCGACCTCGGAAGGGTCACGGCCCACCCGCTCGCACGCGGCGTCGATGCGCCTGCGGACAGCCGCCAGGTTGCGCCCTAGCGCCTCCTGGGTCGTCGCGGTGGGCGTGCTGCCCGGGTCTGGGGTGTGCTGGTAAGTACTCTCTTGTGCCACTGCTTTCGAGCTTAGCCCTTGCTGAGGAGACTGGCCGGCGCGCGGGGTGCTGCCGGCGCCGGCCGGTCGAGACGTTCAGGCGGTGCCAGGCGAGGACGGGCGGTTCCCAGCGGCGGCCATCATGCGCCGACCGCCTCTGTGAGCCTCTCCATCAGTCGCGTCTCGACGCCGTGTAGCTCGCGAGCCAGGGCACCGATGGTCGCGAGCGCCGTGCCTGGCTCGGTGGCGACGGCCGCGACCTCGACCACCTCCTGCCACAGGAGTCCGCTCTCGTCGGCCACCGCTGCCGCCTCGTCCAGAGCCAACGATGTGCCGTCTCCGGCCTCCCTCAGGAACCTCGCGTAGATGGGCCTGGTGGCGCCCGGCGCGCTGTAGGCGTGCGTGAAGCACTCGGCGACGCGGCTCATGGCGTGCGAGAAGGCCTCGCCGGAGCCGAACCGCGCCGGCCAGCCCTTCTTGGTGCGGCCGTCGACGACCTCGGTCGCCCACTTGTCGATGCCCGAGAGCCCGAAGTTGACGTCGAACGCGTTGCCTAGCACCGGGCCCGTCATGTGAGCGATCGTCGTCGAGACGGCTGCGCGGACGGCGACCCTCAGGTCGGCGGGCTCCAGGGGCGGCACGTCGAGCGTCTGGATCGCGAACCGACCCTTCTTGTTGGCCGCCCAAGCTGAGCCGAGCACTTCCGCCGGGACGCGGTGGGGCGTTTCGCTGCAGTCGTCGACGAGGAAGTCATCGCCGGCTTGTCCAGCCACGACCAAGGTGTACGGCTCGGCCGCCTCCACCTCGCTGATCTCTGGGACCCACGGCAGACGACCTTTGCCGACGGTGACGAGAGCGGGACGCCCGGCCCCGAGGGTGGCCGCCAACTTCCCCAGCGCGGCGGACACGGACGACGAGGTCACGCTGCTCAGTTCGGCCCCGAGGTTCTCGGCGACCTCCTCGACCCAGGGTCGCGGATGATGCTGGGCCACGAAGGTAAGTAGTGGGTGCGGCAACGCCTTGTACTCGAACACGGCGTACATGAAGCCGACGCCACCGCCCAGGCCGCAGACCATGTCCTCGGAGAGCTCGAGCCCGGCAGATGCCAAGAGCCTCTGCACCAAAGCCGACTCCCTGTGAACGGCGTATCCGGCCACCGGGTAAGAAGGTAGTAGCCCGGCGGTGCGGCGGTCGGGCCGTCTGGAGGTGATGACCCTGTACGCCGTGGTGTAGCTCTCGCCGGTGCGTGCCATGCGCTCGCGCACCAACCGCTTGAGTGACCGTTGCTTCGTCATGCCCAGACCCTGTCCCGCAGCGGCTGGCCAGCCCGCGCCTCGCCCATGCCACCGCGTGTGCGGGTGCTAGGAAGAGTGACTACTCGCGATGACATAGAGGTCACCTTCGCCCCCTGCGGCCACACGGGCCGTCGGCGCGCGCGGGGCGCCTGACGAGGGGATAGGGCGCGCGAGGTCGCCCAGCGCGACCATGCTACAAGCTTCGGGACCGCCCGTCCT
>CAZFAQ010000149.1:0-1731 GCA_964517055.1 uncultured bacterium | reverse complement strand
TGCTGGTCGGCCTCTTCGGCTTCGACCTTGTGGCCGCCATCACGGGGAACTCGTTCGGGGAGAAGAACGCCCTGTCGAGCATCGTCTACGTGCTGGTCGGCATCGCGGGCATCGCGCTCGTGCCTACCGCGTTCGCGGCGCCTGGGCCCTCGACCGCTGTCACTCGCAGCCACAGCTGACGAAGTCCAAGCGGTATCGAACAGCTCGATCTAATAGTGACGCGCCAAGAAGAGGCGGCCGGCATCAGCCAGCCGCCTCGTTCGTTGGTCGCTCTGCAAGAGCCGCCCTATTCGCTGTTCGCCCCGCTGAAGAGCCGCCCTCTTGACCGAGCGACGCCGAGTAGCAGCCCTCAGCGACCCTTGGACAGCAACGCCCGCAGCTCTGGCACGACCTTCCTGGCGTCATTGCCGAGGAACACGCCGCCCAGATCGGCGGCGAGCTCGGGGGAGTGCTCTACCATCTTCCCGCCAAGTACCAGAAGCGCAGGCATCGACTTGAGTTGCGAGCGCGCGGCCCTCAGCTGCCCCAGCGGCTCTCGTGTGGTGACGGACATCAACACGGCGTCCGCGCGGTGCTCGGTCACGAGGCTCGCGAGATCGGATATGGGCGTGTTCGCCCCCAGGTAGACCACGCCGAAGCCCGACCTCTTCAGGAGCACGGCCAGGATGAGACCGCCGATCTCGTGCTGCTCGCCAGGAGCACAAGTGACAACGATCAGTGGTCCGCCCCTCGAGTCAGGCATGACGCGCAACAGGCCGCGCAGCCGTCCCTGCAGGTAGTTGCTGGCGAAGTGTTCGGTGGCCACGCTGATCGCGCCCGCGTGCCAGAGGTCCCCTACCCGTATCAACGCCGGCCGCATCACGTCGAGCAGCACCACGTCCAGCGGGTAGAGGGCTACCGCGACGCCGAACACGTCCTCGGCACGCGACTCATCGAGCCCCACGAGTGCTTCAACCAGGTCCGTCGTGAGATCGTCTTCGGACCTTGGACCCGCCGTCGAGGCAGCCGCTTCCGCGACCATCCCAGCGGCCCTGGACGGGGGGACGCCTTCGGCCACCAGGTCGCGCATGCGACCGATGGCTGCGATGTCCCCTTCGCTGAAGTAGCGGTAGCCGCTATCTGAGCGCTCGGGCTTGGGGAAGCCGTAGCGCCGCTCCCACTGTCGCAGGGAGCTGGCGGGCACTCCTGTCCGCTCCTCGACCTCTTTGACCGTGTACTTGCCGTCCATCAGGCTACCTCTATTGTCAAACCTTATACATCGTTACTTGCGCCGTTATAGCACGCCCCTAGCGATATCGAGCTGACTCCAACGCTATCTGACAAGAATGGTGCTTCCGAACACACTGGTGTGCGCCCGCCTGTGTATAGTGTTTGTAACAGCTTTGTAGAGGGTTTGCCCGCAAGCTGTCAGACCAAGCAGTGAAAGGTGTTCGAGATGAAGAAGCTTCTTCCCATCCTCCTAGTAGGCGCAGCCCTCTCCACGGCGTCCTGGGCCCAGAACGACGGGCCGGCCACCGTAGTGGACTTGGCGGCCGGCGACCCCCAGTTCTCCACGTTGGTCACGGCGGTTCAGACCGCGGGTCTCGTTGACACCCTCTCAAGCGAGGGGCCGTTCACCGTGTTCGCGCCCACCGATGAGGCCTTCCAGGCAGCGCTGGACACCCTAGGCATCACCGCCGAAGAGCTCCTTGCCCGTGAGGACCTGGCCGACATCCTGACCTACCACGTCGT
>CAZFAQ010000148.1:0-1756 GCA_964517055.1 uncultured bacterium | reverse complement strand
GCGTCGTCGTCGGCTCCGTGTTCTCGGCCGCGACCTCGTTCCTGCTCGTCGCGGCAAGGGAGCAGAGCGCAGGGCTCCTGGCGAGGTTGCTCGGCGGCTTCGGTTACGCCGCCTGGCCAGACGTCGTGGCGCTGACGGCCTTCACGCTGCCGGCGCTCCTGCTGGCCGGCGCGTTCGCACGGGCGCTCGACCTGTTCCAGTTGGGAGAGCGCGGCGCCGCCCTGCTCGGGCTGCCCGTCGAGACCGTCAAGGTGCTGCTCCTCGGCGTGGCGTCCCTTGTGACGGCCGCATCGGTCAGCGTCGCCGGGATCATCGGCTTCGTCGGACTGATGGTGCCCCACTCGGCGAGGCTCGTCACCGGTCCAGGGCACGGGCGCCTGCTGCCCGTGGCTGCCGTGTGGGGCGCCGGGTTCATGGTGCTGGCGGACCTGTTGGCGCGCACGGTCATCGCGCCGGTCGAGGTGCCCGTCGGTATCGTCACGGCCCTGACCGGCGGCCCGTTCTTCCTGTGGCTCTTGCGCCGCTCACGCCGCGTGGGGACCGTGGGCGCAGCGTGAGGGCAGACCCGCGCGAACCTGCGCCGGCCGCGCGCTCGCTGGCTGTCAGCGGCGTCTCGGCCTCGTACCCGCTCCACGACGGTGCCGGGGACGAGGCCCTGAGCGACGTCACCTTCAGCCTGATGGGCGGGGAGGTGGTGGGGCTCATCGGCCCCAACGGCTCGGGCAAGAGCACTCTCGTCAGGCTGCTGAGCAGGCAGCTGTCGCCAGTCAAGGGCGAGGTGACGCTGGGCGACAGGCCGCTTGCCGGCTTCGGGCGGTTCGAGCTCGCCAGGCAGGTGGCCCTAGTCGGGCAGGAGCCGGCGGTGCCCGCCGGTTTCACCGTCAGGGAGACCGTGACGATGGGGCGTACGCCTCACGTGGGCCTCCTCGGCGCCTACACGGCGGCCGACGAAGAGGCTGTCGACGAGGCGCTGAGGGCGACGGGTACCTTCGAGCTGGCCGAGCGGCGCATCGAGACGCTGTCCGGAGGGGAGAGGCAGCGTGCCGTGTTCGCGCGCGCCCTGGCGCAGAGACCGGCGTTCCTCCTCCTCGACGAGCCGACGAACCACCTCGACCTGCGCTACCAGGTCGAGCTGATGAGCTACGCGCGCGCCCAGGCGGCGGCCGGCACCGGGGTGCTGACCGTGCTTCACGACCTGAACCTGGCGGCGCGCAGCTGCGACAGGCTGGTGTTGCTGAGCAGCGGGAGAGTGGTGGCGAGCGGGCCACCGGCGGACGTGCTGAGCCCCCAGCTTCTGAGCGAGACCTACCAGGCGGCCGTCGAGGTCCTGATCACGCCGGCCGGGCTGGCGATAGTCCCTCGGTTCGACAGCTAGGGCATCGGCCAGGTCGCGACGATCAGTACCGGCTCGGCGGGTCGAAGCGGCGATGGACGCGGATCGCGTTCTCGTAATGGCCGACCAGGCCCTCTGTCGCGGCGCGCCAAGAGTGCTGCTCCATGTCGAGGCGCGCCTGCCGCCCCAGCCGGGCGCGCAGCACGTCGTCGGCGAGGATCCGCTTCACCTTCTTGGTCAGGTCGCCCAGGTCGAGCGGGGTGAACATGAGCCCGTTGACGCCGTCGTCGATCACGTCCGGGATGCCGCCCGCCCGGGCGCCGACGGCAGGCACGCCACACGCCATCGCCTCCATGGCTACGAAACCGAGCGTCTCGGTGTCGGACGGGAACACGAACACGTCGGCGCTGGCGTAGGCGGCGG
>CAZFAQ010000147.1:0-1756 GCA_964517055.1 uncultured bacterium | reverse complement strand
GACATGCCTGCGGGCGGCATCGGCCTCGGCCACACCCGCTGGGCCACGCACGGCAAGCCCAACGACGTCAACGCGCACCCGCACCTCTCGGAGGACGGCCGCATGGCCGTCATCCACAACGGCATCATCGAGAACTACGTCGAGCTCAAGGCGCGCCTCACCGCCGCCGGCCACGTCTTCGCTTCGGACACCGACACCGAGGTCCTCGTCCACCTGATCGAGGAGCACTACGCGGTCCTCAAGGAGCTGCCCGCCGCGGTCAGGGCGGCGCTCGCCGAGGTGGACGGCGCCTACGCGCTCGTCGTCACGCACGTCGACCACGACCTGTTGGTCGCGGCCCGCAACACCAGCCCGCTCGTCATCGGGCTCGGCGAAGACGAGACCTACCTGGCGAGCGACGTCCCCGCGCTGCTGCCGTACACCCGCGAGGTCATCTACCTGCTGGACGGCGACGTCGGCGTGCTCACCCAGGGCGGCGTGACGATCACGGACCTGGCCGGCCGCGAGGTCGAGCGTCCGGTCGCGACGATCGAGTGGGACGCGGAGGCTGCCGAGAAGGGCGGCTACGAGCACTACATGCTCAAAGAGATCTACGAACAGCCGACCTCCTTGCAGAACACGCTGTTCGGCCGGTTCACCGGCGACGGCCTCAGCGTCGACCTTGGCCTCGGCCTAGACCCGATGGGCATCGACCAAGTCATCGTGACCGCGGCCGGTACTGCCTCGTACGCTGGCATGGTCGGCGAGGCGCTCCTCGGCCGCCTGGCGCGCCTGCCGGCCACCACGGTCGTCGCCAGCGAGTTCCGGTACTCGCAACCCGTGGTGACAGAGCGCACGCTGTGTGTCGCCGTCTCGCAGTCGGGCGAGACGATCGACACGCTCGAGGCCATGCGCGAGGCCAAGCGCCGCGGGGCGCGCACCCTGGCGGTGCTCAACGTCAAGGGCTCCACGCTCTCGCGCGAGGCGGACGACGTCCTGTACATCCACGCCGGGCCCGAGATCGGCGTGGCCAGCACGAAGGCGTACACGGCCATGGTCGCGGCGTTCTCGCTGCTCGCGCTGTGGCTCGGCCGGGAGCGAGGGCACGTGCCGGACGACCTGGCCCGCGAGCTCGTTCACGGCCTGCGCGAGCTTCCCAAGCTGGTCGAGCGCGCGCTCGCCAGCCGCGACGACGTGGCGCGCGTCGCCAAGACCATGCTGAACGCGCGTAGCGCCCTGTACCTGGGGCGCGGCGTGAACGTCCCAACGGCGTTCGAGGGCGCGCTCAAGCTCAAGGAGATCAGCTACATCCACGCCGAGGCGTACCCGACGGGCGAGATGAAGCACGGGCCCATCGCGCTCATCGACGAGCACATGCCGGTAGTGGCCGTGGCGACCGCGTCGCACGTGTACGACAAGACGGTGTCGAACCTGCAGGAGGTGAGGGCCAGGGACGGCCGCCTCATCGTCGTGGCGAACGAGGGCGACGACCGGGTGGCCGAGCATGCCGACGACGTCATCCGGGTGCCGCTGACGCACGAGCTGCTCTCGCCGGTCGTGAACGCGGTCCCGCTGCAGCTCCTGGCCTACGAGGTCGCCACCCTGCTGGGCCGCGACGTCGACCAGCCGCGCAACTTGGCCAAGAGCGTGACTGTGGAGTAAGTCACATACACCCGTCCCGGGGGAAGCGTTGGTACGCCTTTCACCGCCGGTTTTCATCTGGGCGGCCTACGCTCTCACTCGGGAGGATTCGCAACGGTGCCAACTCAGGTCGAGG
>CAZFAQ010000146.1:0-1785 GCA_964517055.1 uncultured bacterium | reverse complement strand
GGCACGCGACTGCCGTCCGCCAGGTCGACGATGGTGTCGCCGGTGACGCATTCCCTCAGGTCCGACAGCATCGGCCGCTTGTTCGGCCGGCTCTCCACGGCACGCGAGAGCTGCGAGAGCACGAGCACGGGGATGTCCAGCTCGCGCGCCAGCGCCTTGAGCCCGCGCGAGATCGCAGAGATCTCCTGTTGCCTGTTCTCGCCGTGGCCCCGCGACGACGAGCCGGCTGACATGAGCTGGAGGTAGTCGATGACGAGCAGGTCGAGGCCGTGCTCGTTCTTGAGGCGCCGCGCCCGAGAGCGCAGCTCCATGACGGACATGTCGGCGTTGTCGTCGATGAAGACCTTAGCCTCGGACAGGCGACCGGCGGTGTCAGCCAAGCGCTGGAAGTCACGCTCGGTCAGCTGGCCGCTGCGCACGCGCGACATGTCGACGCGCGCCTCCGAGCACAGCATCCGCATGACCAGCTGGACGGACGACATCTCGAGCGAGAAGATCCCGACGGAGGCCCGGTCCCCGTCCTTGTCCGGCTTGAGCGCGGCGTGCAGCGCGATGTTAAGGCCGAACGCCGTCTTGCCCATCGATGGACGGGCGGCGAGGACGTTGAGGGTCGACCGGTGGAGCCCGGCCGTCAGCTGGTCGAGCTCTCGGAAGCCGGTCTCGATCCCGGAGACGGGGTTCGGGTTGGTGAAGCGCTCGTTGATCTCGTCGAAGGTCTCGCCGACGAGCGTGTGCATGTTCTCGAACGCGACGCGGCGCTTCTTGGTCGTGAGGTCGAAGATGCCCTTCTCGGCCGAGTCCAGGACGTCCTCGATGGCCAGGGACTGGTCGAAGGCGGACTGCATGATGCGGCCGCTGGCGGCGATCAGGTCCCTTAGGGTGGCCTTCTCGACGACGATGCGGACGTAGCTGTCGGCGAATGCGGCGGTCGGGACCTCGTCAGCCAAGCCGATCAGGTAGTTGATGCTGCCGATGCTCTCGAGCTCTCCTGAGGAGCGCAGTTCCTCGGTGAGCGTGACGAGGTCTACGGGGTCGCCCTGGCGGTGCAGGCGCTCCATGGCCCTGAAGATCTTGCGGTGGGCCTCCTTGTAGAAGTGCTCGGGCGTGAGCACGCCTTCGAGGCCCGAGTACACCTCGTTGTCCAGCATGATCGCGCCGAGGACGCTCATCTCGGCTTCCAGGTTGTGAGGAGGCGTCCGGCTGTCCACTTTCGGCATGGTAACACCGCCCGGGGTCGGTAGAATGACGGTCCATGGAGTGGCTCCTAGGCGCGGGTATCGCGTTCCTGACGGCGTTCCTCGTGGGATCGCTGCCGCTTGGCGCGCGCCTCGTCGAGCGGGTGTCCGGCTGGTCCCCGACTGCCGTCAACCCACACCTGTTGGGTGTCGAGAACGTCGCCAGGCTGGTCGGCGGAGGGGTGGCACTCGGGGCCTTCGGGCTCGACCTGCTCAAGGGCCTCTCGGCGGTAGTCGTCGCGGTGGCCGGAAGCTGGTCGGTTGTCAGTTGGCTGGCGACCGGGGCGCTGGCCGGCCTCCCGGGCTTCTCGGCCGGCGGCCTGTTCGCAGCCGCCGCCACTCAGTCGTCCGACGTATCACTGCTGGTCTCGGCCGGCCTGTTGGGCGCTGTCGTCGGCCACCTCTACCCGCTGCCGCTGCCTGGCATAGCTGTCGCGCCTAGGGGCCGCGGGAACGCGGTCCTGCTAGGTGGACTGGCCGGTCTATATACCTACGGCGTCGTTCCGCTATGGCTGCTCGCCGCCCCCGTCGCCCTGTGGGCCGGGCTCGT
>CAZFAQ010000145.1:0-1808 GCA_964517055.1 uncultured bacterium | reverse complement strand
GGTGAGCCCCGATGGTCGAGCCTAGGTCGTTCCTGTTCGTGACTTGGGAAGGCGGCGGCAACGTGCCGGCCGTCGTGGGGGTGGCGCGCCGTCTAGCTGCCCGGGGCCACGACGTTAGGGTGTTGGCCGAGCCGTGCATGGAGCCCGCCATCACGTCCGCTGGCGCCAGGTTCCTGAGCTTCACAAGACACTTCACGCGCACCAGCTCGTCCGAGACCCTCCTCGACGACTTCAGAGCCAAGTCACCCCTGGGAGCGCTCGACAACACCTTCCGCAGCGTCATGTTCGGTCCGGCCGTGATCGTCGCGGACGAGACAGCCGAGGCGCTCGCCGGAGAGAAGACCGACGTGGTGGTAGCCGATCACCTGATGCCGGGGAGCCTCGTCGCAGCCGAGAGCGCCGGCGTCCCGCGGGCCGTCCTGTGGCACACCCCCGAGTACCTCCCCGGTCGGGGGCGGCCGGCGGCGGGACCAGGCTTCACGCCCAAGCCCGGACCTTTCGGCGCGGCCCGCGACCGCCTCTTCAACTCGTTCCTGCTGAAGGTCGTGGCGCGGCACGTCGATAGCTACAACGACGCTCGCGTGAGGCACGGCCTCAAGGCGCTGACCGGCGCCAGAGGGGTGCTCGACGAGTACCACCGCGCCGACAGGCGGCTGATCATGACGACGCGGGCCTTCGATTTCCCGATCGACCCCGCGCCGGCCAACGTCAGGTACGTAGGGCCCATGCTCGACGACCCTCACTGGGTCGAAGCGGACCTCGGCGGGGAGGCCGCCTCGGACGACCGTCCCCTGGTCGTGGCGAGCATGTCTAGCAGCTTCCAGGACCAGGGGCCCGTGCTACACAGCATCATCCAGGCGCTCGGCACCCTGCCGGTCCGTGGTCTGGTATCGACCGGACCCGCGCTGGCAGAGAGTTGGAGCCTCGCCCCCGGCGATACGCCAGCCAACGTATCGGTAGTCACCTCGGTGAGCCATGCCGCCGTTCTTCCGAGGGCCTCCGCAGTCATCACCCACGCAGGTCACGGCACGGTCATGAGGGCGCTCGCCGCAGGCGCGCCGCTCGTCTGCCTACCGATGGGCCGTGACCAGGACGACAACGCCGCCAAGGTCGCGTTCCATGGAGCCGGGTCGCGGCTGCGTAGCTCCGCATCTCCGTCCGCCATCGCCGAGGCTGTGAAGCGGGTGATCGAAGACCCGAACTACCGCGCGGCCGCAGCGTCACTGGGTGGGAAGATCAGGGCAGACGCGGCGGATGATCTAGCGGTCCGTGAGCTCGAGGGGCTAGCCGACGCTCGTGCGCCGCACCACCAGCCTGGTGCTGAGCAGCGTGTGGCCGGTGATGCGGCCGCCGTCTAGCTGCGCGACGAGCTGACGGGCGGCCCTGCGGCCCAGCTCCTCGACGTCCGCCGCCACGACGCTCAGGGCCGCCGTCACGGCCTCGGTACCGTCGCCGAACCCGACGACCGAGACGCTACCTGGCACGTCGACCCCTGCCGACCGCAGCGCGGCCAACGCCTCGATGGCCATCAGGTAGTCAGCGGCCACCACGGCGTCGAACGTCGTGCCGCGCCGGACCAGCCCGGCGACGGACTCACCAGCCACGCCAGGCACGAAGCCGCCCTCGACGAAGCGGTCTTCGCCCACCTCGAGCCCGTGCCGCAGTACCTCATCTCGGAACGCCTCCTCACGCTGGCGTCCGTCGACCTGGGTCAGGTCGCCGCGAACGTAGACGAACGACCGGCGTCCGCTCGCGACGAGATGCTCGACGAGCTGTCTCATGCCTTGTGCGTTGTCGTGCAACACGGC
>CAZFAQ010000144.1:0-1818 GCA_964517055.1 uncultured bacterium | reverse complement strand
CGCAGGACGACGCCGCCATGAGAGAGCGGGTGCTCGAGGCCCTCAAGGTCGTGCGTGACCCCGAGATCCCCGTCAACGTCGTCGACCTTGGACTCGTATACGAGGTCGGTGTCGATGACGCCGGCAACGTCGGCATAGAGATGACACTCACCAGCATGGGCTGCCCAGTCCAGGACCTGATCCAGGCGGACGCCGAGCTGGCCGTCATGAAGGTCGACGGCGTCAACTCGGTCACCGTCGACTTCGTGTGGTCGCCACCGTGGAGCCCTCAGAAGATGACGGAGGACGGCAAGCGCCAGATGCGGATGTTCGGCTTCAACATCTGAGGCTCGCGCAGGCATCCGAACCGACGACCATGGCAGCTTCACCTACGTGGCGCTCCGCCGCGGGGGACGGCTGAAGTATCTTTGCTGCGATGTTCCGAAGGCAACGAAGCCTAGACAGCGGCCGCCTGGCAGGTTGGCAGCGGTTCGCCGCCGAGCTCGAGCTCGTGCCCAGCGACGACCTGGCCGGCCGGCTCCCCGACCAGCTCGGCCTCGGCTCGGGCGAGCTGGCGCCCGTCTACGCGCTGGTGCGCCCCGGGCAGCCACGGCTCGTCGTCTTCGACCAGGCCAGGGAGCGCGTCGGCCCCGCCGGCAAGGTGTCGGGCGTGAGGACGTGCGTGCTGGTGCGGGCCGAGCCCGACGTCGAGTTCGTGTCGCTGCGCGTGACCGAGCGGCAGGGCAAGGCCATGGAGAAGATCGAGGCTGGCCGGACAGGCAGCGTGCGGGTCGCGGTCGACGGCGACACTGACTTCGAGGAGAGACTTGGTGTCTACGCCCGCGACGAGGACGGCGCCAGGCGTCTGCTGTCACGGCCCGTGCGCGAGGCGCTCCTCAGGCTCCTGACGGACGGGGCTCCACCCGACGACGAGGCCGACAGGCCGACTCGTGGGAGGGTCGCGCCCGTGGTCGTGATCGGCGGCAGGAACGTCCTGTTGACGCTCGAGGAGCCCGGGCCCGTACAGTTCGAGCGTCTCGGAGCGGCCACGGTAGACGCCCTTGGGCTCTACGCTGCCCTCGTGGCCGCGCGTTCCTGAGAACGGCGCCCACGCCCGCGGCCGCGCTCAGGCGCGGTGGTAGGGGTGGCCGGCGATGAGCGCCTCGACCCGGTAGAGCTGCTCCAAGAGCATGACGCGGGCGAGGTCGTGCGGGAGGGTCAGGCGCGACAGCGCCAGCGACGCGCCAGCGGCCTCGCGCAAGGCGGTGCCGTGGCCATCCGGCCCGCCGACGAACATGGTCACCCGGCTCACCCCGCGCTGTCCCAGGGAACGCACCCGTCCGGCCAGCTCTGCGGTCGTCAGCTGGTCGCCTGACTCGTCGACGAGCAGCAGATGACCGTCTGCGTGCCGCATGGCCTCCGCGTCGTGCGCGCTGCGCGCGGCCTCGGCGCCGAGGCGCGAACGGTCCTTGATCTCGACGAGCTCGAGGTCGCCGTAGCCGGACAGGAGCTTCGCGTAGCGGGCCGCGGCATCGGCGAGGGGACCCCTCTTCATCGACCCCACCGCCACCACGCGGTACCTCATCAGTCGTTCGCCGTCATCAGGCGTCTTCCGCCATCAGACGCCTTCCGCCATCAGGCGCCTTCCGCCTGCGTGCTCCGCCTCGCTTCGGACGCGACCCGATCGTCCATGCCCGGTAGGTCGGCCTCGCTCATGCCGAGCTTGGCGAGCAGCTCCGCCCTGCGCGTCCTGCGCAGGCCGCTGGCGGCCAGCGCGATCGCCAGCTCCTCCTTGTCGAGCGCGGCCACCACGGCGGCGAGCTCGGTCCGCGAGAAGGT
>CAZFAQ010000143.1:0-1836 GCA_964517055.1 uncultured bacterium | reverse complement strand
TCGACGTGCTTCTCAACCGCGCCGTGCTCGAGCACGACGCCGTGCTGATCCTCGGGCCCGTCTTCCCGCACGAGGTCGTCGGCTTCTCGGGCGGCGCCAAGTACCTGTTCCCAGGTATCTCGGGCAAGGCGATGATCGACGTGACGCACTGGCTGGGCGCGTTGGCCGGCGTGAGGCGGACGATCGGCGTCAAGGAGACGCCGGTCAGGGCTCTTGTCCACGCGGCCGCCGAGCTCGTGCCTACGCCCGTCACCCTCGCGGCCCTGGTGGTAGCGGGCGCTGATGACCTCGCAGGCGTGTTCGTCGGCGACCTGTTCGACGCGTGGTCGGCGGCGGCCGACCTGTCTGCCGAGCGTCACGTGCGCTGGGTCGACAGGCCGTTCGAGCGCATCCTGTCCTGCGCGGCACCCATGTACGACGAGCTGTGGGTGGCGGCCAAGGCGGCGTACAAGCTCGAGCCTGCGCTGGCTGCGGGAGGCGAGCTGATCGTGTACGCGCCCCACCTGCGCGAGCTGAGCAAGGTGCACGGCGACCACATCCGCGAGGTCGGCTACCACGTGCTGCCCTACCTCTTGGCCAACTGGGACAGCTACGGGCACCTGCCGCTAGGCGTGCTGGCGCACTCGGCCCACGTCAGGGGCGACGGGACGGTCGATCCAGCGACCGGCGCCGAGCTGCCAAGGGCCAAGGTCACCCTGGCGAGCCGCATGACCCGCGACGAGACGGAGGCGTTGGGCCTCGGGTACCTGGACCCGGACGACATCGACCCCGCGCAGTGGGCCGGCCGTGAGGACGACGGCGTGCTCCTGGTGCCCAGGGCCGGAGAGGTCCTCTACCGCGCGAGGGAGGCGTGAGCGCCGGAAGCGGGCCGGAACAGGCAGGAGGCGGCCGTCGCGAAGGCGTCCGCGCCCTCGTCGTGATGGGGGTCTCTGGCAGCGGCAAGACGACGGTCGGGCGCCGCGTCGCGGGGGTGCTCGGCTGGGAGTTCCTCGACGCCGACTCGTTCCACCCGCCATCGAACGTCGCCAAGATGGCGTCCGGACATCCGCTGAGCGACGCCGACCGCGCCCCTTGGCTCCAGGCCATGAAGGACGCCATCGAGCAGCGCCTGGCGGCAGGGGAGGGCGTCGTGCTGGCATGCAGCGCGCTCAGGCGCACCTACCGCGACGTGCTGCGCTCGGCCGGACCCGGCGTCGGGTTCCTCTACCTGCGCTCCGGGCCCGACCTCGTCCGCTCGCGCGTCTCGGGGCGCGGAGGGCACTTCTTCCCGGCCGAGCTGGTGGCCTCGCAGTTCGACGCCCTCGAGGAGCCGAGCCTCAGCGACGAGCCCGACGTGGCTGTGGTGGACGCCGCTGCCCCGCTGACGAGCTACACCCGCCAGCGGGTCGACGCGGTCCTCGGTGGGTTGTCGACCCACGAACCGCGCTCAGGCGGCGCGGACCGCGGGCGTTAGGGCGTCAGCGGCGCGAGACCTTGTCCTTCAGGCTCTTGCCAGCCTTGAACGCCGGGTAGTTACTGGCCGGGATGCTGATGCGGTCCTTGGTGCCGGGCTTGACCCCCGACCGCTCCTTGCGCGAGCGCACCTCGAAGCTGCCGAAGCCGGTGAGGGTGACCTTGTTGCCCCTGGCGATCTCGGACGTCATCGTGTCGAGCAGGGCGTCTACTGTCTCCTTGACGGTCTTGCGCGGCAGCTTGGTGGAGCTGACTACCTCACCAACGAGGTCCGCTTTGCTGACGGTCTTGGACTTGGCCATGTCAGTACCCTCCCTCTCGCTTGAAAAGTTCGGCCGAGTATAGGGCATGCCCGTGCACGCTCCCGGAAGTGCCTGCACTGGT
>CAZFAQ010000142.1:0-1867 GCA_964517055.1 uncultured bacterium | reverse complement strand
CATGGCGAGCGTGCGTCCACATGGGAGTGGCTCGAGCGGTTGGGCCTCTCGACCGTCCACTGGAACAAGCTCGACGACTCGTGGGTCCGCATGGCGGACGGCGCCAGGCTGACCATGGAGGAGGCGCGGGCCTCCGACCCGGCCTTCGACGTCACGCGGTCGTGGGCTCTCCCCGACGTGCCGGCGCGGCCGCTCGAGTCGTTCGGCCACTACCTGAGGCGCATCGGCTTCGACCCCGCCCAAGTGGACTACGTGCGCCGCGCGTTCGCGAACGCCGCAGGAGAGGCGCTGCGGCATCTGGACGCCGCCAGCATGCTCGACTCGATCGCGGGAGCCGAGGTCAGCGGCCAAGAGGACTTCCGCATCGTCGAGGGCTACGGGGCCGTGCTGGAGGCGCTGGGGATCGGCGCCGAGATCAGGACGCAGGCCGTCGTCAAGCGCGTCGAGCAGAGGGCCGAAGGCGTGCTGGTCAGTACCGAGGACGGCGAAGAGTTCGAGGCCAAGCTCCTCGTGTGCACGCTGCCGGTCGGGGTGTTGGTTGCCGGTGACGTCGAGTTCGTGCCTGGCCTGCCAGCCGAGAAGCTGGGAGCGCTACGCGGCCTCGGCATGGGCCCGGCCGTCAAGTGCGTCTACCGGTTCCGCGAGCCGCTCACGCCACCTGGCATCAAGGCCATATACGCCGCCGGTCGCGTGCCCATGTGGTGGACGCCGTCTTTCGGTCACGAGACAGACGCCGTGGTCTGGACCGCCTTCCTGACGGGCGACGCGGCCATGGACCTGTTGAGGCGTGGCGACGAGGAGGAGGCGCTCGACGACGCGCTGGAGAGCCTGCGCCGCGAGCTCGGTAGACCAGGCTTGCAGGCCGTGGACGCCCAACTGGTCGATTGGGTCGGGGACGCGTTCGCGCGTGGCGGCTACAGCTACGTCCGGCCAGGGCACAGGGGCGCACGCGAGCTGCTCGCCAAGCCGACGCCGCCCGTGCTGTGGGCAGGCGAGGCTACGTCCCCCGAGGCCGACGCCGCCACGGTGCACGGCGCCTTGCAGAGCGGTCGCCGCGTCGCCATGGAGGTCTTAGAGCTGCTCAGGCCGCGTGCCTATGATGGCAGCGAGGTCGTGCTGTAGAGGGGCGCGCCCGTGCGCGGCCGAAGCGCGCACGCGAAGGGCCGCACCAGCGAGACATCCGCCGACAGCGTGCCGCCAGGCACCTAACGCATGGGAGGTTGAGGACTTGCCAAGCATCACCCTGAGGACAGCCGTGCCCGGCCCGCGCAGCCTGGAGCTAGCCGCCAGACGCGACGCGGCCGGCGCGCGCGGTGCGTCGCGCCTCACCGACGTCGCGGTGGCGCGCGCACACGGCGCCGTCGTCGAGGACGTCGACGGCAACCGGCTCATCGACTTAGCGGGTGGCATAGGCGCGCTGGCGACCGGTCACACGCCGGCCGCGGTGGTGGACGCGCTCAAGCAGCAGGCCGAGGAGCTCGTACACATGTGCGGCATCGTCGCGACGTACGAGCCTCAGGTCAGGCTCCTCGAGCGCCTGTGCGAGCTCGCGCCCGGCGACTTCTCCAAGAAGGCGGTGCTGCTCAACTCCGGGGCCGAGGCCCTCGAGACCTGCGTCAAGATCGCCAGGGCGCACACCGGCCGGCAGGCGGTCGTCGTGTTCGAGGGCGGCTACCACGGCCGCACCAACATGACCCTCGGCATGACTAGCAAGTACGGCCTGTTCAAGAAGGGGTTCGGACCGTTCCCCTCCGAGATCTACCGGCTGCCGTTCCCGAACATGTACCGGCGCCCCAAGGGCCTGTCCGAGGACCAGTACGTCGACGCCGCGCTCGAGTTCCTGGAGCGCGCGATGGTCGCGCAGGTC
>CAZFAQ010000141.1:0-1938 GCA_964517055.1 uncultured bacterium | reverse complement strand
GGTTGAGCAGGTTGCCGAGGTCGTTGGCGAGGTCGGCGTTGATGCGCTCGGCGATCGCGACCTCGGAGAAGCTGGCGTCTAGGCCGAAGCTCATGTCGCGCATAAGGAAGTAGCGGAACGCGTCGTTTCCGTAGCGCCTGACCAGCTCGAGCGGCCTCACGACGTTGCCGAGGGACTTGCTCATCTTGCGCTCGTCGTTGAGCCAGTAGCCGTGGACGTTGAGGTGTTGGTAGAGGGGGATGCCGGCCGCCTTGAGCATGATCGGCCAGAACAGACCGTGCGGCTTGACGATGTCCTTGCCGATGAAGTGGTTGACGTGGGGCCAGTAGCGCTCGACGGTGTCGCGTTCGACCAGCGCCGAGTAGTAGTTGATGAGGGCGTCGAACCAGACGTAGGCGACGTGGTCCTCGTCCCAGGGTAGCGGTATGCCCCACGGCACGCGGCTGCGCGGGCGGCTAATCGAGAGGTCGCCGATCGGCTCCCTGAGCATCGCCAGGACCTCGTTGCGGTAGCGCTCCGGGCGTATCAGGTCGGGGTTGGCCGTCAGAGTCTCGCGCCACCAGTCGCGGTACTTCTCCATCGTGAAGAAGTAGTTCGCCTCGGTGCGGAACTCCGGCTCGATCTCGTGCTGGGGGCACTTGCCGTCTAGGAGCTCCTTCTCCGTGTAGTAGCGCTCGCACCTCACGCAGTACAGGCCCGAGTACTCGCCGTACACGATGTCGCCGGCGTCGTACACCTTCTGAAGAACGTCGAGCACAACGGCCTTGTGAGTCGGCTCGGTGGTTCGGATGAAACCGTCGTAGCGGATGCCGAGGCGGTCCCAGGTGTTCCGGAACTGAGATGAGACGTCGTCGACGTACTCCTGCGGAGTCTTGCCGGCCTCGGCCGCCGCCTTCTGTATCTTCTCGCCGTGCTCGTCCGTGCCGGTCAGGAAGAACGTGTCGTCGCCCTTGAGGCGGTGGAAGCGGGTCACGACGTCGACGAGGAGCGTCGTGTACGCGTGGCCCATGTGCGGCTCGGCGTTGACGTAGAAGATCGGCGTCGTCGCGTAGAACGCCCCGCGGCCGTTCAGCTTGGGCTCCGCTACGGGCTCGCTCTCGGGCTCGGCGCCAAGCGCGGCCTCGACCACCGGAGACTCGACCAAGATCTCCTCCGGGTCGTCTAGCACGATGCGGTTCTGCGGCCTGCCGTCACTCATCGGCTGACTCCTCTATGGGCCGCGCCGCTGCCCGATGCCAGTGGCCCCCTGCGACAACGAAAAGGGCGCCGCTCTCACGCACGGCGCCCCGCGAGGTGCTGAGCTCTGCTCAGCCCGTCACAGGGCCCTGGTGCATCATGCGGCGCGCCATCTCGCAGGAGTATAGCAGCACGGCGTCAGGACCCGACTAGCGGCGCCTGCTCTGCGGCTTCCTGCGGGCCCAGCTGCCTGAGTGCAGCGAGGAAGAACTCGACGGGCTGCGCGCCTGACGCGCCGTGCTTCTCGTCGAACACGAAGAACGGCACGCCGGAGACGCCATACGCGCGTGCCTTCTCGAAGTCGGCCTCGACCGCGTCTGCGTACGCGCCCGAGCTCAGGGCCTCGCGCACGTCCTCGGCTTCCAGGCCCGCTTCGGCGGCCAACCTCACCAGTGTGTCGTGGTCGGCGACGTTCTCCCCGTCGCGCTGGTAGGCGCGCATGAGCCGCTCCATGACCTCGCGGCCGCGGCCCTTGGCCACGCCGAGGTGGGTGACGCGGTGAGCGTCGAAGGTGTTGGCAGAGAGCGCCCTGTCGAGGTGGAACTCGAGCCCGTCCTCGGCGGCTGCCTGGGTGGCTGCGCCCATCATCCCAAGCGCGCGCTCCTCGCTGACGCCGTACTTGCGTGCGAGGTGCGATGCGGTCGTGCCTGGGTCGTGCGTAGGCGCGCTCGGGTCGAGCTGGAAGGAGCGCCACACGACCTC
>CAZFAQ010000140.1:0-1975 GCA_964517055.1 uncultured bacterium | reverse complement strand
ATGATCAGGTCGAGCGTTTGCACCCCGAGCGCCCGGAGCGCCGGCACGACGACGGCGGCCCCGACGTCGAAGTCAGAGAAGGGGGTCCCACCGCCGTCGATCAACACCCCGTGTCCACCCGGAAGCCGGACGAGGGTGGCGTCGCCCTGCCCGACGTCGAGGAACCATACGTCCGGTGGGCGCTGTGCGCCGCCGACGACCTGAGGCACCGTGGCCGCGACGAGCGCCACCGCCAGTAGCCGTCGCAAGTCGAGCTTCCGCCGCGCAGCTGCCGCGAGAACCATGCAGAAGGCCGCCCAGCACAGGTGACCGAGCCAGCGGACCTCGGGCCAGGCGACGAGGGGCAACCGGGCCCCGAGGTCGGCGAGGGCGATGAGGGCGCCAGCCAGAGGCCCCGCCAGCAGGTTGACCGTGGCGGCCAGCGGCTCCCACACGAGCCCGAGGAGGCCCGCCAGGAAGCCGAGCGGCACGAGGACAGCTGACAGCGGGACGCCTACCAGGTTCACGATGGGCGCTAGCGGGGGCACCGCCCCGAACGTGCCGGCGACAAGCGACAGGCTCGGCAGCTGCGCCGCTACGCTCGCTGCCATCGCGTGCGCCACGTAGACCCTGACCCGGCGCGGCAGGCCGCCCCTCGGAGCGCCAGGCAGCTCGGCGAGGAGAGGGTCCGACCGGCGGCTCGGCGCACCGAGCAGCCCCGCCAGAGGACCCGCCATGCCGAGCAGGCCAACGAGCGCCAGGTACGAGAGCTGGAAAGACAGGTCGAAGAGCATCTGCGGCTGCACGAGCAGCGAGACGCAGGCGGAGAGAGCGAGGACCGGCCACGGCTCGAGCCGACCGACGCCGCTCGTCTGCGCCACGAGCGCCGCGAACGCCATGGCGGCGGCGCGGACCACGCTGGGCGACGGGCCGACGACCGTGACGAACAGGGCGACGACGAGGATCAGGACCGGCCACCGCCGCCTGCCGAGCGGTCTCAGGACGCGGCCGGCGACGGCCACGAGCACGCCGAAGTGGAGGCCGGACAGCGCGAGCACGTGCGCCAGACCCGAAGCGCGGAAAGACTCGCGGTCCTCCCTGGTTAGGTCGTCCCGCAGGCCGAGCGTCATGGCGAGCTGCAGGCCAGCTCGGTCAGGCGGTAGGCCGACCGCCACACCCCGCGCCAGCCTCTGCCTGGCACCTAGGCCACGACCCTCTGGAGAAGGCTCGCGAGATACCTCGGCCGCGAACAGCTGCGCGGTCACGCCGCGGCGCGCCAGGTAGGCGGCGTGGTCGAAGCCACCTGGGTTGCGCTTGCCGGAAGCGCGCCGGGCGGTGCCCGTGACCTTCAACCGGGAAGGCTCGACGGGCTCGCGCGACACCAGCGCCAGCCGAGCCACCACCGGGTCACTGGCCAAGAACCACTCGCCGTCGTAGACGCCCCGCCACACCACCTCCTTTCCGAGGAACGGCGACACCGGGTCCGGCCTCGCCTCCCAAGCCTCGTGCCGCGCCGCGCCGACCGACATGGCCAACAGCCCCAAGGGTGCCAAGCCCAGAGCGCCGCGGCGGCCGAGCACGACGCTCATCAGTACCGCCGCCAGGGACGCCGCGCCGACCAGCGCCGCCACCGCAGCAGCTGGCAGGCCCGCCGACATGCACACCCCGACGCCCAGCCCGGCAGCGGCGGGCACCGACCACGGCACGAAGCCGCCGGTGGCGACCGGGCTGCCCGGGGCCACGCCTCATAGGCCCACGAGCGGCCTGAGCCGCTCGAACGTGGCCGGGCCGATGCCGGGCACGCGCATGACGTCCTCGAGAGCCGCGTACGGCCTGTTGAGGACGATCCGCCCTGCGATTACCGGACCGACGCCCGGCAGGGCGTCCAGCTGCTCGAGGGTCGCGGAGTTCAGCGACACGCGGGCCGCGACATCGCCACCCGCGGCCACGCTCATCGCTGCCGGGACCAGGACCGTCTGGCCGTCTGTAAGGGGCG
>CAZFAQ010000139.1:0-1990 GCA_964517055.1 uncultured bacterium | reverse complement strand
GCCCCGCCGCGCATCGCCAGAGAGGTTACCTTCTAGTCCGAGAGCTCCATGAGGCGTGGTTCTCGTGAGAACCGTTTCCCGTCTTTGAAATCGGAACGATTCCGAGTTACGCTGGTCGCATGGCAACCGAAGCTGCGTCGACCCCGCCGGCTGCGACTGGCTCGAGCCTCAAGGCCGAGCTCGCCGCCGAGCGCACCAAGGTGCGACGCGAGCTGGCGCTCACCGCGCTGACGGGCCTCGGCCTGGCGGTCGGGATCGTGGCCGGCCAGACCGGGGGAGAGGCCGCGCCGGTCCTGAGGACTGCCGGCTTCGTCCTCGCGTACCTTGCCGGTGGCCTCCCGGCCACGCGCGGGGCAGTCCGTGCGCTCGTGAAGCGGCGCCGCCTGTCGATCTCGCTGCTGATGGTCCTGGCCGCGTTGGCGGCCGCCCTCGTCGGCGAGGCGCGCGACGGGGCGATCCTGCTCTTCCTCTACAGCCTCGCCGAGTCCCTCGAGGGCTACGCGATGGGCAACACGCGGCGCGCCGTCGCGTCGCTGATGGACCTGCGCCCCGAGACCGCCAACCTGCTACGCGACGGCTCGACCGTCAGCGTGCCGGCTGCCAGCGTGGAGGTCGGCGAGCTCATCCTCGTCCGCCCGGGGGAGCGCGCTCCGCTCGACGGCGTCGTGGTCGCCGGCGTTGGCCACATGGACCAGTCGCCGATCACCGGCGAGTCCGTGCCAGTCGACAAGGCGGTCGACGACCCCGTCTTCGCGGGCAGCGTCAACGGCAACGCGGCGTTGGAGGTGCGGGTCACGAAGCCGGCCTCCGAGTCCACGCTGGCGCGGCTCATCCACCTCGTCACGGTCGCGCAGTCGCAGCGCTCGCCCAGCCAGCGCTTCTCCGACTGGTTCGGCCAGCGCTACACGGTGTTCGTGCTGGTCGGATCGGTGGTGGCGCTGCTCGCCTTCCTGCTTCTCGGCGTGCCAAGCGACGACGCCATGTACCGCGCAGCCACCCTGCTGGTGGTGGCGAGCCCGTGCGCCATCGTGATCAGCGTGCCCGCCGCGGTTCTCTCGGCGCTGGCACGGGCCGCCAAGTTCGGCGTCCTCTTCAAGGGCGGCGCGGCGCTCGAGGACCTCGGCACCGTCGACATCGTGGCGGTCGACAAGACCGGCACCCTGACCGAGGGGCGCATGCACGTCAGCGACGTCGTGCCGCTGAGCGGCACACGCGAGGAGCTGCTCGCCGTAGCCGCGGCCATCGAGGGCGGCTCCGAGCACCCGTTGGCGCGCGCCGTCGTGCAGGCCGCGGAGGAGGCCGGCGTGACGCCTCCCCTGGCGACCGAAGTGACGGCCGTGCCGGGGAAGGGCGTCACGGCGCGTGTGGCTGGCGTCCACTACTGGGCCGGCAACCTGCGGCTGGCTGGCGAACAGGGGTCCGACCTGCCGCCCGAGGCGCGGGAGGCCGCCGAGAGGCTCGAGGCGTCCGGTCGCACGCTGGTGATCGTGGGCGCCGGGGCCGGCACGGTCATGGGCCTGCTTGGCGTCGCCGACGCCGTCCGGAGCACGGCCGCACCGGCGCTCGCGGAGCTGAAGGAGGCAGGCGTGCGGCGCGTCGTCATGATGACGGGCGACAACGCCGTGGTCGCTCGGTCGGTCGCCGCCGAGGTGGGCATACGCCCGGATGACGTGTGGGCGGGCCTCCTGCCGACCGACAAGGTCGGCCGCGTGGCCGAGCTGAGCAGGGACGCCCAGGTCGCCTTCGTTGGCGACGGCGTGAACGATGCCGGGGCCCTCGCCGCGGCTTCCGTCGGTGTGGCGATGGGCGCGGCGGGCACCGACGCGGCGCTCGAGGCCGCCGACGTCGCCCTGCTCTCCAACGACCTCACCCTGCTACCCAAGGCCCACGCGTTGGCGCGCCAGACGAACGCCGTGATCAGGCAGAACCTTCTCTTCGCCCTCGGGATCATGGCCGTGATGGTCGTGTTCACGTTGCTCGGGCGCCTACC
>CAZFAQ010000138.1:0-2031 GCA_964517055.1 uncultured bacterium | reverse complement strand
TGGTCCATCTAGACGAGGAGTTCTCGCAACGCTACACTGCTCGCTTCGTCGGCCCGGACGAGATCGAGTGCCACGGAGAAGCGTCCTTCGACTCCGGTGCGCGCTGGCAGTACGACTTCGACATGACACTGCTTCGGGCCGCCTGAACCGACACCCGGCGAGCAGCCTGAACACGACCCGAGCCACCCGACAGGGAGCCAACATGAAGATGACGGAGGAAGCAGAGGTCCGCCCCGAGGGGCCCCATCCCGCCGACGGTCACGACCTGATCCGCGTGCAGGGCGCGAGGGAGAACAACCTCAAGAACGTCAGCGTCGAGATCCCCAAGCGCCGCCTATCGGTGTTCACGGGCGTGTCAGGCTCCGGCAAGAGCTCGCTGGTTTTCGGGACCATAGCCGCAGAGTCTCAACGGATGATCAACGAGACGTACAGCGCGTTCGTGCAGGGCTTCATGCCGTCGATGGCCCGCCCGGACGTCGACGTCCTCGAAGGGCTGACGACCGCGATCATCGTCGACCAAGAACGGATGGGAGCCAACGTGCGCTCCACCGTCGGCACGGCGACGGACGCGAACGCGCTGCTCCGGATCCTCTTCAGCCGGTTGGGTGAGCCGCACATCGGCTCCTCGCAGGCGTTCTCCTTCAACATCGCATCGGCGTCTGGCGGCGGTGCCATCACGGTCGAACGCGGCGAGGGCAGGGTCACGGAGTCGAGGACCTTCACCGTCACGGGTGGCATGTGCCCTCGCTGCGAGGGCCTGGGCCGTGTCAACGACATAGACCTGACGCAGCTCTACGACGCCAGCAAGTCCATCAACGAGGGCGCCATCACCGTGCCCGGCTACAGCATGGAGGGCTGGTACGGCCGCATATTCCGCGCGAGCGGCTTCTTCGACCCAGACAAGCCTATCCGCGACTTCAGTGAGGCGGAGCTGCGCGACCTGCTCCACAAGGAGCCCACGAAGATCAAGGTCGAGGGCATCAACATCACCTACGAGGGGCTGATCCCCAAGCTGCACAAGTCCATGTTCTCCAAGGACGTCGAGTCCTTGCAGGCGCACGTCAGACAGTTCGTCGAGCGGGCCGTCACGTTCGTCCCATGCCCTGACTGCGGCGGCACCAGGCTGAACGAGGCGGCGCGCTCGTCCAAGATCCGCGGCCTGAACATCGCAGACGCCTGCGCCATGCAGATAAGCGACCTCGCGGAGTGGGTGAGAGGACTTGACGAGCCGTCCGTCGCGCCCGTGACCGACAAGCTGCGGCACGTCCTCGACTCCTTCGTCGAGATCGGCCTTGGTTACCTCGCGCTGGAGCGGCCGGCGGGCACGCTCTCCGGAGGCGAGGCGCAGCGCACCAAGATGATCAGGCATTTAGGCTCGGCGCTGACAGACGTCACCTACGTATTCGACGAACCGACCGTCGGCCTGCACCCCCACGACATCAGGCGCATGAACGACCTGCTCATGCGCCTGCGCGACAAGGGGAACACGGTGCTTGTTGTCGAGCACAAGCCGGAGGTCATCGAGATCGCCGATCACGTCGTGGACCTCGGGCCGCGGGCTGGCAAGCAGGGCGGCGAGGTCATGTACGAAGGCGACGTCGAGGGTCTGAGGGCAAGCGGGACGCTGACGGGCAGACACCTCGGTGACCGGGCGACCCTCAAGGCGAAGACCCGGAAGCCGGCAGGCCACCTCGAGGTCCGTGGGGCGACGACGAACAACCTCAAGGACGTAGATGTCGACGTTCCCCTCGGGGTCCTGGTCGTCGTGACTGGCGTGGCTGGATCCGGCAAGAGCTCGCTCATCCACGGGTCGGTGTCCGGCCGTGAGGGGGTCGTCGCGATCGACCAGGGAGCCATCAAGGGCTCGCGCCGTAGCAACCCGGCCACGTACACGGGGCTCCTGGACCCGATCAGGAAGGCTTTCGCGAAGGCGAACGGGGTCAAGCCCGCGCTGTTCAGCTCCAACTCAGAGGGCGCCTGTCCGAACTGCAACGGCAACGGGGTCATCTACACGGACCTCGCGATGATGGC
>CAZFAQ010000137.1:0-2096 GCA_964517055.1 uncultured bacterium | reverse complement strand
GCCCCCTGTGCCAGGGTAGTTGCCGCGTAAGCAGATCGTCGTCGTAGCTCTTCGGCGTACGAGGCACCTACGGCGTGCGGGAGCCCAACGGCCCCAGGGGGGGTCCGGGGGGGACTCGCAACCTGTGGATAACTTCGGCGAGCTGTGGAGCGACGTGGACAACCGCTGGGGGCAAGGAACCGAGAACGAAGTGAAGTACACGACCACGATGAAGAACCGGCTCGTCCAGCGAATGGTGGGGCCGAATGCGATCAGCGGCAGTGCCTTGGCGCGCGAGACGGGGGTCTCGGAGGCCACCCTGTCGCGGTGGAGGCGGCAGGCGAGTACGGTAAGCAGCGTGAGCGCGAAGCACCGCAAGCCGTCGGCGACGGCGGTCAGCAGCAAGAAGAACTGGACGGCCGAGGAGAAGCTGGCCGTCGTCATGGAGGCGGCCGCGATTCCCGAGGACGAGCTCGGCGCGTTCGTGCGGCGCAAGGGGCTCCACCTCGAGCAGCTCGAACGGTGGCGTGCGACCGCGATGGGAGCGCTCGACGAGACGGCCGGACCCCGCAAGCAGGCCAAGCGCGGGCCGACGCCGGAGCAGAAGCGCATCCGCGAGCTCGAGCGGCAGCTGCGACGCAAGGAGAAGGCCCTGGCCGAAGCGGCGGCGTTACTCGTCCTAAAAAAAAAGTACGAGTCGCTGTTCGCGGACGAGGAGGACGACACGGACCCGAGGAGCGAAGAATGATCCTTGAGCTCATCGTCGAAGCCAGAGCCAGCGGTGCGCGTCTGGGTCCGTGCTGCGAGGTCGTCGAGCTCGACGTCCGGACCGTGCAGCGCTGGCTCAAGCATGGCCCCGACGGCGGAGAGGATGGACGTCGTGGGCCCCGGAAGCCGCCGGCAAACAAGCTCACGCCGCAGGAGCGGCAAGAGGTCCTCGACGTCGTCAACGCACCCGAGTTCGTCGACCTCTCCCCGCACCAGATCGTGCCGAAGTTGGCCGACATCGGCATCTACATCGCGTCGGAGTCGACCATCTACCGGCTGATGCGAGAAGAGAACCTCAACGCGCACCGGGGTCGAGCTCGTGCTCCGACGCGGCACCGGCCCGACGAGCACACGGCGAACGCACCGAACCAAGTGTGGTGCTGGGACATAACGTACCTCTACAGCCCCATCGCCGGGCAATTCTACTTCCTGTACCTCTTCCTCGACATCTGGAGCCGCAAGATTGTGGGCTGGGACGTGCTCGAGGAGGAGTCGAACGAGTCAGCGGCCAAGCTGTTCCGCGACATCTGCAAGCACAACGACGTCGACCCCAAGGGGCTCGTCCTGCACTCCGACAACGGCGGACCGATGAAGGGGGCAACCATGCTCGCGACACTGCAGAAGCTCGGCGTGGTGACATCGTTCTCGCGGCCCCACGTCAGCGACGACAACCCCTACGCCGAAGCCCTCTTCCGCACCGCGAAATACCGGCCAAGCTACCCCGACGGCCCCTTCGCCTCGCTCGCTGCTGCTCGCGCTTGGGCCGAGCAATTCGTCAGCTGGTACAACAACGACCACCAGCACAGCGGGATACGCTTCGTCACCCCCGCACAACGCCATGCCGGCCTCGACGTAGAGATCCTCGCGCACCGCGACGCCGTCTACGCGCGTGCCCGCAACAAACACCCCGAGCGATGGACCGGCCGGACGCGCAACTGGGAGCCCATCGACACCGTCCGCCTGAACCCACGACGCGATGGCACAACCCGAATCGAGGAGACAGCAGCCTGAACCACTTTCACGCGGCAACTTTCTTGACACTCACCGAGGATGCCCAGCTTCGACACGTCCTCATGCGGGAGAACCTCCGCCCAGCCCTCTTCTCCTCCAGCTACGTCTGCGGAGGCATGGGCTCGCTCGTCAAGGAACGGAAGGACAAGCTCCTCCAACACCGCCTCGCCCGACTCGAAGACGTTGAACACGGGCGTGCCGTCCTCTCGCATGTGCGGGATGATCTTCTCGTGCGGCAGGATGGACGCCGGGTTGATCGCGATGATGCCGTTGTCGACGTTGGGTATCCGGTGAAACAACCGCGTCGTGACGACGTCGCGGTGGTCGTGTAGTTCGAA
>CAZFAQ010000136.1:0-2247 GCA_964517055.1 uncultured bacterium | reverse complement strand
GCGCCGCTCGTCTACGCTCGCGACTGCTGAGCGTGTCGGCTCCTGATGAGCCGGGGCCCCCTGAGCCACCTTGGAGGTGCGAGATGCCCTTACCCTTCCTCGTCCACGACCGCGCCCATACGAGTTCGAAGACCAGCCACGCGACGCGTCGGCCGACCGCCAGGGTGGTCGTGCTCGCCGCTGGCCTGGCGACGCTGCTGCTCACGGCCTGTGGCGCCCTGATACCCGACCAGGCCGTCACAGACCCTTTCCAGCTCGACGGCAAGACGATCGCGGTCCCGTTCCCCGTGCCGGGCGCTCTCGTGTCGCAGGCCGTTATGGGGACGGCGCAGGTGAGCTTCACCTTCCCCGACATCGAGTGGCCGAACCTGCCGGTCGACCCGGCCAAGCTCACCAACGAGGTCAGCATCGCTTCGGCAACGCTCGACGCACCCGAGGCCACCGCACCGACCGAGATCGTCCTCTCTGACGCCGTCATGACCGCGTACATGTGGCACGGGGCCGACACCTACGCCGAGGCCGACCCTGCCGACCGGTTCTCGTTCGTCGCGCAGTCGCAGGGCGTGGTGACGCTCACCCGCCAGGACTGCGACGCGACATCTTGCGACTACGGGTACACGGGAGACGTTCCGGCGTTCGGCGTCGCTGCGCTCGGCGGCAGCACCCTCGCCGCAGCGCTGAGCGTGTCAACGGAGGCGCCTTCACCCAACGGGGCGCGCGTCGAGCTGAGCCTGAACGGCGAGCCCGACTCGCTGGCCGGGCACACCCTGACCATCACCGTGGACGCCGAGAATGGCGTCATAGGCTTCTAGGCCGACCTGTACGTACTGCACGACCGCGGTCGGTCGTTGGCTCTTTGCCGAACGGTGCGGTGCCCCCGAGCTAGGTGACCTTCTCGTGGGCGTAGATCCCGAACGTGCCTGGGCCAACGTGGGCGCTTATGACGGCCCCGATCTCGGAGACGCCACGTCCCTCGTACTGGACGCCGGCCGCCTCGATGCCCTGCTGGAGCCGCTCGGCGGCCGCCGGGTCCTGGATGTGGATGAAGTTGGCCACGACGGGGCCCGCCGCGTCGGTGACGTACTTGGTGAAGCGGTCGATGAGCTCCTGCTGGGCCTTCTTCGTACCCCGGGCGCGGCTGAGAGGCTCGATCACGCCGTTCTGCAGCGTCAGGATCGGCTTGATGTTGAGGAGGCTACCCATCAGGGCGCTGGCGCGCCCGATGCGCCCGCCCTTCTGCAGGTACTCGAGCGTGCCGACCGTGAAGAGCAGGAAGTTCGTGTCGCGGATGCGCTCCAGGGCCGCGACGATCTCGTCGAGGGAGGCGCCGCGCGACCTCAGCTCGGAAGCCGCCCTCACCATCTCGCCGTGACCGAGGCTGGCGCCGCGGCCGTCGAAGAGCGTCACGGGAACCGGTGCCTGGTCGGAGGCGAGCTTCGCCGACTGATGCGTGCCTGACAGCTCGGCGGAGATGGTTATGACCAGCACTTGGTCCGCGCCGGCTTCGGCGACACGGCGGTAGACCGCAGCGAAGTCCTCTGGGCTCGGCTGGCTCGTCGTAGGCAGGTCGGCACCGGCCGCCACGCCATCGATGATGTCCTTGGGCGTGATCTCGATCCAGTCCTTGTGGACCTCGCCCTTGAAGTTCACGTAGAGGGGGACGCGCTCCACGCCAAGCTGCTTGAGCTCGTCGGCGGTGAGGTCCGAGGTCGAGTCCGTGACTATGGCCAGGTTCATGGTGCTCCTGTGCGCCGGCAGACGCGCCGACGAAGGTTGCTTAGGACCCCTCGTGAGGCGCCTAAGTTCGTTCTCTGACGGCGGACATCATACCGGCAGCGCCGCGCTGTCGGCCCTCGCGCCCGCTTCGCCGGAGCGGGAGGTGAGCAGCTCGGCGATCTGCACGGCGTTCAGAGCGGCGCCCTTGCGCACCTGGTCGCCGGCCACGAACAGCGCCAGGCCGTTGTCCAGGGCGGTGTCTTGGCGCAACCTGCCGACCAGCGTGACGTCGCGACCGGCCGCGGAGAGGGGCATCGGGAACGTGTTCTCGGCACGCTCGTCCACCAGCTCGAGCCCGGCGGCGCCCCTCAGCACCTCGGCTGCGCCCTCGACCGTCACCGGACGGTCGAACGAGGCGTGTATGGCCTCGGAGTGGGCGCGGAACACAGGCACGCGCACGCACGTCGCCGACACCCGCAGCTCGGGGAGCCCCAAGATCTTGCGGGCCTCGAGGAGCAGCTTGCGCTCCTC
>CAZFAQ010000135.1:0-2291 GCA_964517055.1 uncultured bacterium | reverse complement strand
AGCGTCTCGATGACCTCGAACTCGGCGTCGGCGTCCAGGGCGGCCGTGGGCTCGTCGAAGATCAGCACCGAGCCGCCCCTGAAGTAGAGCCGCGCCAACGCCAGCCGCTGCCACTGGCCGCCGGAGAGCTGCCGGCCGCCCTCGAACCAGCGGCCCAGCATGTTGTCGTACCCGGCGGGCAGCGCCTCGATGAACTCGTCGGCGCCGGCCCTCTGTGCAGCGGCGGCCACGGCCGCGTCGTCGGCCGCCTCGTCGACGTCTCCGATCGCGACGTTCTCTCGCACGGTCATCTGGTACTGGCCGTAGTCCTGGAAGACCGTGCTCATCTCGGCGCGCAGGCTCGAGGGGCTGAACCGCGACGACTCCTGGCCGTTGATCAGTATCCGGCCCTGCGTCGGCCTGTAGAGGAACGTCATGAGCTTGACCAGCGTCGACTTGCCTGCGCCGTTCTCCCCCACCAACGCCAGGGTCTCGCCCTTGCTCACCTTCAGGTTCACGTCGGTGAGGACGTCGCGCTCGGTGAGCGGGTAGCGGAAGTGGACGCCCTGCAGCTCGATGGACTCGATGGGACCGCTCCACCGCTCGCCGGCGTCGTGGTCGGTGATGGGTAGCTCGAGGAACTCGTACAGGTTCCGCATGTACAGGAGGTTCTGGTAGATGCCCGACACGCCAGACAGCAGGTTCGAGAACTGGCCCTGCAGCTGCGCTATGCCCTGGATGAACAGGCCGAAGTCGCCGACCGTGATGGCGCCGGCGGCAGCGCGCCTGAGCACCACGGCCGTGGCCGCGCCGACCAGGCCCGTGGACGCCAGCGACGCACCAAGCCCCCAACCGCTGCGGCGCCTGATGAGCGAGACGAGCTGACCCCTGAACAGGTGGTAGTACGACTGCCACTGCGACATTAGGTAGTCGCCGAAGCCGAACAGCCTTATCTCCTTGACCGCCTGGTCGTTCGTCAGCAGGTTGCCGAGGTAGTTCTGCCGGCGGGCGTCCTGAGCCTGGCGCCTGATCATGCGGTATCCCTCCGTGCCGAAGCGCGACTGCACCCAGACGGCGGGCACGGAGGCCAACAGGACCAGCGGCACGACCGCCCAGCCGAGCTGCGCCATGAGGGCGCTCACCGAGCCGAGGGTCACCACCGCCTGCGCGAGCGTGATGATCTGCGAGAAGACGCCAAGGGGTCGGCTGCCGACCTCCCTGTATGCGTTCTGGAGCGAGTCGTAGACCTTGGGGTCCTCGAACTGTGCAAGGTCGAGACCGCCGGCCTTGGCGAGGATCTTCCGGCTTATGCGGTTCTGGAGGGTGTCGCCGAGAAGCTCGCGGTTGGCGCCCTGCACGATGCCGACCACGTTGCCGAGCGCAACCAGGCCCACCTGCACGACCAGCAGGCCGAGGAGCGCCGAGAAGGCCTCCTGAGGCGACCCGGCCTGGCCGGCTATCGCGGCGGCCACCTGGTCGAGGAGAAGCTTGGCGACCCACATGTTGGCGGCCGGCAGCCCTGCCTGGACGAGGCTGAGGAGGGCGATGGCCACGGTTCTCCCCGGGCTCGCCTCCCAGACGAGAGCCAACGTCGACCTGAGGTCTCGCAGGTGGACCCTGAGGCTCACCGGCGGGGGCGGCTCGGGCTGTGGCGGTCGCCTCACGGCGGGCAATGTACCCCTACGGAAGCCCATCAGCCTCGCACTCAACACTCAGAAGTGGGTGCTAGCTTCCAATTGACCGGCAGCCTTGCTGGGACCGCGGCGGTACCGGCCGCTGTCCACGAGCATCTGGAGGTGAGGACATGGCAGACACGCCTGAACTCAGGAAAGAGCTGAACGCTCTGAAGAAGGACCTAGCCGCCTTGCGAGGCGACGTGACGTCGATCTCGGAGTCGAGCGCGCGCACGGCCAAGGAAGGCGCCGAGGCCATCTACAGCGCGGCCAAGGAGGCCACAGCACAAGCGAGGGAGAAGCTCATGGAAGAAGCCGACGCCCTGATGCAGAAGGTCCGTACCAGCGCCAAGGACGTGGCAGGCACCGTCAAGGAGAGCGGCGAGGCAGCGCTTCACGAGGTCGAGTCGACCGTCAAGGAGAGGCCCATGACGTCCGTGCTCACGGCGCTCGGGGTCGGCTTCGTCGTCGGCATGCTCCTCTCCCGTCGCTGAAGCGCCGTGACGGCGCCGGCGGGAGGCACCCATGCTTAGGAGCCTCACCGAGCTAGGGATCGCCTTCGTCGAGCTAGTAGAGGCGGAGGCGAGGTCGCTGGCCTCCGGCTCCAAACGAGTGGCCGCGATGGCGGCCGGGATGATC
>CAZFAQ010000134.1:0-2357 GCA_964517055.1 uncultured bacterium | reverse complement strand
GTGGCGTGGGGCGTCGTGGCCTCGGTCGTCGAGGACATCCACGACACCGACGAGATGGTCGAGGTCTCGACCCGGTCGATCACCGAGGAGAAGCTCTGCGAGCCGGGCGACCGCTTCATAATCACGGCCGGCGTGCCGTTCGGGATGCGGGGCACCACCAACCTGATCCGCGTCGAGAGGTACAGAGGGCCGCAGGGCTAGGCGCGACCACGCTCCAGGTCAAGCGAACGGGCCGCCCCCTGTTGGGAGCGGCCCGTGACCTTCGTCGTGTACTGCTGTCGACTTAGCCGATCTCGGCTACGACGTTCACCTTCAGAGGTATGGCGACCTCGGGGTGTGGGCGGTAGGTGACCTCGTGCTCGCCCGTCGTCTTGATCGGCTCGCCGAGCAGCAGCTTGCGGCGGTCGATCTCGACGTCGTAGGCGGCCGAGAGGGCCTCCGCGATGTCCTTGTTGCCTACCGAGCCGTAGATGCGGCCCTCACCGGCGCGCACCTCGATGGTGAGCTCGGCTTCCTTGAGGATCTCGGCGAGGCGCTCGGCGTCGCCCTTGCGCTCCGAGAGCTGCTTGGCCCTCTGCGCGAGGCGCGCCTGCAGCTCCGCCTGGTTCGCCTTGGTGGCGGGCAGTGCTAGACCCTGCGGGATCAGCCAGTTGCGGGCGTAACCGTCCTTGACGGCCACCTGCACCCCGGCTTCGCCTAGGTTGTCGACCGGTTCCAGCAGGATGACGTTCACTTCCGGACCAGCTTCTCCGTGATCGGGATGATGGCCAGGGTGCGTGCGCGCTTGATCGTCAACGCCAGCCTGCGCTGGTACTTGGCGTTCACTCCGGTACGACGACGGGGCAAGATCTTGCCTGTATCGCTGATGAACCGCCGCAGCATCTTGCCGTCGTGGTAGTCCGTTACCTCCAGCTCACCCGTCGAGAACGGGCAGACCTTCGGCCTACGACCTCTACGACCGCCGCCGCGGCGGCGCTTGTCTCCTCTGTCTCGTGAATCACGTGCCATCTAGAAGGGTAGATCCTCTTCTGGTGGGAACTCTTCGTCGATGTCGAGCTTCGACGAACTACTCGCCTGGGCGACCACAGCACGTTCGCTTGGTCGGGGTCCGGCCCCACCGCTACCGGGTCCGCGAGTGAGGAACTCGACGCGCTGCCCTTCGATGCGCGTCGTGAACCTACGGTTACCTTCCTTGTCGGTCCAGGAGTCGTTCACGAGGCGACCGATGACGAACACGGGGTCTCCCCGCTTGAGCTCGCCAGTGGCCTCGGCCAGCTCGCGCCATACGTTCACGTCGACGTAGCTGGTGCGCTCCTGGTCCTCGCCTCCGCGGCCGCGGAAGCGTTCGTTGACGGCCACGCTGAAGCGCGTGACGGCACTGCCGTTGGGCGTGTACCGCATGTCTGCGTCGCGCGTCAGGTTGCCGACGATCATCACCTGGTTCAGGGCGTTGCGGAGCCTGTCCTGACCCTTCGCGTCCACGACCGTGGCGTCGTTGCCACGCGGACCGAAGGTGAGGACCTCGACGCGGTTGGCGTTCACGTCGAGCGAGGAGCGCTTCTGGCCCTCCTGCGACTCCCAGGTGCGGTAGTTCAGACGACCCTCGACGAGCACGGGGGTGCCGGCCTCGAGCTGGTTGACCATCTGCTCGGCCTGCGCCCCGAAGAGCGTGACCCTGTGGTACCAGGCCAGCTCGCGCGGCTTGTCGTCGTCGCCGATGACGTAGTCGTTACCGGCGACGTTGAGCTCGAGGATGGCTAACCCGTTCTGCGTGTAACGCATCTCGGGCGCCTGGACGAGCGTCCCTACCATGTGAACGGCGTTCAGTCCTCTAGCCATCGAACTCTCCTAGGTTCGTCTGTGGATGGGCGTCAGGCCCCGGCTTCCGCCGTTGCCTCGGCCGGACGCTCCTCCTGCTTGGGAGCCTTCTTGGTCTTCCACTCCGGACGGTCCTTGACGACGAGCACACGCATGACGTTATCGCGCTGGCGCAAGGCGGCTTCTATGGTCTTTGGAGCCGTGCCGTCTAGGTCTAGGCGATAGATGAGGTAGTGCCCCTCGTTGAACTTCCGGATCTGGTAAGCCAGACGGCGGGTGCCCCACTCGTCCAGCTCGACGATCTCGCCGCCCGCGCGCTCCACCTGAGCGGCGACGGCGTCCTTCTCGGCCTGGAGCTGCGTCTCGTTGAGATGCGGCACCAGGATCACGTTCAGGTCGTACCTGTCTTTGGTCATCTGCACCTCCTCCCGGATGGTCTCTCGTGTCCGCGTTGCGTCTCGTTCCGGTCGGAAGCGGCCGCGTGGCCACATTACCGGCGGGCTACGACGCGGCAAATAAGGAGTGTAGCACAGGCCCGC
>CAZFAQ010000133.1:0-2477 GCA_964517055.1 uncultured bacterium | reverse complement strand
CTTGTGTAGTGCGGTGTTCGAAGCCTAGGTGACGGAGCTCAGCACGCCGTCGAGCCTGTCGAAGTTCTCGTCCATGCCCCCGTCCATGCCGCTGGCGATCATCGCGTCACACGCCTTCTTCGAGGTGTACGTCGAGACGACCTCGAGCACGCTTCGGCCCCCACCCAGGTCCACGAACTTCAGCGTCTCGAGCGTGGCGCCTGGGTCGTCCTCGAACTCCCAGGTGTGCACGATCCTGCCCGGCACCACTTCGTGATAGGAGCCGCGGAACGCCCATGCGCCGCCGCTTGAAGACTGCACGACGTAGCGGAACGCCCCACCGGTGACGGGCTCGAAGCGGTCGAGCCTGACCGTGGTTCCGCGCGGCCCCATCCACTGCGAGAACAGGTCGGCCTCAGAGTGGGCGCGCTGCACGAGCGCGGCAGGGGCGGAGAACTCACGGCGGTGGACGATGCTCTGCTCTCCGATGCGGTCGTGCTCCGTCGCAGAAGGCGCCTTGACTTCGTTATCGGTCATCTCTTCTCCTCCTTGTTCGTCAGCTGAGCCAACACAAGGTCCAGGCGCCGGTAGCGTTCCTCGAGCCGCTGTCGCCGCGCCTCCAGCCAGACGCTGGCGTCATCCAGCGCTTCGCGTTCCAGCTGGACGCGCCGACTGCGGCCCTCGCGGTGGCGCGACACGAGGCCGGACCGCTCGAGCACGCCGAGGTGCTGAGAGACCCCTTGGATCGTGATCTCGAACATCCCGGCCAACTCTCCGACCGTGGCGTCGGCCTCGGCTAGCCGCTGGACGATCGCGAAACGCACCGGGTCACCGAGCGCCGCGAAGGTATGCGGTAGAGCGGATGTCACGCACCCATTATTCAAGTAATTACTTGAATGTCAAGGGCCGGCCTGACTACAAGGCTTCGCCAGCCGACTACCCGCTCACGAACTCCCTGAACCGCTCGATATCTGTCACCTTGCCGATGACCACCAGGACGTCACCACGCTCGACCGCGAACGTGGCACCGGGGCTGACGCTCACGTCGCCTCCCCGGTTGATCGCTATGACCTGCACGTTGAACCGGTTCGGCAACCTGAGGTGGGCCAAGGTGCCCAGCAGGCGCTCGTTCGCCTGGATCTCGACCACGGCGTGGCCCGTGCCCAGCTCGAACGCGTCCAGCATCTGGGGGGTGGACAGGTGGTCCGCCAAGCGCGTTCCCATGTCGTGCTCCGGCATGACGACCCTGTCCGCTCCGACGCGGGCCAGCACGGCAGCTGCGCCCTTGGATGCCGCCTTGGCGATCACCCTCTTGGCGCCGAGGGCCCTGGCGCTGACGGTCGTCAGCACGCTCGACTCGAAGTCCGCCCCGATCGCCACGACGACCGCGTCGAAGTTGCCAACGCCCAGGCGCCTGAGCACCTCCTCGTCGGTGGAGTCCGCGACGAGAGCCTGAGTGGCGGACTGTGCCACGGCCTCGATCCGCCTCTCGTCACGGTCGACGACGACCACCTCGTGGCCCTTCTCGAACAGGGCCTCCGTCAAGGCGGAGCCGAACCTGCCCGCCCCGATGATCAGGTACTGCCTCCTGCTCACACCCACCGCCTGCCCTTCCCGGTCGCACGGGTCAACCGATGATCAGCTCCTCGCGCGGGTACCGCATGCGCTCCCTGCCCCCACCTGAAGCCAACGCCACGGCGAACGTCACCAGCCCGACGCGACCCGCGAACATCAGCACGCACAGGATGACGCGCCCTCCCGAGCTGAGCTCGGGCGTGATGCCCGTAGACAAGCCCACGGTTCCCAGCGCGCTGAACGTCTCGAACAGCAGCCTCAACCCCGGAACGTCGGGGTCGGTGAACGTGAGGGCCGTGGCCGCTACCAGGACGGCGAGGGCGGCGGCGCTGGTCACGACCGCGGCCTTGGTGATCAGCTGGGCGTCTATGAGCCGGCCGAAGGCGACGGGCCTGCCGTGGCCGCGCACGACAGACCAGATGGCCAGCAAGAGGACGGCCAACGTGGTCGTCTTGACCCCGCCTGCCGTGGACGCCGGGCTGCCGCCGACGAACATCAGGAACATCGTCACGAGCAGGCTGCCATCGTGCATGGCGCCGTAGTCGAGCGAGTTGAACCCTGCCGTGCGGGGTGTCACCGCCTGGAAGAACGCGCCCAGCGCCTTGCCTGCCGGGTCGAGCCGGCCCAAGGTGGCCGGGTTGCTCCACTCGACCGCCAGGACGAACAGCGTGCCGAAGACGATGAGCAAGGCTGTGGTCAGGAGCGCGATCCGCGTGTGCAACGACCAGCGCCGTACGGGCCGGCCCCTGACGTGGTCGACCACCTCGGCCACAACGGCCATGCCGAGGCCGCCGAGGATGAGGAGAGCTGCGATCACCGGTATGACCACAGGGTCGGCCACGAAGCTCATCAGGTTGTCGCGGTAGAGGCCGAAGCCGGCGTTGTTGAACGCGCTGACGCTGTGGAACAGGGCGTAGAACGCG
>CAZFAQ010000132.1:0-2484 GCA_964517055.1 uncultured bacterium | reverse complement strand
GAAGAAGCACCAGTCGGCCGAGGGGCCCTTACCGCAGTGCGCCAGGTCGTAGTCGAAGCCCGGCATCATGATCTGGAAACCGATGTCCATCTCGCCGTCGTCCGGGTCGACCGAGACGAAGGTGAGCATGCCCTTGAAGTTGCCCTGGTACTCGGCGATGGGCATGTCTCGCTGAGGCACGGGCTGACTGAAGCGTGTGCCGGCGACGACGTACTCGGTGCTCGACGTCGCGAACGGTGACGGGTGGTTCCCACCGACGTTCGGGAGCTCGATGATCTCGACGGTCTCGAACGTGGTCAGGTCGATGCGCGCGATCCTGGGCGTGTTGTTGCCGTTGATGAACAGCCAGCGCCCGTCCGCCGAGCCGTCCGTCTGAGAGAGCTGCGGGTGGTGTGAGTCGTCCCAGTAGACGGGGCCGTGCGAGGTGTTGAACAGCGCGCGGGTCTCCTCGGAGTACCCGTACCCGTTCTCACCGTGCTGGCTGAACACCGGGATGACGCGGAGCGTCCTGCCCGACGGCAACCCGACCACGCTCACCTGGCCGTTGAAGCCGCCCGACATGAACGCGTAGTACTCGTCGTGCTCGCCGGGGGCGACGAACGTTCGGGCGGCGGCGTCGGACGCTGTCCTCGCCGCGGTCCTGGCGCCCTGCGCCAAGACCAACCCCGCCGCCAGTGCGCCCAGCAGCAGCACGACCCAGACCAACCTCCGTGGCTTCATACCGCTTACCTCCTCTGGCGGGGGCCAGGTTGCCTATCAACCGCGCCCCTCGCCTACCTCCCGTGACTGATGTCGGCGGCCGTCCGCTCGGGCGGCGCCGGGCCACCTAAGACGTCAGGGCGCCTCTAGGGCGTCCTGCGTCCGGAAGAACTCGAGCAGCTCCCGCGCCTGGTCCTCGGTCAGGAGGAGCTGCGGCATGGGGGTCATGTACTCTGCGAGGAGCTCGTAAGCGGTGTCGTCCTCGAAGATCATCTCGTTGGTGTTGAGGATCATGTTCATGATCCACTCGGGCGACCGGCGCTCGGTGACGCCGAGCATGTCCGGGCCCACGTACCGTTCGCCGAACTTGTGGCAGGCCGAGCAGAGCATGTTGAAGGTGGCCTCACCGGCGGCGGCCAGCTCGGGGTCTACCTCTCCAAGCTCCACCTCGGTGATCGGCCCGATGCCCTTGGGTAGGTCCTCCGGTGCGGCGTCCTGCCCTAGCGCCAGCGCGCCGAGCAACAGGACGGCCAGCGCGAACGCCAGTAGCGTCCGCCAGCGCCCCGCCCTGACATGTGCGACTTCCTCTGCCGTACTAACCATCTGGGCCTCCAGGTCACGTTTCATGGACAATCGTGTCCACGATAGGTACCTGAGAAGCAGATGAGTAGGGACGTTAGCCCCCGCTAGGGCGCGCTGCTTCGGACGTGCTTAGATGGATGCTTGGTCGAAGACGACCATGGACTCAACCCGTCCGGTCACTACTACCGATCGTGCCACCGGACGCGCTCTGGCCCTGGCCGATGACGATCAGGCACTGCTCGTCGACCTCACGCACCACGCGCATCAGCTCACGCTCCTCGGAGCGGTTGACCGTGCAGAACAGGACGTTGCGCTGCCCGCCCTTGTACATGCCCTCGCCCTTCCAGGCGGTCACGCCGGTGTTGAGACGTAGCTGCAGGGCCGTCGCGACGTTGCGGGGGTGGTCCGTCACGATGAAGACCGTGCGGACGATCGCTGGGCCCTCGATGCCGTAGTCCGTGACGAACCCCGAGATGAACAGCGCGACGAGCGAGTAGAGCGCCCGCTCCCAACCGAAGGCGAAGCCTAGGAGGAGGACTATGGCCCCGTCGATGAAGAGGTAGAGCTGGCCTATCGGCATGCCGGACCGCTTCTGGAGCACGCGGGCGAGGATGGCGGTGCCGCCGATGTTGCCGAACCCCCTGATCACGAGCGCGTTGGCCACCCCAGCCAGCGCGCCACCGTAGATGGCGTTGAGCAGCGGGTCGTCGGTGATGCCGCCTTTGGGCAGCACGAACGGCAGGAGGTCGATCGCGATGCCCATGAGCAGCACGACGTAGACGGTGCGCACCACGAAGTTCGCGCCACCAAGCTTGCGGTAGCCAAGGTAGAGCAGGGGCACGTTGAGGGCGAGCAGCAGCATGCCCTCTGGGACGTTGCCAGGCAGGTAGCGGCTGGCGACGAGGGTCAGGCCGGTGACGCCGCCGGGCGCCACGTTCCCGGGAACCAGGAACAGGTTGAATCCAAGGGCGCTGATCAGCGCTCCAGCCGTCAACAGCAGCCAGTTGGTTATCTCGACCCGCCGAGGCGCTCGGAAGTTGCGCATGCGGGCGGCCCTGAACGTGACCCGTTGGCGGCGGTCAGCCATGCGCGAACGGTATCAGGGCGTGCCTGGATAGCATGCTCGGGTGTTGGCGAGAGGTGTAGATGTCGTGGTGGTCGGCGGGGGAGCCGCCGGTTTCTTCGCCGCGATCGCTTGCCAGG
>CAZFAQ010000131.1:0-2528 GCA_964517055.1 uncultured bacterium | reverse complement strand
TCGACTCGCGCGGCAACCCGACGGTAGGGGCCGTCGTCACCCTCAGCAGCGGTGTACAGGGCATGGCCGCGGTCCCGTCCGGCGCCTCGACGGGGGCGCACGAGGCCGTAGAGCTCCGCGACGGCGGGGGCCGTTACCTCGGCAAGGGTGTGACCAGGGCCGTCGCCAACGTCACGGAACGCATCGGGCCCGAGGTCCTTGGCCTCGACGCCCTCGACCAGCCGGCTGTCGACCGCACCATGATCGAGCTCGACGGCAGCCCGAACAAGGCGGAGCTAGGCGCGAACGCCGTGCTGGCCGTGTCGCTCGCGGTCGCCAGGGCGGCCGCGGAGGAGCTGGGCAGCCCGCTCTACCGCTACGTCGGTGGCAGCAACGCCAAGGTGCTGCCTGTGCCCCTCATGAACGTGATCAACGGCGGCGCGCACGCCGACAACGCCGTCGACATGCAGGAGTTCATGCTCGTCCCTTACGGCTTCTCCGACTTCCGCTCGGCGCTCAGGGCGGGCGTCGAGACGTTCCACCACCTCAAGAAGGTCCTCAAGGGGCGCGGCTACGACACCAACGTCGGTGACGAGGGCGGCTTCGCGCCGGACCTGAAGAGCAACGTCGAGGCCATCGAGGTGCTGCTCGAAGCCATCGAGAAGGCCGGGTACGCCCCGGGTGACGAGATCGGTATCGCCCTCGACCCCGCCTCGACCGAGTACTACGAGAACGGCGTGTACGACCTCAAGGCGGAGGGGAAGCGGTTCGACGCCGACGAGATGATCGGCTTCTGGGAGGACTGGGTCTCGCGCTACCCGATCGTCTCGATCGAGGACGGGCTGGCCGAGGACGACTGGTCGGGCTGGGCGAAGCTCACCAAGCGACTCGGTGACCGCGTGCAACTCGTCGGGGACGACCTGTTCGTCACGAACGTGCGCCGGTTGCAGCGCGGCATCGACGAGGCGGTCGCCAACGCCATCCTGGTCAAGGTGAACCAGATCGGCTCACTGACCGAGTCGATGGACGCCATCGAGCTGGCCAAGTCGGCCGGCTACCGCAACGTCATCTCGCACCGCAGCGGCGAGACGGAGGACACCTTCATCGCGGACCTGGCCGTGGCCGTGAACGCGGGTCAGATCAAGACGGGCTCGGCGTCGCGCAGCGACCGCGTGGCCAAGTACAACAGGCTTCTCGCCATCGAGGCCGAGCTCGGGGGCACGGCTCGGTTCCTCGGCAGGGCTGCGTTCGGTCTGTGAACGGCGTCAGGCGCACGAAGATCGTCGCGACCATCGGGCCGGCGAGCTCTTCGCCCGAGGTCGTGCTCAAGCTCCTCGAGGCCGGCGTCAACGTGTTCCGTCTGAACTTCTCGCACGGCAAGCGCGACGACCATCGCAGCGTCGTCGACGTCATCAGGCGCACGTCCGAGGAGATCGGCGTATCGGTGGCGCTGCTCCAGGACCTGCAGGGCCCGAAGATCCGCGTCGGAACTTTCGTCGACGGGTCCGTCGAGCTCGAGCCAGGTCAGACCTTCTCGCTCACCTGCGACGACCCATCGCCAGGCGACGCTTCGCGCGTCGGCGTCACTTACCAGGGGCTGTGCGGCGACGTGAAGGTGGGCGACGTCCTGCTCCTCGACGACGGCAGGCTGTCGGTCGAGATCACGGGCGTGAAGTCCGGGGTCATCGAGACGCGCGTCGTCGTCGGCGGCACACTGTCCAACAACAAGGGCATCAACATCCCGGGTGCCACGCTGTCCATCCCGGCGCTCACCGACAAGGACGTCGAGGACCTGAAGTTCGGCGCCGAGCTGGACGTCGACTGGGTGGCGATCAGCTTCGTGCGCAACCGCGACGACCTGCTGCTGGCCAGGCACTACCTGGCGCGCGCGGGCTCGCAGGCGCGTCTGATGGCGAAGATCGAGAAGCCTAGCGCCGTCGACAGGTTCGCCGAGATCATCGAGGAGGTCGACGGCATCATGGTCGCGCGCGGCGACCTGGGCGTCGAGATGGCCGCCGAGCGCGTGCCGCTCATCCAGAAGCGCCTGATACGGGCGTGCATCGAGGCGGGCAAGCCGGTCATCACGGCCACCCAGATGCTCGAGTCGATGATCCGCAACCCGACCCCGACGAGGGCCGAGGCCTCCGACGTCGCAAACGCGATCTTCGACGGGACGGACGCCGTGATGCTGTCAGCGGAGACGGCCGTTGGAGAGCACCCGATCGACGCGGTGAGGATGATGGACCGGATCGCGCGGTCGGTCGAGCAGGACGAGAACTACCGGCGGATGATGCACGAGCACGTGCCTAAGTCAGACGCCACGACCGCGGACGCGGTGGCGCTGGCGGCCGTCGAGATGACCTACAACCTGGACGCCAAGCTGATCGTCACGTTCACCTCGACGGGCACGACGGCGTTGCGGGTGTCACGCAACCGCCCGCCCACGCCGGTGCTGGCGGTCACGCCCAACCCCCGAGCGCAGCGCCAGCTAGCGGTGGCGTGGGGCGTCGTGGCCTCGGTCGTCGAGGACATCCACGACACCGACGAGA
>CAZFAQ010000130.1:0-2570 GCA_964517055.1 uncultured bacterium | reverse complement strand
GCGCCGTAGGCGGTGAACAGCGCGCAGCCGAGGATCGAGGCCTCGGCCATAGGCACCTCGGGCGGCAGGTGGAAGACGTCGGTAGCTGGCACGACCGCGTACTCGGCGAGGCCGCCCATCGAGTACATCCACACCGGCGAGCCGTCGTCCCGCCAGAGCCGCGTCTCACCGTCGTATAGGGTGCCCTTGAGCCTGTTGTAGGCGAAGAACTTCTCGCACAGGTCGTCCTGGCCGCGGACGCAGTAGTAGCACTCGCCGCACGGCATGATGAAGCTCGACACGACGGCGTCGCCCGGCTCGAAGCCGACCACGCCCGCACCGACCGATGCCACCCTCCCCGAGATCTCGTGGCCCAACACGCACGGCGTGGGGAACGCGACCTCACCTTTCATGACGTGCAGGTCCGTGTGGCAGACGCCGCAGGCGTGGACCTTGACGAGCACCTCGCCGTCGCGCGGCGTCGGCACCGGGATGCTCTCGATGCGCAAGGGCTGACCCACACCGCTCAGGACGGCAGCGCGCATGTGCGTCACGGACATCGCCAAGCCGCCTCGGTAGGCCTCTTTCGGCCGTACCCAGGTCCCATACCCGGACGGGTCAGGCCGCTACGCGCTTCCATGCTCAACTGCGCCCTCCCTTCGCAAAGGGACTAACGAAAGCCTGTAAGTACGTTTGCGACGCTATCCAGGCGCGTCCTGGTCGCACAATGGCGGAACGGCCAGCCGGGAGCGCGAAAGTGCTGTGCTAACCTACAGTCGACAACTACTTGTCATTCGGGGTGGAGCTCGAGATGAACAAGCACGTGCTCCTGTCGCGCGACCTACGCGTGCTGGCTGATCAGATGGCCACGCGCTACGCCGAGGTCATCCCTGACTACGGTCGCCTGGACCCGCGCGAGCTGCACCGCGACGTGGCTATCGTCTCCTTCGAGCTCCTCAACGCCCTGAACCACGGCAACGGGAACGGGATGCAGGGTTCGCACCTGAGGAACGTGGCGCTAGAGACAGGCAAGCGGCGCCGTCAGCAGTCTGTGAGCCTGCCCGCGCTGTTGCGGGCGTACCGGCTCTGGGGTCAGTACACGCTCGAGTTCCTCGCCCGCGAGGCGCCTTCGTCCCTGGTCGACCTCGCCAGCGAGGTCGCATGTCAGGTCGACGTCGTCAGCGAGGCCTCCACCCGCGCCTATCACATGATCGCGGAGCCGCTCCCGACGGGCCCGGTGATCGGCCTGGCTGGTCCGCCGTCCCATGTCCAGGCCACGGTGCTGGCCCCTCGCTACCTGATGAGCGCGGGCCCGGTGCGCTGTGATGTCGAGCCCACGGCCTTCTTCATGTTGCTACCGGCGATGGCCGATAGCGTCTCGCCTGTGGCTCAGGCGCTGGCCGAGGAGGTCGACTGCCCGCTCGTGATCCAGTCCGGGTACGGCGAGCGGCTGGACGAGCTCAAGAACGACCTACGCGAGGCCGTAGGTATCGCGTCGCTCCTGAACCTGCCCCCGGGCCTGTACGACACCCGCTACCTGTGGCTTCTGAACCTCGGCCTCACGTCGGCCAAGTACCGGGACCGCTTCACTCGGCTCCTTGGCCCGCTCGACCAACACCCTGAGCTGCTCGAGACCCTGCAGACGTACCTCGACCGGCGCCTGTCGCCCAAGGCCACGGCGGACGCTCTGGGGATCCACGTGAACACCGTCGCGTACCGGCTAGGCAAGGTGCAGGAGCTGCTCGGCTGCGACCTCAAGCAGATGACAGTCCGCACGACGCTGCACCTGGCGATGGTCCTGCACAGGGCGGTGGGCTGAGGCCCTGCGGTATCGTCGCCGCCATGCGACGCAGGCCGCTGATAGCTGGCAACTGGAAGATGCACAAGACCCCCAGCGAGGCCACGGCGTGGACGCGTGAGTTCCTGGCCGACCTGGAGAGCCTCGGGGCGCTGGGCTGCGACGTCGCCCTGATGGTGCCGTTCACCCACCTGCAGGGCATGGCGCGCCTCGCCTTCGGTACCTCCTTGGGCGTCGGCTCACAGGACGTGTCGGCACATGACGAGGGCGCCTACACCGGCGAGGTATCGGCGCTCATGGTCAAGGACACGGGCGCGGTCTACGCGGTCGTTGGCCACTCCGAGAGGCGCCAGTACCACCGCGAGGACGACGCCACTGTGCGAGCCAAGCTAGGGCGTGCACGCGCCGCCGGGCTGGTACCGATCCTCTGCGTTGGCGAGACCCGTGAGCAGCGCGACGCCGGCGCGGCGCGCGACGTGGTTCTGGGTCAGCTGCGCGGCGCGCTCGACGGCTTACCTCTGAACAGGGCCGACGAGCTCGTCGTCGCCTACGAGCCCGTCTGGGCGATCGGCACGGGGCTGACGGCCACTGCCGACGATGCCCAGCAGATGTCCGCCGCCGTGCGCGAGGAGCTTGCTCGGCTGCTGCCGAGCGGCGAGGACGTCCGGGTCCTGTACGGGGGCAGCATGAAGCCGAGCAACGCAGCGCAGCTGCTCGCCCAGAGCGACGTCGACGGAGGACTGATCGGCGGCGCCAGCCTGGTCGCTGCCGACCTACTGGCGATCGTGCGCGC
>CAZFAQ010000129.1:0-2598 GCA_964517055.1 uncultured bacterium | reverse complement strand
CCGAGGATCAGCACGGCGTCGTGCTCGAGCACGGCGCGGTTGAGAAGCACGTCGACCGCGCCCCCCAGTGTCGGGTGCCAGTCCGCACCGGCCAGCTCCCTGACCGTCTGCGAGCTCACCTCGCCGACGCTCACCAGAGTGCCGGGCTCGTACCAGCCGTGGTTGACGACACTTACTCGGCTCAGCGGCCCCTCCAGCTCCTCAGGCGTCACGCCCAGGAGCGCGTGCAGGCGCTCATCAGTGAGGGGCGGGTGGGTGCCGAGAGCGACCATCGCCGTCACGCTTCGGGCGTCTCCTAGCGCCTCCATCACGAGCCTGAAGAGCCTAGGTAGCGGGACCGTGCGCGTGTGGTCGGGCACCAGCAGGAGCACCCTCTGCCCCGCGAAGCGACCAGACAGGCCGTCCCGCACCGCGCCGGCGACCTCGTCCCATGACAGGGTCTGTGCTGTCGCCGCCGCTGCCGAGATCACGTCCATGGCCCGATGGTACGAATCTTCACTCGGCGACGGGGTCGCGAGACCACCCTTGACCTCGGTCAACTCGCAGCTCGCACCTCGAGACCTAGGCTCGTAAGGCGTGGACGTCGCGCTGCTCAACCAGGACGGTACGGCCGCGGGTGACGGTGGCCCTAGGGCCGTGGTCGCCTACGCCACGCTGTTCGGCGCGACCCAGTACGTAGCCGAGCTTGTGGCGGAGGCCCTCGGACGGGCCGGCGGCCAGCAGGTGGAGGTCCTCGACCTGGCGTACGCGGACGTCGCCAAGCTCGCCGACTACGACCTCGTCGTGCTTGGGGCATGCACGTGGAACGTCGGCCAGCTTCCGCCTGACCTCGAGTCGAACCTGGACGCCTTGTCCGCGCTGGAGCTGACAGGCAAGCACGTCGCGTTCTTCGGCACCGGTGACCAGGTCGGCTACCCGGACACGTTCGTCGACGCCATCGGCGTCATGGCAGAGACCATGCGGGCGACCGGCGCGAAGCTGGTCGGCAGGTGGCCGGCTGACGGCTACGACATCATCGCCTCGAGGGCGTTGGTTGGCGGCGAGGAGCTGCTGGGGCTGGCGATCGACGAGGACAACGAGCCCGACCTGACGGCGCCACGAGTGGCGGCCTGGACGGCGCAGGTTGCGAGCGAAGTGGGGCTGCGTCAGCGGGTTAGCATCTAGGCAGTATGACAACCGGTCTACCGGCGAGCGTGCCGGAGCTGCTCCGCGCGAGGGCAGCCGACGACGGGCTCGCGCAACGCGTGAAGCGCTTCGGGTTGTGGCAGCGGATCAGCTGGGCCGACTACGTCTCAGACGTCAACGCCATGGCCGCCGAGTACGTCGCCCTGGGCCTGCAGCCAGGGGACAGGGTCGCGATCCTCAGCGAGAACCGGCCAGAATGGACCGTCGCCGACATGGCGACGCAGACGGCGGGCGGCGCCACGGTCGGGGTCTACACCACCAGCAGCCCGGAGCAGCTCAGGTACTACCTGCAGCACTCCGACGCGGTCGGCCTGGTGCTGGAGGACGCCGAGCAGCTCGAGAAGTGGCTCGCGGTGCGGCACGAGTGCCCCAACGTCCGCTTCGTCCTGCTCATCGAGGACAAGGAGGCCGAGGACCCGGCCGTGACCGCCTACGCGGCCGCGCTGGCCTCGGGCCGCGCGCGCTACTCAGACGACCCAGGGCCCGTAGACGCTCGCCTGGCCGGCGTCTCGTCTGACGACGTCGCGCTCTTCATCTACACGTCTGGTACGACCGGCGACCCGAAGGCCGCCATGCTCAGCCACGGCAACATCGTGTGGGCCACCGACGCGCTCAGACGCGCCCTCGACTGCGGCCCCGGCGACGAGTTCCTCTCGTTCCTGCCGGTGTCGCACATCGTCGAGAGGCTGATCAGCATCGCCAACCCCATCCGCTGGGGCTACACGGTGAGCTTCACGGAGAACCTCGACACCGTGCTGACGGACCTGCGCGAGATCCGGCCGACCATCTTCTTCGCCGTGCCACGCATCTGGGAGAAGCTCTTCTCGCTGGTCGAGCTGCACATGAAGGACGCGCAGTTCTTCAAGCGCCTGGCGTACGACAGCGCCATGCGCGTCGTACGACCTCGCCACGGTGGTGCGGCGCGCGCCAACGTCGTCACGGCCGCGGTCGCCGAGCTGGCTGTGCTGGCGCCGCTCAAGCACAGGCTCGGCCTGGACAGGGTGCGCATGGCCATATCGGGCGCCGCGCCCATCGCGGCCGACATCCTCGGCTACTTCCGCAGCGTCGGCGTCGACGTGCGCGAGGGTTACGGCCTCACCGAGTCCACCGGCCTGATCTCGCTTTGCCCACGCGAGGTGAGGCTGGGCACGGTCGGCACCCCCTTCTGGGGCGTCGACGTGAAGATCGCGGACGACGGCGAGATCCTCTCGCGCTCCCCAGGCAACTTCCTCGGCTACCACAAGGACGAGGCGTCCACCGAGGAGACCCTCAGGGACGGCTGGCTGCACACCGGCGACATCGGTGAGCTAGACGACCACGGCCACCTCGTGATCACCGACCGCAAGAAGGACATCCTCATCACCGCCGGCGGCAAGAACATCGCGCCGCAGAAGATCGAGAACCAGCTCAAGT
>CAZFAQ010000128.1:0-2623 GCA_964517055.1 uncultured bacterium | reverse complement strand
GTTGAAGTGCGACTGCGCAGCGGACCTCTCGTTGACGGTCACGGAGCGCCACTTCTCGACGAATGGCTCTGGCTTCAAGTCTCCCCCCTTGTGACCCGAGCCTCACTGTAAGCGGCAGGCACCGCGTTATTCCCTCAGTGCGACGTACAGCCCGAGCCCGATCAAGGTCCCACCCGAGACGACGCTCTGGGTCCGCTGTAGCCGGAGGTTCCTCTGCATGCGTCGGCTGATCGGTCCGGCCGCGACAACGGCAATCAGGTCTGCCCCGCTCGTCAACAGCGTCGTGATGAACCCGAGCACGACGAACTGCAGGAAAGCGTTGCCTGTCGGGTCGATGAACTGTGGGATGAACGCGAGGAAGAAGAGGGCCGTCTTCGGGTTCAGGACCTCGGTGATGAGACCCTGCCAGAGGGCGCCCCGTGGCGGGGGATCGCTCGGAAGGTCTTCGGCGGGCCGGTGGGCGATGAGAGTGCGTACCCCGAGGTACACGAGGTAGAGAGCGCCGGCCCACTTGATCACGGAGAAGGCGGTCGCGCTGGTCGCGAGGACCGCCGATACTCCAAGAGCGGCTGCCAGGGTATGAACCATCCCGGCGAGCGCCGTGCCGATCGTCGACTGAAGGCCCTCCCGCCGGCCACCGCGCAGTGTGCGGGCGAGCACGTAGAGCATGCCAGGGCCCGGCACGACCGCGAGGAGTAGCGCCGCTGCGAAGAAGATGCCGAAGGTCTTTGGGTCCACGAACTGTCTCCAGGTCGAATACTACTTGTAAGCCCGACGGTCCGACCTCGAGTCGTTAAAGAGCCTATCCATCCTGCTCGTGCCCCTTGGTCTCTGGACGCTGTCCTTCGGTCCGAGGGCAGCGTCGACTCACCACGATCCGCGTGCCAGCGATTCGTAGATCCACGCCGGTCTGAAGGGCCTACTTAGGTGCACGACGGCCTAAGGTGCGAGGAGCTGATCGTTCGCGAGGAGAGCCACGAAGTCGGCCACTGGGAGGATCGAGATGCCATCGCGCGTCCTCCGGCTTCTAGGCTCCAGACTGACGACGAAGCGCTCTCCGACGTTCGGATGATCGACCTTGAGCTCCCTCAGCCCGCTCAGGTGCCGGTCGGTGACCGTTGTCGTCGCCTTGGCCTCGATCGCGACCTGCATGTCGCCGACGATGAAGTCCACTTCGGTGCCGGTGGTCAGCTTCCAGTAGCTGAGCTCGCAGTACGTCTCGCGGTACGACAGTTGCGCGCTCAGCTCATGGTGGACCCAGTTCTCGAAGGCCTTGCCGTACAGCTCCGACCTTGGCTCGAGCCTTCCGCGCCGTGCCAGGTGGTTAACGACGCCAACGTCCGCGAAGTAGAACTTCGGAGCGACGAGCACCCTACGCTTCGGTCGGCGCCGATATGCCGGCAGCCACCGACCTAGAAGTGTGTCAACGAGTATCTCGTAGTACGACTTCACAGTGTGGCTCGACACCCCGGTCTCGCGAGCGATGTTGCTGTAGTTGACTTGTTCTGTATCGCCGATGGCGGCCGCGTTCAAGAAGCCCGCGAACGCCGGGACGTTGCGGACGACCGCCTCCGCCGCTATCTCCTGCACGAGGTAGTCGGAGACGTAGGCGTTCAGGACCCTGGCGGGTCTATCGGCCAGGTAGGCACGGAGCAGGTAGCCGTTGTTGAGCAGCCTGTCCAGGTCGAAGCTGTCACCGAGCTCCTCGGCGATAAGGCCGAACAACTCTCGCCTCACAGCCCGACCGCCGAGCAGGTTAGCCCCCTCTCTCCTGACCTTGCGCGCGCTAGAGCCGCAAAGGGCGAACTGCGCACTGGTGTTCTCCAGCAGCCAATGGACCTCGTCAAGCAGTTGCGGCACCTTCTGGACCTCGTCGATGACGACCTGATCGGCTGGGGCGGCAGCCAACTCCTCGCGCAAGAGCTCCGGGTTCTGCACGTACCTGCGGAACTCCTCCGCCTTGAGCAGGTCTATCCATCTGGCTTGCGGGTACGTTTGGCGCAGAAGCGTGGATTTGCCCGTCTGGCGCGGACCCCAAAGGAAGAAGGTCTCGGTCCCTGGGGGCGGTAGGCGCACCGCTCGCTTGAACATCCACTTCAAAATATCATGAATTCTTGAAGTGACACTTCAAATTGTCACGAGCGATCTTGTCGGAGAAAGCCCGAAACCAGCCTCTCACGTAGCCATCCCCCGCCCTGCCAGCCACCCAGTGGTCCATGCTGCCTGGAAGTTGAAACCGCCCGTGACCCCGTCGATGTCCAGCACCTCGCCAGCCAAGAAAAGGCCGCGCCGCACGCGGCTCTCCATCGTCGAGAAGTCGACCTCCTTCAGGCTGACGCCACCGCAGGTCACGAACTCCTCCTTGAACACGCCCTTGCCCGTCATCTCGTAGCGACCCGCGTGCACCTCGCGTGCCAACGCGGCCAGCAGCGCGTTCGAAGCGTCGGCCCAGCGCGTCCCCTCCCCCGCGCCGGCCGCCACGGCCAGTGACCGCCAGAGCCGACTCGGCAGTCCGAACGGTCCCGCGGTGAGCACTGAGCGGCGAGCGTCAACGGCCTTAGCCTCGCGCAGCGCAGCGCTCACCTCCTCCTGTGTGAGGTCGGGCCGGAAGTCGACCGTGAAG
>CAZFAQ010000127.1:0-2680 GCA_964517055.1 uncultured bacterium | reverse complement strand
TCCACGCGTAGAGTGGCGTACAAGGTACCACCAAGACATGAAGGAGCGCTGTAAGCAGCGTTCATCGCGCGTGCACGAAACCGTGATCTCTAGACCTCGCGTGCTCAGTCGAACGCGTACCCCTTGGGCACCGTCACCAGCCCGCTTGGCAGCACGGTGAAACCTCGCGCCCTGTCCTCAGCCGGGTCTACGCCGATCTGAGTGCGCGGTGGCACGACCACGTTCTTGTCGATGATGGCGTTGCGCACGACGCAGTGCCGGCCGATCTCGACGTTGTCGAAGATGACGCTGCGCTCAACCGTGGCGTAGGAGTTGACGCGCACACGCCTGAACAGGACCGACTCGCGCACCAAGGAGCCCGAGATGATGACCCCTCCGGCCACCAGTGAGTTGAACGCCTGCCCGCGCCTGTCCTCCTCCTCGTGGACGAACTTGGCGGGCGGCGAGTACTCGGCAGAGGTCCTCAGGGGCCAATCCTCGTTGTAGAGGTCGAACTCGGGCTCGACGGCAACGAGGTCCATGTTGGCCTCCCAGTAGCTCTCTAACGTGCCTACGTCGCGCCAGTACGTGTTCGGGCCCTGTTGCCCAGGGATCGGATTGCGGGCGAAGTCGTACGCGAAAAGGCGCTTCCCTTCCCTGAGCGCGCGCGGCAGGACGTCCTTGCCGAAGTCGTGGTCCGAGGTCTGCAGCGTGGCGTCCTCCGTGAGCAGCTCGAACAGCGTCGAGACGCTGAAGATGTAGTTGCCCATGCTCGCGAGGCAGTGGCTCTCACGGCCAGGTATGGGCTTCGGCTGGGACGGCTTCTCATGGAACTCGCTGATGCGCCAGTCGCTCTCGACCTGCAGCACCCCGAAGCGACTGCCCTCCTCGAGAGGGGTCGGGTAGGCGGCGATCGTGACGTCGGCGCGGTTCTCGAGGTGGTACTTGACCATGTGCGAGATGTCCATCTTGTAGATGTGATCGCCCGAGAAGATCGCCACGAGGTCCGATGCCGTGTCGTCGATCAGGTGCAGGTTCTGGTAGATGGCGTCGGCCGTCCCGCGGTACCACTCGGCGCCAAGCTCCTCGTACAGGTACATCTGCGCCGGGGCGAGGGTGATGAAGTGGTCCGATAGGAACGCCCCGAAGCGCCAGTTGCGCTGTATGTGCTCGGTCAACGACTGCGCCTTGAACTGCGTCAACACGTACATCCCGTAGATGCGCGAGTTGATCATGTTGTTGAGGGCGAAATCGATGATGCGGTACTTGCTGCCGAACGGAACGGCCGGCTTGGTGCGCTTCCACGTCAGGGGGTGCAGCCGGGAGCCCTTCCCGCCCGCGAGCACCATCCCTATGACCTTGGTGGCTCGACCTAGCATGCGTGTGGGGGCATGATAGCCCGGTGCGATATGAGGCCCAGGCCAAGACCAACCTCCTAGACCTGCCGCTCGCCGAGCTGCCGTTGCCAGATGGCGAGCCCGGGTACAGGCGCGAGCAGCTCGTGAACTGGCTCTACGCGCGCAGCGCCGGCGACTTCGCGCAGATGACGAGCCTGCCTGACGTCCTGCGCGGCTGGCTGGCGGAGCGCCACGCCGTGGACCCGTTCGACGCCGTGAAGCGCTTCCCGTCGCGGGACGGCTCTGTCAGGTACCTGTTCACTCTCCATGACGGCAACCAGACCGAGGCCGTCTACATGCCGTACGCGGGCCGGAGCACCGTCTGCCTCTCGTCCATGGTCGGGTGCCCGGCCGGCTGCGCGTTCTGCGCGACCGGGGCGCTCGGGTTCGGCCGCAACCTCACACGCGGCGAGATCGTCGGCCAGCTACTGGCCGTCGCCCGGCTCGAGGGCATCGAGGCCAAGAGCGTTCGCAACGTCGTGCTGATGGGCATGGGGGAGGCGCTCCTCAACTACGACGCCGCGCTGGCCTCGGTACGCACGCTCATCGACCCCCGCGCCCTCGACATGTCGCCACGACGCATCACGCTCTCCACCGTTGGGCTGCCCTCCCGCATGCGCAGGCTGGCGGACGAGGGGCTCCCTCTCGTGTTGGCGGTCAGCCTTCACGCGCCAGACGACGAGACGCGGCGGCGGATCATCCCGACCGCGCTGGCCAACCCCGTCGCCGAGATCGTGGAGGCCATGCGCTACTGGCAGGAGAGGCTGGGGCGTAGGGTCTCGATCGAGTACACGCTCCTGGCCGGCGTGAACGACTCGCCTGCCCAAGCCGCTCAGCTCGCGAGGGTGCTCCGAGGGGTGAACGCTCACGTCAACCTGATCCCGTTCAACCCGTGGACGGGATCCGGCTTCGCCCAGGCATCTCGAGCCAGTACCGACGCGTTCCGCTCGGCGTTACATGAGAAGGGCCTGTCCGTGTCCGTTCGGTTCAGCCGTGGCCGCGACGCGGGCGGGGCGTGCGGCCAACTCGCTCTCAAGGCCTCGCCGACGTCTTGACCCGGCCCCGGCGACAGCCGGTTTAGCCCGTCATAGACGGCTCAATCGGCCCGGATTCACCGTGCCGGATTTCACAGGTTGGGCGCGAGCGTGCGGATAGACTTGCCGCCGAGACCAGCGTTCGATGCGTCTATCATCACGCGCTCACGCGCTCTCTCTGGAGGCAGGCATGTTCATCGGTAAGTGCAGGCGGACCGCCGCAATGGCACTGACGGTCGCGGCGACGCTGATGCTGGCGACCGCCTCGGC
>CAZFAQ010000126.1:0-2718 GCA_964517055.1 uncultured bacterium | reverse complement strand
ACGCCCGCTCGTTCCTCGTGCCGTTCCTGATGTGGTGTGAGACGGACGGTCGGGAACGCAGCGAGGCGGACTGGGCCGAGTTCCGCGAACGCTTCGCTACACGGTTCCGGCCCCCGGTGCGGTTCGATGACGTGAGGTCGGCGCCGACACCTTAGAGGTCGCTCCGACCGAAGGAGCCTCGTGAAAGAGAAGAACCACTACGACGGCCGCCCCGCCGATCGCCGCGCCATGTGGCGCGGCATCATGGGGCGCTGCCCGGAGTGCGGCACACCCATGTTCAAGACGTTCTGGGGCCTGTACCCGACCTGCCGCGGCTGCGGCGTGCGCTTCGAGCGCGACACCGGCTCGTGGCTCGGCGCCATGGTGATCGCTTACGCCATCGCCATCGTGGCGCTGATCGTCGTGGGCGCCGTTACGGTCGCGCTCTTCGGGCTGTACGAGGGCCTCGAGTGGGTGCTCGTCGGCACCGGCGTACTGGCAGTCGCGCTCGCTTATCGCCCCGTCAAGGGCTTCTGGGTCTGGAGCATGTGGGCTGCCGGGATCGTCACTCGCGACGACGAGCACGGGCGCGACTGACGAGGAGCAGCCCCGCGATGATGGTGAACGCGGTCAGCGACAGCACCGGTATCGTGATGAACCCCAGCCACTCGATGTACTTGACGTCGCACGGCACGCCGCCTGCGCAGACCCCCATGCCACGCACGGCAGGCACGTTCTCGTAGAGCACGTGGTACGCGGCGACGATGAAGCCGCCTACGGCCAGGGGGAGCGTGTACGCGAAGCTACGCTCGTCCTGCCGGTACGTGGCAACGCCCAGCAGCAGGACGAGCGGGTACATCAGGATGCGTTGGTACCAGCACAGCGGGCACGGCGTGAAGTGCCGCACCTCGCTGAAGTAGAGGCTTCCCAACGTGGCGACGATGGCCACCAGCCACGCCGGGTAGAGGAGGGGAAGCCTCATTCAGGTAGGGCGTCCTCGATCGCGGCGCGCACGTTGCCGAGGGTCGCGTTCGCGACCAGCCGGCCGTCCACGAACACCGACGGCGTGCCGGTGACACCCAGGCGCCTGGCGAGCTGGACGTCGGCGTCGACGGCGCCAGCCGTCTCGTTGCCGGAGACGCACTGCTCCAGGGCGGCCCGGTCGAGACCCGGCACGAACTCAGCAGCCAGGTCGTACGCGCGCTGTGTCGTGTTGAGCGTGCTCTGCGCGCGCAGGAGCACCGGCTCGAGGATCCCGAAGCCGTCGCTGCCCTGCCGGTTCACGCACTCCCCGACCATGGCGAGCGTGCGCGACATCCCCTGGGGAGCTATGACCGGGAAGTTGAGGAAGTAGATGGCGGCCTGGCCCTCGTCCACGAACTCGCGCTTGATCACCGAGGTGACCGTCTCGGAGAAGTTCGCGCAGTGCGGGCACAGGAAGTCGAAGAACACCGCGACCTTGACCGGAGCGGCGGGGTCGCCGACGTACGGCTGAGACGCGTAGTCGATCTCGGCGCTGGCTGCCTGGGTCTCGCTGCCGGTGAGGCGAGGTATGAGGATGGCGGCAGCGAGGATCAGCACGACGACCGCTACGGTCGCGATGGTCAGGAGACGGGTCTGCTTCATGGCGGTAAGTCTACAAAGCCGCGGCTACGATGACTGCCATGGCGGACAGGTCATCAGGATCCTTCAGGGCTTACCGCGTGCACGTGGACGGCGAGTCCGTGCGGCGCGGCGTCGAGACGGTCACCCGCGACGTCCTGCCCGACTACGAGGTCGACGTCGCGGTCGCGTACTCTTCGCTCAACTACAAGGACGCCCTCTCGGCGTCAGGCAACCGCGGGGTCACGAAGTCCTACCCGCACACGCCAGGCATCGACATGGCTGGCACCGTCGTGGCATCGCGGTCTGAACGGTTCGCCCCAGGCGACGAGGTCCTGTGCACCGGCTTCGACCTCGGCATGAACACACCGGGCGGCTTCGGGGAGCTGGTGAGCGTCCCGGCCGAGTGGCTCACCCCGCGCCCGACGGGACTGGGCGCCAAGGAGGCCATGGCGATCGGCACGGCCGGCTTCACGGCCGCGCTTGCCCTGGACCGCATCGCCGCCGCCGGCGTCACGCCCGAGCTCGGGCCGCTCGTGGTCACAGGGGCGTCGGGCGGCGTCGGCACCCTGGCCGTGTGGCTGGCGGCGCGGGCGGGCTTCGAGGTCGTGGCCAGCACCGGGACGCCAGCGGCCCACGAGCTGTTGGCGGCGCTCGGCGCCGGCAGGGTCATCGCACGCGACGAGCTGGGTGAGCCGACGCAGCGACCGTTGCTCTCGACCGAGTTCTCGGGCGGCATAGACACCGTTGGCGGCGTGACCCTAGCCAACCTGCTCAAGCGCACCACGGTCGGCGGTGCGGTGGCGGCGTGCGGCCTGGTGGGCGGCGCCGAGCTGCCGACCACCGTCTTCCCGTTCATCCTCAGGGGCGTGGCGCTGATGGGGGTCGACTCCCAGCACGCGTCGCCTGAGGCGAGGGACAGGCTCTGGGCCGACCTGGCGTCCGCCGCGTCCTCAGCGCCCGCGACGCTGCGGCGCCTGGTGACGGAGACGTCTCTCGAGGACCTCGACGGCTACGTCGACGACCTGCTGGGCGGGCGCACTGTGGGCAGGGTCGTGGTGCGCGTCGCGGCGACTTAGGCGCCTTGTGACCTCTGCTACACTCGCCTTCGGAAACGTTGGAACGGCCCTCGGCGTG
>CAZFAQ010000125.1:0-2761 GCA_964517055.1 uncultured bacterium | reverse complement strand
GGGCCGAGGATCTCGTCGTCGCCCGCCCCGGCCACGCGCAGGCTGTCGGCCGCGGCCTGAGCCGCCCGGGACGCTGCCGCCTTCTCGCGGGCCGTCACTTGCACCTTGGCGAGCGTGGTGAACGGCGGGTAGCCGAAGCGCTTGCGGCGCTCCAGCTGCAGGCCGAGGAGCGCCTGAACCGCGACGTCAGGGTTCTCGCTCGCGACGGCCCTGAGGGCAGCGCTGTCCGGCGCGAAGGTCTGCACCACGACGAGGGGCCGGCGAGCCACGCTGAGCTCGGCGAGCTGAAGGAGCATGCGCAGCGCCTCGTGCTCCGCCCTGAAGTCCGCGAGGGCGAGGTGAACGTCTAAGAGCCCGATGGCGACCAGCGAGAGGTTGGGTAGAGGGTCCAGTCGCAGTGCCGCGGTGGTCCCCACGACGGCTCCGGCGTCTCCGGCGTAGAGGCTCTCCAGGTCGTCGCGCCGGTCGGAGTCGTAGCGGTAGAGCGGGTAACCGGGTGCGGCGCGCTCGAGCTGAGCCATGAGCCACTGCGTGCCTGCACCTTTGAGTGCCCCCAGGTCGGACTGCCCGCAGACCGGGCACGTCTCGGGAGGCTGCGACCTGTGCCCGCACTGGTGGCACCTCAGCATCGCCTCGTCGCGATGGAAGCGCAGGGTGAGGTCGCAGTTGGGACATGGCGCCAGCCAACCGCACGCGTGGCAACCGTAGGCGCCCGAGAAGCCGCGGCGCGGGGCGATCAGCACGGCCTGCCTGCCGCGCTCGACGACCTGCCCGAACGTGAGCTGAAGGTCGGGATGTAGCGGCCAGTTGGGGCTGGAGCTCATGTCCGCGACGTGCACCCTGAGGTCGGGCAGGGGCAGGTTGACGTGCTCGTGTCCCTCACCCATGGCGATGAGCTCGGGGCTGGCTACGACGTCAGTCTGGGTGAGGCGCGCGCCTGTCGCCGCCGCCAGCCGTGCTGCCGCCTTCGGGAGCCAGAGCCTGGCCCCAGACCTGAGCTTGTGGGTCTGGTTGCCTGCTTCGAGGACGACTACGCGACCCAGCGCCGCGACGGGTGCCAGCAACGCCAGGTGGCTGCCCACGACCACGACGGGGCCCGCGCTTGGCAGGTCGGCGAACAGCGCCTCGCGCTGCTCGTCGGTCGCGTCGCCCGTCACGTAGACGACGGGCAGCCGCGTGGCGAGGAGCCCGGCTGCCTCGCGGGCGAGGGCGTTCTCGGGCGATACGACGACGGCGCTGCGGCCGGCACGTAGGTCTTCTTGCAACACCGGCAACAGGGCGGCCAGGCGCGCGCGCCGCGAGCCGCCGACCACGTAGCCGTCACCGTGGGGGGCCGCCTTGCCAGCCGGCGGGTCCTCGAGCCGGTCGTCGCGGAGAGCGGGTGCCGGCAGCGGCGAAGGCTCGACCTCGACCCCCTCGTAGCCGGCGTAGCCCTTGGTGACCAGCGCACGTACGGCGCTCGGAGGCACCTCGACGTCACGCGCCAGCTCGGCAGCGCTACCCACGCTCTCAAGGTCCCAGAGGCGCTCGAGCGCCAGCCGCTGGTTGATGCTGCGTGGCCCCTCGAGGTCGCCGTCGGGTCGCCGGAGCGGCACCAACACCCTGTGCGTCTGGCGCTTCACCTTCACGGACTCGTCAAGCAACCCCTGAGAGCGGAGCAGGTCCAGGACCTTGGCGTCGACGCGTTCGGCGGGCAACCACTCACCCACCTGCTCGTTCGCGAGCTGGCCGGCGCCATCCCGCAGCAGCACCAGGTGCTCGAGGTCGAGGCCCAGACCAGGCACGCCGAGCGTCGCCAGCACCAGACCAGCCGGCACACCGGCGCCACGCGCGATCGAGTCGACGCCTCTCAGGTGGTCTGCCCCCATGAACGGCTCATCACCAAGGTAGCGAAGGGCGTGCCTGAGCTCCAGGCCCCGCCCGGCGTCCACGTTCCGGTCGGAGACGACGATGCCGACCCGCACGCCCGCCTGCCAAGGCACGACGACACGGCGCCCAACGGGGCTCGCCCTCTCGACGCCATCCAGGGGCGCCAGGTAGGTGAGCGGCCCGAGCGGTAGCGGGAAGAGGACGTCGATGGCGTCTGGCACGGTCGGTCAAGTGTAGCCAGGGCTTCGGCAGCGAGCGGCGCTGGATAGGCCACGGTTAGTATCGCGCTCATGGGTGAGCCGGAGGGAACGGCCTACGGGCGGGCTGGCGTCGACCTGGAGGCAGCGGCACGAACCACAGATTTGATAAGACGTGCCGTGGAGGCGACGTACACGAGCGGAGTGATTCGTGGCCTGGGGGCGTTCGGCGGGCTCTTCGCGCTGCCCGCCGGCCTGCGGCAGCCGGTGCTCGTCGCCTCGACGGACGGGGTGGGCACGAAGACAGTGCTGGCGAACGGCTTCCGCGACGAACCGGGCGTGCTCTCCGGCATCGGTCGCGACCTCGTGAGCCACTGCGTGAACGACGTCCTGGTGCAGGGCGCTACCCCGCTGTTCTTCCTCGACTACGTGGCCAGCGCCAGGCTCGAGCCCGAGGTAACGGCCGCCCTGGTCACGGGCGTGGCGAGCGCCTGCCAGGACGCCGGGATGGCGCTACTCGGTGGTGAGACAGCCGAGATGCCCGACGTGTACGTGCATGGAGAGTTCGACCTGGCGGGAACGATCGTCGGTGTCGTCGAGCGCGACCGCATAGTCGACGGCGCCACGGTGAGGCCGGGCGACGTCCTGCTGGCGCTGCCGTCCGGCGGGCTGCAGACGAACGGCTTCAGCCTGGC
>CAZFAQ010000124.1:0-2945 GCA_964517055.1 uncultured bacterium | reverse complement strand
CGTCCCAAGGTAGGGCCCGAGGATGAGAGCGGTCGTGGGTTAGTAGCGCGGGGCTTGCGCGTAGCAGGACGCAGGCCCTATACTTGTTCGGTTTGTTCGCCCCCTGGCCCGCAGCGCTGGGTCCGGGGGATGGTTTGTCGTGAGTGCAAACTCGTTTGCGCAGAACGCGCGAAAGCCGACGACTTGCAACGCGTAGATCTTGAGGCTCTTGGCACGCACTGGGCGTAAGGGGCCTGAAAGCGAGAGACCTCCGCGCTAGGTGGCGTGGGGAAAGAAAGAGGGAGTGATCGTTCTGCCAACGGTTAACCAACTGCTCCGGAAGGGGCGCCGGAAGATCGAGAGAAAGAGCAAGACGCCTGCGCTCAAGGGCTCTCCCCAGCGGCGTGGCGTCTGCACGGCTGTCAAGACCCAGACGCCGAAGAAGCCCAACTCGGCGCTCCGCAAGATCGCCCGTGTCCGGCTCTCAGGCGGCCAGGAGGTCACGGCCTACATCCCAGGCGAGAAGCACAACCTCCAGGAGCACTCCGTCGTGCTGATCCGCGGCGGCCGTGTCAAGGACCTGCCTGGCGTTCGCTACCACATCGTGCGTGGCGCTCTCGACGCCCAAGGCGTCGGCATCGGCCGTTACGTCCAGCGCAACCAGGGCCGCAGCAAGTACGGCACCAAGAAGCCGAAGGCGGGGGCCCGCTAACCATGGGACGCCGCAGGCGCGCAGAGGTCCGTCAGCTCCAGCCCGATCTCGTGTACTCCGACACCACCGTCACCGCCCTCATCAACAAGCTGATGAAGGGTGGCAAGAAGAACCTCGCCAGCCGCATCTTCTACGGCGCCTGCCGGCTCATACAGGAGCGCACGGGCCAGGAGCCGCTCAAGGTCGTGAGGCAGGCCCTCGACAACATCCGCCCGCGCATCGAGGTGCGTAGCCGCCGCGTCGGTGGTTCCACCTACCAGGTGCCGGTCGAGGTCATCCCGAGGCGGGCGCAGTCGCTCTCGCTCAGGTGGCTGGTCGCCGCGTGCGACGCGCGTCCCGAGCGGACCGCCGTCGAGCGCGTGGCCGGTGAGCTCATAGACGCCGCGGCCGGTCGTGGTGGCGCCGTCAAGAAGAAGGAGGACGTCGAGCGCATGGCGGAGGCGAACCGCGCCTACGCTCACTACCGCTGGTGACCCCTGGGGTACTAGCGAAGACGGAACCCAAGATGACCACCATCACCAAGACAGACCTAGGTAGGACGCGCAACATCGGGATCGCCGCCCACATCGACGCGGGCAAGACGACCCTCACCGAGCGCATCCTGTTCTTCACCGGCCGCATCCACAAGGTGGGCGAGACCCACGAGGGCGCGGCCCAGATGGACTGGATGGAGCAGGAGCGTGAGCGCGGCATCACCATCACGTCCGCTGTCACTCAGTGCTTCTGGCACGACACGCGCATCAACATCATCGACACCCCGGGGCACGTCGACTTCACGATGGAGGTCGAGCGCTCCATGCGCGTGCTCGACGGCGCCGTCGCGGTGTTCGACTCGAGCCAGGGCGTCGAGCCGCAGAGCGAGACGGTGTGGCGGCAGGCCGACAAGTACCACGTGCCCCGCGTCGCGTTCGCCAACAAGATGGACAAGACTGGCGCGTCGTTCCAGCTGGTGCTCAGCTCCCTCAAGGAGCGCCTGGGCGCCACCGGCCTCGCCGTCCAGTGGCCGATCGGCGCCGAGGACACGTTCAAGGGCCTGATCGACCTGATCGAGATGAAGGCCATCTACTACAACGACGACATCGGCGTCGACATCGACGTGCAGGACATCCCTGACGACCTCAGGGCCCTGGCCGACGAGAAGCGCGCCAAGCTCGTCGAGACCTTGGCTGACGCCGACGACGACATCGCGATGCTGTACCTCGAGGGTGAGGAGATCGATGCCGACACCCTCAGGGCCGGTATCCGCCGCGCCACGGTCGCCATGAAGCTCTTCCCGGTCCTCTGCGGGTCGGCCCTCAAGAACAAGGGCGTGCAGCGTCTGCTCGACGCCGTCGGCTACTACCTGCCGAGCCCGCTTGACGTCCCGGCCGTCAAGGGCGTGACCCCAGACGGCGAGGCCGCGCAGCGCCCATCCGAGGTCGACGCGCCCACCTCGGCCCTGGCCTTCAAGATCGCCTCCGACCCGTACGTAGGACGCCTGGTCTTCGTGCGCGTCTACTCGGGCGCGTTGGTGGCCGGCACGTACGTCTACAACGCCAGCAAGGGCAAGCGCGAGCGCATCGGCCGCCTGCTCAAGATGCACGCCAACCACCGCGAGGAGATCGAGCGCATCGAGGCTGGCGAGCTAGGTGCCGTCATCGGGCTCAAGGACACGACGACCGGTGACTCGCTCACCGACCCGGACCACCCGATCCTGCTCGAGTCCATCGAGGTCCCAGAGCCCGTCATCACCGTCGCCATCGAGCCCGCCTCGAAGGCCGACCAGGACAAGCTGTCCAACGGCCTCATCAAGCTCTCCGAGGAGGACCCGACGTTCCGCGTCGAGACCGACCCGGAGACCGGCCAGACCAAGATCTCGGGCATGGGCGAGCTCCACCTCGAGATCATCGTCGACCGCCTCAAGCGCGAGTTCCACGTCAACGCCACGGTCGGCGCTCCGCAGGTCGCCTACCGCGAGACGATCATGAAGGCCGTAGACGTCGAGGGCAAGTTCGTCAGGCAGACGGGCGGCCGAGGCCAGTACGGCCACGTCAAGATCAAGGCCGAGCCCCTCCCTCGCGGTGCGGGCTTCGAGTTCGAGAACGCGGTCGTAGGCGGCACCGTTCCCAAGGACTTCATCCCGGCCGTGCAGAAGGGCACGCAGGAGGCGCTGCAGTCCGGGCCTCTCCTCGGGTTCCCGATCGTCGACCTGAAGGTGAGCCTCTACGACGGCTCGTACCACGAGGTCGACTCCTCCGAGATGTCCTTCAAGATC
>CAZFAQ010000123.1:0-3010 GCA_964517055.1 uncultured bacterium | reverse complement strand
ATGACGCGGTCGGTGTCGACGAACGTCAGCTGGAGACGGCGCGACAGCTCCCAGCCGATGCGGCTCTTGCCGGTGCCCATGAAGCCCGCCATGGCCAGCCATGTGACGACGCGGTCGGCCGTCAGGTGACGCCTGGGAGCCGCTTCCATCAGTAGGCCGCAGCGTAGGCGCCGTGTGCCTGGGCGCGCTCGACGATCTCGTTGATGGTGTCGCCACCGAACTTCTCTAGCACGGCGTCCGCCAGCACCAGCGCGGCCATGGCGAGCACGACGATCGAGGCGGCCGGCACGGCCGTGACGTCCGAGCGCTCGCGTGCGGCGTCGGCTGGGGCGTGGGTGACGACATCGACCGTCGGCAGTGGCCTCATCAGCGTGGCGATCGGCTTCATGGCGGCCCGTACCACGAGGTCCTCCCCGTTCGTCATGCCGCCCTCCAGGCCGCCTGCACGGTTGCTTGCCCTCTCGTAGCGGCCGTCGCGGCGGTCGGTGATAGCGTCGTGGACCTCGCTGCCAGGCACCGTGGCGTTTCGCCAGCCGTCGCCGATCTCGCAGCCCTTGATGGCGGGTACGCTCATGACGGCTTGAGCCAGCCGGCCGTCGAGCTTACGGTCCCATTGAACGTGAGAACCCAGTCCGATTGGCACGCCCCTGAAGCGCGCCTCCACGACCCCTCCGAGGGTGTCGCCCGACTCCTTGGCCGCGTCGATCCGGTCGATGATGGCGTCCTCTGCGTCCCGGTCCAGGGTGCGCAGGGGGCTCTCGTCCAACGCGCCCACGCGCGACCAGTCCATGCCGCCGTCGCAGTCGATACCGCCGAGGCTGACGACCCGTGCGCACCCTTCAACGCCAACGGACTCGAGCAGCCTGAGCGCCACGGCGCCGGCGGCCACGCGGCTAGCGGTCTCGCGGGCAGACGCCCTTTCCAGGACGTCACGCAGGTCCTTGTGTCCGTACTTGATGCCGCCGACAAGGTCGGCATGACCGGGGCGGGGTTCGGTGAGCGCGCGCTTACGAGGCTCGCCACCAGGTAGAGGGTCCATGACCTCGCGCCAGTTGGCGTTGTCGCGGTTGGCGATGCTGATCGCCAGGGGAGACCCCGTGGTCATGCCCGCCCTGACGCCCCCCAAGAGGGTCGCGGCGTCTGACTCGATCACCATCCGCTGGCCGCGACCGTAACCACCCTGCCGCCTGCGCAGCCAAGGATCGATGTGCTCGGACGCGACCAACTCGAGGCCCGCAGGGACGCCGTCGATGATCACGGTCAGGGAGGGGCCGTGTGACTCCCCGGCCGAGAGGAACCGCAGCATCACAGAAGCCTAGCACGGGTGTAAGCGCCGTCCCACACGGCGTGTCGGGCCGTCCCGGAAAGCCGACATGCCACAGGAAGCACCCCGCCGGCTGCGTGACCGGCGGGGTGCCTCGAAGGCGGTGTCTTGTCGCGTGCGGCCGCTCGGGCCGCGAGGGGCGCTACTCGATGATGTCTGCCGTGATGATCAGCAGGAGCTCGCCCGAGGTCTCCTCGGTGCGGGTCGAGCCGAACAGCTCGCCGATGATGGGGATCGACCCGACGACCGGCAGGCGTGACTTGGAGACGATGATCTCGTCCTGCATCAGGCCGCCCAATAGGACGGTCTGCCCGGGTACCAGGGTGACGGTCGTCGAGACGCGGCGGGTCGAGGTGTGCAGGACGACGTCTGGGGTCGGAGGCGGCAGGAGGTCTGAGACCTCGGCGTTGACGGCGATCGTGATGCGACCGTCGGCCCCGATGAGCGGGGTCAGGGTGAGCTGCACGCCGTACTCGACCTCTTCGAGGACCGCCTCGCCGGCTGCGTTGGGCAGGAGGATGCGAGCGTTGCCGCCCGAGATGAGGATGCCCTCCTGCTTGTCGAGGAGCGTCAGGTTGGCGTCGTCGACGCGGCGGGAGAGACCTTGTGACTCGAGAGCGTCGAGCACGGCCATGATGTTGAAGCTGGACACGGCCGAAGTCATGTCGAAGATGAACGAGAGGCCGGTGTCGAGCAGGCTTGCCTGCATCTGACCGAACGCGCCGCTGAAGTCGAGGCCGAAGTCGCGCGAGAACGAGTTGCTCACCTCTTGGATGCGCACCTGGATGTTGACCTGGCGCTGCGCTTGGTCGAGCTGAGGGATGAGCTCTGCGAGGCGCGCCTGCACTCCGGCCGGGCCGGTGACGATCAGGCTGTTGGTGCGCGGCTCGGCGACCACGGAGAAGTCCTCGAGGCGGCTCGCCTGGCCCTCTTCGCCGCCACTGGTGAGGATGCCGGTCTGCTGGAGCACCTCGGCAAGCTGCGAGGCTTCGGCGTTCGACAGGAAGTAGGTGCGCTGCTCGAGAACGACCTGCTCGGCCGCGCGGTCGAACTGCTCGAGAGCGGCGGCGACACGGTCGTGCTGAGCCGCGGTGGCGACGACGACGATGCTGTTGGTGCCAGGTAGCGCCTCGATCTGCGCTTCCGGCACGGCCCGGGTCAGGATCTGGACGACCTGCCCAGGGTCGTTGTTGACCCGGTAGAAGCGCTGCTCGGTAGGGTCCGCAGTGACCTCGGCGGTCTGCGGGGCCTCGCCCGAGCGCAGCCGCGCCACTGACGCCGCGGTCCCGACGACCACGAGGTCGTTCTCGAGGAGCACGTAGTCGAGGTCGTTGAGGGTAAGGACGATGTCCCACACCTGCCGGAACGGCTTGGGGTCGCCGATGTCGTAGACGATGATCTCGTCTGGCACGTCATCGGTGATCGCCGTGAGGTCGATCGACCGTGCCAGGCCCTGGATCATCGCGCGCAGCGACTCGCCGGTCGCGCCAGTTACGAACTCGACCGGCTCGTCGTACCTGGGGTCGTCCGGCAGGGGAGCCAGCTTGCTCTGAGCGTAAGCGGCCCCGAGCAGGGCGAGGAACGTGAGGACGATACCGATTCGCTTCATGATCACCGCCTGAGGTCCAAGGAGAGTGTCTGGGTTCTGTCGCCCTGCGTGAAGCGGGCCTCGTACCCCCGCAGGTC
>CAZFAQ010000122.1:0-3014 GCA_964517055.1 uncultured bacterium | reverse complement strand
ATCACCGCCGGCGGCAAGAACATCGCGCCGCAGAAGATCGAGAACCAGCTCAAGTCGTCCGTGTACATAAACGACGCCGTCGTGCTAGGCGACAAGCGCAGGTACCTGGTAGCGCTGCTCGTGCTCGACGAGGACAACGTCAGGCACTGGGCGGCCGAGAGGCAGCTCGCGTACTCCACGTACACCGACCTCACCAGGAACCCCGAGGTCGTGGCGCTCATCGAAGGCGAGGTCGAGAGGGTCAACGACTCTCTCGCGCGCGTAGAGACCATCAAGCGCTTCGCGATCCTGCCCAAGCGGCTCTATCACGAGGACGGCGAGGTGACGGCGACCCTCAAGGTCAAGCGCTCGAGCATCGCCACGCGCTACGCGGACCTGGTCGAGGGCCTGTACGCGTGACGGACGACGCGGCGACGTCACGGGCCCGCCGCCGCGGCCGTCAGAGCGTCCTGTTCAGGGACCGCTACGAGCAGGACCTGCAGCACATCCGCGGACTGCCGGGCTGGATAGGCGCCTGGCTCACGGCTGCGGTGGTCGTGGCCGTCCCACTTCTCGTCCAGGGGTACATCGTCTACAACGTCACGTTGTTCTTCGTTTACGCGCTCGTCGCGCTCTCGCTGGCCGTGCTCGTCGGGATGACCGGTCAGGTCTCGCTCGGCCACGCCGGGTTCCTGGCGGCCGGGGCGTACGCCCAAGCGGCGCTGGCTGGCATGGGAGTCCCCTACGTGGTGACCCTCGTCGCTGCCATCGCCGTCGCCGCCCTGCTCGGCCTCGCCATCGGCGTGCCTGCGCTGCGCCTCGAGGGGCCGTACCTGGCCATCGCCACGCTGGGCTTCGGGATCGCCATCCAGCAGATCCTCAACAACTGGGACTACGTCGGCGCCTCGACAGGCACCATCACGGACAGGCCGGTGATCCTCGGCGTCGACTTCTACGGCGACTCCGCCTACTACTGGCTCGTGGCCGGCATCACCGTCCTGGTCGTCTGGTTGGTGCTCAACCTCGAGCGCTCACACGTCGGGCGGGCGTTCCGCGCCGTGCGCGACGCCGACCTGGCCGCGCAGATGAGCGGCATCAGCCTGTCCAAGTACAAGTCGCTGGCGTTCGTGGTGTCTGCCGGCATCGCCGGCCTGGCCGGGGCGCTGTACGGGCCGCTGATCGGCTACCTGACGCCGGAGAGCTTCAACCTGCTCCTGTCGATCAAGTTCCTGCTGATGGTGGTCGTCGGTGGGCTCGGCCTGCTGCCCGGCGCGCTCGTCGGGGCCGGCTTCATCACCGGGCTCGAGCTGTACCTATCCACCTTCCGCGCCTGGTCCCAGCTCGTGTTCGGTGCCGTCGTGATGCTCGTGCTCATCCTCGAGCCGAGCGGTCTGTACGGCCGCTGGCTGAAGGTCCGCAACTACTGGAAGTCGTGGCCGATGTGAACGCCCGCGATCCGCACGCCGACATCATCGAGACGATGCCGTGACCTCCTTCGGAGAGGTCCTCCAGGTCCTCGTCAGCGGGGCGACCATCGGGTCGGTCTACGCGCTGGTGGCCCTCGGGCTGGTGCTGGTCTACCGCACCACGCGGATCCTCAACTTCGCCCACGGCGACGTCGGGGTGCTCGGCACCTTCATCGCCTACGTGCTGTTCACGAACCTGTCGCTGCCCTTCGGGCTGTCGTTCCTCCTGGCGCTCGTCGCGGCCGCGGTTATAGGCGCCGTCATCTACCTCTTCACGATCAGGCCCGCCCGTACCAAGAGCGACCTAGGGCTCATCATCCTGACCCTCGGCCTGGCGCTGTTCCTCGGCGGCTTCGATGCCCTCGTCTTCGGCACCGACAACAAGGTCGTCCCGACCCTGGGCCCCGACTCGATCGTGCAGGCGGCCGGGGCCTCGTTCAGCCTGGCTTCCCTGTTCACCGCCGGCATCGGCGTGCTCCTCATGCTCGGCCTGTGGGCGCTACTGACCTTCACGAAGCTGGGCGTGGCGATGCGCGCGGTCTCGCAGCGCGAGGACGTCGCCGAGGCCATGGGCCTGCCAGTCCGCACGGTGCTGATGGCTACCTGGGGCGCCGCCGCCGTGCTCGCCACTGCCGCCGCGCTGCTCTTCGCCCCGACCACGCTCCTCAACCCGACGATGATGCTCGACCCGCTGTCGAAGGGCTTCGTGGCCGCCGTGATCGGCGGGATGAACAGCCTGCCTGGCGCGGTGGTCGGCGGCTACGTGCTCGGCGTGCTGGAGCTGCTCGTCGGCGTCTACGTGTCGCTCGAGTTCAAGGCGAGCTTCGCGTTCCTCGTCGTGATCATCGTGCTGGTCGTGAGGCCCCACGGGCTGCTCGGCAAGCCGGAGGTCAAGCGCGTCTGACGCATGCGGTGAGCGCCTTCACCCATCCTTCAGTTGTTCCGTTCCCGACGCGCCTGGCGGTCTGAACCGGCACCCGCCCGTGATACGCTGCAACGAGCGAAAAACGTGCTGGCCCCGCCTGCGGGGGAGAGGAGCGACATGAAGAGGTTCGGACTTCTTTGCTTCGTCGTAGCGCTGATAGGCTCCATGGCCGTGGCCCAGGAACAAGGGGTCACGGACACCGAGATCGTCATCGGCAACTGGGGCCCGCAGTCGGGCCCGGCGGCGGCCTGGGGCGCGGTCACCGTCGCCATCGAGGCGTACTTCGACTACATCAACGACCAGGGCGGCATCCACGGCCGGAACCTGGTCCTCGAGACCCGCGACGACGGCTACGACCCGGCCCGCACCGTCTCCGCGGTGCGTGAGCTCATCGACCGCGAGGGCGTGTTCGCCTTCGTGGCGGGTGTCGGAACGGCCAACGGCCTGGCGGCGATGCCGCTCATCCAGCGTGCAGGCATCCCGTGGGTCGCCCCGGCCTCCGGTTCCGAGGTCTTCGCCGAGCAGTCGGGCGGCCTCGTCTACACGACCTTCACCGACTACGTCGTCGAGGCGTCGCTCATGACGCGGCACGCCGTCACCGAGCTCGGCAGCCGCAACATCGCGATCTTCTACCAGAACGACGG
>CAZFAQ010000121.1:0-3085 GCA_964517055.1 uncultured bacterium | reverse complement strand
CTCCGGTAGTGGTCGCGCACGGTCTCGTGCCGAAGCGCCCGCAGGGCGTGGAGCTCCAGGTCCGCGAAGCCGAGAACCCGCGCCTCACGCCTGGCCGCCTCGAAGCGCGCCGAGGCGTCGGCGAACGCCGAGCGCAGGTGGGGAAGCATCTCGGCCAGCGCGTCGTCGGCCGGCCCCCATTGGACCGAGAGGACGCCCTTCTCGCACTCGCGCTTGATCTCGTCACGGACCGGGCCGAGCACGTCCTTGACGGCTTCCAGGGCACCGGGCGCCCAGGCGCTCTTGCTGCCACCGCGCAGGTCGACGAGCCCGGCGAGCGAGAGGGCGCGAACTGGGTCGCGGTCCCTCAACGCCCCCATCGCTTCCAGGCAGTACCTGCGGGCGATCTCCTTACGGTCGCCATCGGCGCCCACGTTCGCCTCCAGCACCGTGCGCCACTCATGCCAGCGAGGGTCGGTCTCCAGGCGCGCGTACGCGGCCTCGTGCTCGGCCGCGAGCAGTTCCCGCCAGTCCTCCGGCCCGCGCTCCAGAGCCGGGCCGGCGCTGAGCGGGTCTGACAGGAGCAGGCCGAGGACGGACCTGAGCAGGTAGACGGGCACCGCGGCGATCACCTCGTCCGGCAACGCGACGATGGCGTCCTCGAGCTGCTCCGCGTGCCACAGGGCGCCATCGACGTCATCCAGCACCGTGAAGTCGGGCGGTACCTCGGCCTCGTCAGGGTGGTCGCGACAGACGCGGGCGGCCAGCGCGTGGATGGTGCTCACCTGCGCGGCCTCTAGCTCGACGATGGAGCGGCGGTCGCCAGGCAGGCGCTCTGCCACCAGCGAGCGGATGCGGCTCTTGAGCTCGGCAGCCGCCTTCTCGGTGAACGTCACGGCCACGACGGCGAGCGGCGAGAACCCCTGCTCCAGGTGATACAGGTAGCGGTGCGCGAGCATCTTGGTCTTGCCTGTGCCCGCTCCGGCGACGACAGCGACAGAGCCCGGGGCGGCAACGGCGGCGGCCTGCTCCGGCGTGAGGCCGGCCTCGGGAACGTCCGGCACCGCATCTCCGGTGCGCACCCCGCTCACGCCGCCTCCTCCTGGTCCTGAGCAGCCGCCCTGGCTGCCTTGCGCGAGAGCCTGGGCCCGCGCCGGCAGACCGCGTCGAACGGGCAGTACTCGCAGGCCTCCTGGCGGGGGTCGGGGTCGAGCGGGAACTCGCCGGTAGCAAGGGCCTCGCGGAACCTCACGACGAGGCCGTCCAGAGAGGCCGAGTCGACCTTGGCGGGGTCGACCTGGCGGCTGATGGCGGCACCGTTGATGGACAGGTAGCGGGCGGCCCCGACGGTCGCATCCGGGTCGAGGGCCGGGGCGGCGGCCTCGATGTAGAGGGGCAACTGCACGTCGAGGTTCAGGGTGCCCTTCGGTCCCTTGGCGCCCTTCGGCGGCGTCTTGCCGAGCTTGTAGTCGGTGAACACCAGGGTGCGACCGTGGTCGCCGGTGAGTCCGTCGATGCGGTCGACGAAGCCCCGCACGTCGAGGCCGCGCCACGTACCCTCGAAGCGCTCCTCTACGTGCGTTACGCGTGCGCCTGGCAGCATGAAGTCCTCCGACATGACTAACCGCCTCAGCTTCTCGATGTTCTCCGCCCTCTGGCGCGGCCAGGTCTTGGACCTGATGCGCTCGCCGCGCTTCTCACGCTCCTCGTGCACGTCGTCGTACGCCCGGTCCAACTCGTTCACGACGGCGGCGCGCAGCGGGTCTTCTTCGGCAGGTGAGGACGCCTGGCCGGCACCGAGCGCTGCCCTCCTCACGGCCATCGCGAGCGTGTCGTGGAAGACCGAGCCGAGCGTCAGCGCGCTCACCTCCTCCTCCGCCTCGACGACCTCGGAGAGGCGCAGGCCGTACTGGGCGAACCACCTGAACCCACACTGGCCGTACGTCGTCAGCTGCGTGGCGCTGTAGGGACCGCCAAGCGGGAGCGGAACGCCCGGCAACCCGTCGTAGGCGTCCGGGCCGAGTGGGCCCTCTCGTCGACGTTCGACCGACCACGCTCGCTTGGCCGGGCCCGCCGTCGTGGGTAGGTCGACGATCAGCCGCTCGAGGCTGCTGGCGGGCGACCTCGGGCCCGCCGGCTCGAGCTGCAAGCCCGCCGCCGGCAGGTAGGGGCTCGGCACCTGCTCGGTGCCGCCTGCCGTCTCCGGGGAGGTGAGCGTGAGGCTCTCCCCGGCAGCGTGCAGGACGGCGAGGAACGAGAGCTCCTCCCGCTCCGCCGCGCCCTCGGCGTCCTCGAGGACCACGCCGGTCCCCGCGAGCGCGACCCTCTCCGGCAGGTCTATGACCGGGTCCTCCCTGATGGCCTGAGGGAAGGTCCCCTCTGTCAGGCCGAGGGCGATGACGTGCCGGTAACGAGCACCGAACACGGCGAGCGGCGTGTGCAGCTCGACGGTCTGCCTGTCCGGCGGGTCGACGGGCACCAGGACCGCGTCGAGCACGTCGCCGAGGCGAGCGAGGAACTCGGGCAGGGTCATCGGCTCGGTGGTTCGTCCCGGTGCGCCGGCCGGCGCCACCTCTCGCAGCGAGCTGCGTAGCTTGTCGCGCGCGCGGCCGTCCCGACCCTTGGCTCGCTCCGAGATGCCGAGGCCAGACAGTGTCGCTTCCAACGTGCCTACGTACTCGTCCCACGTCGCCTTGGCGGGCCACGCGAGCAGTTCGGCTACCTCTGCGCCGGCGTTGCGCCACTCCTGTGGGCCCTCCGGGTGCCAAGCTCGCGCCGTGACCCAGGCTTCCTCGGTCAGCGCCACCACCAGCGGATGGCGGAGCAGACGCGCCGTCTCCTCGAACGGCAGGCGGCGCCCCACCACCGAGACGATGCCCGCCACGGCCTCGCCCAGGCGCGTATCGCTGAGCGGCACCTGGTAGGCGAGGCGCACCGGCACGCCGAACTCGGCACCGACGGTCCTCACCAGCGGGCCGTAAGCGCGCTCATCGCGGGCGACGAGCACGATCTCGGCCGGCTGTACGCCGGTCCCCAAGAGTCGCTTGACCCGTGCGAGCGCCCACCTGACCTCGTCCTCCTCGCTCGCGAGCCGGTACGCGCCGGC
>CAZFAQ010000120.1:0-3141 GCA_964517055.1 uncultured bacterium | reverse complement strand
AGCCTAGTTGAACGACGTGGCCAGCTACGCCCGGCCAGCCTAGCGCGGCACGATCCGGCCGCGCTTCGCATGAAGTGGCAATCCGATTTACAATCCATGCATGGCCATCTCCTCCGACTCCCCGAAGTTCGTGCCCAGGACACTGGCGGCCAAGATGTTGGAGTCGGCGCAACACTATCCAGTGGTGACGGTGACGGGTCCGCGTCAGTCAGGCAAGACAACGCTGTGCCGGGCCACGTTCCCTGAGCATGCTTATGTCTCACTGGAGCCGCTGGACGTCCGCGAGTTCGCGCGGCAGGACCCGCGCGGATTCCTCGGCCAGTTCCCTGAAGGCTTCATCCTCGATGAAGCTCAGAGGGTTCCCGAGCTGTTCAGCTACCTGCAGACCCTCGTCGACGAGGACCCGCGTCCCGGTAGGGTCGTGATCTCGGGCTCGGAGAACCTCGCCCTCTCTCAGTCCATAAGCCAGTCTCTAGCGGGACGGACGGCGATGCTGGTCCTCCTGCCGTTCTCTATGAGCGAACGAGCCCAGCTTCCGCGAGGGAACCCATCCTTGGACGAGGTTATGGTCCAGGGCGGCTTCCCTCGGCCACTGGTAGAGCAGATCCCAGTGGACCGCTGGCTCCAGGACTACTTCACCACGTACATCCAACGGGACGTTCGCCAACTCAGCCAGATCACGGGCCTCGACGCGTTCACCAGGTTCGTGCGCCTGTGCGCCGGCCGTACGGCGCAGGAGCTCAACCTCAGCCAGCTAGGTTCTGACGCAGGCGTGACTCACAACACGGCTCGTGCGTGGCTCGGGGTGCTCGAGGCCAGCTACCTCGTCCTCAAGCTCCCCGCCTGGAGCCGCAACGTTCGCAAGCAGATCATCAAACGGCCGAAGCTTCACTTCCTCGACGTGGGCCTCGCATCCTCTTTGATCGGGATCCGTGAGCCTGGGCAACTGGCCTCTCACCCCCTACGGGGAGCCCTGTTCGAGACTCTGGTCGCCACCGAGGTTCACAAGTGGCACGTCCATCGTGGCCTCGCCTCCGAGCTGTATCACTACCGGGAGACGCGCGGACCCGAGATCGACCTCTTGATACCTTCCTCGGCTAAAGGTGCTCTCATCGAGTGCAAGGCTGGCCAGACGGTGCCCGCGGACTTCGACCAGCATCTGAAGACGTTCTCCACCGACGAGTGGACGAAGTACCTCGTCTACGGGGGCAGCGACGCGCAGACGCGCAGCGGGGTCAACGTGCTGCCATGGAAGGCACTCGAGCAGACAGATTGGCGATGACTGACTTGTGGTCGTTCCCCGTGTACTGGGTGCACACAGCTCTGGAACTAGGGTCGGTTCCACGAACAGCCACCAGCAGATGACCCGCCAGGCGGAGCTCAGCCTGCGACCAACGGCGGAGGAGAAGCCGCGGCTTCCACCATTACCGTCCCTGCATGTCAGATGCACACGTCCCGCAAGCGGCCCCGGCGGACGGCCGCGACGCCGCGATACGGCGCCGCCCCGCTCCACGAGGTCTCTACCCACTGACCGTCCTCGCGGCACTGATCTGCAGCGCCATAGTCACGCAGGTCTTCTTCGCCGGCCTGGGCCTGCTCGTCGACCCTAGCTACCTCTCATGGCACACAGGCTTCGTCCACGTGATCGAACCGGCGGTCATCGTCATGGGCGTGCTGGCGCTCCTGACGCGCGGCGCGACGGGTCTGGCTGGCCTGAGCTTCGTGACCCTCCTGCTAATAGCAACGCAGTACGCGCTCATCTACGCCTTCGACGGACCGTGGCGAGCGCTGCACGCCGTCAACGCCCTGGTGCTCTTCGCGCTCACCTGGACCATCGCGCGCCGAGCGGCCTCGCAACTCACCGCCGCCGCACGCCCGCGTGTCGACGCCGGCCTCGGCCTGGGGGTGACGCTGCTCGCGGCGGCATCGATACTGATCGCGGGCACGCTGCCCCACGGCAACGCCAGCGCCCAGAGCGCAACCGCCACGGCTCGGCTGGAGGCCACGTCGCGGTCGGAGGCCGCCTCGCCGGCCGACCTAGCGTTGGGCGCCAAGGTCTTCGCGCAGTCGTGCTCTGGATGCCACGGCGCCAACGGCCAAGGCTCCGTCGGACCGCGGCTGGCAGGCAACGACGACCTGAGCGACCGAGGGTTCGTCGAGAGGCGGGTGAGGGAGGGCGGAGGCATCATGCCTGCGTTCGGGGGCCGACTCAGCGACGATCAGGTCGCTTCGGTCGTGGCGTTCGTGAGGTCGAGCTGGGGCAACGAGTTCTAGTCACCGTCCTGCTCCCAACCCCGCGCTCCTCAGGCATTCGATACTCCTAGCCACAGCGGTGAACATGTCGGTGTCGCACTCGTCCAGCTCTACTATCAACCAGCGCGTGTGCGGCATACCCGCTGTCACGATGTCAGCGATATCGAGCGAGCCGTCCCCTACGGCCACCATCGGCTCGCCTTGCCTGGCCGGACCGTCCTTGACGTGCAGCAGCGGAGCCCGAGGGCCAAGGTCCGCGACCAGCTCCGCCGCGTTCACGCCCGCGGTCTCCGCCCAGTAGACGTCGACCTCGAAGAAGACGTCGTCATGAAGGCGCTCGCGCAACACGTCGTATGGCAGCACGCCACCGACCGGCTCGAGCTCCCACCAGTGGTTGTGTAGCCCGACCGAGACGCCATGCTCCGCAAGCGCGGCGCGCGCCTCCTCGACCCTGTCGCAGAACCGCGCCAGCGACCCGGCGGTCGCGACGTCCGCAGGTTGGCTGCTCGACACGACGCTTGGCGTGCCTAGGGCGAGGGCCGTCTCCACAACGACCTGGCGTTCGTCCCCGCAAGCAAGCGGGGCGTGCAGGCTGGCGACCTTAAGACCGAGGGCATCACAGAGGCCGCGTGTGCGCTCCGCCCCGAACGGGTCCAGGTCGAAGGGCTGGACGCCGACGTAGCCGAGGTCCGCCACCCGCCCGAGCGTGTCCTCCAGACCACGGTCCAAAAGCGCCTCTCGGAGGGTGTAGAGCTGCAGCGCGATCGGGGTGCTCACCGCGCCAGCCTATCCGCACGGGAACGAGCGCCGATGGCGACACCGCCCGCGCTACGCCGGCGCGACGTCAGGCTCCTGCGGTGGGTCGTCGCGCTTGACCGCCACCTTGCG
>CAZFAQ010000119.1:0-3150 GCA_964517055.1 uncultured bacterium | reverse complement strand
GGCTCGATCTCCAGGACCTCTGCCGCCACGGCCGTACCGGTGCCGATGAGGCGCGCGAGCACGGCGTCGAGCTGCGGCTCCAGGTCGAGCGTGATGGCGATGGTGTTCGAGAGCTCGAGCAGCGCTCTCAGCTCCGCGGTCCGGGCGGTGACCCGCGCCTCCAGGCGGTCCTGAGCGGACGACAGCGCCTCGGCCATGGTGTCGAACGACCGCGCCAGCTCGCCTATCTCCGAGGCGTCGACGACGTCGGTGCGGGCCTGCAGGTCACCACCTGCCAGAGCACGGGTCGTGGCGGTGAGCCTGGCTATGGGGTCCGAGAGGAGCGAGCGTGAGAACGCCGTGGCGGCGAGCAGCGTGACCGCCACCACGACGGTGAGGTTCACGAGCGTGCTGCGTAGGACGGCCGCCGCGGCCTGGGCGTCGATCGCCTCGCGGCCGGTCAGGGCCCCCAGACCCTCCAGGCCGGGCTCGATGGCTACGCCGGTGCGCATCCGCACCACCTCGGCCAGGGCACGCCATAGCAGGATGCCCATCGCGACCGTCAGGACGGCCACGACGGCGAGCAGGAGCAGCGTCAGGCGTGTTGACAGGCGCTGATGCCACGGCACGCCGGGCGGCGTCGTGGCCGGCTCAGCCACCTCTGGCGACCAGCCCCTCACGCAGCGCGTGGAGGGCGGCCTGCGTGCGGCTCTTGAGGCCCAGCTTGGCGAGGAGGCTCGAGACGTGCGACTTGACGGTCGCCTCGGCCACGCCCAGGCGCTGAGCGATGGCCTTGTTCGTGAGCCCTCCGGCGATCAGCGCGAGCACCTCGGTCTCGCGATCGGTGAGCGGCTCCTCCAGCTTGGGGCTGCGCATCTCGCGCACCAGGCGCGCCTGGGCACGCGGGTCAAGGCGCACCTCACCGCGCGCCGCCGCCCTGACGGCGTCGAAGAGGTCGTCCGGACGCGACTCCTTGAGCATGTAGCCTGCCGCCCCGGCCTCGACGACGTCGACGACCATGCGGTCCTCGAGCACAGACGTGAGCGCGACGACCTCCACTTGCGGGTGCTTGGAGCGCAGCTCGCGGGTAGCCTCCACGCCGTCCATGACCGGCATGAGCAGGTCCATCACGACGACGTCCGGCCGCAGCTCATCGACCAGGTCGAGGGCCTCGCGCCCGTTGCTCGCCTCACCCACGACCTCGAGGTCGTGCTCGAGGCCGAAGGCCAGCTTGAGCCCCCTCCTCACGACGGTGTGGTCGTCTACCAGTAGCACGCGGACCTTCTGAGCCATGCGAGTCTCCGGGACAAGGGTACCTCCGCCCGCCCGCGCCCAGCGTCCTACTTTGGTGGGAGGCGGTCGTCATCCTTGCGGCCTCCCGCGCCCCGTACTTCCTCCTCTACAACGCCACGTGCCGCGCGCCATACGCTCGAAGCTGAAGAAGGAGGAGGGCATGAACCTCGTAGACAAGGACAGGAACTCCACGGCCGCCATCGTGCTCATCGCCATCGGCGTGATCGCGCTGCTGGGCACGCTGGGAGTGTTCAGATTCGTCGGGAGCCTGCTGGGGGCGCTGCTCTTCGGCGGGCTGGCCTACCTCGCGTACGTCGAGGGACGGCGCCGCGACAACGCCGCCTGGCGCCTGGCAGCCTTCCCGCTCGCTGGCCTGGCGATCGCCTCGATCGCGCCCTGGCGCCTCGGCAGCGGTGCGTTCCTCGCGGCCCTAGGGCTCGCGTTCGCCGTCTACTGGCGCGAGGACAAGACGCGCTGGTGGGCGCTCATCCCGGCCGGCACGCTGGCATCGCTCGGCGTCATCTCGTTCTTCGAGGCCGTCTTCGGGCCCTCGGCCGGTTGGGTGTTCCTCGCGGGCATGGCTCTGACGTTCTACGCGCTCACCAGGCTCGAGGTCGAGCCTCAGCCCTGGGCGATCTGGCCAGCCGCTGGCTTGGGCCTGGTCGCGCTCCTGTCGCTGGTAGAGGGCGCCGGCTGGGTCGTCGCGCTCGCGCTGATCGCCGTCGGAGCCTACCTGCTCCTGAGGACCGGCACGGGCCGTGACCTGCTGGACAGCGTGACCGCAAGGCGCACCGTGCACGCGACGGGAGACGTCGCCGCCTCGGCCGAAGGACAGTCACCCGCCCCCGAGCAACCGATCGCCCCGACCCCCGAGCCGCAGCCGCCAGCGCAGCCGGCGACCCCTGCCGGGCAGGACGAGCCCCCCGCGCAGTAGGCCGGCTAGCTGTCCTCTGGCACGTCGAGGAGCGTGCGCGCGTCCGGGTCGAGAACGTGGAACGCCTCTTCCTCGGTGAGCCGCTTGCGCCAGGCGAGCGTCTGCTCGTCTGGCTCGGGCGCTCCCGGCAGGCTCTTCAACGTCTCGAGGTCCCACGTCTTCTCCCACTGCGAGAAGACAACCACCGTCTGGCTGTGATGGGCCCTGAGCGCCGCGATCTTCTTGCGGTAGACGGGTCGTATGTCCACCGCGACGCGCCTGTCGCCTAGGTAGGCGGAGTCCTTCTCCCAATGAGGGTTGTTCTCGCCGCCCACGGCAACGCCCAGCAGAACGGGCCGCTCGCCTGGCGCCATGCCCCGCACCGCAAGCACCGTCGCCTGGCCGAGCGCGTCGTGGTCGGGGTGAACGCCGAAGCCAGGCACGAAGGTGATGACGGTACTGGGGCGAAGGCGCTCGATGACCTCGCGGATCCTCACGGCCAGGCCAGCCGGGTCCTCGAACTCGACGCACTTGTCCCGCAGTCCCATGAACTCGACCTCTATGCCGAGGACCTTTGCAGCGGCGGCCATCTCAGACGTTCGGATGTCGCGCAACGACTCGCGGTTGGCCATCGGCGGGTTGCCCATCCGCCTGCCCATGTCGCCGTAGGTGCCGCACAGGTAGGTGGCGCGGCGGCCGGCGTCGGACGCCAGGGCCAGCGTCCCGCCGCTCGAGAAGGTCTCGTCGTCTGGATGGGGCAGCACCACCAGGATGCCTTCCTCGGCGGTCGGGTCGAAGCGCTCCACTCAAGCCTCCCTGAACGGGGTGCGCGACACCTGGAGCGCCACCGTGAGCTGGCCGTCACCGTCGTAACCGGCCATGAGCAGCTCGTCTCGCTCGTTCACCTCGAAGTGGGTGAGCCCGTCCGCGTAGACCCAGCCGCCTTCCAGCTTGAGGCCGACCCT
>CAZFAQ010000118.1:0-3197 GCA_964517055.1 uncultured bacterium | reverse complement strand
GGCAGCTTCGCGCGGGTGTCAACGTCGAGCAGCTCCAGCTTCGTGTTCTCGTCGCCTGCCGTGTACGTGCCGTACGCGAGCTGCTTGCCGTCGGGGCTGGGAGAGATCCAGGTGACGGTAGTGAGCCCGGATTCGTCCATGCTGGCGGGGTCGATGAGCAGCCGCTCCTCGTCCCTCAGACCCTCGCGCATGTAGACGCTCGCCTGGTTCTGGTCCCCCTCCCTCCTGAAGTAGAAGTAGCGCCCCGCCCTCTCCTCGGGCGCCGAGATAGAGCCGATCTGCAGCAGCGGCCTGAGCCTATCCTCGAGCTCCTTGCGGCCCGGCAGCGCGTCGAGCACGGCACGGGTGTAGGCGTTCTGGGCATCGGTCCACGTCGATACCTCCGGCGTGACGACGCCCATGCGGTCCGGGTCGGTGTTGTCACCCTCCAACCAGCGATAGTCGTCGACGACCTCATGGCCGTGGAGCATGTCTTTCACCGGGCGCCTGTCGGTCGCCGGAACGGGGTTCGTCTTCGTCAAGCTCATCGCTAGAGGGTAACTCCCGTGCCGGTGGAGCCCGCGTCCGCCGTTCAGGCTGCCGGCCGCCCGGTCAACCTGGTTGTTGGTCCCGCGCCATCAGCTCCTCTAGCTGGAAGGTGTGCCTAGCTGGGTGCGTGAACGCGTGTTCGAGCATCGACTCGATCGTCATCGGCGCGCCCCAGTTCGAGACGTAAGCCTTGTCCTCGAACCGCGCCGCCGGGACGGCTTCGAGCGCGCCGCGCCATCGTTCCAGCACGTGCTCCATGAACTCGTCGGCTCGCTCGGCGACCTCGCTCACGTCAGGCGCCGCGGCGACCTCCGGGTCCGGTAGCCCTAGCTGCCTGCACATCCAAGTCAGGTACCGTCCCGCGGCCCTCAGGACGTGGAGGAGCAGATGCTCGTTGGACAGGTAGTCCTCGTCGTCGGTCGCGGGCAGTGACAGGCCAGTAGCCGAGAACCGGCGCCACACCGGCACGAACGCGCGCAGTTCCCGCTCGTGCAGGGCGACGAGCGCGCGGGCGCCGCGGTACGTGTGGCTGTCGGGCTCGGGCAGCTCGTTCGCGTGCTCGACGTAGCGCGGCACGGCGAGCCGCAGCCTGGGCTGCCTGGCGGCGTCACCGGCGGCGATCACACAGAAGTAGTTGCCGTCTGGGTCGCTCAGGACCACGTAGTCGGAGCCGTCCTCGTACCGCCAACCAGGCACCGGCCTCGCACCCAGCTCGACGAGCCTCTCCACCTCCGCCTCCTGGTCGTACGCGTACAGGTCGAGGTGGTGGCGCCTGCGGTCGCCTGCGTCGGCCCTCACCTGCTGCAGGGCGAGCTGGACGCCTGCCCCGTCGTGGGGCTTGAGCATCACCCAGTCGGGGCTGTCACCGCCGCGAGCGACGTAGCCGAGGGCGGCCGTCCAGAACTCGACGGCGCGCTGCACGTCCCGCACCCCCCATACGATCGAGCCGATCCTGAGCATGGGCGCATTATGGGGCCGACGGCGGAGGCGCGGGGCGTGCCGGCGCGTGCAGCACGACTCGGGTCACGAACCCACGGGCTAGCCCGACGTGCGCTCCGAGCGGCTCAGCTGAGGACGAGCTCGCCGCAACCGAGGGCGGCGGTTCGCTCGAGCACGGCCACGGTTCGCTCGGCAGCGGCCTTGGTGGCGGCAGTCAGCGTGTAGCCGCGCAGCAGACCTCCGACCAGGGTGGCCGTGAACAGGTCGCCCGTGCCCTTGGCGACGCTCTCGACGAGGCGGTGCCTGACCACCTCGACGTCGTTCTCGGTGATGACCGCGACCCTCGTATGACCGGCCTCGGTCTCGGCGGGGGCGGCGCTCGTCACGACCACCCAGTCGACGTTCGTCAGGAGCAGGTCCCTGGCGGCTTCGGCCGTCTCTTCAAGGGTAGGCAACGGCCTGCCGACGAGCTGCTCGAACTCGAAAGCGTTGGGGGTCAGACCGTGGGCAAGGGGGACGATCCGCTCCACGAGCACGGCAGGTAGGTCCGGGTGAACGTACAGGCCGCTGTCGTGGTCTCCCATGACGGGGTCGACGATGAGTGAGACGTTCGGATGGTCGTGGAGCACGCGCTCGAGCCAGTCGGCGAGGACCACGGTCTGCTCGGGCGGCCCCAGGTAGCCGAGCACGATGGCTCGAGCGTGCGTCAACGCTCGACGCCTGACGAGGTCGTCGAGGTAGCCAGCGAACCAGTCGGTGGGCACGGCGCCGCCGTGCAGCGTGTCGTAGTGGGGGACGTTGCTGAGTACGACGGTGGGCACGGCGACCACGTTGAGGCCGAGCGCCTGCAGGGTCGGCACGGCGACACTGTTCCCGACGCAGCCGTAGACGACCTGCGACTGGATCGAGACGACGTCGACAGGCAGTGGTTCGTAGGCGTCGCGGTCTATAGGCACGACGTACCAGCAGCGACCGCGACACGTGACCGTCTAAGTCCTGCGCGGACACGGCGCCCATGTCTAGGCGGTAGGTTCATCCGGCCGTCGCGCCGGGCCAGTAGTGGCTGTCTGGTAGGTCCCTCGCGCCGAAGATCGACTGGCCCACCCTCACCACGGTCGCACCCTCCTCGATGGCGACCTCGAAGTCGCCGGACATGCCCATGGACAGCCCGTCGAAGGACATGCCGTCTACGGCCTCCTGGCGCAGGCGTTCTCGCAGCTCGCGCATGATCACGAAGCAGCGGCGGACCCTGTCGATATCCGACGAGAACAGCGCCAGCGTCATGAGGCCGCGCACCCTCAGGGCGGTGAACGCAGGCAGCTCCTGCACGAACGCCGAGACGTCCTCTGGCCGGAGCCCGAACTTGCTGTCCTCGCCTGAGCTGTTCACCTGGACGTAGACGTCCAGGCCCCTGCCCTCCTTCTGGAGCCGCCTCTCGAGCTCCTCGGCCACCTTGAGGCGGTCGAGGGCGTGGAACTCGTGAGCGAAGCGCGCCACGTACTTGGCTTTGTTCGTCTGGAGGTTCCCGATCACCGCCCACTCGAGGTCGGAGAGGTCCGATAGCTCACCTGACTTCTCCCTGGCCTCCTGAACCTTGTTCTCGCCGAGCTTCCTAGCTCCGGCGGCGTAGACGAGACGTAGACGTTCGGGAGGGACCGTCTTGCTGACGGGTAGGAGCTCGACCTCGGAAGGGTCACGGCCCACCCGCTCGCACGCGGCGTCGATGCGCC
>CAZFAQ010000117.1:0-3209 GCA_964517055.1 uncultured bacterium | reverse complement strand
GCAGCTCGACGACGATGTTCCGGTCGCCCGAGACCTGCACGACCGACTCGGCGACGCCGAACTGGTTGACGCGGTTCTCGATGATGTTCCGGGCAGTGTCGAGGTCCTCGCGCGCTGGGTTGGGCTCTTCCGACTGCAGTGTGACGCGGAGGCCGCCCTGCAGGTCGAGGCCCAGCTTGAGCGGGGAGCCGTCTGCCGCCCACGGTTGCCACAGGTAAAGGACGGACGCTATGACGGCCGCCAGGATCAGGATGCCGGTGGCGGCGCGGTTCATGCGACCGGCACCTCGACGAGTTCGTACACCTCGATGATGTCGCCCTCCTGGATGTTGTCGTAGTTCTGGAGGCTGATACCGCACTCGAAGCCGGTCGTGACCTCACGGACGTCGTCCTTGAAGCGCCTCAGGCCGGCGATGGAGCCCTTGTAGACCTCCTTGTCGCCGCGGTGCACCCGCGCCTTGGCGCCGCGCCTGACCACGCCATCGAGGACGTAGGAGCCGGCGATGTTGTTGCCGGTGCGCGGCACGTGGATGACCTGCCTGACCTCGGCGCGGCCGAGGGTACGCTCCTCGTACTCGGGCTCGATCTGGCCGCGGATCATCTTCTGCACGTCCTCGATGAGGTCGTAGATGATCTTGTACGACTTGAGCGGGATGCCCTTGCGCTCGGCCGCCTTGACCACGCTGCCTGGCGGGTTGGTGCCGAAGCTGAGGATCGTGGCGTCGGCCGTGCCTGCCAGCAGCAGGTCGGAGTCGGTCGGCGCGCCGACCTCGGCGAGCATGATCTCGAGGTCGACCTCGTCTGTCGCCTCGGCCTCGCGCTGCAGGACGCCGCGGATGGCCTCTAGCGAGCCCTGGGTGTCTGCCCTGAGCAGCAGGTGGATGGTCTTGACCTTGGGCTTGCCGAAGAGGTCGGCGAGGGTGACGCCCTTCTTGCCGATCTCCTGCCTGGCATCTTCCTCGCGGGCCAGGCGCCGCTCGTTGGCGATGCCCTTGGCCTCGGCCTCGTTCGCGGCTCCTTCGACGATGGATCCGGCGACCGGCTGCTCGGAGAAGCCGAGCACCTGCACCGGGGTGGAGGGGCCCGCCTCGTCGACGTTGGCGCCTGAGTGGTCGGTGAGGCGCCTGACCTTGGCCCACACCTCGCCGGAGACGACGTAGTCGGCCACGCGCAGCGTGCCCTCCTGGACCAGGACGGTCGCCAGGACGCCGGCGCGCTTGTCGAGCACCGACTCGACGACGACGCCCTTGACCGGGGCTCCGGGGTCGGCTCGAAGCTCCTCGACCTCGGCGACGAGCGAGAGCATCTCGAGGAGGTCGTCGACGCCCTCGCCGGTCTTGGCGGACAGCGGCACGGTGATCGTGTCGCCGCCGTACTCCTCGGGGACGAGCCCGACCTGCATGAGGTCCTGCTTGACCTTGTCTGGGTTGGCCTGCGGCAGGTCGACCTTGTTGACCGCCACGACGATGGGGACGCCGGCCGCCTTGGCGTGCGCGATGGCCTCGCGCGTCTGCGGCATGACGCTGTCGTCGGCGGCAACGACGATCACGGCGATGTCGGTCGCGTTGGCGCCGCGCTGCCTGATGGTCGTGAACGCCTCGTGGCCCGGCGTGTCGAGGAACGTGACGACGCCGTGCTTGGTCTGGGCCTGGTAGGCGCCGATGTGCTGTGTGATGCCGCCTGCCTCGCGCTCGGCGACGTGGGTCTGGCGGATCCGGTCGAGGAGCGAGGTCTTGCCGTGGTCGACGTGACCCATGACCGTGACGACGGGCGCGCGCAGCGGTACCTCGGACGCACCCTCAGCCGGCGCCTTCGCCGCCCTCTTGTCCTTAGTGGCGGCCGGCTTCTCGGCGACCGCGACGTCACCAGCCGGAGCCGCCTTGGCGGCCGGCTTCTCGGCGGACTTGGCCGGCTCGGCGGTGTCCTTGGCGGGCTTGGCTGCCGCCTGCTCACCCTTCGAACCGGTGTCGGCGACGAGGTTCTTGACCGCATCTGCCGTCTCGGCGTCCAGGGTGCTCGACACCGACTTGTACTCGACCCCTAGCTCGTCAAGGCGTGCCAGGAGCTCGCTGTTCTCGACCCCCAGGTCCTTGGCTAGCTGGTAGATCCTGACCTTATCCGACATCCGTGCCTCCGTCCCGACGTGCGGTGACGGCTGCCGTCCGGCGCTCCGCGCGCGCCGACCCTTGCGGGAGCTTCGCGGCTTCCCTCAGCAGTCCCAGCACCTGTTCCGCCTGACCCCTGAAGGCCCGGCTCAACCTCTTCGCGTCCTCGTCTGTCACCGTCTGGGCCGCGCACTCGTGGCAGACCCAGGTGCCGCGCCCGCCCAGCCGACGGCGCGCGTCGTAGGCGTAAGCGCCGTCGTCGCCTTGCGTCAGCCGCAGCATCTGCGCCTGGGGCTGGGAGCTGCGGCACACGACGCAGCGCCTGAGCGGCACGTGCCGGGGGCGCTGCTGTCTGGCCTCGTGCGGCTTGACCATGCTCAGGACGCCGCTTCCTCGGTGGTCGCTTCTTCCGGCTCCTCGGCGACGTCGTCGCCTGCCGCTTCCTCGGCCTCGGTTGCGTCGTCGCCAGCCGCTTCCTCGACCTCGGCGGCCTCGTCCTCGCCGGCCTCGGCGGCCTCCGCCTCATCGCCCTTGGAGAACAGGGCATCGAAGGCGCTGTGGGTCCGCTCGGCCTGCCCCTGGTCCGTCATGCGCGAGGCCGCGGCCTGCATGGCGGCGTCGAGGTCGGAGACCGACTCGGAGGCCTGGAGGTCGATGCTGTAACCCGTAAGCTTGGCCGCGAGCCGCACGTTCTGCCCGCTCTTGCCGATAGCCAGCGAGAGCTGGTCGGAGCCGACGGTGACGCGGGCCTTGTGCTCCTCGGTATCCAGCTCGATGTTGCCGACCTTGGCGGGGGAGAGCGCGTTGCGGATGAACTCGCGCGGCGTCCCGTCCCACTGGATGATGTCGACGCGCTCGCGCTGGAGCTCGGCCGTGACGGCCTGGATGCGGCTGCCGCGGTGACCGATGCAAGCGCCGATGGGGTCGACGTTGGGGTTGTTCGAGGTCACGGCGACCTTGGAGCGCTGGCCGGCCTCACGGGCGATGGCCTTGATCTCGACCGTGCCGTCCGCGACCTCGGGGATCTCCTGGCGCATTAAGTACTCGAGCAGCTCGGGCGCGGCGCGCGACACCAGGATCGACGGGCCGCGAGGGGAGAGCTCGA
>CAZFAQ010000116.1:0-3217 GCA_964517055.1 uncultured bacterium | reverse complement strand
GCGTACGAGCGCGCCTTCAGCACCGTGCCGTTCGCCCGCTCGTTCCTGAACTCGTTCATCATCGCGGGCGGCACGACCCTCGGCATCATCGTCACCAGCGTGATGGCGGGATACGTGTTCGCCAAGCTGCGATTCCGCGGCCGGGACACGCTGTTCGCGGTCGTGCTGGCGACCATGTTCCTGCCGCCCATCGTCATGCTGGTGCCGCTCTTCAAGGTGATCCAGTCGCTGGGCCTCGTCGACTCTCTGGCCGGCGTCATGCTTCCCAACCTCGCGAACGCCTTCGGGATCTTCCTCATGCGGCAGTTCATAGCGGGGGTTCCGGACGAGCTGCTCGAGTCTGCGCGCCTGGACGGCGCCACGGAGTGGGGCAGCCTATGGCGCATCGTCTTCCCGCTGCTTGGGCCGGCGATAGCAGCTCTGGCCGTCTTCGCGTTCACGTTCCACTGGAACTCGTTCCTGTGGCCGCTGACGGTTCTGCAGAGCCCGGAGTCACAGACGGTGGTGTTGGCGCTGAACCGTCTGGTCTCGTACACGTCGGCGATCAGGTTCCAGAACGTGGTCATGGCCGGCGCCGTGATCAGCGTCCTGCCCAACATCGTTCTGTTCCTCTTCCTGCAGCGCTACTTCATCGCCGGCATCTCGCAGACTGGGCTCAAGGGATGAGCGAGACCTACTTAGGACTTGACGTCGGTGGCACGAACGTGCGCCTGGCCACGTGGACCGAGCGCCAGGCGGGTGCGCTCGAGGACGTGCCTCGGACCGTAGCGAACGCGCCGCTGCCGGACGGGTACGAGGCGTTCATTCAACTTGTCGAGCAGATGGTGCGACCGTACTCTGCGCGCGCGGTCGGGGTGGGGCTGCCCGGCGTCGCGTTCGACCAGCACGTCGAGTGGTTGCCGAACGCACCGTTCCTCGAGGGTGGAAGGATGGCGGCTGACATAGGCATACTGTCCGGCGCCCCCGTGTTCTGCAGCAACGACGCGCACGCGGCGCTGTTGGGCGAGTCGCATTTCGGCGCCGCTCGACAAGCCGGCACCGCTCTGCTCCTCAGCGTGGGTACGGGAGTGGGAGGCGGCGTCCTGTTGGACGGCCGCATCTACCGCGGCAGCAGCGGCTCGGCCGGGTCGTTCGGATGGTTGAACCTGGGGCTTGAGCAGCTCCATCACCCGGAGCACGGCCAGCTGGAGCTCGTGGCCTCGGGCACCGCGCTGACGGAGCGCGCGCGGGAGCTAGGGCTCGAGCCTCGCGAACTGATCTCGGCTGCGCGGTCCGGGGACGAGAGAGCCGCTGGCATCGTCGCCGAGGTCGCGACCCACTTGGGCACGGCGCTAGCGACGCTCGTGTCCATCTTCGACCCGGAGCTGGTGCTGCTCTCAGGCGGGCTTTCCGCGGAGTTCGACCTGCTGTCTACGCGCATACGGGAGGTGATCGCGCGGCAGGCGTCGCCATCCGGAAGGAAGGTACCCGTGCGAGCCGCGCGGTTCGGACCGGAAGCCGGCGCGATGGGCGCCGTGGTTCTGGGGCGAGAGGGAAGGGCGGCGTTCCTGTGAAGCGCGTCGACCGCGGGCGGCCCGAGCCGCTCTACCACCAGCTCGAGGTCCTGCTTCGGGGGAGAATCCTCTCGGGCGAGTGGCCGCCCGGTACCCGCATCCCCACAGAGAAGGAGCTGTGCGACACGTACCAGGTGAGCCGCGTCACGGCGCGGCAGGCCATGAAGAACCTCGTGGACGGCGGTTTCGTCAGCCGCAAGCCGGGGAGGGGTACCTTCGTGAGGGCTCCACTACTGACCGCCGGCGAGCGCGGGTTGCGCTCCTTCAGCGAGGACATGCGCGACCTGAGCCTCCGTCCGGGTTCGAAGCTTCTGAGCCTGAGCGTGGAGCCCGCAGACGCGACCGAACTTGAGCGCCTCGACCTGGCGGTGGGCTCGGAGGTCGTCAAGATCAGACGCCTTCGCACGGGCGACGGCCACCCGATAGGCGTGCAGTCGACGCGCCTGCCGGCGGCGCGGTTCGGTGACCTGACCGCGGAGGAGCTGGCGGATGGTTCCCTCTACGACCTGCTCGAGAACCGCTACGGGGTCCGCATCGTCGAGGCCCACGAGAAGTTCTGGGTGACGAAGGTGAGTACCGAAGACGCCACGGTGTTGCAGGTTGCCGCCGGCGACCCGGCCTTCCGCGTGGAACGGGTCGCCTTCGACGAGGACGGTCCGATGGAGTTCACGACCTCGCTGATGCGCGGGGACCGCTACCAGATCCAGTGGGTCCTCAAGGGCAGGGGCGACAAGCCGCCGCCGCCCGAGTGAGGTTCACGGGCCGAGACGACGAAGCCCGCGCGCCGGGATGACGTGCCCGCGCACCACGACGAAGATGCCCACGCTAAGTGCGCGTGGCGAGCCAACCGAACATCTCAGAGAGGGGAACGACCATGTCGACCATGTACGTAAGCAAGCTGCTGAAGATCGCTGAGGAGACCGCGGCCGCCAACGAGGACGCGTTCGAGCGCGCAGCCGAGGCGATGGCTCAGAGCCTCGCGACCGAGGGGCTCGTGCACCTCTACGGCTCCGGGCACTCGGTGTTGCCCGTTCAGGAGACCTTCCCGCGCTACGGCTCGTACGTCGGCTTCAACCCGCTCACTGACCCGCGTGTCATGTGGCACAACGTGCTGGGTGCCGGCGGCGTTCGCGAGCTGTTGTGGCTAGAACGCACAGAGGATTACGCCGAGAAGTTCCTCGACCACCAGCCGCTCAACGCCGGCGACACCGTCGTGATCTTCGGGCACTCCGGCTCGAACTCGTCGGGCATCGACACGGCGCTGTACGCGAAGGCGCGCGGCCTGACCGTGGTCGCCATAACCGCCAAGGCCAACATGAGCAAGCCCGCGACGCATAGCTCGGGCAAGCGGCTGCCGCACGCCGCGGACGTCGTCATCGACACCGGAGCGCCGGTCGAGGACGCCATCGTGGACATCGAGGGCTGGTCTCGGCCGGTGTCGGGTTCGTCCACCGTGCTGGCCATGATCATGATGCATGAGCTCATCTCGAGGACCGCTCAGAAACTGGCCGCCAAGGGTATCGAGCTGCCCGTGTTCGCGTCACCGACGATAGAAGGCGTGACGCTCCACGACACCGACGTCATCTACGGCATCTACCGCGAGCGGATGATCGAGGCGCAGCGCAAGCACCTGCCCAGCTTCAAGAAGACGATGGCGGGGGAGG
>CAZFAQ010000115.1:0-3244 GCA_964517055.1 uncultured bacterium | reverse complement strand
ACCTGCGTGGCGCCGAGCGCCATGGGCCCGTAGACGATGTAGCTGTGGCCTGTGACCCAGCCGATGTCGGCGGTGCACCAGAAGACGTCGTCGGGCTTGAGGTCGAAGACGTACTTGCTGGTGAGGGCGACGTGCACCTGGTAGCCGCCGGTGGTGTGCAGGATGCCCTTGGGTCTCCCGGTCGAGCCCGAGGTGTACAGGACGTAAGCGGGGTGCTCGGCGTCGACGGGCAGCGCTGGGCAGTCGTCCGACGCCTCGCGCATCAGTTCGTGGTACCACTCGTCGCGGCCGCGCTCCATGTTCACGGGGTTGCCGGTGCGCGTCACCACGATCACGCTCCGCACGCTGGGCGCCTCCTGCAGCGCCTCGTCGACGGCAGGCTTGAGCGGCAGTACCTGGCCGCGCCGGTAACCCCCGTCGGCGGTGACGACGACCTCGGCCTGCGTGTCGTTGATGCGGTCGGCCAGGGCGTGGGACGAGAAGCCTCCGAAGATGACCGTGTGCGTCGCGCCGATGCGCGCGCACGCCAGCATGGCGACGACCGCCTCCGGGATCATCGGCATGTAGATCGCGACGCGGTCACCGAGCTTCACGCCCTTGCCCTTGAGGACGTTGGCGAAGCGGCTGACCTCCTCGAGGAGCTGGCCGTACGTCAGGGCGCGCTGGTCGCCCGGCTCGCCCTCCCAGAAGAACGCGACCTTGTTGGCGTGGCCGCGCTCGACCTGGAGATCGAGGCAGTTGTACGCCAGGTTCGTCTTGCCACCAACGAACCACTTGGCGTGGGGCTCCTCCCAGTCGAGGACCTTCTCCCACGGCTCGAACCAGTGCAGCAGCTCCTTCGCGGCCCCGCCCCAGAACGCCTCGGGGTCGTCGATCGACTGGCGGTACATCCGCTCGAACTCGGCCCTGTCCTTGATATGCGCGCGCGACCGGAACGACTCGGACGGCGAGAACGTGCGTGTCTCTTGCAGGACCGACTCGATGCTGTCTGACATCTCTCCTCCGCTGTTGTGGTGTCGACCGCGCGTCCAGCGCGCGAAAGTAGCGGTCAGTTGGGCTTACCCGGGGAGCATAGCCCACGGTGCGGCGACGCCCCTGGATGAAGCTCCCTTAACCAGGTGCAAGCAAGGTCGCTTGGAGCCGTGACATCATCACGCCATGCGAGACGCGACGAGCGGTTCCAGGAGTGCAACACCCCTTCGGCTGGTGGCCATCCTCACGGCCGCGGCGGCTCTCATGACCGCGGGCCTCGTGTCGGCTGGGGAGCTGGCCGTGCTGCACAGCGTCCTGGCCGAGGACACGGCCCCTGCTCAGTCCGCCGCCCCATGTAAGGGACCGATCGGGGTGCCTTGCTCCCCTGGGGTGTCGGGCGCGGCGCGGCCCGCCCCGACGCCAGCCGTCAGACGCATGGGTGTGGAGATGACCCCTTGTTACCTGCGCTGCCCAGCGTTCACGGCGATCTTCGAGGCCGATGGCACGTTCACATACGTCGGCGAGATGAACGTCGAGCGCATGGGTGAGCACACGGGCCGCGTCGAGGTAACGGCGCTGCACCAGGTGATGCGGCTGGCCGAGGAGGTCGGGTTCGCTCAGCTCGACGATACTTACGCCACGCAGTTCCTGGATAACCCGAGCTCGTACGTCATGGTCGAGTGGGCGTCCGACACCAAGGTCGTGCGCGCCGACGGCGGCGCCGAGCCGGTCGCTTTCTGGGCCGTCCGGGAGCTGCTGCTTGGCCTGCTCGACGATGCGCAGTGGGACGAGTGACGTCCTGTTGAAGCCGTCAAGCAGTAACCCCGGGGCATGAGAAGGGCCCCCGCCGATCTCGGCGGGGGCCTCGCTACTGGGCTAGAGCGCTCTAGCCGTCGCCACGGTCCGGGTCGCCGCCTATCACCAAGCGCCGAACTCCCGCTCGATGCCGTTGTGGCGCTTCCCGAAGATGCCGGCGATGTCGTAGCCACCGCGCTTCGAGGCCGGCGCCAACCGCTCGACCGGAATCGTGTACGGGTCGGCGGCGTTCAGGTCGACCTCGTAGCCGATGTCCTCGAGGCTGCCGACGGTGATCGTGGAGAGAGGCTCCCCTACGCCCACGTCGATGAAGCCCGTCATCAGCTCGGTGACGTACGTCTCCTCGTCCCAGTGAGCGCACTGCGTACCGGGCCCGTACTGGTCTTCGACCAGCGGACCGCCCGTGCGACCGAGCAGCTCGTGCTGCGTCGTTGCCTCGGCGCCGGTGAAGACAGGGGGCGACGTGAAGGACGTGATGTTCCTGCAGGTCCCTGCCGGAGCGTAGGTGAGCTGGTCGTTGCCATCCCACAGCGTGCCGATACCGAGGACGTGGCCCATCTCGTGCAGGATCGTCGATAGCAGGCCGCCCTCGTTCTCGAGGTCCACGAGGTCGGCGGTGTCGAAGACCATGATCCCGTAGAGGGGTAGCGGGCTCAGGTCGCCGTTCGAGCCTGGCGCGCGGGTGACGCACGGGCCAGCGAACGCCAGGGTGCCGTTGACGCCATCGATGGGCTCACCGGCGGCGCTGATGACGACGTCGTCGATCGGTCCGTTGAAGGCGGGTTCGCCGAAGCACGAGAAGTCCGAGGGTACCTGCCCGGGCAGGGCAGCCGGAAGGTCGCCGGTGATGACCTCTGCCCAGCGGTCGGCCGCGGCCTGGAACGCCGTCCTCTGCGTATCCGTCAGCAGGTCGTTGGCGAAGACCACGACGATGTCGAAGTTGGTCGGGTCGTCGTCGTGGATAGTCGGGAACGCCTTGGCGCTGCTGCTGCCGTTGACGTTGGTGGCCGTGAGCGTCACGACCATGGGACCTTCGGTCGCGTACGCGTGCGACGCCGACCCCAACACGTCCGCGGTGCAGGCGACGTCCTCAGTCACCCCGTCGCCCCAGTCGACCGAGCAGGTGATGGGCTGGGAGCTAGCGACGTACCAGGTAGCGGTCACGTCCTCGTTGGTGCCGGCGATGCTGACGTCGGCGCCGAAGAGGTCGATGCGGGGAGGTGCGTCCTCGGCCAGCTCCTGAGGCGGGATGATCATGTTCTCGAAGCTGCCCGCGTGGTCGCCGCAGACCTCGCTTCCCGCTTCGCCGCACGACGTGGTCACGACCACGTAGTCGCCGACGTCCAGGTAGTGCGTGATCCGCGAGGTGCCGCTGGTCACGTGGTCATCGTTCGAGGCCAGCAGGTTGGTGAACGGCGCCTCTGGATCGAAGGGGGCCTCGTACAGCACCAGGTAA
>CAZFAQ010000114.1:0-3302 GCA_964517055.1 uncultured bacterium | reverse complement strand
GCATCTTCTCGAAGCCGCCCTCGTAGATGAGGTCGACGATCAGCTTCATCTCGTGGACGCACTCGAAGTAGGCCAACTCAGGCTGGTACCCGGCCTCGACAAGCGTGTCGAAGCCGGCCTGCATGAGGGCGGTGACCCCGCCGCACAGCACGGCCTGCTCGCCGAACAGGTCGGTCTCAGTCTCCTCCTTGAAGGTCGTCTCGAGGACGCCGCCCCTCGTGCCGCCTATGGCCTTCGAGTACGCGAGGGCGCGCTGCATGGCGGTGCCGGTCGCGTCCTGCTGGACCGCGACCAGGCAGGGAACGCCGCCGCCCTCGCGGTACGTGCGCCTCACGAGGTGGCCAGGTCCCTTGGGCGCGACCATGAAGCAGTCGACCCCGGCCGGAGGGGTGACCTGGTGGAAGTGCACGTTGAAGCCGTGCGCGAACAGCAGCGCGTCGCCGGGCTTCAGGTGGGGCCTGATGTCATCGCGGTAGACGGCGCCCTGGACCTCGTCTGGGAGCAGCACCATCACCAGGTCTCCGGCCGCCGCCGCCTCCGGCACCTCCATGACCTTGAGGCCAGCTGCCTCGGCCGCCGCCCAGGAGTTCGAGCCACGCCGTAGCCCGACCACCACGTCGCAACCGGAGTCGCGCGCGTTCAGTGCGTGGGCGTGGCCCTGCGAGCCGTAACCGATCACGGCGATGGTCTGGCCGTCCAGGTGCTGGAGGTTCGCGTCGGTGTCGTAGTAGATCTTCGCCATTCAGGTGTCTCTCCGAATCTTTGAGGTCGTCGCTGGTCGCTGATCGTTCTGTTTCTTCTCAGCCCTGCTGAATGCCGCTCTGCCGAAGGCAGGCGTGTGCTCCGGTGTCGCGCCGGGGCGCGCTCTCATGCCGCCCTGACGCGCCCCCTCTCCTGCTCGGCGCGCTGCTCGGTGCGCTCGAGCGCGACCATGCCGGTGCGGACCAGCTCGACGATCCCGAACGCCTTCATCTGCGAGACGAACGCGGCCAGCTTGCCGTCGTCGCCGGTGACCTCGAACGTCAGGGCCTCCCTGGCGACGTCGACGATGCGCGCCCTGAAGTCCTGCGCGATCTGCCTGATCTCGACGCGGTCGTCCGGCGTCCTCACCGCGACCTTGATGAGCATGAGCTCGCGGCCGACGTAGGCGGAACCCGAGTGGTCGAGGACCGTGATCACGTCGATGAGCTTCTGGAGCTGCTTGGATACCTGCTCGACGGTCGAGTCCTCACCCATCACGACGAACGTCGTGCGTGACAGACCCGGGTGCTCGGTCTTGGCGACAGAGAGCGATTCGATGTTGTAGCCGCGCCGCGCGAACAGGCCAGCTACCCGTAAGAGGACGCCGGGCTGATCGCGGACGGTGACCGAGAGAACGTGACGCGAGATGCTCACGCCGTCACCGCCGGCTGCCTCTCGGGCTCCGGTTGGTCTGGCTCCTGGTCGCCGATGATCATCTCGTCGACGCCGGCACCTGCCGGGACCATCGGCCACACCTTCTCGGCCTCGTAGACGACGAAGTTGAGGAGGACGGGCCCACCCTTCGCGAGGGCCTCTGGGATCAGCTTGCTCGCCTGCTCGCGGTCGAAGACGTTGTGCCCCTCGATCCCGTACGCCTCTGCCAGCTTGGCGAAGTCGGGGTTCGAGTCCGCCAGGTAGATCTCCGAGTAGCGCTGGGCGTGGAACAGCTCCTGCCACTGCCGCACCATGCCGAGCACGCCGTTGTTCAGGATCGCGATGACCACCGGTAGGCGGTGCTTGGAGAGCGTCGCTAGCTCCTGGATGTTCATCTGGACGCTGCCGTCGCCCGCCACGCACACGACCGTCTCGCCGGGCCGCGCGAACGCTGCCCCGATGGCAGCGGGAAGCCCGAAGCCCATGGTGCCTAGACCCCCGGAGGTGATGAAGCTGCGCGGCTTCGTCGGCGGTAGAAGCCTGGCAGCGAACATCTGGTGCTGCCCGACCTCCGTGGCGACGATGGCGTCGCCGCAGGCCGACCGCAGCATCTCTAGGACCTCCTGTGAGACGAGCGGCTTGTCGGTCTTGTAGCGCTCCGGGTAGCGCTCCTTCCACTCAGCGAGCTGAGTGCGCCATGGGTCTACGTCGAGGCGCCCCAGCAGGGCCTGGAGCCGGGGCAGCACGTCGCGCAGGTCGCCTACGACCGGTACGTGCGCCTTCACCAGCTTCGAGATCTCGGCCGGATCTATGTCTATGTGAACGACCGTCGCGTTGGGCGCGAAGCGGCTGATCTTGCCGGTGACGCGGTCGTCGAACCGCAGGCCGGCGCCCAGGATCAGGTCGCAGTGGGTGATGGCCCGGTTGGCTGTAACGGTGCCGTGCATGCCTGGCATGCCGAGGGCGTGCTCGTCGGCTGGCGGGAAGGCGCCTATGCCCATCAGCGTGGTGATGACGGGCACGCCGGTGTGAGCGACGAACGCCGACACCTCGTCGGGTGCTACCTGGCCACCGCCGCCGACGATCATCACCGGCCGCTGCGCGCTCCTGATCGCCTCCGCCGCCTTCTCGATCTGACGGGAGTGACCGACGACGGTCGGCCTGTAACCAGGCAGGTCGATCTGCGCCTCCAACGGCCCGTCGTAGTCGGCCTGTTGGACGTCCTTCGGGATGTCGACGAGCACGGGGCCCGGCCTGCCTGTGCTGGCGATGTGGAACGCCTCGGTCAGGACGCGCGGGAGGTCGCGTACGTCCTTGACCAGGTAGTTGTGCTTGGTGACGGGTCCGGTGATGCCGAAGACGTCTGCCTCCTGGAAGGCGTCCGTGCCTATGAGGCCACGGGCGACGTTGCCGGTGATGGCGACGACGGCCGACGAGTCCATGTGCGCGGTGGCCAGCCCCGTCACCAGGTTCGTGGCGCCTGGCCCGGAGGTGGCGAAGACCACCCCGACGCGGCCGCTTGCCCGGTAGTAGGCGTCCGCCATGTGCGTTCCCCCCTGCTCGTGCCTCACCAACACGTGCTTTATGGGGGAGTCGTAGAGGGCGTCGTAGACCGGCATGATCGCCCCACCCGGATGCCCGAACACGACCTCGACGCCGTGCCTCTCGAGCATCTTCATGACCACCTCTGAACCCTTCACCAGCACCTCCCGTGTCCCTGAACGAAGTACCCCGCCGCTCGGATGTGAGCGGCGGGGTACGAAGCCTCGGTCTCGACCTAGTTGCTCAGGTCAGACGCAAGCCACCCCAACGACCTAGGACCAGGCCGGGCGAGAAGTCGCTGCTGGGGCTGCTTGACGTCACTGACGGGGAGTATATGCACGTGCCGGCGGGGTGTCAACGCCGTG
>CAZFAQ010000113.1:0-3305 GCA_964517055.1 uncultured bacterium | reverse complement strand
GCAGCTCGGGGAGCCCCAAGATCTTGCGGGCCTCGAGGAGCAGCTTGCGCTCCTCCGCGTTGTAACCGTCGTCGCCGACGTCGGAGTCGTGGCTGAAGACGTTGAACGCGATCTGGTGCTTGAACTTGTCCTTCTTGGGCGGCTCGCCCGCCAGTACGGCTGCGCTCTGCTCCTGGAGCTCGCTCATGCCGGCCAGCCCCGCGCCCGAGACCGCCTGGTACGTCGCCACGACGGCCTGCTTGAGGCCGAACGCCCTGTGCAGCGGCGCCAACGCCATGAGCGCGATGATCGTCGAGCAGTTCGGGTTAGCGATGACGCCCTGGTGCGCCCTGGCCGCCTCGGGGTTCACCTCCGGCACCACCAGGGGCACACGTTCATCGAGGCGCCAAGCGCTCGTGTTGTCGATGACCACCGCACCGTGGGAGGCCCAACTCCAAGCGTGCTCCTTGGAGAGCGAGCCGCCGGCGGACGAGAAGACGACGTCGGCGCCGAGGTCGCCGCTGGCCGGCAACGGCTCGACGACGACGTCCTCGCCCGCGAACGGAACGTGCCGACCCGCCGAGCGCGGCGAGGCGTAGGCGCGCAGACCCGAGAGTGGGAAGGAGCGCTCCTCGAGCACCTCGAGGAGCTCGGCGCCTACCGCACCAGTGGCCCCGACGATCGCTACGCGCATGACCTCCGCCACCTCCTGACCGGGCGTCCCGGTCGTTAGCGCGGGAGTCTAGCACGGTGCTCAGCGTTTCTCTGATGGGCGTAACATCGGGCGCATGCCGTTGCACGGCCGCACACACAGGCGCCTGGTGATAAAGGTCGGGACCTCGACCCTCTTAGGCGCCGCCGGTCGCCTCGACGCAAACGCCTTCCGCGGCGTGGCTGGCGGCGCGCGCACGCTGGCCGCCGTCGCCGGGCCGCGAGGCAGACCTGCCGAGGTCGTCATCGTCTCGTCGGGCGCGGGCGCGGCCGGCCGCGAGCGGCTCGGTGTTCACCTACCCCTGACGCTGCCACAGAAGCAGGCAGCCGCCGCCGTCGGTCAGGCCCTCCTCATGAACGCGTGGGCTGAGGCGTGGGCGCCGAAGACGGTGGCCCAGCTACTGCTCTCCGCCTACGACGTTCAGACCCGCCGCCGTTACGTCAACGCCAAGAACGCCCTCGAGGCGACGCTTGCCCTCGATGCCGTGCCGATCGTCAACGAGAACGACAGCGTCGCGACCTCCGAGCTGAAGGTGGGAGACAACGACACGCTCTCCGCCTGGGTCGCCTACCTGGTCGGTGCCGACCTGCTCGTCATACTCACCGACGTTGATGGCCTCTACGACGCGGACCCACGGGTGGTGCCGACGGCCAGGCGAGTTCGCGTCGTGAGCGACGTCGGCAGTGTTCAGGGTGCCGCCGGCTCTGCCGGCAGCGCTGCGGGCACCGGCGGGATGGGCACCAAGCTGGCTGCTGCCAGGATCGCTGCCGCGGCCGGCATCGAGACGGTCGTGTTGGGCGGCGGGGGAGCGGGTCTGGAGGCGCTGGCGCGCGGCGACGACGTCGGCACGCGCTTCCTGGCAGGCAAGGGCGTGCCCGCTCGCAAGGCCTGGATACTCAACCAACCGGTGGCGGGCACCGTCGAGGTCGACGCCGGGGCCCGGGACGCGCTCAACTCTGGCAAGAGCCTGTTGCCTAGGGGCATCGTCGGCGTCGCCGGGGACTTCTCCTTCGGGGACGCTGTCGCGGTCGCTTGCGGCGGCGAGCCCGTCGCGGTGGGCCTCACGAACTACAGCGCAGGCGACCTGAGGCGCGTGGCCGGGATGCACTCCCGCGATGTCCCCGGCATCCTTGGTGCCCACCACTACGAGGAGGCCGTCCACCGCGACAACCTCGTGCTGGCCACCGCGGTGGCCGGTGGTACCATCGTGGCCCCATGACCGACAGAGCGCCCCAGCCCGCGCAGCCAAGGCACGGCGCGCCGCCCCAAGCGTCACCGCGAGCGCCGGCTGCGAGCGGACCCTCCCGTCGCGGACCGAGCCGTCGACAGCTCGCCTACCTGGCCGCTGCCGTGGTGATCATCACCGGCCTCCTAGGTCTCGTGAACCCACTCCTGGCCGTGCGGCTCTACGGGCTCGAGGTCATAGACCCGCGCGGCATAAGCCAGGTGCGTGCCACGTTCGGGGGCCTCTACCTTGCGCTGGGCGGGATGTTGCTGTGGGCCGCGACGCCGCGGGCGACGTCCGCGGCCAACGCCGTCGGCAGGCCGTACCTCAGGGCCGCAGCGCTTCTCGTCGGCTGCGTCGCCGCCGGCCGGCTCCTGTCCATGGTCATCGATGCCACGGTGACGCCACTCAACCTCCTGTTCCTCGCTTTCGAGCTGGCGGTCTGCGTGCTCTCCTTGCTAGCCAGCGCATCGGGCCGACGGTCACAAGCCGCGTGAGCAAGGCCCCGAGCCGCGTGAGCGAGACCCCAGCCGGCGTGGGCACGAGCTCAGACCGCGTGAGGCAGGACTCAGGTCGCGGGAGCCAGAGCGCGCTCCCGGAGGGCACCCGCTTCCTGGCGCCGGCCGAGGCGGCCGCGCGCGTGGCGGCGATCGACACGCTGCGGGGCCTCTACTCGCGTTGGGGTTACGAGCGCGTCGAGGTACCGGCACTCGAGCGCCTGGACCCCGCCCATCCGCGCGCCGACAAGTCGTTCAAGCTGGTCGACGTCGGTGGCGGGGTGCTGTCTCTCCGAAGCGACTTCACTCCGGCGTTGGCGCGGCTCGTCAGGACCGCCTTCCCTGCGATCGCCGCCGGGGAGGAGCGCGCGCTGCGGCTCTCGTACGACGGGCTCGTGTGGCACGCCATCGACCCGGAGCTCGCGCGCGGCCGCGAGTTCACGCAGGTGGGCATAGAGCTCATCGGCGTCAGCTCGCCCGAGGCCGATGCCGAGCTGATTCGGCTGGCCCGCGAGTCGGTGGGAGCCCTCGGCCTGTCACCTCGTGTCGAGGTCGGCAACCCGGCGTACGTGACGGCGCTGTTCGACGCCGCCGGTGTGCCTGAGGACGCGCGCCAAGGGCTCGCCGATGCGATCGACCGTAAGGACCAGACAGGGGTCGAGGAGCTAGTCGTGGCCCACTCCCTCCGCGGACCGGCCGCCGACGCGATCGTGGCGGTCCCCGACCTGTACGGCGATGCTGGCGTGATCGACATCGCGCTGGGTTCGTCCCCGAGCGCCGCCGCGACCAGGGCGCTGGAGCGCCTCTCCGGAGCCCTCGAGGGCTACGAGCAGCAGTCCGAGCTCATGCTCGACCTGGGCATGGCCAGGCGCCTCAGCTACTACACGGGCGT
>CAZFAQ010000112.1:0-3349 GCA_964517055.1 uncultured bacterium | reverse complement strand
CCCGGCTCATCAGGAGCCGACACGCTCAGCAGTCGCGAGCGTAGACGAGCGGCGCGACCGTCGCCGGAACGTTTCTCACTCGGGTATCGCGCCTAGCCCCGCCCGGAGAACGCCTAGCCGGTCTCGCCGCCACCCGGCCGGTAAGGGCACCCTGGTCATCAGATGTACGCGGCTCTCAGCTCGGCCACGTTGGCGGGGGTCGACGCGGTGAAGGTGACTGTCGAGGTCCTGATCAGCGGTGGCCTGCCCACCTTCACGATCGTCGGTCTCCCAGGCACTGCCGTCCAGGAGTCGCGCGAGCGCGTGCGCGCGGCCCTCAAACGGCTGGGCGCCCCCATCGCCCCTAGCCGGGTGACGGTGAACCTGGCACCGGCCGACGTCAGGAAGGACGGGCCGGCGTTCGACCTTCCCATCGCGCTCGGTCTCCTCGGCGCTGCCGGCCACCTGCCGCTGCCCAGGCTGACGGGCCACCTGGCGTTCGGCGAGCTGGCGCTCGACGGGACCTTGCGCGACGTCAGGGGCGCCATGAGCATGGCCCTGCTGGCGCGGGCCAGCGGGCTCGACCTGCTTGCGCCGCCTGGCAACGCCGCCGAGGCGGCCGCCGTGCCAGGCACCACCTGCTACGGGCCGCGCAGCCTGCAAGAGGCCGTGGCGTTCCTGCGTGGCCGCTCCGGCCTGGGCCCCGTCGCGCCCGGCGTTCCAGGAGCCAAGCATGTGCACGAGGACCTGGCAGACGTGAGGGGCCAGGCGCAAGGCAAGAGGCTGCTAGAGATCGCGGCGGCCGGCAGGCACTCCGCGCTGCTCAGCGGCCCGCCTGGCGCCGGGAAGACGATGCTGGCCACACGGCTTCCCGGCCTGCTGCCACCGCTCGGCATCGACGCGGCCATCGAGGTCGGCCGCGTCTACTCGGTGACGGGCGTGCCACGGGGCCCCGGCCTGGACCTCGCCCCGCCGTTCAGGGCCCCTCATCACAGCGGCTCGGAGGCCGGGATCGTGGGTGGAGGCGCCTACCCTCGGCCAGGCGAGGCCAGCCTGGCCCACCACGGCGTCCTGTTCCTCGACGAGGCACCCGAGTTCGCCCACGGCGTGCTCGACGCGCTCAGGCAACCGCTCGAGTCGGGGGTCATCGTGGTCGCGAGAGCTTCGGGCGCCGTCCAGCTCCCAGCCCGCTTCCAGCTCATCGCGGCGATGAACCCGTGTCCTTGCGGCCACGCGCTCGACCCCGACCCGGGCGCCTGCACATGCAGCCGCATAGAGAGGAAGCGTTACGTCGGCAAGCTCTCTGGGCCGCTGCTGGACCGTATCGACATGCGGCTGACCGTGAGGCGCCTGAGCCGCGCCGAGCTCATGGGCGCCGCCCAGGGCGAGAGCAGCCAGGCGGTGGCAGAGCGCGTGGCTTCTGCCCAAGCGCACATGACGGCGCGTCAGGGCTGCCTTAACGCCGACCTGTCAGGCCCTGCGCTGCGGCGACACGCAGTTCCGCGCCCAGACTCGGAGGGGCTGCTTCGTGACCTCGTCGACCGGCTCGAGCTCAGCGCCCGGGGCTTCGACCGTCTACTGCGGGTCGCGCGCACCATCGCAGACCTGGCAGGCGACTCGCGGGTCGAGGCCCACCACCTGGTGGAGGCGGCGTCCTTCCGGGTCTGAACGTCAGGGGCCGCGAGAGACCTGCCGCCGGTTTCGTAGGGAGTACGGGCAACGCCGACGCGCGTCCCCACCGGACTTCGTCCGCCCACATCGCGATGGACGGGGGAATACCTTGTGCTAGATTGGCCCGGTACCAAGAGGGGGCGCGATCTTCCTTGCCCTCGAAACATGCGCCCTAGGAGGGAAAAAGTGCCCATAGGCTGGCTGTGGCGGGCTCTGCCCGTCGCGCTTCTGACGTTCCTGCTAGCCGGCTGTGACCTGGCTGCCGAACAGTCCGTGTTCTCGCCGGTCGGTCCGGTGGCCCAGGAGCAACTCGACCTGTTCATGTGGACCTGGTACCTGAGCATCCCGGTGATGCTGTTGGTCGGTGGGGTACTGGTCTACGTGATCGTCCGGTACCGCAGGCGCCGCGGCGACGACTCCATCCCGGGCCAGACGCACGGCAACATCCTCCTCGAGGTCGTCTGGACCACCATCCCAGTCATCATCGTCATCCTCGTGGCGGTCCCGACGGTGCGGTCTATCTTCAACCTCCAGACGTTCACCGAGACAGGCGACCAGGACGTGGCAGTCACGGTCACCGGCTACCAGTGGTGGTGGAAGTTCGAGTACCCGCAGTACGGCATCACGACCGCCAACGAGCTGCACGTGCCGGTCGGGGCCAAGCTGGTCCTCGACCTGCAGTCTGCTGACGTGTTGCACGCGTTCTGGGCGCCACGACTGGGCGGCAAGGTCGACCTCATCCCTCACCAGGACAACCAGCTGTGGCTGCTCGCAGACGAGCCGGGCGTGTTCCACGGTCAGTGCGCCGAGCTGTGCTTGGGCGCACACGCCTACATGCGGTTCCGCGTCGTCGTAGAGGAGCAGGAGGACTTCGACCGCTGGGTCGAGTCGTTCCAGGAACCGGTCGTCCAGACCGTGTCCACAGACCAGCGCGTCAGCCAGGGCCGCACGCTCTTCGCCCAGAAGGGCTGCATCGGCTGCCACTCCATCGACAACTACGCCGAGGGCGTGAGCTACGGTCAGCCGGGTTATCCGGAGCTGACCAACTTCGGTCTGCGGCACACGGTGGGTGCCGGGGTACTGGACGCCACCCTCGAGAACGTAGCCCAGTGGATCATGGACCCTCAGACCGTAAAGCCGGGCAACCACATGCCGACGTTGTGGGCAGAGGACGACCCCAACCGCGAGGAGGAGGCGACGGCCATCGCCGCGTACCTCCTCAGCCTCGGTGCCGACCAGGCCTCCAGCGGGCAAGAGACCGTTGCCATGGGAGGTAACTGATGGCATCGCCGACCACCGCACCGCAGACCAGCTTGTTCCACAGGCCCACCCAACGCACGGGCCTGATGAGCTGGCTCACGACGGTGGACCACAAGAAGCTCGGGATCTTGTACATAACGTCGAGCTTCATCTTCATGGCGCTGGCGAGCGTGGAAGCCTTCACGATGCGCCTGCAGCTCATGCGGCCGGACCAGCAGCTCGTATCACCTGACGTCTTCAACCAGCTCTTCACGATGCACGGCGTCACGATGGTGTTCCTCGCGATCATGCCCCTTGGCATCGGCTTCGCGAACTACTTCGTGCCGTTGATGATCGGAGCGAGGGACCTCGCGTTCCCGCGCCTCAACGCGTTCGGGTACTGGGTCTACTCCATGGGCGGCCTGATGATCTACTCGAGCTTCTTCCTCGGCGGGGCGCC
>CAZFAQ010000111.1:0-3354 GCA_964517055.1 uncultured bacterium | reverse complement strand
CGACGCCCATGATGAACACGGTGCGGACGTCCAGGACCATGATGGTTACAGTACGTCGGCATGACGGAAGACCCCGCGCGAAACGCTTACTTCGTCCCGACTGGAGAGAACAGGTTCACAGCGACCAGGCACGTGAGCGGCGCCTGGTACGAAAACGAGCAGCACATAGCTCCGATGCTCGGCCTCCTCGCGCACCTCGTCGAGAAGAACAGGGACGCCCGACGTGACGACGGGCTGGTGTTGTCGCGACTCTCGTTCGACATCCTCGGGCGCGTGACCTTGGAGGAGGTGACGACGCGCGTGCGGGTCGTGCGGCCCGGCAGGACCGTCGAGCTGGTCGAGGCCCTCGCCGCGCAGCACGGGCGCGACGCCGTGGTGCTGAGGGCCTGGCTGATGAAGGCCGGCGACTCGCGAGCGTTGGCGGCCACGCCACTCAGCACGATCCCCTCGCCAGAGGAACTGGAGCCATGGGACCCTACGCAGGTCTGGCCCGGTGGGTTCATCGAGTCGGTCGAGGTTCGCCGCGCCGAGGAGGAGCCGGGCCGCGCCCGGTTCTGGGTGAGGACCCCGGTGCCGCTGGTCGCTGGCGTAGCTGCCAGCCGCACCGCTTCCTCGATCGGCCTGCTCGACATAGCCAACGGCATGACGGTGCGCGCCAGCCCCAAGGAGGTGGCGTTCCCGAACGTCGACCTGACGTTGCACCTCTTCGCGCAGCCCGAGGGCGAGTGGGTCGGTTTCGATACCAGCGTGACCTTCGGCGCCGGTGGCACCGGCGTGACCAGCAGCGTCATCCACGACCGCTCTGGGCCCATCGGGGTGATGGCTCAGATGTTGACTGTGAGGGCGTTCTGAGGCTCGAAAGCTGATCGGAGGCTCGCGTGAGGAGGGGGAGACCCAACGCCGCGGACGGCAGTGGCTCAGACGCCGGGCAGCTCCTTCTCCCCACCGGAACCGGTCATGCCAGCTTCATCGTTCGGATCCCGCCCGGCACGGTAACGGGCAGCCTGATCCAGGCGTCGCCGTGATCGGCCGAGTGCCACACCTCGCCGTTGCCTAGACCGGCGTAGAGATGGCCAGGGGCGTCGCGGTCGGTCACGAGGGCGTACGCGGTGAAGTCGAGAGGTTGCGGCAGCCCCCCTGTCAGCCGCCGCCAACCGTCCGTGCCGTTGTGACGATAGATGCCACCGTGGGCGTCGCCAGGGTAGTGCGCTCTAGGCATCTTCCAGAACCGCGGGAGAACCACCAACGGTGCGACCGACGCGTACCAGACCTCAGGCTCGGTCGGGTCGGCGGCGCAAGCCGAGCTGTACCGACCGTGGAGGCCCCGCCGCGGCCCCTGCCACGTTTCCCCTCCGTCGCGCGAGTAGGCAGGGCCACCGCCACCGGCCTGATACACCCAGTCGCCATCGGTCGCGTGGAACGTCAGGTCGTGACAGTCCCGGTCTGCGCCGCGGCAGTGTCCATGCCAGGTGTGGCCGTCGTCGACGCTACGTACAACGCCACCCGCTTCGATCCCGGCGAAGATCACGCCCGGCCTGGTCGGTGAGACGGCAAGTCCCATGACGTACGGCCTGGTGTCAGGCGGTTCGGCAGGTGAGTACCAGAACCAACGCCGCACCTTGCTGAAGCCGGTCAGCTGGTCCCAGGTCTCACCGCCATTGCGCGAGACGTAGACGTTGGCCGGCTTCGTGCCGGCGTAGACGGTGCCGACCGCATGCGGACTGACCGCCAACGACTTGATGATGAGACCGGACATCCCCGCCTGGCGCCAGGTCCTGCCACCATCCTCGGTGCGCAGCACACCGGTGCCGTGCGTACCCGCGTAGATGACCTGGCGGTCGTTGGGGTCAACGGCCACGCAGGTGACCGCCTTCCCGGCAAGCGACTGGTTGGAGCTCCAGGCGCCCTTCTCGTCGCGCTGGAGTTGCCACACTCCGTTGGGGTTGGTCGCCAGCATCGTCACACCGGCGTCTGCTGGGTTCATCGCAGTGGCAGCTCCGCAGCGGCTTCGGTCACGTTCGGTGCCATGCTCGGCCGGGTCGGCGTTGGCACCCGAGCCTGGCTGCAGACGTCCTGTCTCACAGCCCCTTGCGAGTCGGCTACACGAATCGTGTCGTTCCGTGCAAGCTTTTCCCGATGAGTCGGGAGTCCAACCGGGTGAACGTACTTCTCGGCGATGAGCATGCAGCGAAGCTTCGCCAGATGGCCGCGCGAGTCCACGTCAGCCCGGGTACGCTCGCTCGGTCCCTCCTGAGCCAAGCTCTGGACGATGCAGTGCCTTCGAGTAGCAACATCACGACTCTACTCGATTCCATCGACGGCGCCTTCGAACACGCCGAGGCGGGTTGGGCAGAGGCTGCCCAGGGTCGCTACGTCGACCTCGAGGACATCTGAAGATGGCGCGTGTGGTCGTCGCTGCAACGGCCCATGCCCAACTCCGACGCAGAGAGCGACCTGGTCGTCGTCGCTACGATCCAGGATGCCCGAAGCCTCACCTCGCCGACAGCTGACCGATGAAGACGTTGGGTGAGTAGCTCCGCACGTCTTGGACGGTCCCACCGAAATAGGGTGCACCCGTGACCCGAACCCCCGAGACGCCCGGCAACGCCGTCTGGCCGCTGGCATCGTTGGTGATCGCGAACCTGCTGCCGCTGCTGGGCGTGCCGCTCTGGGGCTGGAGCCTCTCCGACCTGCTGATGCTGTACTGGCTCGAGAACGCGGTTGTCGGCCTGTTCACGGTGCTAAGCCTGCTCGTGGTCCGGCCCGACGGCGCTGCGCTCTTTCCGCTCGTCGTCGCCAAGCTGTTCAGCGTGCCGTTCTTCGTCGTGCACTACGGGTTGTTCTGGCTCGGCCACGGCATCTTCCTGATGACGTTCTTCGGGGGAGGCGCGGGCGGGTTGTTCGGTGCTGGCGGGTCCGGTTCCCTAGCACCCGGGATAGCTGGACTGGCGGGGAGCTTCTTCTTCTCACCTGTCCATGCGGCGTTGGCGAACGCCGAGGTCGTCGTCTGGCCGCTGGCGTTGATACTCGTCTCTCACGGGGTCGCCTTCGTGACCGACTTCCTGGCGAAGGGCGAGTTCCGCACGGCCGCCGTGAACGAGTTGATGATGCGGCCGTACGTGCGGGTCGTGGTGTTGCACGTGACGATCGTGCTCGGCGGGTTCGTGGCCCTGGCGCTGGGTCCATCGGTCGGCGTGCTGCTGCTGTTCGTGCTCGTGAAGATCGTGGCTGACGTGGCGGCTTACCTGAGGATGCGGCGGCCCAGGGGGATCGCCGTTCAACCGGACGCCGAGCTCGTCGCATGACCATCTACACGATCGGGCACTCGACGCGGTCGATCGAGGAGTTCATCGC
>CAZFAQ010000110.1:0-3377 GCA_964517055.1 uncultured bacterium | reverse complement strand
CTGACCTTCTGAATGCCATTCAGACGCGCTCCCAACTGCGCCACAGCCCCACGAAGGTGCCCGTTTCCGAGCGACAGTCAGTCTACCAGAGCGAATCGTGCCAGTGTCAAACACAAGTTGCGCGCGACACCAGGAGCGCCGATAGCCTGGCTATCCGAGCGCGAGACCCCTTGACCTCGGTCAAAGACCTAGCGTGCACCACGGGCATAGCTTCGCCTTGACATGGCCGAAGTATCCATCCCGCACCGTTCGGTCGCGGACGTTGGAGCCGGGGTCCTCGGCCCTGGCGCCGCGCCTCTGCGTCCAGCAGTAGACATCCCGCTTCGCCCCGCCACCGAGGTCGAGGTCAAGACCGAGACGCCCTTCCTACCGAAGATGGCGTTCGTGCTCATCTCCATCGCGTCGCTCGTCGGAGTTCTGTTCACGGGCCGCGTTCACGGGCTCGAAGGCTTCGCGCTCTACTGGCGCTGGACGGCGTTCTGGAGCCTCGCGCTCCCGACCGGCATGCTCGCGTGGCGCGTCTTCTACCTGCGTGGCCAGGAGTCTGGGCTGAGCGCAGGTCGCGTGACCGCGCTCCATGGGGCGCTACTGGAGCGCGTCCGTATCATCGGCCGCTACCTCGCTCCCCTGATCGTCATTGGCGCGACGGCGCCGTTCGCCGCGGGTTACCTCTCTGCTTGGCAGCTCTGGGCGCTCGTCGCTGGCGGTGCCATCCTCGCCGGACTCGTCTCGGTGGCGCACGCCAGCCGGGCCGCTTCCTTCGCCGGACTGGCCGTCGGTGCGTGTCTCCTCGCCGTGTGGTCGGTAGCCGACAGCGCGGGCTCCGTCTACCTGACGCTGGTGCGCACGGCGCACCTGTGGGCGTTCGCGCTGTGGCTCGGCGGGGCGTTGTTCAACCTCGGCGCCGCCGTCCCGGCGGGCCGCAAGCACGCCAACCTCGACGCGGTCGTGGCCGGCGCCAGGCAGCTGGAGCGATTCAGGTGGGTGGTCCGGACCTCGCTACCGACGATCGTGCTGACCGGAGTCTGGATGGCGCTCAGGTACGGCGGGGTGCTCAGCCCGTTCTGGCGCGACGGCATAGGCCTGCTCGTGCCTCTCAAGCTGGGCCTGATCCTCGCGCTCGTCGTCATCTTCATCACCTGCCCCCTCTACCGGGCGTGCTCGCCGGTCAGGGGCGTGTGCAACCTGGATGACATGGACCAAGGCGCGCCTTGATTACGCATCGGCTGGACAACCGCGGCTCTTCCTGCGCGCTCGGCCTCATACGCATACAGGAGGAGCTGTCGAGGATCCCTCTCGGTGACAGCCTCGAGGTGACCACCCGCGACCGCTTCGCGCCGTTCGAGGTGCCGGCTTGGGTCGAGCGCCATGGGCTCGAGCTGACGAGCGTGCAGCGCTCCGGGTTCTGGCTGTTCTCGGCGACGACCTTCCTGATCAGGAAGACGTCCGCTGTGCCGGCACCTCGGCGGGGCGCGGCCTTCGCCTGACCCGCCAGGCGGGGCCCGTCGAGCACCGGCCAACACGCTTGTGTGCGAGGGTCGTGAAACGAACGTTAAGCTCGCTTACCCTCCGAGTAAGGCTCCCGTAAGGACACGTCCTGCATCGTTGGACGCGTGACGCTTGACCCTCGTAGACCCAAGCCAGCCATCCGCATCGACCGCTCCAAGGGGCGGCTACACGGCGGCAGCGTTGGCCGGAGGCCCGAGGGCGCCAGGCCCGTCACGCTGGGTCAGACGCTGGCCTCTCTCAGCCACGCTCTTGACGTCAGCGAGGGCCACCATCACGAACACGCGCTGCGGTCGGCGGTCGTCGGCCTGAGGATCGGTAGGCAGCTAGGCCTGCCAGAGGCGCAGCTGACCGACCTCTATCACGCCCACCTGCTCAAGGACCTGGGGGCCTCGGCGAACTCGGCTCAGCTCTATCACCTGTTCGGCCGCGACGACGCGCGGCTGCGCAGGGCGTTGAGGCGCATCGACATGGAGAGGCTCCGCGAGGGCAGCACCCTCGTGCTCAGCCAGCTCGTCGGCGCGGTGAAGGGCCCTTGGCGCCTCAAGTACCTTCTCGACCTCGGCCTAGGCAGGTTCGACATCGTCGCCAGCCTGGCCACGACGCACGCCGAAAGGGGCGCCAAGCTGGCCGCCGAGATGAAGCTCGGGCCGGGCGTCGCCGGGGCCATAGGGTCCGCGGCCGAGCGGTTCGACGGCAGCGGCGCACCCAACGGCTTGTCTGGCGAGGCCATCCCCCTGGCGGGACGCATCCTGGCGCTGTCGCAAGCGGTCACCCAGCAGTACGCGGACGGCGACCAACTGGGAGCGCTCAACCTCGCCCGTAGGCACTCCGGCTCGTGGTTCGACCCCGAGGTCGTCGCAGCCTTCGAGCAACCGCAGGTCTCCGGCGACCTAGTCGGCGCCCTCAGGCACGATCAGGTCTGGCACCAACTCACACAGGTCGAGCCACGCGAGCTGCCCTTCGCCGTCGAGGACGAGCTTCTCGACAGGGTGGCAGCCGTGTTCGGCCGGGTCATCGACGCCAAGTCGCCCTGGACGCGCCGCCACTCCCTGCGCGTGCGCGACCTGGCGCTCGGCATGCTCTCCCAGGTCGACGAGACGGGCGACATGGATGCGCGCAGGCGGGCGATCAGCCGCGGCGCCGCCCTGCACGACGTCGGCACCCTTGGCGTGTCGAACGCGGTCCTCGACAAGAACGGGACCCTGGACGTCGCCGAGACCGAGATCGTCAGGCGCCACACCGCGTACGGCGAGCACATCCTCTCGTGGGCTGACGCCTACGCCGAGGTCGTGCCTCTGGCGGCGGGTCACCACGAGCGGCCCGACGGGCGCGGCTACCACGGAGCGGTGCCCGCCAACCTCCTGCCGTTCGACGTGCGGCTCCTCGCCGTCGCCGACCAGTTCGAGGCCTTAACTGCCCCCCGGCCCCACAGGGACCCGTTCTCGTCGACCGAGGCGCTCGCGATCCTCGCCGCCGAGGCTGGCTCGGGCGTCGACGACGGGGCCTTGGAGGCGCTCGAGCGCTTCCTGTCCACGCCGCCCGCCGGAGCGTTGCTGGCCCCGACCAAGTTCGACCCCGAGGAGCTAGTCGTCATCCTCTGACGCTAGACCAGCAGGCACAGAACATGTGAGAAGCCCGGGCCGTTGGCGACCCGGGCTCGATCTGTTCTGGTTGGAGGCCCAAACGGGCCGACCCCAACGGTTACTCCAACTGACCCTCGCGCGCGGCGCGGGCGGCGGCGCGGTCCTCTTCCTGGCGACCGACGTCGGTCTTCAGGCGTGCGGCCTTGCCGCGGAGCTCGCGCAGGTAGTACAGCTTGCTGCGGCGGGTGCGGCCGCGGCGCACGATCTCGATCTTGCTGATGAGCG
>CAZFAQ010000109.1:0-3381 GCA_964517055.1 uncultured bacterium | reverse complement strand
GCACCCACGTACCGGCGGCCCGGCGCTCAGCGGGGCGCAGCCGCCGTTCGACACGCCTGTCACCGCGCCGTACCTGGACCGGGTGCGCGAGCTCGTGACGCCTGATCGCTTCGCTCACATCTCCCGGGTGGCCGTGCTCGCTCTGGACATCGCCAGCGCCAACAGCTTCTCGCCGGCCGACCGGGACAGGGTCTTGCTCGCCGCGCTCCTCCACGACGCCGCCCGTGACATGCCGGACAGCGACCTGCTTACCCTCGTCAGCCCCGAGAACCCCGTCGAGGAGTCCCATCCGCTCGCCATGCATGGCCGCGCCGCACGGCGCCTCGCCGATGGGTGGGGCGTCGCGGACCCGGTCGTCCTCGGCGCGATCGAGGGCCACGTCTTCGGCGTCGAAGCCGGCGACCACGTCGGTGCTGCGGTCTACGTGGCCGACGTGTCCGAGCCGGCGCGCGGCGTCAACGACGACGTCCGCGAGCTGGCGCTGCAAGACCTATGGGCCGCTTACGCCAGGGCAGTCGCCTGCAAGGTCGAGTACCTGCGTGCCGAGGGCAAGGAGATCCACCCAGCCACCCTCAGGGCATACGAGGCACTAGCATGACGCGCACCCGTGCCCGGCTCGTGACGTTGCTTGGGATCTGCGTGGCCCTGGCAGGCCTGACGGGCTACTGGTTCACTCGCGACGTCGCCAGGGCCACGCTCACCGACGACCAGCGGGCCCTCCTCGACCTGGACGAGAACGAGTTCCACGCCAGCTTCGTGGTAGCCGGCCGCGACATCCTCTACGCCAACGAGGGGGCGGAGCCCATCTACCAGCAGGACGGCACGATCATCGGCTGGCGCCCCATCAACGGTTACACCTCTAACCAGGGGGCGAACACCGACACCATCCTGTACGTGGCGATCCGGGGGGACGACATCACCATGGTCGCGCTGCCACGCGACCTGTGGCAGGAAGACCTCGGCTACCGCGTGAACCTCGTCTACGGGAAGCGCGGGGCGGAGGGCCTGCGCAGCCGCGTCGAGGCCATCCTAGGTGTCCCTGTCGACTACTACGCGATCATCAAGCTGGACATCTTCCAGAACATCGTCGACGCGCTGGGCGGCGTCGAGATCGACGTCCCGTACGACATGCACTACGACGACAACGTCGGCGGCGTCCACATCCACTTCGATGCCGGGCCGCAGCACATGAGCGGCGAGGACGCCAGCCTGTTCATCCGCTACAGGCAGACGCTCAGGGGCGACATCGACCGGATCGACAACGTCAAGCGTCTGGCATACGCCATGCTGCAGCGGCTCAAGGACATGAACGTTCGCGCCGTCACCTTGGTGCCCAGCCTGCTCGACACCTACCTATCGGACGTCGAGACGAACGCCAGCCCGACGCTCGTCAGGCAGCTCGCCACCCGCGTGCCCAACCTGAAGCTCGTCACGACGGCGACGTTGCCCGTCGAGGAGGGGACGACGTCCTCCGGGGCTCAGGTCGTGTTCTCCGACCCTGTGACCGTCAACGAGTTCATGGCGCAGACCTTCGACGGCGTGGCCCGCGACTTCAGCGAGCCGCCCGAGGTCGGTCTCCTGGTCACCGACCGATCCGGTATCCCTGGCACCGGCCAGGTCTACATCGATGCGATGGTCGCTCACGGCGTCCCGGAGGAGCTCATCAGGCTGCGCGAGGACGATCAGGTGGAGCCCGGGCCCACCCGGCTCTACGCCACCCTCGACGCTTGGGCCGATGCCGACTACTACGCCGAGCTGCTGCACGCTGGCAAACAGCAGGTCGCGCGCCTCAGCCCGTTCGGGGGTCGGTCCGTCGACCTGGAGCTGGTCCTCGGGGCCGACGCGGGCGAACGCGTCGACCACGGCGCCGCGGTCACGGCCAGCGTGGCGAACTCGCCATGACCCCAAGATCGGAGGAGAGCTTGAACGCAGCTACCAGGCCCGACGGCCAAGGGGCCAGAGGGCCCGATGGCGCCATGCCAGACGAGGTGCAGACGATCGTCGACGCTCTAGACGACAAGCGCGCCGTCGACATCGCTGTGCTCGACCTGCGGGAGGCGTCGGAGTCGCTCGACTGGTTCGTCATCGCCTCGGGCGAGTCGGCCCCGCAGCTGAAAGCCATGGAGGACGGCGTCCGCGAGCGCATGAAGCTCGCCGGGCAGCTACCGCGCGGCGTCGAGGGCCCGTCGAACCGCTGGGTCCTCATCGACTACGGCACCGTCGTCGTGCACGTCATGAGCCCCGACGCGCGCGACTTCTACGACCTGGAGGGCCTGTGGGCGGACGCGAACCGCATCGAGGTGACGCCGAGCTGACGGCAGGTCGGGCGCGCGTCGCGAGCCCGCGCCACTGGGCCGAGGAGCTCGCGGAGCGGGCGCTCGCCTCGAAGGGCTACCTGACGCTCGAGCGCAACTACCGTCTGCGAGGTGGCGAGATCGACCTCGTCATGAAGACACCAGACGGCACGGTGGTGTTCGTGGAGGTCAGGCAGCGGCGGTCGGCCGCTTACGGCGGCGCCGGCGGCTCGATCTCGGCGGCCAAGCAGCGCCGGTTGCGTCGCACCGCCGCGCACTACCTGGCGATGGTGCTCCGCGACCCCGAGGCCCGACTGCGCTGCGACGCGGTGCTGGTCGCTGGTGAGGGGCCACAGGCGCGCCTCACGCACCTCGAGGACGCGTTCTGAGCCCCGTGGTGCGGGTCAAGGTGTGCGGCATCACCCGTCCGGAGGACGCCGTGGCCGCGCAGTCGGCCGGAGCCGACGCGATAGGGCTAGTGTTCGCCGCCTCCAGGCGGCGGGTAGACGAACGGGCGGCGCGCGAGGTGATCGCGGCCGTCGGCCCGTTCACGACGGTGGTCGGCGTGTTCAGGGACCTTCCGCTCGACGACGTGCTCCACCTCGTCACCGCCCTGAAACTGGATGTCGCTCAGTTGCACGGCGACGAGACGCCCGACTACGCACGCGAGGTGCGCGACCACGTCCGCGTGTTGAGAGCAGTCGCGTTCTCGGGCGCGCCGGAGCCAGCGGCGCTCGACGGCTACCCTGCCGACGCCTACCTCCTCGATGCCGTAACGCCCGGCTCCGGCACCAGCTTCGACTGGGATGCTGCGGCCGCCTGGCGGGGTCACCCGCGGCTCGTCCTGGCAGGCGGCTTGGCGCCAGGCAACGTGGCGCAGGCGGTGCGCTCTCTGATGCCTCACGCCGTGGACGTCAGCTCCGGAGTGGAGAGCTCGCCTGGGGTCAAGGACCACGACCTGATACGGGCCTTCGTGGCCGCCGCCAGAGGCGACGTCGGCTCTCACATATGAGCCTCATCGTCTACGACGGCCTTCCGAAGTTATCCACAAACAACCCCGATTCTCCGCAGGTCTGTGGAGAACTCG
>CAZFAQ010000108.1:0-3469 GCA_964517055.1 uncultured bacterium | reverse complement strand
TAGACCAGACGGTAGGTCAGGACTCGTCCAACCCCGCCATCTCCCTGACGACGCGTGCCACGTTCGAGACGTCCTCGTCGCCGAAGCCGCGGCCCACCAGCCCGGTCTCCAACTGCTCGACGTAGGCCGCCACAGGCATGCTCACGCCCAGGTCGCGGGCCTCGGCCAGGGCGATGCCCAGGTCCTTGCGGTGAAGCCGGGTCCTGAACCCGAGTGGGTACTCGCCTGCCAGCATGTTGCCTGCGCGGTTGGCGAGGACCCACGAGCCCGCGGCGCCGCCCGAGAGAGCCTGTAGCAGCGCGCCTGAGTCCACACCCGCGCTCTGCGCCAGCGCCATGCCCTCGGCGACCGACGCGTAGGTCCCGGCGATCACGACCTGGTTGACCGCCTTGGCCACCTGGCCGGCGCCGCTCCCGCCGATGTGGGTGATCGTCTTCCCGAGGACCTCGAGCACCGGCCGCAGGCGTTCCAGCACGTCCGGGTCCCCGCCGACCATGATCGAGAGCTTGCCGTTCTCCGCGCCCTCACTGCCGCCGGAGACGGGCGCGTCGAGCATGTGGACGCCGCGCTCGGCCAGCTCCGCTGCCATGCGCCGCGTGACGCTCGGGCTCACCGTGCTGACGTCGACCAGCACCGAGCCTTCCGCCATGGCGGCGGCGATGCCCGCCTCTCCGAGGACGACCTCCTCCAGGTCCGGTGTGTCGGAGACGTTCGTGAACACGACCTCGCGGCCGTCTGCGCACTCCCGAGGCGAGCCGGCCCTACGGGCACCTAGCGCCGCCAGCGGCTCCTCCTTGGCGCGCGTGCGGTTGTGGACGACGACGTCGTGCCCGGCCTCTATCAGACGCCGAGCCATCGGCCCGCCCATCGTTCCCAAGCCGACGAACCCTACCTTCATGAGCGGAGCGTAACCCCTTGTGCTCCCTCGCCCCAGATGTCGGCGAGCTGAGCCATGAGGCGCTCGGCCACGGACCGGTTCCGGTTCGCGATCGCCTCGCTGCGGGGAGAGGCGGGCGGCGCGGTCTCGTCTGCGAAGCCGGCGGGCAGCTCCACGCCCAGCCGAGCCGCCCACTGTGAGCGCCACTGGCCAGGCAGCTCAGCAGGCAGCTGGCGGCCGGAGAGGGCCTCCCAGGCCAGCGCCCAGGCCCTCGGCACCGTGTGGTACGGGTCGTAGCCCCCGCCGCCCGTCACGACGAGGCGCCCGCCCGCGTGCACGTCTGCGATCTCCGCGACGCGCCGGTAGGCGTGCCGCATGCCGGCGAGGGTGAGGCTGAGGTTCGCGAGAGGGTCGCGGAAGTGCATGTCTGCGCCCGCCTGGAGCACGACGAGGTCGGGCCCGAAGCGGGCCAGGGCGGGCGGCACGACGGCCTCGAAGGCCTCGACGAAGCTGGCGTCGTCCGTGAACGGCTCGAGCGGCATGTTGACGGCCGTGCCCCTGCCCGGGCCGTTGCCGGTCTCGTACGTGTAGCCCGTGCCCGGGAAGAGGTACCTGCCGGACTCGTGGAGGCTCACCGTCAGGACCTCCGGGTCGTCGTAGAAGAGCCACTGAACACCGTCGCCGTGGTGAGCGTCCACGTCGACGTAGGCGACCCTCAGGCCGTGCCTGTCGACGGCGCGGCGGATCGCGACCGCCAGGTCGTTGTAGACGCAGAACCCTGACGCCCGGTCCCGGATGGCGTGGTGGAGGCCGCCAGCGAAGCTCGTGGCACGGTCCGCCCTCCCGCTCGCCACGAGGTCCACCGCGGTCACCGTCGAGCCGACGACGCCCTTCACCAGCTCGTGCATGTGCGGGAAGACAGGGTTGTCAGAGGTCGCCAGGCCGTAGCGCTGGAGCTCGGGGTCGGAAGGTCGCGTCGCCGGGTCCGAGGCAGCTTTGACGACAGCGACGTACTTGGCGTCGTGGACCATCGTGAGGTCGTCGTCCGTGACGGGCTCGGGCGCGACCACCTCGTCTTCGTTCAAGACCCCGGAGGCCAGCAGCAACGTGCGTACCAGCTCGTAGCGCAGCGGCTTGAACGGGTGCTCGGCCGAGAGCTCGAAGCCCGCGAGCTCCGGGTCGAAGACGAAGCTCAGCTCGCGGCCGCTCACGGCAGCGGCGGCTTCTCCGGTGGCCAACTGACGGTCACGCCAGACGCCCGCAGGTGGCGCGCCAGGCCGTGCGCGTCCGCGGTCGCCACCCGCAGCACGAAGGTGACCGTCTCCGCGTCGCCCCTCGTCGTCATCACGCTCGCCACGTTCACGCGTCGGTCGGCGATGAGGCCGAGCAGCTCGGCCAGCGCCCCCGGCCGGTTGGAGACCTCGACCTCGAGCCGTGAGGATGCCTGCTCGACGCCTGACATGCTCACCAGCGCGTCGAGCAGGTCGGCCGCCGTGACTATGCCGACGAGCGAGCCGTCGTCCATCACCGGCATGGCGCCGATCTTGCGCGTCCGCATGGCCTTGGCCGTCTCCTCGATCGGGTCACCGGGGTGCGCCGTGACGACGGTCTTGACCATCAGGCTGCTGACGGGGTCGCTCGCCCTCACGCCTGCCGGCGCCTTGGGGTGGTCGGCGCCGACGAGCCTGACGTCCCTGTCAGACACGATGCCGACCAGCGCGTCCGGCTGGCCGGGAGCCGCCCTGGCTTCGAGGATGGGGAAATGCCTTATGTTCCGCTGCTCCATGAGCAGTTGGACGTCCCGGATCGGCGTGTCGGGGCCGATGGCGACGACCTGCCGCGTCATCACGTCAGAGACCAACACTCACGTCCTCCTGGCGGTCACCACCTGCGGGTCCTGAGCCTGTCGAACTCCGCCACGACAGGCGGCTCTGCCGCTGGGCCGATACGAGCCAGAAGTCGGTTCGCGGGGTCGTGGGCGATCTCCGGGTCGGTGGTCCGCGTCGGGACCAACCCTACCGTGCCGTAGAGGCGCTCCAGCATCCGGCGGTACCCGAGCTCGCCAAGGCCGGTGCGCGCCAGGTCGTAGTGCCAGCGGTAGAGCGTCGCGAACACGACGGTGTCGTCGAAGCGGCCGCCCTCGAACGAGGTCGCCAGCAGGCGCTCGGCCAACCGCTGGCCCCTGTGGTCGCCTGAGACCTCGACCGCGCCCAGCTCGATGAGCGTGCCCGTCGCGTCGTCGCCCCACGTCTCCACCTCAGACGGGGCGTGGAACGCGACGTAGCCGACCAGCCTGCCGTCGTGGACGGCCACGGTGACACAGCCGCGCGGGTCTGACGCGATCGAGGCGAGGGCCGCCTGCTGCGCTTCCGGGCGCCGGAACGCGTCGAGGCCAGGGTCCACGGCCAGGGACGTGATCTCGTCGGGGGCCGCGCAGGCCGTGATCCTCAGCGGGCCACCTGCGAGGTGGTCGCGGCGCGCGTGCGCCAGGCGGCGACCAGCGCGTCAGGCAGCCTGGCCGGTGTCGTCTTGCCGGAGCTCCCGATGCCCAGGACCGAGCGCAACCGCGCGTGGCGCTTCCAGCTCTCGTCG
>CAZFAQ010000107.1:0-3638 GCA_964517055.1 uncultured bacterium | reverse complement strand
CGCCGCACGATGCGCCTGTCGCTGGTCGAGGGCAGCCTCGTTCAGGTCTTCCTCAACTGGACGTCCGGCAGCGTGCTCATCGGCTACCTGCTCTCGTTGGGCGCGTCGCCCACGCACATCGCGCTGGTCGGCAGCGTGCCGTTCCTCGCCCAGGTGGCGAGTCCCATCGGCGCTTGGGCGGCCGAGGTCCTGGGGCGCCGGCGCGGGCTGAGCGTCCTGCTCAGCGTCGTGAGCCGCCTGTTGTGGCTGCTGACTGCCTTCGTCCCACAGATGTCGCTCGCGCCCGTCGCGGCGCCCACCGTGCTCGTCGCTCTCGTGTTCGTAGCCGCCTGCTTCCAGGCCGCCAACGGCACGGTCTGGACGGCATGGATGGGCGACGTCGTGCCAGACGAGCGGCGCGGTCGATACTTCGGGCTTCGAACCGGGGTGCTCGGGATCGTCGGGATGGCAGCCAACCTGGGTGCTGGGGCGTTCCTCGACGCGGTCGCTGCTCCTCTCAGCTTCCAGTTGGTGATCGGGGTCGGGGTGGCCACCGCGCTCATCGGCGCCGGCCTGCTGCTGCTCCACCACGACCCGCCGACGCCCCGGCGCCGCCTGGCCCCGGTGGCCGTGCTCCTGGCCCCGTTCAAGGACCAGAACTTCCGCAACTTCATGCGCTTCGCCGTGTACTGGCAGTTCATGGTCCTGCTGGGCGCGCCTTTCGTGCTGCCCTACTTCCTGGAGGAGCTCTCGATGAGCTTCACACAGGTCGCGTACTGGAGCTCGATCGCGGCCGTCACCTCGCTGGTGACGACCACGTTATGGGGTCGCGTCGCCGACATCGCAGGCAACAAGGGCGTGCTGGCCATCGGCACGTTCATCGCAGGCGCGCTGCTTCCTGCCCACTGGATCCTCGCTGGCCTCACAGGGAACCTCACGTTCATCTGGCTGTCTGCGTTCTTCGACGCCGTCGCGTGGGGCGCCATCACGCCCGCCATCTTCAACTTGGCGCTCGTCTCGGCGCCGAAGGAGGGGCGCGTCTCGTTCGTCGCCGGCTACTCGCTGGTCACCGGCGTGGCCGGGTTCGTCGGGGGCGCTATATCCGGTCCGTTGCTAGCCGCTTTCAAGTCGTTGCCTACACCGGCCTTCGCCGCCGACTGGACGGGCTACCACACGCTGTTCGCCGTCTCGGCCGTCGGACGGGTGTTCGCCTGGGTGCTCCTGCGGCGCGTCACCGAGGAGCGAGCCTGGCGCACCCGGGACCTGCTGCGATCGGCGCGCACGGCATGGCGGGTTTCTGGCAAGCCGTGGCGGTGACAAGCGGACAGCGTGGACCAGGTGGCGCCGTGGTTCAATCGACCCCTAGATGAAGATCGCGATGGTCCTCAACAGCGGCGTCGGCGGTAGTGGGGTGCTCGCGACGGAGCTCGGCATATGGCTCAGCCAGGCCGGGCATCAGGTGCACTTCGTGGCGTCTTCCGTGCCGTTCAGGCTGGGCGACGATCCTTGCGAGAACGTGTACTTCCACAAGATCGCTTCGATGACGTACCCGCTGTTCGACTCACCGCTCGTCACGTTGTCCGAGGCCAGTAAGTTGGTCGAGGTCTGCGAGCAGTACGGGATCGATGTCATCCATGCTCACTACGCGATCCCGCACGCCGCCGCCGCGCTCATCGCCCGCCAGATGATGCGGGGGAGCAAGCTTCCCGCCATCGTGACGACGCTGCACGGGACAGACGTTACGTTGGTCGGGCTCGACCCCGCCTACCTGCGCGCCACGCAGTGGAGCATCGAGAAGTCCGACGTCGTCACAGCCGTGAGCGACTACCTAGCCGACGCGACGGAGTCCGTCATGGGTGTCAGACACGGCGACATACAGGTCGTGCACAACGGCGTCGACGTAACGAGGTTCCTGCCGGAGGCGGCTTCAGCCGTCGTGCGCGGCCGTTACGCCGGACCGGAAGAACGCCTGCTCGTTCACGTCTCCAACTTCCGCTACGTCAAGCGGGCAGACGACGTTGTTCGGGTGCTCGCGCTCGTTGCGGACGCCTTGCCGGCGCGGCTGGTGATGGTGGGGGACGGCCCCGAGCGGCCGCGTGTGGCTGACCTGGCCGTGGAGCTGGGCGTGGCGGACCGCGTCTCGTTCGTCGGCAGCATGCCTCACGTCGAGGCGCTGCTTGCGAGCTCGGACCTCTTCCTGCTTCCCAGCGCGCAGGAGGCGTTCGGCCTCTCGGCGCTCGAGGCCCTCGCAAGCGGGGTTCCCGTCGTGGCCACGACCAGGGGTGGCCTGCCCGAGGTCGTCGAGCACGGCGTCAGCGGGTTCCTGCACGAACTCGGCGACGTGGAGGCGATGGCGGCATCGGCAGTCAAGCTGCTTGGCGATGAGGAACTACTGTCCCGGTTCCGGCGGGCGGCTCGCTCCAGGGCGGTAGACAACTTCGATGAGGGTCGCGTCTTCCCCGCTTACCTGCAGCACTACGAACAAGCTCTGCGCCGCTCTGCCGAGTCGCCTGCCTGATCGGCGGCGTCCGGTATGAGGCGAGCCCGAGCGATCCGCGAGCCCTGAGTCGCTACTGACCGCGTCGGTCGGAGGCGACCGGCCGCAGACCCGTCTCGGTGACGAGGAAGGCGACGGTGGCGTCGTGGGCCTCGGCGGGCAGGGTAGGCACGACGAGCGCCGACCGGGCCACGCCGACTGATCGCGCGTCCTGTCGGAGGCGCGGTAGCAGCCGGTCGTAGTACCCGAGGCCGTACCCGAGGCGGTGCCCGCGCTCGTCGAACGCGAGCCCCGGCACCAGCAGGACGTCGACACGCTCGGGCGGTACCTGGGGTGCCTCGGCTGAGGGCTCGTCCTGCCCTAGGCGGTGCTTGACGAGTGGCTCCCCAGGCCTTAGCTCGTGGAGCGTCAGTCGCGGCTCTGGGCCGTCTACCACCCTGGGTGCCGCCACGACCTTGCCGGCCTGCCGCGCGGCCCCTATGACCGGCGCGAGGTCCAGCTCCTGGCCGAACGCCAGGTAGACACCTACTACCTGTGCCGATCGGAACTGCTCCCAGGCCATGAGGTGCTCGGCCACTGCCGCAGACACGCCGGCACGCTCGCCGCCGAGCGCTCGCCGTGTCCGCCGCGCCCAGGCGCGCCAGGCGGTCTTGTCCCAGGACGCGGTCTCGTCTCGTGGTGGGAGCCTGGTGCCCGACATGCTCATATGCGACGAGTCTAGGCGCCTAGCCGGCGGTAGGCTCGGGTATGGCGAAGACGCTGACTGCGACCCTCCACAACCTAGGCGGCCTACGCTTCGTCGGCGTGTCGCCGGACGGCCTGAGGGTGATGATCGACAACGAGAAGACCGCCCGCACGGGCATGAGCCCCATGATGCTGGTCCTCAACGCGCTCGGGGCCTGCGCCGGCATGGACGTCAGCCACATGCTGAACAAGCGCCGCCTGACCGTGAACAGCTACTCCGTAGAGCTCGTCGGCGAGAGGCCGGACGACGTTCCGTCGCCGTTCGAGAAGGTCAGGGCTCGCCACGTGTTCGACGTTCCTGGACTGACCCGCGAGCAGGCGGAGCGCCTGGTCGACCTGGCGATGACCAAGTACTGCTCGGTCGGCGCGAGCCTGAAGGCCGAGCTCGAGTACGAGGTCGTGCTGCTGCACGAGGACG
>CAZFAQ010000106.1:0-3670 GCA_964517055.1 uncultured bacterium | reverse complement strand
GTAGATGTTCATGGCGCTCCCTCCGGTCGCTCCCCTGCGGGCGCGCGCCCTCGTTCACCTCGAGTCTATCACCGGCCATCTTCGTGCTCCGAGTGAGCGATGACCCTTCCACGGCCCGTGTCGGCTGTGCTAGACGGCGTTCCTGGGTCCGGTGGTACAGTCGCGCCAGTGGCCCTCCGAGACCGTAGAGAGCAGTTGGTCGGCGCCGTCGCGGGTCGCAACGGCGCGCGGAACCTGCGCGACTGCCCTGCCGGCGAGGGCATAGAGGTCCTACAGGAGAAGTGGGTGCTGCACATCGTGCACGCGCTCCTCGACGGACCCAAGGGCTTCAACGAGCTGGGGCGGGTGGTCGGCGGCTGCAACCCCACCACGCTCACCCAGCGGCTGGCCAAGCTCGAAGAGCTGGGCGTCCTGCACAAGGAACCCGCCCCGCTCGGCGGGCGCTGCAGCTACTCGCTGACCGAGGCCGGGTTGGGCCTCGAGCGCGTCATCGCGGCAATACGAAGCTGGGCGTCTGCCCACCTTCGTGAAGGCTGACCTGGCGCGCGGTCTACCGGACCAGGACGTTCCTCTCTACCGGCGGAGTCGACAGGCTCTACTGTGGTCGTGGTTCAGCGGTACAGCAGTCATGCGCGCGCCAGGAGGTGGCCATCGTGACGACCGGTGAAGGTAACCAGCGAAGGTCGAGCACAGGCAGGACTTCCGTGTGGCCGGTCGTACTCATCGTCGCTGGCGTCTTGCTGTTCGCAGCCAACTTCGGTTGGCTGAGGTGGGACATGCTCTGGGGTATCGCCTACCTGTGGCCGCTCGCTCTGGTGGCCGTGGGCCTGGACGTTCTCCTTCGTGGCCGCTACCGCTTACTCATCGTCGTAGGTACGCTGGTCGCCGGGGTGCTGCTCTACACCGGTACGTCGGGGTCGCTCGGGCTGGGTCCCGCGGCGCCGGCTCCCGAGCAGATCGTCCAGGGGTTCGATGGCGCACGGCGCGCCGAGGTGAGGATCAGCACCGGCGTGACGAGGCTGGTCCTGAACAGCGACCCAGGCGCCGATCTGCTCGTAGAGGGCACCGTCGTGCCGGTGCGCGGCGAGCGCATCGAGAGCTCGTTCTCGGTCGACCGAGACACGGCCCGCTTCAGGCTCGAGTCCGCGGGGCGGATCACGCCCCTCGGCGGTAGCCGGCCCGGGGAATGGGACCTCACTCTCTCTGGGCGTGCGCCCCTGGCTCTTGACGTCGACACCGGTGTGGGCGAGGCCCTGCTCGACCTTTCCGGGCTTGAGCTCGAGCGCCTGGAGCTCGATACCGGTGTGGGCGCCTCCACGGTGACGTTCCCAGCCAGTGGTAGTTTCGTTGCGAGCATCGACACCGGGGTCGGTTCGGCGACCATCCGCCTAGCCCAGGGCGTGGAGGCGCGCATCGTCGTGTCGCGCGGGATAGGGGCCGTCTCGGTGCCTGGCGACTTCGAGCGCATCGGCGACGTCTACACCTCGCCCGGCTACGGATCCGCCTCGGAGCGGGTGGACCTGAGCATCCAGAGCGGGGTCGGTGCGGTCGAGGTCGTCCGGTTCAGGTGACGGCGTGGACCTAGCCTTCTCGGCGGCGGCCGAAGATGCCGCCACAGGTCTAGTTGTTGCGCTGTCGGCCGTAAGTGGTGGTGCCGGGCTAGCTTTCTCGGCGGCGGCCGAAGATGCCGCCACAGGTCTAGTTGTTGCGCTGTCGGCCGTAAGTGGTGGTGCCGGGCTAGCCTTCTCGGCGGCGGCCGAAGATGCCGCCACGTTTGCTGCGCTGTCTCAGCTCTTCGAGCTCGGCCTGTAGCTTCTCGGCGGTCTCCATCTGGCCAACGAGGCGCCTGCGTAGCTTGGCGTTCTCCTCGCGCAGCCGCTCCAGCTCCTGCTTCAACGACTCGTCTGCCTTGGCTGAGCGCCCGGCGGCAGTGGTCTCGTTCTCCACGTCCGCCGCGGCAGGCGCGCTGGGCCCAGTCACCCTTTGCCTGTCCTCGAGCTCCTTGAGCGAGGCCTCGATCACGCCGGTGTCCTTGCGTGGACGCATGTGGGCGGCCTGACGCCCCTCGCCACCGCTCTGTATCAGGCGGTTGGCCCTCTCCCTTATCGCCTTGTCGCCCAGCGGCTTGGGTAACAGCAGGTCTACGCCGGCCTCGTACGCTTCGTCCCTGATCTCGTCCGGGACGCCGAGGAAGTCGCCCGGCTCGACCGTGACGATGACCGGCACCTGCTGGAGGCGACCGACCAACTTGATGCGTTGGCACACCTCGATCCCGGGCATGTCTGGAAGCTCGTACGCCAGCACGACGAGGGCCGGTGTGTTGCTCCTGAGGAACTCCAGCGTCTGTCTGGCGTTCTCGAACGCGGCGATGGTGGTCTCGCCGTCAGCCAACAGCAGGTCAAGCAACTGACGTTGCCCGGCGTCGGGATCGGCGATGAGGTACTGCCGGGAACTCATCTCGGCGAGGGTAGCAGCTTCGTGGTTAAGGCCCGCCTAAGCCGTCACGCGGCCCAGGCTAGTCCTTAGGGCCCTTCATGGGCAGGTTGGCGATGAGGATCATGCGCTCCCCCTGTTGCTCGACACGCACGTCGTAGTCGGTCTCGCCGGCCGGGAAGTACTTCCTGATGACCGACAAGAGCTCCTTCTTGAGCTCCTCGACGCTGCCTGGCGAGAGCTTCGCCCTGTCGTAGGAGAGGACCAGCTTGAGGCGCTCCTTGAGCTCGTCCTTGGACTTGCGGCGGCGGAACAGCCCGAACATCACGCACCCCCGAAGAGGCGCCTGAGACCGGCCAGGAACCCGCCTTGTGGCTCGAGGCTCGGGTAGGGAACGTCGTCGCCACGGATGCGCTTGGCGATGTCGCGGAAGGCTGTGCCTGCGCCCAGCTTGGTGTTGTCGTCGAGCGAGGCCGGGTTGCCGATGTTGGTCGACACCAGGATGCGTTCGTCCTCGGGGACGATGCCGATGAGCTTGACGCCGAGGATCTCGAGCACGTCCTCGACCTCGAGCATGTCGCCGCGCTTGACCATGTCTGGGCGCAGGCGGTTGATGATCAGCCGGACCTCGGAGATCTCGCGCGCCTCCAGCAGGCCGATGATGCGGTCGGCGTCGCGGACGCTCGAGACCTCGGGGTTTACCACGACGACGGCGCCATCGGCGGCGCTGGCGGCGGTCTGGAAGCCGGACTCGATGCCGGCAGGGCTGTCGATGAGCACGCGGTCGAACTCCTCGTCCTCGAGGAGCATGCGCACCGTCTCCTGCATGCGCGACTCGGAGAGCGCGCTCTTGTCGCGCGTCTGCGAGGCGGCCAGCAGGTACAGCGAGTCGACGCGCTTGTCGCGGATGAGCGCCTGCTTGAGCTTGCAGCGGCCCTCGAAGACGTCGATCAGGTCGTAGACGACCCGGCCCTCGAGGCCCATGACCACGTCGAGGTTCCGCAGGCCGACGTCGGTGTCGACGACGCAGACCTTCTCGCCGAGCCGAGCCAACGCCGCGCCCACGTTCGCCGTGGTGGTCGTCTTGCCCACTCCGCCCTTGCCAGACGTCACCAGGATGGCTTTGGCGTTCACGCTCTGGGTCCCTCCTCCAGGAACCGGCGCCCGGTCTGCGGGCGCCGCCCTCGGCCTCCCAAGGGTGCGAATCTCGGGAACTATAACACCGGCGCCGCGGCTC
>CAZFAQ010000105.1:0-3786 GCA_964517055.1 uncultured bacterium | reverse complement strand
GCTAGCGGGGCTTGGGCCGTAGGTTCTCGTACGAACGCAACTCTACGCGCCTCGGGTCTCTCAGACAAGACTCATCTGAGGGTCACGGGGTCTGGACGGCGACGACGGTGCCCGCGACCGGCAGCCCGGTCACCAGCGCCGGCGCCCCGGTCTCCTCTCCCGCGGCGCCAAGGCCGTCGAGCACGAGCTGCACCTCCACGGCGTCCACGTCCGGCACGTTCGTCCGACACGAGACCAGCCCACTTGCAACCAGGGTCAGCGCGACCGATAGCACCAAGGCGTGGCGCCTGCGGCGCGCCCATCCAAGCGGCAGGACCGCTGCGGCGGCGAGCGCCGCCAACGGCGCCCCGGTGCCGAGTGGTGTGTCCGAGCTGCCGGCCACCTTCGCGCCGATGTCCACGAGCACCAGGTAGCTCCGCGTCGTGCCCTCGGGCACGGTGGCGCCGCCATCTACCTGCGTCAGGTCGAGGGCTGACACGTACGGTGCGCCCACCGCCGCCTGTGCCAGCGCGCCGCTCCCGAGCGGTTGCGGGCCGTCCGGCTGGCCGTCGTCGTCCTCGTCCGCGTAGACCCGGACCAGGGTCACGTGGCCAGCGCCCGCATCGCCCACCGCCCGCAGGGTCAGCGTCTGGAGCGTCACGGCCTCGTCACCCACCGCGGTCGCGGTGAACCGTAGCGCCACGATGCCGTCATCGCCGGGGCGAGCCCCGGTCTTAGCGACGCTGCTCGGGTGCGCGGCGACGTCTACCTGTGGCGCTCCCACGGGCGCCTCGGCCGTGACCTGCGTGGTCACAGAGTCGACGTCGTTGCCTGGCACACCGTCGGCCGTGTCGCTGCCCACGACGACGGTGTTGGTGATCGTCCCCTCGTCGGTAGGTGCCGTCACGTCGACCGTGAACGAGGCGCTCGCGCCCGGCGCGAGGCTCGCCACATCGCAGGTGACGCTGGTCTGCGTGGTGGTGCAGCTCTCTGAGGTCGAGACCACGGTCACGCCTGCGGGGAGCGTGTCGGTCACCACGACCGAGTCCGCCGCGTCCGGCCCGTTGTTGGAGACGAACAGGCCGTACCGGATGGCAGCCCCGGGCCTGACAGACGTCGGCCCAGACTTCGTCACGGCGAGGTCGGCGCCGGCTACCGGCGGCTCGCCGTTCACGACCGTGACCGCGCTCGCTTCGTCGTTCGCCGGGAACGGGTCAACGGAGGAGCCGGTGTCTACGGCGCTGGCCGCGTTCAGGACCGTGCCTTCGGTCGCCGGAGCAGTCACCACGAAGCTCCTGCTGCTGAAGGCACCGGGCGAGAGCAGACCCAGGTCACACGTGACCTCCTGGCCGACGGCGCTGCAGTCGTCTGGCAGGCTCCCCGCGCTCAGCCCGGCTGGCAACACGTCCGTGATCCGCACGTTCTCGGCCGCGTCGGGACCCTGGTTGGTGACGATCAGGTTGTACACGACCTGGCTGCCTACCTGCGTCGTGCTCGGGGCGACCTTCTCCATGGAGAGGTCGGCGATCGGCGGTGGCGGGTCCACCACGCGGGTCGTGAAGGTGGCGCTGTTGTTCGTCGGGTCGCTGTCCGCCCCCTGCTCGCCCGTGATGCTGGCCGTGTTGATGACGTTCCCCAGCTTGTCGGGGGCCGTCATCTGGATCCGGAACTCACGCGTCGCGCCCGGCGATAGACCCGCCACCGGGCACGTGAGGATGGTGTTGACACGGCTGCAGCTAGAGGTCGCGGACTCGAACACCGCGTTCTGCGGCAGGAAGTCGGTCACGCGGGCCGTGGCGTCGGCCGGTTGCGGCCCGTCGTTACCTGCGACCAGGACGAACTCGATAGCCCCTTCACGGAGGACGGCGCTCTGAGCAGTCATCGTCAACCACAGGTCGGCGCTCGCTGCCGGCACGATGCGGGTCGACGTCTGGACTGTGTCGTCGTCCGGCTCCGGGTCGTGCGAGGAGGAGGTGACGGTCGCCTCGGCGATGACGGCACCTGTGGACGAGGGCGCCTCGACGTCGATGAGGTCGCTGATGAGCTCGTGCTCGTCCATCGCGCCGACCGCGCAGGTCACGACTCCGCCGCCTGCGGTGCAACCCGTTGGCAGGTCCGTCACCTGGCCCGCGCCAGGAGGCAGCATCAGCTCGTAGCTCACGCCGGTAGCGCCGGTGGGCCCGTTGTTGCGCACGGTGACGTTGTACGTGAGCTGCCCGCCGGCCGCTACGGGGTCGGGAGAGCCAGAGAGGAACACCTCGAGGTTGGCCTCGGCGCTCATCCCGGCCGGCCCCTCGTACGCGCCGATGTCGCAGTGGACGAAGCCGTTGAGATCGCCGTCCACCCCTCGCGGGAAGCCGCGCTGGTCAGTATCTGGGCAGTCGCCCGTGATGGGCAGCGGCCCCGCGTCCACGGCCGGGCTGCCGGGCAGCAACGCATGCGTCCGCGTCTTGCCGCCGTGGTTGCCGAGGGAGCTGAGCATCGGGTCGATCGGATCAGCGGCGCCGCCCCGCAGGTCGTCGCTGCCGAAGCCAACGCAGTTGGTTGCGTCGCCGATGAGGTTGTGACCGCGTGAGTCGAACGCGCCGCCGCAGTCCGGTCCGCTTCCCGGCGCCGTGTTGAGGGCCACGATGCTGTTCTGGATCCTGACCGTATCGGCGGCGGCCCTGCTGTCGAGCCCGCCTGACGGCACGTATACGAGGCCGGGCTCCCCGAACGCGGTGTTGCCGGTGATCGTGACGCTGTCGAGGATCGTGAGGCCGGCATCCTGGTCTACGAAGATCCCCGCGCTGGCTTTCGACTCGTTACCGCTGACTGTGACGTTGGTGGCGGCCAGGGTACCCGTCGTGTAGATCCCGCCGCCGATACGCGTCAGCGCCCCAAGGTCAGGGTCGATCACGTTCTGTGCGACGGTGACGCGCGAGAGGACGAGGTCGCCGGCGTTGAAGATGCCAGAGCCGTAGCCGCGGCCCACGTTGCCCTCGACCGCGACGTCCGTCAGTGTGGCGCTGCCCGCCACGTACAGGCCTGCGCCGTACGTCGCCTCGCCACGGCGCAACGTGAGCCCCTCGAGGTTCGCGTTCGCCCCCTCCCCGACGCGCATGACTCCGCCCTCCAGTAGCTCGTGGCGGCTCCCGTACAGGAACTGGACGTAGACGGCTTCGCCGTCGATGACGGTCAGACCGGCACCGGCACCACGGATGGTCACGTCGGCCAGGATGTCGAGGTTGTCAGCGTCCTGGTCGACGTCATCGAGAGGGAAGGCCGAGATCCGGGTGAGCTCGAACAGTCCAGCGGGCACGACGATCACGTCGCCCGTGCCCAGGGTCCCGCTGACCGAGCAGCCGCCGACGCCAAGGCTCCGCCGCTCGTTGACGGTCACCACGGCCTCTCGCAGCGAGCACTTGTCGTTGGGAACGACGTCGAGCTCGTCGGCCGTGGTCGTGACCGTGATGGTCGCGGCGAGGGCGGACGTCAGCAAGGCCGTAAGTGCGATGACCAGGCAGGTCCTCACGTGACGAGGAGAGGTGGAACGCGGGGCGCTCTCTGACCTGTTCGGGCTGTTCATGGAACGAATGGTTCGACACGGCGCGTTACACGGGCGTTACTCGCGTCTCCCAATAGGGTGCGGGGCCAGGAGGGTGCCAGACCCTCCCGACCCCGGATCGCCGTGACATGCGTCGCTCGCGATAGGCGGCTGGCTGCCGCACCTCAGCGCTCACTCCTCGTCGGAGAAGACCTCCTCGATCGCCAGCTCGAACACCCGGCCGATCTTGAACGCCAGCGGCAGGCTGGGGTCGTACTTGC
>CAZFAQ010000104.1:0-3827 GCA_964517055.1 uncultured bacterium | reverse complement strand
GAGAACGGCACCACGATGAGGTTGTCGAGCAGGCCGGCTCCCGAGGTGACGATGCCGACGATCTCGAAGCTCGCGTCGGGGTTGAGCCTGAGCGTACCGCCGAGCCCCAAGCTCGCTCGGGTGGCGACGGACTCGCCGACCACCGCGACGAGCGCCCCGTCGTCGGCTTGCGTCAGGCCACGGCCCTCCACGACCTGGGCACCGGTGAACACGCTGCCGAGCGGCACGTCGACGGGCAACCCCTCGAAGATGAACGACTGCGACATCGATAGCCCGCCGCGAAGCCACAGCAGGACGGGGGTGACGGACGCCAGACCGAACTCGCTCGCGTCGGCGCGTAATCGCTCCACGTACTCTTCAGGCAGGTCCGGCGCGGTGGGGAAGAGGTCGTCTCCGGCCTCACCGTAGCTGACCTGCAGCTCCGGCCCTAGACCGGCCAGCTGCTCGGCGAACGCCTTGCGCAAGCCTTCGCCGATGGACATGAACACGACGGTCGAGGCGATGGCGACGGCGATCCCGAGGGCGGTCAGGGCTGTGCGGAGGGGACGGTGCCGCAGGGACGCGAGGGCGAGTTGCGCCGTCACGCCCCCTCTCACTGGCTGGTGAAGGCGCGTCCCACGATGGCGCCGGAGGATCCCAGCGCGCCGATCTCGGTGGTGCCCTGGGTGATGTCCACTCCGGCGGCGTTGCCTACGTAGACGTAGACGGGCAGGTCGTAAGTCAGTACCTCGCCTGGCTGCGCGGTGTAGTAGGCGAGCCGCTCACCCTGGTTCCTTGCTGTGCCCGTGTAGACCTCGAGCCAGGTGGGGGCCGTCACCTCGATGACGATCTGGTCCGCGGTGACGACAGGCCCGGAATCGGCAGGCAGCTCGGCGGCCGGCAGCGGCGCCAGGTCGACGGTCAGGGTCTGGTCCTCCAGCAGGTCGACAGTCTCCTCTAGTGGCTGGTAGCCGTTCAGGGTGACGCTAAGCACGCGGCCGCGGCGGGCGGTGACGGGCACGTCGCGGACCGGCGTGGTGCCTGGTAGGACGAAGCTATCGATGCTGACGGTCGCCCCAGGCGGCTCGGAAACCACGCTGATGAGCACGGTCGAGGGGCCGGCCTCCGCCTGTTCATCAGGCTCGGCCGCCGGCGCCGTCGCTGGCTCTGGCGCCCCCAGACCTGCCTGGCTGCCTGGGTCTGGCTGCGTGACGACGGGCGCGTCCGTGCGCACGCCGCCGGCCGGGGCCATAAGGCGGTTGAAGCCCCACACGGCCAGGGCGACGAGCGCGACCACGAGCACCAGTGTCGGCACGAGCGGCCCGACCGAGAACCCGCGGCCCGCTCCGGTGCGCCGCTTGCGCTTCGGGGGCGGCGGCTTCTCGCCACGGCGCTCCTTCTCGAGACGCTCCTCCAGCGTGGAGAGCCCTCCGGCCTGCCGGCGCTCGGCCTGGTAGGCGTTCATGGCGCGCTCCGGGTCGACGCCGACCGCCTGAGCGAACAGGCGGACGAAGTTGCGTGTGTATACGTCCTCAGGCAGGTCGCCGTAGCGACCCTCCTCGAGCGCCCTGAGGTACTCCTTGCGGACGTGGGTGAGCTCCGCCACGTCTGCCAGGTCCAGCCCTCGGGTCTCGCGGGAGCCGCGCAACAGCTCACCGAGGCCCTGTGGGCGACCCGTCTGGCTGATCCGTCCTTCGTCCGTCACGAGCGCGCCCCCACCGCGCTGGCAGAGCTCTGGTACGCCGCCGCGACCTCGGCCGCTAGGCGGGCGTTCGCCTCCAGGAGCCTGGTGTTGACCTCGACCGTGCGCCCTTCAGAGGCCCTTGCCAGCTCGGCCAGCAAGAACGGCGTCGAGTCGCGGCCCCGGACGTCACGGGCAGCCAGCTCGGCCTCTGCGTGCGCCCGCAGCGACGCGAACTCCGCCGGCGCCATGCCATCGGTCACTGGGTTGCTCAGGACCACGCCCGAGGATAACCCCAGGCCCTGCTGCACCCTCAGCACCGCCGCGGCGGCAGCCGGCGTCTCGACACGTGCTGGCAGCGGCAGGTCGGTAAGCTCGACGATGAACCCAGCCAAGCGGTCCGACCGGTAGCCGACGACAGGCACTCCAGCCGTCTCGAGGCGCTCCAAGGTGGCGGCGGCGTCGAGGATGCTCTTCGGGCCGGCGCACACCGTGAGCACCGGGTAGCGCGCCAGCGCAGCGATGTCCGCTGACTCGTCGAACGGGGCCTCGTGCACGCCGCCGATGCCGCCGGTAGCGAACACGTGGATGCCGGCGGCGTGCGCTGCCCACAGCGTGGTCGCGACGGTCGTCCCAGCGGAGCCGCCGCGCGCGACGACGGCGGCCAGGTTCCAGAGAGAGACCTTGTCGGCGCTGGGCTCCTCAGCGAGCTCCACCAGCTCGGCGTGGGAGAGGCCGACGATCACCTCGCCGTGGAGCACGCCAACGGTCGCTGGGACGGCCCCCGCGTCGCGAACGACGGCCTCGAGACGCTCGCCGGCCGCGAGGTTACGGGGCCGCGGGAGGCCGTGGGTGAGCACCGTCGACTCCAGCGCGACCACGGGCGCGTCGCCCTCCAGGGCCGCTGCGACATGGGCTCCGACACGCGTGCGGATGGGCATCTTCACGCCGCCATCTTACGTGGAGAGCGGGTCGGGACTGGTCCCTCACGTGGTAACCTCGCGCCCGTGGAGATGCCGGAGCTGACGGCCGTCTGGCCCCTCTTGGAGCAGGTCGGCTTCGGCGCCATAGCCGGCTTCATAGCCGGGTACGCGCTCAAGAAGGTCGGCAAGGTCGTGGCCATAGCCTTGGGGCTCCTGTTCATCGCGGTGCAGGTGCTCGCGTGGTCCGGGTTCGTGAGCGTGAACTGGGGTGTGGTGCAAGAGCGCGTCGACCCCATGCTCACGGGCGACTCGCTGCAGGGGACGTGGAGCGCTCTGCTCAGCTTGCTCACCTACAACATCCCCTTCGCGGCCGCGTTCGTGCCAGCCTTCATCCTCGGTCTGAAACGCGGCTGAGAGCGCATCGGGCTCGCGGTCGACGCGGCCAACCCCGCCTTCTATGGCCGCCGCCTGGTTGAGTGTGGCCTTATCAGATGTGCTTAGTCGCGACACTTCATCCTGGTTGATAACACTCGGCTTGACAGCCCCTCTCGGCGCTGGATAGCATGGCCGGTGGTTGGCACTCACGCCGTGAGACTGCCAAGCAAGACATCCAGAGAAAAGTGGAGGAAGCATGGCTGACCAGAAGCTGAACCTGAAGCCGCTAGGCGACAAGGTCGTGGTCGAGGTCGTCGACGAGCCACAGACCACCGCCTCCGGCCTGGTGCTGCCCGACAGCGCCAAGGAGAAAAGCCAACGGGGCAAGGTCCTGGCCGTGGGCCCGGGCAAGTACTTGGACAACGGCTCGCGCGAGCCCGTAGACGTCCAGGTCGGCGACACCGTGGTGTTCGCCAAGTACGGCGGCACCGAGATCGAACTCGACGGGCGCGAGCTCATGATCCTGAGCCAGCGCGACATCCACGCCGTCCTCGGCTAAAGGGCGCGTAGGGCTACTAGAGACATAAAGGAAGCAGAGGGAACATGGCCAAAGACCTGATCTACAAGGAAGACGCCCGCCGCGCGCTAGAGCGGGGCGTCAACGCCGTCGCGAACGCCGTCAAGGTGACGCTCGGGCCCAAGGGGCGCAACGTCGTCCTCGAGAAGAAGTTCGGCGGGCCGACGATCACCAAGGACGGCGTGACCGTCGCCAAGGACATCGAGCTCAAGGACCCGATCGAGAACATCGGCGCCAAGCTCCTCATCGAGATCGCCAGCAAGACCAACGAGATCACCGGTGACGGCACCAC
>CAZFAQ010000103.1:0-3888 GCA_964517055.1 uncultured bacterium | reverse complement strand
AGGTAGTCGTCGGCGCCGGCGTTGAGCATGTCGACCTTGGTGCCGACCTCGTCCGCCGCCGTGAGGATGAGGATAGGAGTGTCGCCCGTCCGCCTCACGCGCCTGGCGATCTCCTGACCACTGACGTCCGGAAGCCCGAGGTCGAGGATGACGAGGTCCGGCTCCTCCTCCCGCACCGCCGTGAGACCGCGCATTCCGGAGTCGTATGCCAGCACGTCGAAACCGGCTTCCGACAGTTCTCGCTTCAAGAGCCTGAGTATGTCGAGGTCGTCCTCGACGATAAGGATCCGTTTGGCCACGTCAGTCCTCCTGGTTCAGTTGGAAACGCACGAGCACACCGCGCTCGCGGAACAGTAGCTGCCGCAGCGAGAGCGGCTCGAGGGACTCGGGTTCGGTGAGGAGCACGTCGCGGCCGTCGTCGCTTATGCGCCCGACGAGCGCCCGCGCGCCCATGGCGTCGACGCGTTCGGAAGGCGTGCTCTCGGCCGGGAAGATGATCACCCTGACGTCAGTGCCGGGTGCGGGGAACTCGGTGAACACGAGGCGGCCCTCCATGACGGTGGCCTTGGCGTAGACGGTGAGCAGGTCCGGCGAGACGACACGAAGCTCCGTGCCCTCCGTCATAGCGGGCAGCAAGGCCAGGACCTGGCCGATGATCAGGAAGTGGGAGAAGCTCATAGTCACACCGCTTACCAACCGATGCTAGAACGACAACCCTCGATTCGCGTCCTGGAGCGGTTAAGCTAACCTTCATGCCGTTCTCCTCACGGCCGCAGGCGCGAGCCTGGCCGTGTGAGTGGCCGCGTCGCCCCGTCGAGGTAAAGCGCGCCGCGGCCAAGCTCGGGAGTGGCGTCCTAGAGGAGCTTCTTGCGCTCGTGGAAGTGAACGACCTAACCGCTGTGCGTCACGACCCGTGCAAGATTGACTGCGACCCGGCCTCAGAAGAGGCTCCGCGACCGTGACAGCGCCTAGCCTCCCGGCCAGGCAGCCTTAGGTGGCGGCCCTAAGCGAAGGGGACCCGATGATCGCGAGACCTATGGCGGGGCCAAGAAGAGTGCAAGGCAAGAACGTGTTGGTTGTTGCGCTCGCACTGCTTCTGGCGACACTGTCGCACGCTTCGGCCCAGGCCTTCGACGAGAACGTCTACTACCAACAGTGCCTGCGCTTCGAGGCCGGCGGCGACCTGGAGACGGCGCGCCGCGCCTGCCAGAACGCACTCCAGGTACGACCCAGCTTCGCCGAGGCCGAGCTGGCGCTGGCGCGCATCGAGCTCAGGCTCGGCGACCACGCCAGCGCCGAGAGCCGCCTGAGACGCGTTCGCAACACGATCCGCACTGCCGAGCCGCTGGTACTGCTGGCGGAGGCCGTGTTGGAGGGCGGTAGGCCCGACGAGGCTGAGGGGTTCCTGCAGAGCGCGCGTTCGGCGCTGATGGAGGCAGGCAACCGCGAGGTCGAGGGACGGCTCCAACTCCTAGCAGGTCGGATCGACGAGTACTCGGGCCGCTACGGCGACGCCTTGTCCGGCTACTCAGCCGCCATCTCGGCCGACCCGCTGAACGTCGACTACCGCATGGCCGACGCCAGGCTCCGCCTGCGTCTGGGTGAGGCCGGCGCCGCCGCCTCTCAACTACGCTCCTACCTCGAGCTCACCGGTGACGACCGCGACCCGGAGGTACGGTCGCTGCTCGGCAGGGCGCTATGGGCGGACGGCGACCTCGAGGCCGCAGCCGGGCAACTGGCTACGGCCCACCAGCTCCGCGGCGCTAGGAACGTCGACGCGCAGGCCCAAGACCTACGCTCGCTCGCGTACATCTACTACGCGGAGGGCGACCTGGAGGCCGGCAACGTCGCCATGCGCGAGGCGCTCAGGCGCGACAACCTGCTCAGCCGCCTGGGTGGCAACGCCCTTGTCTGGGCAGCCGTGCTTCTGATCCTGGTCGCGACGCATCTCATCGGCGAGAGCCGCATCCCCAGCACCAGCGGCCTGGAGGTCGTTGACGGGCCAAGGTACTGGAGCGTCGGCCACGTCTACGGCACCCTGTTCGGATCGCTCCTGATCGCTCTCGTGACCGCGCTGGCGTACGGGTCGTTCGTGCACGACAACCTGCTCGTCCTGGTCACGCCGGTGCAGGCGACCGACGCATGGGCGCTGTTCTTCATCGCGTTCTCGGTGTTCCTCGTGCTCCTCACGTGGCGTCGCGTGACCGTCAACGGTTACGACCCCATGGAGGTACTGATCGGGACCAGCCGCCGTCCGCTCAACGGGGTCGCACTCGGCCTGCTCTTCCTGGCCGGCATGTTGGCGTACCTACACTTCAGGCCGTTCGGTGGGGCGCTCGGCGGCTTCTACCTTGACCTGATCCAGCTAACCCCATACGTCGTGGCCGCCATGATCCTCGTGCCGCTCGCCGAGGTCTTCTTCAGGGCCTTCGTGATCCCGCCGACGGCACGGCGCTACGACAGGCGCATCGCGACCGTGATATCGGCGGCGCTGTACGCGCTCGCCTTCGGGACACCGGTGGCGCTGCTCTTCGTCATCGGGATCGTGCTGGCCGAGAACTTCCGGTTGCGCCCCAACGCCACCGAGGCGCTCATCGCACAGCTCACGTTCCACGTCGGGCTGCTCGTGGCCGTGACGGCGAGCCCGTGGGCTCGCAGCCTGTTCTTGGCCTAGGTGCAGCTGTATGCGGTCGACAAGCCGCTAGGGATCACATCCCACGACGTGGTCAGCAGGGCGAGGCGCCTGCTCGGCACGAAGCGCGTCGGCCATGCCGGTACGCTCGACCCTCTCGCCACCGGCGTCCTCATCGTCATGGCGAACGAGGCGACGAAGCTCTCCGGTTACCTCACGGGTCACGACAAGACGTACCTGGCATGGGTGACCCTCGGGGCCACCACACCAACGCTCGATGCCGAGGGGCCGGTGACCCGCGTCGCCGACGCCAACCGGGTCACTGAAGAAGTCCTGCGCACGGCCGCCACGCGCTTCCTGGAGATGCGAGCGCAGCGCCCACCGGCGTACTCGGCCGTGCGGCGCGGCGGGGTGAGGAGCTACGCCGCGGCCCGCCGAGGGACGCCAGAGGAGCCGCCCGCCCGGTCGGTGGCGTACCACGAGGTGATCCTGCTCGGCGTCTCGGGCTCCATCGCCGACCTACCAAGCGCCTTCTCCGTTCCGGAGGGGGCGCCGCCTGGCAGGTACGAGCCCTCGACGAACGGTAGGTCCTTCGTGTTGCCTGCCCCGCCGGCGCTAGGAGAGGACATCGCGAGCGGCAGCGAGGTGCCGCCCACTCGCACCGCGCTCTTCAGGCTGGTCGTCGGTGCCGGGACCTACGTGCGTTCGTTCGCCCGCGACCTAGGGGCCGCCATAGGCCTACCCGCTTACCTCTCTGGGCTGGTGCGCACGGCGAGTGGCGTCGTCGACCTGGGGCTCGCCAGCGACCTGGAGTCCCTGCTTACGGCCGACCGTCTAGATCCCGTCGCGGCGTTGGAGCTGCCGACCGTCGTACTCACCGAGCAGCAGGCCGTCGACGTGCGACACGGCAAGCGGCCGCGACTCGAGGTCGAAGGCAGGGAGGCAAGGGTGGCCATGGTGGGCCAGGACGGACGGCTGGTGGCGGTCGCCGAGCGTGGCGAGGGCGACGACGACTACCGGACGCTCCGGGTCTTCAACCCATAGAGGTCCTCACGTACCAGGCCGAAGGCGGTTCCCGCCAGCTGACGCTCGCCACCGAGCGTCGCCGCCACCCGCGGTAGAGTCACTGGAGCTTGGAAGCACATGCGGCGCCGCCCGCACGACTGGTTGGCGCTTGGAGAGAGTCATGAACATCGGCGTCGTCAAGGAGATCAAACCGCAGGAGCACCGCGTCGCAGCGACCCCAGGGTCGGTAC
>CAZFAQ010000102.1:0-3959 GCA_964517055.1 uncultured bacterium | reverse complement strand
GAGGGCGGGACGTGGACGGCGGTTCCGGCTAGAACGGCCCGACCGCGACACCCCAAGGCCCCTGCGTTGGCCTAGACCTTGGCGCCCTCCAGCGACGTCCTAAGCGCCTCCATCAGGCTCCTGAACGGCTTCACGAACTTCTCAACGCCCTCGTCCTCGAGCTTGCCCGCCACCACTTCTAGGTCTATGCCCATGCCCCGCAGGTCGTCGATCACCTGCCGGGCGTCGGCGAGCCCGTCTGTGACGCGCGCCGCCGGATCGCCGTGGTCGCGGTAGGCGTCCAGGGTCTCGAGCGGCATGGTGTTGATGGTCTCGGCGCCGATGAGCGGCTCCACGTACTTGGTGTCCGGGTAGCTCGGGTCCTTCGTGCCGGTCGAGGCCCACAGCAGCCGCTGCACCCTCGCGCCCTCGTCGGCCAAGCGGGACCAGCGCGAGTCGTCGCTCGAGAATCGCCTACTGAACACGTCATACGCGACCTTGGCGTACGCGATCGCCGCCTCGCCTCGCAGCGCACGGGCCTCGTCGGTGCCCATCTCATCGAGCTGCGGGTCGACCATCACGTCGAACCGGCTGAGGAAGAAGCTCGCGACCGAGTTGACACCGCGCACGCCGTTGCCGTCAGCTCGCCTCTGCTCGAGCCCTTCCATGAACGCGTCTATCACACGCTCGTAGCGCTCGAGACCGAACAACAGCGTGACGTTGACGTTGATGCCGTCGCGGATGAGCCGCCTTATGGCCTCGAGCCCCGGCACCGTCGCAGGCACCTTGATGAACACGTTGGGCCGTGCGAGGCGGCGCCACAGGTGCGTCCCCTCGACGTAGGTGGCCTCCGCGTCGTTCGCGACCTCCGGCGAGACCTCCAGCGAGACGAACCCGTAGCTACCGCCAGACCCGTCGTAGGTGGGCCTGAACAGGTCGGCGGCGCGCTGGATGTCCTCGATGACGATGTCCTCGTACGCCTGCGCAACGGTGCCGCCGCCTCGAGCGAGCGCGGCTATGGCCCCGTCGTAGTCGTTCGACTGGGCGATGGCCTTGTGGAAGATGGCGGGGTTGGACGTCACCCCCCGCAAACCGTCGCGGTCGATGAGCGTCTGGAGCGTGCCGTCCTCGAGCCAGGACCGCCGTATCTCGTCTAGGTACACGGACTGGCCGAAGTCTTGCAGCCTCTTGAGCGGGTTCATATCTCACCTCGATGGCCCGCGGCGTGCGCGGGTAGCTTCTATGCAGCCGATGTTACGACCGGGCGCGCTCCCAACCGGTCGCTACCACTTGGTCACCATCCAGCTCGAGCCTGGCGCGCGGTAGCGGGAAGACTGCCGGTCCGCTGACGGCACGACCGGCGGCTTGGGGGTCGAACACGCTGAGATGACACGGGCAGGTGATGGCCGGGTTGCTGGTGTCGTAGTTGAAGCCGAGGCTGACGGCCAGCGGGTCGGTGTTGAGGCTCACGAGGCAGTGCTGGTGCGTGCAGATGCGGCTGAACGCAACGAGGTGCCTGCCGTCGACGCTCAGGCCCCCCGGCACCGGATCCGGTGAGCGGAGCGCTACGCCCGGGCTAGAAGCCAGCATGAACTCGACCGAGTCCCACTCGTTCGCGAACCCTTCCAATGGCCCGACGACCTCTGGCGTCGCGGCCTCGAAGTCGGGTGTAGGGTCCGGCCGGCGCTTGACGAAGTGCACGTCTATCGCGCGGTAGGCGCCGTAAGCGCCGCCGGCCGCCAGCGCGATCACGGGCGCTCGCCACATCCACTTGACTAGCTCGCGCCGGCCTGGGTCGGGCGTACGTGCCGGAGTGGCGGCCGGCTGCTCGCCCGCATCCCCGGCCCGCCCGAACCCGCCAGCCTGCGCGCTGCCGTCGCGTACTTCGTCCGGTCCACTCACCGTTGCGCCACGACCTCGACAACGTAACTGACGACCGCGTCCAGCTCCGCCTCGCTGAGGACCGCCCCGAAGCCCGGCATCATGCCGCGGCCGAAGGTGACGGCGTCTCGCACGTTGCCCTCGTTGGCGGCGCGTGGGTTGCCCTCCAGCGTCGCTCCGGTGCCGCCAGGCAGGTGGCACTCCGTGCATGTCGTGGCGAACACCATGGCGCCCAGGTCGAGCGGGTCGCCGCTCGCGCCGGCCTGGTCGGACGATGGGCTGCCAGGGGTCCCCATGCCGAGCCGTGCGCTGGTCAGCAGCTCGGCCGCGACGGGGTTGGCGTCGTCCCCGACCCTCGACATGTACCCCTCGATCGTCTCGACCGACTCCTCGAAGCGGCCGAGGCGCAGGTACGCCTCGCCGAGGATCAACACCGTCGCCTGGTCGAGCGCCTCCAGCCCGCCGGCGGCCGAGGCGGCACGCTCGATGAGGGTCGCAGCGTCGCTCGGGGCCCCGGACGCCATCATCGTCTCGCCCATGCGCGAGAGGGCGACCACGTCCAGGCTGTCGACCTCGGAGAGCAGCCGTAGGTACGTCGCGACCGCGCCCTGGCGGTCACCTGCCCGCCAGTAGAGGTCGGCGAGGGCCGAGAGGTTCGCGCCCGAAGGGTCCGCCTCGACGGCCGCCACCAGCTCGTCCTCTCGGTCGAATAGCTCGAGCCGCGCCGCGACGGCCTCGTTCGGTGCGTCGCCCGTCAGCGCGACGAAGCGGCGCAAAGCCTCCTCTGACTTGGACCTGTCGCCGTTGGCGTACGCGACCTCGGAGAGCAGGAAGAGGGTCTGAGGCTCGTCTGGGCTCTCGGCCGCCGCGCGCTCCAACCAGGTCTGCGCCTCGACCAGACCCTCCTCTGTGCCCAGCGAGATCACGGCCAGGCGCTGGTAGACCTCAAGCTTGCCGTCCCCGTCGGCCTCCACGGCCCGAAGGTAGGCTGCCTCGGCCTGGTCGAGCTCCTGGACATCGAAGTACGCATCGCCGAGCGCCATGAAACTCGCTGTCGTCGGCTCGCGGTCGGCAGCCCGGCGCAGCTCGCTGATGCGTTGTGCGGCCTCCACGTCGGTCGTTGTCAGGGTAGCGTCCTGGCCGACGCGCGGTAGCACGTATGCCGGCAGGAACGCAGCGGCGACGACGGCGACCGCTAGGAGGCTCAGGGCGGCGACGGGGAGACGCCGACGAGCTGACGAAGGCGCGGGCAGCGGGCGGCTTCCGCTGCGCCTGGCTTCCAGCTCGGCCTGGCGCTCGTCCATCGCGCGGATCGCGGCCGCGGCCTTCGCCTCGTACCGCGTCCTGAGCTGCTCGCGTCTCTCGGGAGCCAGGTCAGTGCGCTCGTCAAGCTCGGTGATCGCCCTCAGCAGCGCGTTCTTCTCATCGTTCAGGCCCGCCAGCACGGGGTCGGTGTCGTCCGGCAGCGGGTCCGTGTGCTTGGGCGCCAGCAGCGGCAGCGCGATGTAGGCGAACGCCAACAGCGCCAGCATGGCGACGATCACGAGCGTGATCAAGTGTCCTCCGCGGCCAGCTCTGACCTCACGCGCTCGAGGTCGGCCGGGTCGACGGCGACCGGCTCGCGCGAGCGGCTCATCCAGCGCCTGGCCAGGACGATCAACACGACGACGCCGATGAGCGCGCCGGCGACCGGCAGCACCCAGACGAGCAGGTGGAGGCCACGCTTGGGTGGGTCCAGGAGTATCCAGTCGCCGTAGCGCTCCTGGAAGAAGGCTAGGATCTGCGCCTCGGACCTGCCGTCGTCGAGCTGCTCCTGGATGATCTCGCGCATCTGTATGGCGAGCTGGACGCTCGAGTCGGCGACGCTCTCGGACGTGCACACGGGGCAGCGCAGCTTGCCTGCGATCTCGTAGACGCGGTTCTCGAGCTGGACGTCCTGAGCCAGAGCGGCCGCTAGCAGGAGGGCCCACGCCAGCGCCACGAGCGACCTGGCGGCGCGGCCGGTGCCGTGCCGCGCGGCTATCGCCTTCGTCACTGGAGCAGTGCCGCGAGCTGGCGGTCCATGACCTCTGCCGTCACCGGCCCGATGTGTTTGGCCA
>CAZFAQ010000101.1:0-3969 GCA_964517055.1 uncultured bacterium | reverse complement strand
TACGACGACGGCCAGTGCGACGGTTGGACGACCGACGGCTCGGGCCTCGTCTCCATCCAGGGCACACTGCGCGTCCCGGACGACCACAAGATCCTCCCCGTGTTCATCTCCAAGGAGCCCCTCGGGCCGTCCGTTCTCCACGGTGACGACCAGTGGTTCGACATCGTCAAGTGGACCGTCTTCGCGCTGTTCAACGCCGAAGAGCTGGGCGTGACCCAGGCCAACGTCGACGACATGCTCCTCTCGGCCTCCGACCCCCAGGTAGCGCGCCTGCTCGGCGCGCCAGGCAGCGAGAGCTACGTCGAGCAGTTGGGTCTCTCGGCCGACGCGTTCTACAACGCGATCAAGGCCGTCGGTAGCTACGGTGAGATCTTCGACAGGCACCTGGGCGCCGGCTCCGTGTTCAACCTCGAGCGCGGCCTCAACGCCCAGTACTACAACGGTGGCCTGATCTACGGCTACCCGTTCAACTAGAGGGCGACCCGGCCTCTCATTCAGGCTCGGTCATAGGTAAGTAACCAGAGATCGCCAGGGTGGACTTCGCTACAGAGTTCCGCCCTGGCGATTCGGGTTCTCAGGGGTCCGACGTGGCCCCGACACCCATATCTTCCGAGGTCGTGATGCCCAACTGATGGCAGACATCTCTACCGGCGCCACGCGTATCCCGTTCTGGCGCAACGTCAAGACCATCACGATCATCGCGCAGGTCGTGTTCGTCCTCCTGATCGTCGCCGGCATCGTGGTGCTGGTCAACAACGTCACGACCGCCCTGGCGCGAGCAAACCTGCCTGCCGACTTCTCGTTCCTCGGGCGGCGGGCCGGCATACCTATCGCCGAGACCCCCATCCCGTACACGGTCACGGACTCGTACGCCAGAGCCCTGCTGATCGGCTTCCTGAACACCCTGAAGGTGGCCCTCGTCGGCGTCGTGCTGGCCTCGCTGATCGGCGTACTAGTCGGGGTCATGCGCCTATCTACGAACTGGCTCGTGAGGTCCATCGCGACCGTCTACGTCGAGCTGCTTCGCAACATCCCGCTCGCGGTCCAGATCGTGTTCTGGTACGCGGCTATCTTGCTGCCCTTCCCACCTCGGATCACCGACCCCATCGCGCTACCCGGCGGGTTGCTCCTCTCTAACATCGGCCTCGCCACACCGTGGATCTACCCGACATACCGCTTCGGGGCATGGGTGCCCTGGCTCGTCGGCGCACTGCTGGTGGCGATCGCCGTAGGCATCTGGCGCAAGCGTAGCCTCGATAGGCGCGACGTCGTCGGCAGGGTCTGGCACTACCCCTTGATCGCCTTCGCCCTCATCGCCGGTGCCGGCTACCTTGTGGGCTCCATGGACCGCAGCGTGCCGGCAGACCTGGCGTTCGACTTCGACGCCGCCCGTGGCCGCGGTTCCGTGTACCGCCACACCGACTCGGGCAGGGAGAGCGTCGCGTACGTGCCTGTCCGCGTCCGCATCGAGTCGGCCCAGCTCACCGAGACCTCCCAGAACATCGCGGAGTCCCGCGAGGTCGTGGGGTCGACGGTCCGCTTCCCACTCCTGAGGCCGTCCGAGGCCGAGTCGTACGAGATGGCGTTCGCCGACCCGGAGGCTGCCGAGGCCGCCGGCTATCAGCTCCACTTCGACAAGTTCCCATCGGTCGCTACCATCTACGTCGACCGGAACGGCAACGGCGAGTTCGACAGGGGCGAGCAGTTCGACCCTGAGACGGGCCGCGGCTACAACGGCGTCTCGATGGTCCTCAACGTCACGGGCTTCGAACGGACCATAGTCAGCGACCGCGATGGCCAGATCAGGACGCCGCTCTTCAAGGTGCCTGCCGACCCGGACGCAGAGGCGGCACAGGAGGAGCAGGCGGCCCCGACCGCGCGCGGCCGGTTCTCGGCGTTCGGGCAGGCCGCTACCGAGCAGACCACGTCGTCGGAACTAGAGGCAGACACGGAGATCCTCGGTGTCGGGCCGGTCGTCGTCTCGGGGGTCAACATCCCAGTGTCCAACTACGAAGGCGGCGCCCGGTTCACGGTCAACTACCTGGCGCTCCTGCTGGCCCTCGTCATCTACACGTCGGCGTTCATCGGCGAGATCGTGCGCGGTGGCATCCAGGCCGTATCCAGGGGTCAGACCGAAGCCGCCAACGCACTCGGCCTCTCCGGTTACCAGACGTTCTCGCTCGTCGTCTTCCCACAGGCGATGCGCATCGTCTTGCCGCCTATCATCAGCCAGTACCTGAACCTGACCAAGAACTCGTCGCTCGCCCAGCTCGCCGGCTATGCCGAACTGTTCGTGGTGGCCAGCGTCGTCAGCAACCAGACGGGTGCGGCCATACCTATCGCCCTGCTGCTTGTGGGTTCCTACCTGGCGATCAGCCTGGCGTTCTCGCTGGTCCTCAACAAGGTCAACGACCGTCTCGCACTGGTGGAGCGTTAGAGATGTACGGAGTCATCGAACCGAGGCCTGCGCCGGTGCCCACCCGTGGTGCGCGCGTCTGGCTCAGGCGCAACCTGTTCTCCTCGCCTTTCAACACCGCGCTGACGGTCTTCGCAGGCTTATTCGCCGCGGTCGCGGTCGTAGGCATCCTGAGGTTCGTCTTCGTGGAGGCATCGTGGGGCCAGGTGTGGGCGAACATGAAGCTGTTCGGGGTCTACCGCTACCCGTTCGACCTGTTGTGGCGACCGTTGACGATCGTCGCGGTGATGATGGGCCTCCTGGGCGTCATGTCCGGAGCGAGCGGCCGTGGGTCGATCGTCGCGAACGCCTTCTTCGCCATCCAGGGACTGGTGTTCGTCCTCTCGGTGTTGGCCGTCCTGTTCTGGCCATCCGTTCGCCTGCTCTGGCCGATGGTCCTTGTCGCCGGGTTCCTTGGCTACCTGCTCGGTAAGGCGAGGCCTGGCGTCGTCAGGTACCTGACGTGGGCATGGGTCGTGTGGCTCTTCGGTGGCCTGGTGCTGCTCTACGGCTTCGTGCCGGGGTCCGGCCTGCTGCGTGTTGTGCCGTCGCGCGACTGGGGCGGGTTCCTGCTCACCATCGTGCTGTTCACGGGCATCGTGCCCAGCTTCCCGATAGGTATCGCGTTGGCGTTGGGCCGTGCCAGCAAGATGCCGGCCATCAAGTACTTCTGCATCGGCTTCATCGAGGTCGTCCGCGGCGCCCCGCTGATCATGTGGCTCTTCATCGCGTCGCTGCTGCTGCCGCTGATCCTCGACATGGACGCCAACGCGCTCCCCGCCATACTGCGGGCTTACGTTGCCATCACGCTCTTCTCGGCCGCTTACATGGCTGAGAACGTGCGTGGCGGGCTTCAGGCAGTTCCGCGCGGTCAGGGTGAGGCAGCGAGGGCGCTGGGCCTCTCCGGCTGGCAGACGACGCGTCTCATCGTTCTCCCGCAAGCTCTGCGGGCTGTCATCCCGGCCATAGTCGGGCAGGCCATCGGTCTGTTCAAGGACACCTCGCTGGTGTTCATCGTCGGCCTCGTCGACTTCTTCAAGGTCGCGGACATCGTCTCGGTGCAGCCGCAGTCGCTGCTCGTCACCGGCGGTGTGAAGCTCGAGGTCTTCCTGTTCATCGCGGTCATCTACTTCTTCTTCGCCTACCGCATGAGCGTCGCGTCGCGGCAGCTCGAGCGGGAGCTCGGGGTCGGAGTCAGATGATCGTTCGCAGCCAGGTCAGCGTGGCGCCGCCGCGCCTGCTAGGAGGAGTGCCATGAGCGACGCCGTCGCCACGAAGGTCGTCAGGGCAGACGCCCCAGACGGCGGTCAGAGGATCATCGAGATGGAGGGCGTCAACAAGTGGTTCGGCGACTTCCACGTGCTTCGGGACATCTACCTCTCCGTGAACAAGGGCGAGGTCGTCGTGGTCATCGGGCCCTCCGGCTCGGGCAAGTCGACGCTGATCCGCTGCATCAACCGCTTGGAGGAGCACCAGCAGGGCAAGATCGTCGTCGACGGTGTCGAGCTGACCGA
>CAZFAQ010000100.1:0-4016 GCA_964517055.1 uncultured bacterium | reverse complement strand
AGGGTGGTCGCGTCCTCGTGTGAACCGTCGTGGGCGGCCATGGCGGCGAACCGTGCGAGCACCTGCGCTCGCGCAGCCGGCGGCCACTCGCCCTCTCCGATCTCGGAGGCCAGGCGAGCCGTCCACGCCTCCGCCTGCTCTGCCCAACCCCTGGCGTGCAGGGCCTGGATGACCGCCGCTTGCGACGTCAGACGGTCTACGCTGGTCACGCCACCGAGCGAGTCGCTCATGACGCACCAGTCGAAGGCGCCGCTGGCGGCCATCGCGTCTTGCGTGTCAGAGTCCTTGGCGGCGTCGAGGGCCCGCCAGAGGCGCCCGCACACTCGGATGTCGTAGTACGTCACGAGCAGGTGTGCTTGTCTGCCGCCTCTCAGCGCCTCCATCCGCAACGCCAGCGAGTCGGGTGCGCCAAGCAGGCCCGATAGCCCCTCACGGTCCCGCCGGATGCTGAGGGCCGTGACGGCGACCGCCGCCGCGCCGAGGTTCAAGCCGGTTCTGAGGATGAAGGTCAGGACGCTGCCTAGCACGGGTCGTTGCTCGATGCCCGCCTCGCCGAGGCGGAAGACCTCCGGAACGCTAAGGAACAGCTGGATCCGCAGTATCGATGAGCCTATGAAACCGAGGATGGCGCCGCGGTCTGCCTGCGCGCCGTCGGGGCCGAAGGTGCCGGGCCAGGCGAGGGCCGCCGCGCTCAGTGTCCCCCACGACGCGAGCAGGAAGGCGGCGGCCAACAGCGCCGCCCATGCGAGGACTCCGCCGCGAAGCCGATCGATCGACAGGTACGGAGCGACTCCTGCCTCCATCGCCGCCTCGAAGGACGCGCGTGGAGAGACCAGCAACCAGGTGAGCAGGAGCATCGTGACGACGCCGACGGCGAACGCCAACGGTGCAGGACCGAAGCCGACCAGCGCCACGATGGCGACCAGCGCTGCTGAAACGACCGCGATCCGCCAGTAACTGAGTCGCGGTGGCGCCTCCTGCTCCTGCTCCCACGCGTCGGCCAGCTCCTGTGTCGTCGCGTCGAGCGCCTCGCCGCGAGGGTCTCCGTGCGTGATGCGTATCCTCAGGTAGGGGATGGCCCACTCCCGGAGGGCCCTCAACGAGCGCGTGTCCGCCGGAGTGGCGTCACCTGCGAGCCGCCTGGCGAGAAGCATCTCGACGGTGGTGTTCACGTCTCTGGTGAACTCTCTACCCAGATGCCCGGCGAGAACGGCGTCGCCCGCTGAGGCTGCCCGCTCGAGCTGCGTTATCGAGTCCTCGCCGCGGCCCAACCCGTGCGCCCGGTAGAACGCAGCACGCACGAGAGCCAGCGCCATGCGCACGAACCCGATGCTGAGAAGCAGGCGTGTCACGAACACCAGGCTTCTGCCTAGGAAGCCCGGTGGGTCGGCTGCGAGGCCGATCCCGAAGACGTCGAACAGGTCGAGGAACAGCTCCGTGAACAGGAGGCTGTCGACGGCGTAGCGCCATGCGTCGACCAGGGACGTGCCGCTGAGCACGCCTGGAACGTGCTGCATCACGCGCCAGAAGAGCACCGCTTGAGCGCAGAGGTAGAAGGGGAGGCCGAAAGCCGCGACGGCAACTGGTAGGTACGTGGCTACCCTTGAGCTGTCGCGCTCACGGACGCCGAACGCATCCGACGAGCGTAGGACACGCCCTACCGACTCGGGCCATACGACCACGCAAGCGATGAGCGCGAACCCCAACGCCTGCAGGGCGAGCGACCAGGCGCCGATCGGCAGTAACCCTAAGCACGAGAGGACCAACCCGACCAGACCGAAGCGCAGCCACAGCCACGCCGGCGTGAGGCGGATCGCTTCCCGCAGTTCACCAAGCTCTACGCCGAGCCCGCGTAAGACGGCCCGGAACGTGACCTTGCCACGACCGTTGCCCAGGGCGTGGGTCTCCTTCAAACCCCACCTTCCTACCTTGTGACGTCACGTCACCATAGCGGTTGAGCCGTACTGCACGCGGCCCTGTAGACGGGTGGCGGAGACATGCTTATCCTGTCTCGTCGGATGCACAACGAGCGATACCCTGCGTACCTACCAAGCTGGGTCGATCGGCTTACCACGTGGATCGACCGCCAGCGCTTTCCTACTTGGATCTTCTACATGGTGGTGTACCTGTACCTGGCGCTCATACTTCATCTCGTCGAGTGGCTGAACGGGACCTCTTCATGGGGTGCACCTTCGGCGATCGCGTTCTACAGCGCCATCTGGTTCCCGTGGGTTCTCGGCATCATCCACCATCTCGACCATGTCGCGATGGACGCTATGCAGCGTTTCGAGCCGTTACTCAGGGATCGACATGCCGTCATCGAATCTCTCCGCTACCGGATGACGACGTTGCCTGCCAGGTCCACGCTGATGCTCTACCTGACCGTCGCCGCCATCATCGCGGTCGCCGGGATCGTGAACCCCAGCTCCGTGGTGCTCGTCATGCCCGAGGGGCCGGTACACCCGTTGGCGCTGGGTCTTGCGGCGTTCCATTCGGCCGTTTCGTACGCGATGGCTCCGGTCTTGCTGTTACACGCCGTGCGGCAGCTCAGGCTCGTATCCGAGGCCTACGCGCTGGTACCCGAGGTCAACATCTTCGAGCGGCGACGGCTGTACGCGTTCTCCGGCCTATCGATGCGCACCGCCCTGTTGTTCCAAGCGATGGTCTGGGTCACGTACTTCGGCGGCTTCCTCTACGAGGCGTCGGCTGGTGAGGAGGCGATAAACCTCGTCATCTCGATAGCCTTCCTGCCCGCGTCGTTCGCGATCGTGCTCCTGCCGCTCATGGGGATCCATCGTCGCTTGCAAGACGAGAAGCAGGTAACGCTGGAGGCTAACGGCGTACGGGTGTCGTCGGTACGGCAGAAGCTGTACGAAGCCATCGAGCTGGACGATCTGACGCGAATGAAGGGGTTCGACGAGGCGCTGGCGAGCCTCAACCGGCTGCACGAGCAGATCAAGGCGGTACCCACCTGGCCGTGGGCGACCGGAGCCTTCCGCAACTTCGTGTCGGCCATCTCGGTGCCGTTGGTCATCCTCATCGTGCAGACGGCGATAAACCGGTTGTTGCCGCGGTGATCGTGGCCGGGCCGGGCTGGTGCTAAAGGACGGGGTTTGGAGGCGGCCATTGACCCTTACAGTCCCATCGAGGCGAGCGTGATCAGGTCGCGACCCTAACGGAAGACGGGAGGCAACGGTGACTGGATCCAGACGCGCACTCCGAGCCCTGGCCATCGGAACTGCGATGGCGCTAGCTACACAGGCCCTCGCGCAGCTACCGGGAGTCCCTCGCGTCCAAACCGGGATGAGGGCCACCTACTACGGCTCGAGCGCCAGTATCCCTGGCTCGAGGACGCAGGCGGTGCTGAAGCCCAACTGCGATCCACGGGTCGAAGAGTGCTGGGTGCATGACAGTACTGGACAGACGATAGGAACGGTAGATATCCCCGGACCGGCCGGCCAGGGCTACACGAACGTCGACATCCTCTACAAGGACCAGTCGGTCTGCGTAGTGCGCGTCACCAGCTACGGGTTCGAGAGCCTCACCGGCCGCCTGACCACCGCAAGCGCCGAGGGCGGAGTCTCAACCGACGGCACCTGCTCCGATTACTGGACCGACCCCGCGAAGCTGGCGCAGCTCGAGCCGCAACTGACCGAGACGTTCAGGGTGCTAAAGGGTCCGTACACGTTGGGCGACCTCACTGTTGACACCGTCACGATAGCCAGCTCCGGGGCTGGAGGCAGGTTCAGCAACTCGTTCGACTCAGTGACCGGCCTCCTGTTCGTCGGAAGCGGCAGCGCGCAGGGTGACGCCGTACCCACCATCGACCCCGACAACGTGATCACTCCCGCCGCCGGCAGCACCATGCTCGTCTACACCCAGTTCTTGAACGCCCGCCTGCTGCCGGGCCTAGGAGCGATCGAGACCTTACCGACTCACGTGCTGGCCGCGAACCGCCTCGTTTACGCCTGCTCGGTAGTCACCGCGATGCATGGAGCCGGTCAGGTCGAATCGCC
>CAZFAQ010000099.1:2372-4333 GCA_964517055.1 uncultured bacterium | reverse complement strand
ACTGGTCGACACCGCCGTCCTGCACTTCGAAACGAACGTGCTCGCGCCCCCTACTTCCCAGGCCGACTCCCCACCCACCCCAACCCCACGTCCAACTCCGCCCTCAACCGCGCCGCCAGATGCGCCGCGCCAAGCTGCAGGTGACGGATGTTGACGATCTGATGCTCGAGCTTGGGGATCCGGTACCAGGAGAAGCCGCTCTCGGCGCTGAACACGTCGGTCTCGTCGACCCTGCGGTCAACCTCCGCGTCCACTGAGTCCAAGTAGGCCAGCGTCTGCTTCCTGGTGTACGGCTGCGGCAGCAGCGGCAGTCCGCTGGCCGGGTCATCGGGTCCGGCGATGCCGTCCTCATGCTGCACGCCGCCCTGATGCCCCTTCCACGGCCGGAACTCGGCGGACGTGCGGTGCAGGTACAGGTCGGTGAAGTACAGGGTGTGGTACGCGATCTGCCAAGGTGCGTTCCTGACCGCCTGGCTGAGCCACAACTCGTCTGGGCAAGCCTCGATCCCCTCCCGCAGCATCTCCAGCGCCGCATGGTACTGAGCCTTCAGCGCGGAGCGAACGACGTGTTCGGCGGCAGCGTCATGCATAGGGCTTCTCCTCGCCTTCCATCCCGCGGACCCCATCCAGGAAAGTGTCGAGCGCAGCAGCAACGTGGCTAGGGTAGGGAAGGGGCGGTCAGGTGTTGGTCAGGTAGCGGGTCAAGTGGATCAAGACTGCTACTTCGAACCACCGATGCCCGTCGCGGGCACGACCTCGACACCCGGTCGCAGCGGCCAGGCCTCCTCCCCGGGGTACACGACATACGCCTTGTCGATACCCAAGTCGGTGACCGAGTTCCAGAACCCCTTCGAGAGCGCTGGCTCCAGCGAGTACTTCATCTCGTACCCTACCAAAGGGCGCTTGTCCTCCTTCACGATCAGGTCGAGCTCGGCTCCGGCAGCGGTGCGGTAGAAGGTCGCGTCGCGCGGCTGCGTCATGTTCAACAGCTGCTCGATGAGGAAACCCTCCCACGATGCGCCGAGGACCGGATGGCCGTGCAGCTCCTCGAGGTCAGGTATGGCAAGCAACGCGTGCAGGAGTCCGGAATCTCGCAGGTATACCTTAGGCGACTTCACCAGCCGCTTCCCCAGGTTCGCCTGATGCGACTCGAGGCGTCGGGCGAGGAAGGTTCCCACGAGCAGGTCCAGGTACGAGGCGGCGGTCGGCGGACTCACGCCGAGGCTCCGCGCCAACTCACTGGCATTCCACAACTGACCGTGTCGGTGGGCCAGCATCCGCCAGAACCTCCGCAGCGCCGCCGGTTGCAGGTTGATGCCCAACTCCGGCACGTCGCGTTCCAGGTACGTTCGCACGAACTCGAGGCGCCACTCGAGCGACTCCTCGTCGGACGCTGCCAGGTAACTGCCAGGGAAACCGCCACGCAGCCACAGGCGCAGGAGGTTCTCTTGCGACCTGCCGACCTCCTCCAGCGTCAACGGCGCCAGCTCCAGGTAGCGGATCCTCCCGGCCAAGGTCTCGGACGACTGCTTCACGAGATCGGGAGACGCCGAACCGAGCAGCAGGAACCGTCCCGGCCGCCGGTCCTTGTCGACCAGTGCCCGCAGCACCGGGAAGATGTCTGGGAGCCGCTGAACCTCGTCCAGCACCACCAGGGACTCCGCATGGCGGCCGAGGTACAGTTCCGGGTCAGCCAGCCGAGCAACGTGTGACGGGAGTTCGAGGTCGAGGTGAAGTACGTCCACCGAGGCGTTCTCGGCGACCGTTCTGGCCAGCGTGGTCTTGCCGACTTGTCGGGGACCCAGTAGCGTGACGACAGGGAAACGGTCCAGAGCCGCCTCCACGGTCGCCTGTAGCGTGCGGGCAATCATCGTTGCATATTAAAAGCCTAACTTTCACTTTGCAAGGTTCAGGCGTGGTGTGCAGGCTCAAGTGGAAGTCACACCTGGTCTCCTACTCGA
>CAZFAQ010000099.1:0-2272 GCA_964517055.1 uncultured bacterium | reverse complement strand
TCGAGGGCGCATAGTGAACCATCTAGTTCAGTATAGGCATCGTCGGAAGGTTGTCAAGGTTCACGTGCTTCCCGATCACCCCGGCTTCGAGACCGCTACGGGCAATAGATAGTGCACAAGCCTGTCTCGTCACACTCCCACACGCACCCATCCATGGGGTCGCGTTCGCCGCGCACCAACGCCTGACCCTTGCCTAGCGGCTTGGCGTCGGGTGGTATGACCGTCACGCCATCCTCCAGAACGAAGACCTCGAGCAGGATCGAGTCGACGTGGTGGTCGTTCAACACCGCCGGGTCGTTGTGGTAGTACCAGATCTCCGGCGAGGTCGTGTCGACGATGACGTCTTCAGTGAGCAGGTCGTAGAGGACTCCGTGCTTGCCGCTGGTGGACCAGCGGAAGCGGACGTTGCCGGAGGGGAACTCACCAACCAGCTTGATCTCGAACCTGGCGACCGCGTTGTCCGTGGTGATCGTGGCCGACGGCGGGTCAACCAGGAAACGCGCGGGCATGGCTTCGACCTGCCACGACGCCGTCATGGGGTTGGTCACCAGGTCCGTGACTATCTTGGTGATGTCGCCGCCCACCAGAACCGTCTCGACTGCAGCCGCGATGGCGCTGGCAGCCGCCCGGCTGGCGAGCTTCTTGTCGAGCGCCTCGACCGACAGCTTGTTGGCCTCGCTCTGGCCCAGTGCTTCGGTGAGCATCCCGATCATGTCGCTGCGCAGGGTCTTGTTGACCACCATCTCCTCGATGACGAACCTCAGACCGGCGGCGTAGCCACCGATCGGATCGGCCTTGAGGAAGACGCCTAGGCCCATGAGGTGCTTGTCGTAGATGATCCTCACCCTGTCGCGCGCCCTCTTGAGCGCAGCGGCATCGAACTTGGCAACGGCGCCGAGCGTGTAGACCTCGATGAGCGGGACCAGCATCTCGTCGAGGAACAGCTCCACCGACTTCTCGAACGCGACCTCCTCCCACTCCTCCTGGAGCGAGGCGAAGCGCGAATCGTGCCAGATGTCACCCTTGAGGCCGGACGCGCTGGGACCGATGAGCACGACCTCGTACTGAGTCATCGAGGCGTTCTCGTGGCCGGCCAGGAGCAGCGGCTCGCTGAACACGGGGGCCCACGGCGCGTCTCCCGTGATGATGTCCTCCAGGGCAGCGAAGAACTCGAGGTTGCCCGTAGCAGGCACCTCGACCCTGGCTGCCAGCTGCGGCGGCTCGACATCGTGATGGTTCTGATCGACGTCCTGCCACGAGACCTCGTAGGCGAGCAGGGCACCCGGGCGCCTCAGCCCGTTCATGGCGACGATCCCCAGACCATTCTCGTTGTGAAGGACCATCGAGCCTGCCCGCCTGGTGGTGCCTTCGTGGATGATCACGCTCAGCTGGCCGGCCTGCGCCGGTGCCAGAGCAGGGCAGATGGCGGCGGGCCGGGCGGCCGCACGCAGGCCGGCATCGCCGAGCATGCCTGCGTGCGCGGCAGTCAAGGCGGCCTCGAGAGCGGCGTCCGGCGCCAGCAGCCCGTTGCCACCCGCTTGCAACAGGCGGTCGAGATGCGGCGTCAGCATCCCGGACTCGCTCCTGGCCCTGAGCAGGTCCCTCACCGTGTCTTGCTGATCGGCCGGGAGCCACATGCCGCCGACCAGGTAGTAAAGGAGCGCCTCCGACGTGCTGGCGGTGGACAGCGTCGCGTTGGTACCACCGGTGACGCCAAGGAGCAGCAGGTCGCCCGCTGCCGTCTGAACACCCAGTTCCGTTTTGGCGCCTGCGCTCACCAGCGCGGCGTATCTCCCGTCGGCACCGACCGGATACTCACCGAACGGCGTCACCACCGCGAGCGCGGCCAGGTCCACGGCGACGCCTGTAGGCAACACGACGGCGCCAGCCACCCTCTTGGCTCCGACCGGTATCGGCTCACCCGGTGAGCCACTGCACGAACCAAGCGCCATGGTCAAGAGGCCAAAGAGGATGATCGTGCCGACAGGAAGGCGACGGTATGGCATGCTCCAGTGTGCCCTACTGTCGACCCGATCGAACCTGAGTGGTCACAGCAGCCGTGCCAGAGCTATTCCACGCGTACGTACACCGTCACGTTCACCGGCCGGTTCGCCTCAGGCATGCCGGCGAACCTGATCGAGAAGCTGCCCTTGCTCAGCTCCGATCCCGCGAACGCAGCCGAAGCGTCCCCCAGCCCGCCGAAGGAGTAGGTGTAATCCGCGAAGCCGCCTTCATCAATCTCGGCGACCGAACCTTCGATGGTGAACATGGA
>CAZFAQ010000098.1:0-4398 GCA_964517055.1 uncultured bacterium | reverse complement strand
ACATGCGCCGCGACGAACCTCCCTTCTACCTGAAGGCGCAACTCAGGTCTGCCGTAAAGGAGACCCGCGACCTCGCCGTGCAGAAAGGCCTTGCCGCTGCCTTCGAGATGGACCTGTTCTCCTTGGAGCGCAACTCGGAGGACGCGCTACTGGCCGGCGACAAGCAGAGCGTCGAGAAGGTGCTCGCCCAGGCTCGTGACATCGAGCAGAGGCTGCGCGACGCTCCCGACCGTAGCGACCCGTTGCTCTTGCGCTGAGCCCGCAGCCGCGAAGCGAGTCGCTAGGAGCACGTGCACGGCTACGATGGCCGTGTGGAGATCATCGTTGTTCCCAGTGCGCGTGCCGCCGAGCGGCTCGCCGCTCGCATCGTCGCTGACCGCCTCATCGCCAAGCCCGACCTCGTCCTCGGCTGCGCCACCGGCGCCACCATGGAAGGCATCTACGCGGAACTGGTGCGCCTACACCGCGAGGAGGGGCTGTCGTTCGATCGAGCAGCGACCTTCAACCTCGATGAGTACGTTGGCCTGAGCCCTTCGGACGAGCGTTCTTACCACCACTACATGCGGCGCCACCTCTTCGACCTCGTCGACCTGCGAGCGACCAACACGCATCTTCCTGACGGCACAGCCGGGGACCTTGGCAGCGAGGCGCGGGCCTACGAGGCCTCGATCGAGCTCGCCGGCGGCATCGACCTGCAACTGCTCGGGCTCGGCCGCTCCGGCCACATCGGCTTCAACGAGCCGCTCTCAGCACTGATGTCGCGGACGCGACACATCGCGTTGACACCGACGACGCGGCAGCAGAACGCTCCCATGTTCGGAGGCGAGCCTGAAGGCGTGCCGGAACGCGCCCTGACGATGGGGGTCGGAACGATCCTGGACGCTCGTGAGCTGCTGATGGTCGTCACAGGCGAGCGCAAGGCCGACGTGCTGGCCCGCGCGACGGAGGGGCCCATCACCTCCATGATCAGCGCGACCGCGCTACAGCTCCACGCCCACTGCGTCGTGATCGCTGACGAGGCCGCTGCCAGCCTGCTGGAGGGCCGTGACCACTACCGCTGGGAGTTCGCGAACGACCCCGAGTGGGCCAACTACAGGTGGGCAGCCCAGGACGCCGAAGGGCCTCCCGCCGTCACGTAGGCGTCGACCCTCGGTCACACCGCCCCTTGCTGAGTTCAGCTTTGTAGCGCTGCGTCGATGCCCTTCGCGGCGGCGACCACGCCGATCACTTCGTCGACCCTGGCAAGAACGAGGTCGGGCATACAGGTGTGTGCGTCGGCCTCAGGGTGGAACCGCGTGTGTGGGGAGGCCGCGAGGGAGCTCTCGACGAGCCCAGGAAGGGCCGGGTGGGACGCTCTAGCTACAGGGTCGAGCGCCATCAAGACGTCCGGTAGTCGTGAAGGTAGCCAGGCTGCCGTGACGCCCGCTCCGCGCGCCCCAAGCACGTCGTGCACCAACGTGTCACCGACGAACAGGTCGAGTGGTCCTGCAGCCTCGAAGATGCGCCGTTGCGGCTTTGCCGCCCCGGCTCGCTCGGGCGTCACCACCGCGTCGAAGTACGGCAGCAGGCCGATCGCGTCCAACACCGGCTCCTGGTACGTAGCGAAGCCGTTGCTGACGACCACGAGTCGTGTGCCCAGGTCGCGGAGGCCTTCCAACGCCTGCCTCGCACCAGGCAGAGCCGCGACGTGACCGTCCTGGCCGCAGCAGTCCTCCACCCAGCGCGCGACGTCGATCTCGGCCGCCAGAGCGGACCCGCCTCCGAGTTCACCGGCAGCCTGTCGGTAGATCGCGTCCCAGTCGTACGCCCCCACCAGGTCGCCGGCCTCCATGCGTCGCTGCCAGCCGCCACCGACCTTCTCGCGTACGGCTCTCACCGCGGCCTCCCCAGCCAGGCCCCTGAGCCCGCGGGTCGAGCCGAGCAGCTGGGCGAGGCGGGGCAGCACGCAGGTCTCGAACGGGTTGCGCATGAGCACGCCGTCGAGGTCGAACCCGACGGTCGTCCGTCCGGTACACGTCTTCGCGTCTCCCCCGGTCATCCCTTGAGCGCCCCTACCGTGACCCCCCTCAAGAAGTACCTCTGGAACGCGAAGAAGACCACGACGACCGGCACCGCAGCGAGCACGGCAGCTGCCATCTGCAGACCGAAGAAGAGCGGCTCCTGCTCACGGATGAGGACTAGGCCGACCTGGAGGGTGCGCATCTCGCTCGAGCGAGTGACGACGAGCGGCCACACGAACAGGTTCCACTGGGCCACGAACGTGATGATGCCCAGGAAGGCCAGACCCGGACGCACCAGCGGGATGACGACGTCCCAGAAGATGCGCGGCTCGCTGGCGCCGTCGACCCTGGCCGCGTCGATCAGCTCTGTCGGCAGCGTCTGGATGAACTGCTTCATCAAGAAGATGGCGAACGGCGCAGCCATCAGCGGCAGTAGCAGACCAGCGTAGGAGTCGACCATGCCCAGGCGGGTCACGACGAGGAACAACGGTACGAGGATCGCCTCGAAGGGCAGCATCATGGAGAGTATGAACAGCCAGAACAGCAGCTTCGACCCTCGGAAGGGCAGCTTCGCGAGCGCGTAGCCCGCCATGCTCGCCGTCGCGACGATCACCGCCGTGACGCTCAGGGCCTGGATCGTCGAGTTCATCACCCAGCGCCAGAAGTTCGGCTGCCTGAGGACCGCGCGGTAGTTGTCGAGCGTCGGGTCGGACGGGATCAGCTCCGGCGGGAACTTCACGGTCATGGCGGAAGGGGTCAACGACGTAGCGAACATCCAGTAGAGGGGCACGAGTGCTGCTAGGGACAGGAGGATGAGCACGATCAGGATCCCGATCGCTCCGATAGGGGTCGGCTTGACCGGATGCGTGGGGTCCCGCATGAACGGGTCGACGCGCGCCACGCCTAGTACTCCACGTTCTGCCCGAGTAGACGGAACTGGACTGCGGCCAGCACGAAGGTGATCGCGAACAGCACGATCGCCTGAGCCGATGCGTAGCCGAGGTTGAAGCGCTGGAACGCCTCCTGATAGATACGGAAGACGACCGTGGTGGTCGCGAACTGGGGCCCGCCCTGGGTCATCACGTAGACGGCTTCGAACACCTGGAAGGTGTTGATGGTCCCCGTCACGACCAGGTAGAGCAACGTAGGCCTGATGAGCGGCACGATCACCTTCGCGAATATCGTGGGGCGCTTTGCGCCATCGATGATCGCGACCTCGTACAGGTCCCTCGGGATGCGGGCCAGTGCGGCCGAGAGCAACACGATGCTGGACCCCCCGCCCATCACGACCTGCATGAACATCAGTGCGGGCAGGGCTGTGTTCGTGTTGCCCAGCCAAGCGACCGGGTCGATACCGAACAGGCCGACGAAGGCGTTGAGTAGACCGAACGTCGGGTTGAAGATCCAGAGCCAGATCAGCGAGATGATGACGCCAGAGGTGACAGCCGGCAGGTAGAAGGCCGACTTGAAGAACGTCTGCAGCGTCTGGTTCATGGGGTCGAGCAGGTAAGCGACAAGAAGCGCCTTGCCCAGCCAGAACACGACGACCACGGCCGTGAAGACCGTGGTGTTGATGAGCGCCTTGTGGAAGAGCTGGTCATCTAGCGCGCGCCTGAAGTTGTCGAGGCCGACCCAGGACATGCTCGTCGGCCTGACCTCCATGAAGGCCAGCGCGAACGCGATGACCACAGGGATCAGGAAGAACGCCACGAATAGGATCGTCTGCGGCGCGACGAAGATAGGGCCCCAGGGGCCGCCGGAGGTCAGGCGGCGCACGCGGCCGCCTGAGAGCGACCCCGGGCGCATGCCCGGGGTCGCGAGGTCCCGCCGACATGGTGGGCGGGGAGAGCGTCTGTGAGCACTACTTCCTTAACTGGGCTAGCCCGGCCTAGTTGCCGAAGACGGCCCGGTTCGCCTCCCTGACGAAGTCGTCGAGGGCCTGTTGCGGCGTCTTGCTGCGGCTCAGGGCAGCCTCCATCGCAGCGGTGAAGTACTCCATGCCGGCCGAGATGTCGAGGTCAGACGGACCGAAGTAAGGGACACCGTGATCGATAGCTGACTGGTAGACCTGCACCTCGGTCGGTACGTCGTCCGTGTAGTCCGCGACGTTCTGGAAGGTCAGCTCGGCGTTGGCGGACTTGCGCGCCGTGATGTAGAGGAGGCTCTCGAGGAGCTGGATGTTCTCGGTGTCGGTGAGGAAGCGGGCCAGTTCCATAGCCATCTCGCGTCTGTAATCGTCGTTCTGCTTGAACACGAGGAAGCCACCCGAGGTCTCGTACGCGATCTGACCGACCTGCGGGTCGTTCGGGAACGGAGCGATGACGACGTTGATCGGGTCCGGCATGCGGCCCTCGTTGAGGTAGCGGTCGATGCGGCCGATCTCGTAGATGCCGCCGTA
>CAZFAQ010000097.1:0-4420 GCA_964517055.1 uncultured bacterium | reverse complement strand
GGCGCGCGAGGTCGCCCAGCGCGACCATGCTACAAGCTTCGGGACCGCCCGTCCTGTCTGGCCGAAGCACCAGTCGCGGCTCGGTTCAGCTAGCATCTCCCGCGTGCCATAGGCATGCTCCAGGAGAGGGGCTTCGGGATGGATATGACGTTGTCCCAGGAACGAGGTGTGCTGGTCGCCCGGTTGGTGACAGGCACGTTGGAGTCAGAGCGCGACGCTACCGATCTGGTCGGCAACGCTTCGTTCCAGGGCGCGGAGGTGGTGATCCTACGAGCCGACCAGCTGCCCGCGACCTTCTACGACCTCAGCACGGGCCTGGCTGGTGCTGTGCTACAGAAGTTCGCGACGTACCGGCTGCGGTTGATCGTCCACGGTGACTTCGATGGGCGGGGCAGTGACAGCCTGCGTGCGCTGATCCGCGAGAGCAACAGGGGCGGCCACGTCGCGTTCGTTCGCGACGAGCGAGAGGCCATGGCCCGGCTCGCGGGCTAGTCCGTGCGCCCGCTTCCACTTGACGGTGGCGGCGCTCCGCGCTAACGTTCCGCCTGGCCCGACCCGGCTTCCGGGGGCCCCACCGGAGCGATGCCAGGTGGCGGTAGGTGACATGAGCGACCAGGGAATCTGAACAGACGCTAGCAGCGACTCGGGACGGCGCGATGCGCCTCCGGGCGATCCTCGCTGGCCAACTGAGCGCCACAGCGCTCCGAGGCTCATCCTTAGCCTCGACCCTCTGTTCCTCGGACCCCTGGAGACCAGATGAACCTCTTGTACCTGCATGGGGTGGGCTTCGACCTGCCCGACAGGACACTGTTCGAAGACGTAGACCTGAAACTGATCAGCGGCATGCGCGTCGCGCTCGTCGGCGAGAACGGCGCCGGCAAGACCACGCTCATGCGCCTGGCCAAGGGTGAGCTAGTGCCCGCGCGCGGCCGCGTCGAGCGCCACGGGACCGTCGGCTGGCTGCCGCAAGAGCTGGGCATGACCGTCACGGATGGGTCGGGCGGCGAGCGTCAGCGCGCCCGCCTGGAGGACCTGTTCGCGAGATCGACCGATGTCCTGTTGCTCGACGAGCCTACCCATCACCTCGACGCGGCCGGCATGAACTGGCTTGCAGATGTGCTCGTCAACTGGCAGGGAGCGGTCATGTTCGTCTCCCACGACCGGGCGTTCATGGACGACGTGGCCACGCATACGGCGTTCCTGGAGCGCGGGGCCCTACGGCTCGAGTCCGGCCATCACACGGAGGCGAGCACCAGGCGCCGGGCCGAGGACGCCGGGAGGTTGCGGCGCCACCGTGCACAAGCGGACAGGCGACGACAGCTCGAAGGCGAGTTCCACCGCCATCGTTCCGCCGCGCGCTCGGCTGGGAGGTTCAACAAGAACCGGATCACCGACAGCAACCTGCTACTGGCGACGGCCAAGGCCGAGACCGTATCCCGTCGCCTCGCCCGCCGTGCCAATGCGATCGAGTCACGCCTTGGCCGGGAGGAGGTGGAGGCGAAGCCGTGGGTCGACAACCGCCGGCTCAGCTTCTCTGCCGAGCCAAGGTCGCAGGGCCCCAGTGAGGTGGTCGTCGCCGAGGGGCTCGTCGTACGACGCGACGGCCGCGAGATCGTCGCCGGCCTCGACCTCCACCTGATGCGCGGCGACAAGCTGGCGCTGATCGGGCCCAACGGCAGCGGCAAGACGACGTTGCTCGAGGTGCTGAGGGGCGTGCTGGCGCCCGACGCTGGCGTCGTGCGATACGGCGTTGGCCTGCGGATGTCGGTGACCGAGCAGGTGGACGAGCCCTGGTCGGGCGCCGGACCGGACCTGACCGTGGGAGATGTCCTGTGGGACGTCAACCCCACCCTTACCGACTCGGACGTCTGGCGGGCCAGCGCCGATGTCGGCGTGCCATCGCCGCCCACCAGGCCCGTCGCCGACCTCTCGGGCGGCGAGCGCCGGCGCCTGACCTTGGCCCGTATCGCGGTGAGCGACGCGCACCTGTTGGTGCTCGACGAGCCGACACACCACCTCGACCTCCGCGCGGTGGAGGCGCTCGAGGCCCTGCTCGAGCGCTTCACAGGCACGCTGCTGATGGCGACCCATGACGCCCGGCTGGTCGAGCGGGTGTGTGACAGGGTCCTCGAGCTGCCGGCTCGTGCCTTGGTCGGTGGACACGACGACTCTCGCGTGGCACCATCGCCCCGATGAAGGCCGGGCCTGCACACAAGTCGTCGCGCGAGGACCTCGTGCGTCTCAGGCGTGTGCGCGACAGGATCGACAGGGAGTACGCCCGGCCCCTCGACGTCGAGGCGCTGGCTAGAGGCGCGAACGTCTCGGCCGGCCACCTGAGCAGGCAGTTCAAGAGCGCCTACGGCGAGTCGCCGTACGCGTACCTGATGACGCGCCGCATCGAACGCGCGATGGCGCTCTTGCGCATCGGCGACCTGAGCGTGACTGACGTGTGCTTCGATGTTGGATTCTCGTCACTTGGCACGTTCAGCACGCGCTTCGCGGAGCTCGTCGGGGTGCCGCCAAGCGTCTACAAGGAGCGTCATGCCGGGGCGACGATGGGCATGCCGCCATGCGTCGCCAAGCAGGTGACGAGGCCGATCAGGGCTCGAGGTGGCACGCCGGACGACCTTGCTGTGGACGGGGCCGGTGCCGAGGCGCCTGACCAGGGCACCGCTGCCAGCGCCCCATAGCCGGAGGTGAACCATGACCGCCGAAAAGAGCAGGTCCAAGGCTGAGAGCGGCAAGCCCAAGCTCCTCGCGGGCGGCAACCCGCAGGTCCCGAAGGGCGACGGCGACGAACCGGTGCAGACCTTCATTGAGGCGATGCCTGACTGGAAGAAGGACGTCGGCCGCAAGCTGGACGCGATCATCGAGAAGACCGTCCCGGACGTGCGCAAGGGTGTGCGGTGGAACTCCCCCATTTACGGCATGGAGGGCAGCGGCTGGATGCTGATGTTCCACGTCTACACCAAGTACGTGAAGGTGACGTTCTTCAAGGGAAGGCAGCTCGATCCCATGCCCCCCGTGGAGTCCAAGCACGAGAACGAGCGCTACTACCACGTCTACGAGGACGAAGGCGTGGACGAGAAGCAGTTCGCCGACTGGGTGAAGCAGGCCTCGCTGCTGCCCGGCTGGGAGCCGTGAGCCGCGGGACCGAGGACGCCTGCGGGGTGATCAGGAATCGAGAAGCGCGCCAAGACGCGGCACCCCTATAGTCGGCGCCATGAACATCTCCATCCATTCAGCGATGATCCCGCACGACGACCACGAGGCAGCCATCGCCTTCTACCGCGACGGGCTGGGGTTCGAGGTCCGCAACGACGTCGAGTACCAGGGCATGCACTGGATAACCGTGGGACCCAAGGGTCAGCCGGAGACCTCGATCGTCCTCTACCCGCCCGAGGCCACGCCGGGCCTCACGGATGACGAGAGGCGCGTGGTCACGGACATGATGACGAAGGGCACCTTCGCCAGCATCAACCTCGCTGCCAAGGACCTGCAGGCGGCGTTCGAGAGGCTGGAGGCCAGCGGCGCCGAGGTGATGCAGGAGCCGACCGACCAGCCGTACGGCGTCAGGGACTGCGCGTTCCGCGACCCGGCAGGCAACATGGTCCGCATCCAGGAGCGCAAGTGACGGCGAAGGACGGATACACGGGCTTCTCGGCGGCCGAGCGCAAGGCCATGCAGGACCGTGCCAAGGAGCTTGCGCTCGAGGCCGAAAGCGGCAAGCTCAAAGGCAAGGCGAAGATGGAGAAGGAGCTCTTCGACCGCATCTCCGAGATGCCAGACAAGGACCGCGACATGGCGGAGAGGATCCACGCCATCGTGATGTCCGTCGCTCCGAACCTCACGCCCAAGACCATGTACGGCATGCCCGCCTACGCCAACGAGGACGGCAAGACCATCTGCTTCTTCCAGGCGGCGGCCAAGTGGGACTCGCAGTTCGCGAACTTCGCGTTCCAGGAGCCGGCGAACCTGGAGGACGGCACGATGTGGCCGATGTCGTACGCGCTCAAGGAGCTGACCCCGGCCAACGAGAAGAAGATAGCCGAGCTGGTGAAGAAGGCCGTCAGCTGAAGACCGCAGTGCCCGCTAGGTCTAACGTGTAGACGATGGCGGTCCTCGACGAACTACTCGGAGAGTGGCGACTGTCGATGCGACACGTCGCATACTCCGAGCCGGTGGCCGGGACGGAGCGCTACGAGAGGACCCTGGCCGGTGCCTTCGTCCTCATGCGGCGAACCTACGAGCATCCTGACTTCCCGAACGCGTTGGCGCTCCTGTCGGAGACGCACGCCCACTACTTCGATGTGCGCGGCGTGACCAGGCTGTTCGACATGGAGATGCGTATCGACGGCTGGAAGATGGTCCATCTAGACGAGGAGTTCTCGCAACGCTACACTGCTCGCTTCGTCGGCCC
>CAZFAQ010000096.1:0-4486 GCA_964517055.1 uncultured bacterium | reverse complement strand
TCGCCCGCGCCAGCGGGCCTGATCCCTCGGTGCCGCACATAGTCGTCACGTCGCCGCTAGCCGGCCGACGTGGCGGGGCGGCGCTTTCGCGCCGCCACACGAACCCATACGCCACCTCTGAACAGTTAGGGAGAAACAGATGTCATACCGCTTCGAGACGCTTCAAGTACACGCCGGCCAGGAGATCGACCCCACAACGAAGTCACGCGCCGTGCCCATCTACCAGACGACGGCCTTCGGCTTCGACGACGCCGACCACGGCGCGCGCCTCTTCGCGCTGCAGGAGTTCGGCAACATCTACAGCCGCATCATGAACCCGACGAACGACGTGCTGGAGAAGCGCATCGCCGCGCTCGAAGGCGGCGTGGCCGCGCTGGCCGTCGCGTCGGGGCACGCGGCCGAGTTCCTGACCTTCACGACCCTCGCCGAGGCGGGCGACAACATCGTGGCTTCGCCCAACCTCTACGGTGGCAGCCGCAACATGCTGTCCGTCAGCCTCAAGCGCCTCGGCATCGAGGTGCGCTTCGTCGGCGACGACGACGACCCAGCCGACTACGCCAGGCTGATCGACGACCGCACCAAGCTCGTCTTCTTCGAGATCATCCCCAACCCGTCGCTCAAGCTCGCCGACCTCGACGCCATCGCGGCCGTCGCGCACGAGCGCGGTGTCGCCGTGGTGGTCGACAACACGACGGGCATCGGCGGCTACCTCTACCAGCCAGGTGAGCACGGCGCCGACATCGTCATCCACTCGGCGACCAAGTGGATCAACGGCCACGGCACCGGCGTCGGCGGGCTGATCGTCGACATCGGCTCGTTCGACTGGGGCAACGGCCGCTACCCCGGCTTCTCGGAGCCCAGCCCGAGCTACCACGGCCTCGTTTTCAGCGACGTGTTCGGCAAGGACGGCCCGTTCGGCAACATCGCCTTCGCGATCCGCGCGCGCGTCGAGGGGCTGCGCGACCAGGGCGCGGCGCTGGCGCCGCAGAACGCTTTCCTGTTCCTGCAAGGGTTGGAGACACTGAGCTTGCGGGCCGAGCGGCACATCGAGAACACGCGGGCGCTCGTCAAGTGGTTCAGCGACCAGCCCGGTGTCACGAAGGTCATATACCCCGAGCTGCCGAGCCACCCGAGCTACGAGCGCGCTCTCCGCGACTTCCCCCGCGGCGCAGGCGCCATCCTCAACTTCGAGCTCGAGGGCGGCGTCGAGGCCGGCAAGGCGTTCCTGAACGCGCTCAAGCTGGCGTCGCGGCTGGTGAACCTGGGCGACGCCAAGACGAGCGTCACCCACCCGGCCAGCACGACGCACTCGCAGCTCGACGAGGCCGGGTTGCTGGCCGCCGGAGTGACCCCTGGTCTCATCCGCATCTCGCCCGGCATCGAGCACATCGACGACCTCATCGAGGACTTCGCGCAGGCGTTGGAGGTCGCCAGGCGAACGTCACCCGTGGTGTCTGACCGTGCCGCCGACTGAGTCACGAGCACCAGTGGTGACGACGCGCCGGAGCCCCGCCAACGCGGGTGCTCCGGCCGTTGCCGGCGGTCAAGCGGGAGCGGCAGCCGCAGGGCGGACCCTAGTCCATGAGACCTGGGGTGATCACGCTGCGCTGCTGGCGCGCACGAGGACGCCTCCGGGGCGTTCGGTGGGCCTCGTCGAGCCGAAGCTATTGGACGTCGTGACTCCTGCCGAGCCCTTACAGCTCCAGCGCGGCGGCCGGTTGGCCTCTGTAGCGGTCGCCTACGAGGAGTACGGCGAGCGCAACGCCGCCGGTGACAACACCGTGCTCATCTGCCATGCCCTCACGGGATCGGCCCATGTCGCGGGGGTAGGGGACAGGGAAGAGGTCCCCGGCTGGTGGGACCCTCTGATCGGTCCAGGCAAGGCGATCGACACCGACCGGTTCCACGTCCTGTGCACGAACGTGCTAGGTGGTTGCTACGGGACGACCGGTCCGTCGTCCCTTGACCCGGCTACCGGCCGCCCTTACGGGCCGACCTTCCCCCGCTACACGGTCCGCGACATGGTCGAGGTCCAGAAACGCCTCCTCGACAGGCTGGGCATACGCAGGCTGAGGGCCGTCATCGGCGGTTCGATGGGCGGGATGCAGGTCCTCGAGTGGGCCGCGATGTACCCGGAGATGGTCGGTGGGATCGTGCCTATCGCGATCGGGGCCCGCCACTCGGCATGGGCGATCGGCCTCAACGAGGTCGCCAGGCGCGCGATCATGTCTGACCCCGCATGGCAGGGTGGCACGTACCGCTTCGATCTGCAACCGGAGACCGGCCTTGGGTTGGCTCGTGCGATAGCGATGCTGACGTACAGGTCGCACGCTTCGGTCGAGGAGAAGTTCGGTAGAGTCCGATTTGATAATACTGTTGTAGACGTCAACGGCCATGCACCGGCGGGTAGTAGCCTTCCGGGAGCGAACGGCGGGGTGCTCCCGGCGCTCCAGGCTCCTTTCGAGATCGCCAGCTACCTCGCCTACCAGGGCGTCAAGCTGGTCAAACGCTTCGATGCCAACACCTACATCTACCTGACGTTGGCGATGGACGATTACGACATCGGAGAGGATCGCGGCGGGATCGAGAGCGTGCTGCCCGAGCTGGACACGCCGGCCCTCGTCCTCGGTATCGACACGGACGTCCTGTACCCGGAGCGCGAGGCGAAGGCCCTGGGTGAGCGTCTTCCCAACGCTCGCTACGCACGTATCTCGTCGCCGCACGGGCACGACGCGTTCCTGATCGAGTTCGACCAGGTGTCGGCGCACTTGAGGCGGTTCTTGGGTTAGGCCCGCAACGGTTAACGGGCCGGCTGTCGGTGGCGGCGTTCGGACGGGCCGGCACCTTGGGATGTCTTCTCTCGGCCCTATGCTAGTAGTCCGCTATCGGGATAGACATGCCGACATCTATGTGAAAGGAACACCGTCCAGCACAGCGTATCCGCTTAGAAGCAGGGTAGCAGCCTATACCGGAAAAGAGCTACTGGGCTAAGGCGAGCGGGAGCAGTTGGCCTACGGCCGCCAGAAGCAACCGGCCCAGGGCCAGTTGGAGCAACTAGCCTAGGGCCCTCAAGGCCCGACAGTCCGTCAACCCGCAGGCACCTCTACGGCAGACACGCGCCGCCGCGCCGTCTCGACGTCGTCGCCGGCCATCATCAGGCCTAGCAGCTCGGGCGTGGCCTCGGCCTGCGACAGCTCACCCATGATCTTGCCCTCGAACATGACGACTATGCGGTCAGACAGCGAGAGCACCTCGTTGAGGTCGGCGCTGACCAGCAGGACCGGTAGGCCGGAGTCGCGGGCCTCGACGATCTGTTGGTGGATGAACTCGATGGCGCCGATGTCGACCCCGCGGGTCGGTTGAGCGAGCACCAGCACGGACGGTTGGCGCTCCAGCTCGCGCGCCACGATCAGCTTCTGGGCGTTTCCTCCCGAGTAGTTGCCGGCCGAGATGGACACGTTGGCTGGCCGCACGTCGTACTCGGTTATGAGCTTCTCGGCGTGCTCGCGGATGGCGGCCTCGTCGAGCAGACCGGCGAAGCCCGCGTACGGCGGCCTGTGATGGTCGCCGAGGATGGAGTTCTGCGCAGCGGTGAAGGGCAGGATCAGTCCGTGCCCGTTGCGGTCCTCGGGGACGTGGCTCATGCCGAGCTCGCGGCGCTGTCTGGCTGTCGCGTGCGAGACGTCATGGACCGTGCCGCCAGAGATCATCCGGATAGTGCCCTCGTAGTCGCGCCGCATGCCGGTGATGCACTCGACCATCTCTGACTGCCCGTTGCCCTCGATGCCGGCGACGCCGAGCACCTCGCCCTGCCGGACGTCGAAGCTGACGCCGTCGATCACGTTCCTGGGCTTGAACGGATGGGGGAGCGTCAGGTCGTCGACGTCGAGCGCCACGTCCGCCGGCCGTGCCTCGCCCTTCTTGACCCGAAGTAGGACCTCGCGACCGACCATCATGTTCGCCAGCTGGCGCTGGTCGGTGCGCTCGCGCCTGACGACGCCGATCATCTTGCCGTCGCGCATGACGCTCATGCGGCCGCAGACCTCGACGACCTCGTCGAGCTTGTGGCTGATGAAGATGGCGGCGTTGCCCTTCTTGGCGAACTCGCGCAGGAACCGGAACAGCCCGACGGTCTCCTGAGGGGTGAGCACCGCCGTCGGCTCGTCGAGGATGAGCACGCGAGCGTTGCGGTAGAGCGCCTTGAGGATCTCGACCTGCTGCTGGAACCCGACAGGGAGGTCCTCGATGCGGCTGTCCGGCTCGATGTCGAAGCCGAACTCCTCGATGAGTCGCGACGCCTCGCGCTTGGCTGCCCGGTAGTCGAGCAGAGGCCCGCGCGTTGGCTCGGAACCCAGTACCAGGTTCTCGGTGACCGTCAGTGGCTCGACCAGCATGAAGTGCTGGTGCACCATGCCGATGCCCAGGTCGATGGCGTCGCGCGCGCTCTTGATCTCGACCCGCTGGCCATCGACGTCGATCGTGCCCT
>CAZFAQ010000095.1:0-4500 GCA_964517055.1 uncultured bacterium | reverse complement strand
ACCTGGTGAGCCAGGCGTTCTACTTCAACGACCCAGAAGGCAACGGTGTCGAGCTCTACTGGGACCGGCCGCGCGCGGAGTGGCGCTGGTCAGGTGACGAGGTCGCCATGGACACGTTGCCACTCGACCCGAACTCCTTCATCCGCGAGCACGCCGCTACGGAAGGCGCCGAGCCGCAGGCTCCGGTGGGGGCGCCAGCCAAGCTCGGCCACGTTCACCTCAAGGTGGGCGACGTGCAGGCGGCGAGGGAGTTCTACGTCGACGTGCTCGGTTTCGACGTGACCGCGTCGATGTGGCAGAGCGCGCTCTTCACCTCGGCGGGCGGCTACCACCATCACATCGGGATGAACGTCTGGGAGAGCCGCGGCGCCGGCGTGAGGGGCGACACGCTGGGACTGGCGTCCTTCGAGGTCCTGGTGTCGGCCGCTGACCTTACGGCCGCTCGTCAGCGGCTCGAGCGGGCAGGGGTCGCGGTCAACGAGGAGAGGGGCGGGGCGTTGGTATTCCGCGACCCGTGGGGTACGGCGCTGAAGCTGAGAAGCTGAAGAGGCGGGTCGCGGCGCGCTCGCACCCCCACGCCGTCCGGTTAAACGACGCCTTGGACGAGTCGCTGTTCGACTGACAGGGCGCCACCCCCTTGTCGATCGATGAAGTCGTGAGACCTAGCTGCCACTACTTCGGCGCCCAGAGATGCGCTAGGTTAGATGCATGAAGGAACTAGTACGCACGTCTCTCACGGCGATACTCCTGCTAGCGGGCGCGGCCTTCGCGCAGATCGACGACCAGGCGAGGGCGCTCCTCGAGGGCTACGCTGCCCAAGGTGAGACGACCGCCGACTTCCAGGCCATGGATATGACGTCGACTATGACGATCTACGGCGCCGACGAACCGATCTCGACGCAGAGCCGCACGGTCATCGACTACGCCGGCGAACGCGCGGCCATCATCTCGAACGTCATGGGCATGACCACCACGATGCGCTTCGTCGACGGCACCATGACGATGGTGGTGGGCGGCATGTCACTGCCGATGCCTCCCGGTATGGACTCCGCTTTCGCCGACATCTTCGAGACCGGCACGGCGAACGACCTGCTCGAAGACCCGAACGCCGTCGCGACCTACGACGGCGAGGTCAGCTACGGCGATGTCCTTTCGGGCCAGCAGGTAACCTACACCGGCGACTTCGGTGTACCCGGCATGCAGATGGACGCCTCGACCATGCGCTTCGTGTTCGACGACTCGGGACGTCTGCTCGGCATGGTGGTTCCGGAGGACGGCTTGGAGATGGTGATGGTCTACGTCGGCGAGCCCAAGATCGACGGCGCGCTCTTCTACGACCTCGACATGTACCAGATCAGCGGTGGGACCGCGACCCTCTACGCCGAGATGCGCTACAGCGACATCAAGGTGAACGAGCCCATCGACGAGACCGTGTTCGAGTAGCTCTGGGCGGTACGTTGGTATCGCCCTGTCCAGCTCCGGCTGGGCAGACCCCGCGCTTCTTGTCTCTACTCGCTCTTGCGGCCGGCCGCTACCCTCCGTAGCCGGAGCGTGTTGGCTTCGGAGTCCGCCATCAACATGTCCCAATCGTCCGGCGGGCGGCCGGCCTCCAGCATCCTGCGGAATACGGTGTACGCATCTGTCTTGGAGCCAAACGCTCGTTTCGTCGCGCCGTCGTTCACCCACACGAGCAGGATCGTCTTGAGGCGGGAGCTGTAGCGAAAGAACAAACGGTACTGTTGGAAGAACTTGACCCGGAACCAGTGCCGGTACGTGACTCCTAGGGTGTCACCCAGCCGATACTCAGTTCTAGTCGGGTCTTGGGGTAGCACCTCGAAGCCGATCTTGAGGATCGCGCCAAGGCGCTTGGCAGCGTTCCTGCGAAGGTAGTTCTCTGGGTCCCGACGCCGCGCGACCTCGACCTCGTCGATGAGCTCTTCAAGTTGGTCGAGGACGGTCGAGTGCGCGAATACGTTCCAGCCGTTTATGAGCATGAGTCCGACCTCTGACCGAGTCACTCATCGTCTGAATGGAGGGCCGCGTCGAGGTCGAACTCGACGCCGTCTGTTAGTTCGCGGCCCCGCGCAAGCAAGTCCTCTGGGACCGCGCCAACTCGGCCGGGGTTGGCTCGTACGTCCTCTGCGATCAGACCCAGGAATGCCCCCAAGACTGGGTCATCGTGCTCTTCCTGCGGCCCACTGCGAGAGATCACGACGCTGTTGTCGGATCGCAGGGTGAAGCGGATCTTGTCGGATGGCCTGAGGCCTAGAGCCTTTCGAATCGACCCAGGAATCGTGGTCTGCCCGCGGCTAGTGACCGTGGACTCATCTACCAGGACGTCAGCGACTCTCGGTGCGGCCATTGGGTGTCCTCCTCACGTAGAATGTAATGCATTTGCATTACATCGCATGGAGACCGGATGCCAAAGACCGGACTCAGCCAACACGTTCCAGCGCCCGCAACCCCATATGCGCGGCCCACACCCTGCCGTCACGGCGCAGGAAGGTCACGGGATCCAGCCCGTCCTCGTACCGCAGCGCCACCTCGCTCGGCGCCGTCATGAACGCTGGCACTTCGACCGGCGGCACCCCGACAGCCGCCCGCATCGCGCCGGCGTCGTCGAGGAACAGCCGTAGGCGGCCGTACGGCTCACCGGAGGCGTAGCTGCCGAGCACCTCGGCGACCTGGTCGCTCGACGCGGCGAACGGCTCTGGCTCGTAGACGGCCGTTCCCAACGGCAGACCGGCGTAGGCGTTGATGGCCGACGTCCAGAGCTGCAGGCTGTTCAGACCCCCAAGGTTGGATAGCACGACGGCGCCCACGCCGAGCTCGGGCACCCAACCCACCTGGCTCGAGACGCCTTTGAGCCCACCGCCGTGGCCGATCAGCGTCAGGCCGTGGTGGCCGTCTCGGCGTTGCAGACCCAATCCGTAACGGAGCGCCGGCCCCGCCCATGTGTCGCCTGCCGCCATGTCGCGCACCAGCTCGGGTGGCACGTCGAGCGCGCCGACGCCCGGGCCGGTCGACGACACGGGTCCGCCGGTGGCGAAACGCTCTGGCGCCATCAGGAACCGCACCCAGGCGGTCAGGTCTTGCATGGTGGACTTGAGCATCCCGCCGCCCAGCATCCGACCCGTCGTCTGCCACGCCGGCGATCGCAGGACCTTGCCATCGTCATCCCGGTCGTAGAGCGTCGCGTGGTTGTCGTCCGCGAGGACCGCGTCCAGGTCGAAGGTACTGCGTGTCATGCCGAGCGGCAGGAGGATCCTCTCGGTCACGAACTCGTCGAACGGCTGGCCGCTCACCTCCTCGACGAGCCCACCCATGAGGCAGAAGCCGTCGTTGCTGTAGCTGAAGAGCTCACCGGGCGAGGACAGCAGACGCGTCTCGGCGTTCAGGTAGTCGACCATGCCGCGCAGCGTCCCGACGGTGGACGCTCGGCGCACCACCTCGTCGCGTCCGCCCGCGACCGTGGACTCTGCCTCGCGCCAGGTGCGCTCGGCCGTGACGGGGTCACCGTCCTGGCTGGCGGCCCTCAACCAGGTCATCGTGGGCGTTGGGGGTAAGCCGGTCGTCTGGTTCAGGAACTGCCGGAGCGTTGGAGGCTCGGCGCCGTCCCACAGCTTGAACGGCAGGTAGTCGGTGACCGGGTCGCCCAGGTGCAACCGGCCCGCTGCTTGCTGGATCAGCAGGCTAAGGGCCGTGAACGCCTTGGTGACAGACGCGACACCGAAGATCGTGTCGGCATCGACGGGCCGTTCCTCCTCGCGGTCGCGCCAGCCAACGTTCGTCTCGAACAGGACCCGCTCGGAGTCGAACAGACGGAGGCCCATTCCGACTGCTCCTGAGCGGTCGACCATGGACCTCAACTCGCGGTCGAGCGCCGTCTCCCGGCCTTCCAGCCTCACCGCGTGCGCACGTCGGCCGCGTCGCGCAGCGCGTCCCCGACGAAGTTGAACGCCAGCACCGAGATGACGATGAGGGCACCGGGGGCGAGCAGCCACGGGTAGAGCCTCAGCGCCTCGAAGCTCTGAGCGTCCTTGAGAAGGAGCCCCCACGAGGTCATGGGCTCCTTGATGCCGAGTCCGAGGAACGACAGCGTGCTCTCACCCAGGATGTAGCCGGGTAGGGCCAGGGTCGCGGCGACGATCAGGTACGAGGTCAGGTTGGGCACGACGTGCTTGACGACGATGGGAAGGTCGCGGGAGCCGAGGGCCCTGGCCGCCGATACGAAGTCGACCTCGCGCACCGCCAGAACCTGGCCGCGGACGACCCTTGCCAGGCCGGCCCAGCCGATGAACGCCAGCACCGCCACGATACCGGCATACACCCACGTCGACGGCCAAGACGACGGGATGACGGTCGCCAACGCCAGCAGGATCGGCAGCCGCGGGAACGACAGCAGCACCTCGATGAGGCGCTGCAGCACCTGGTCGATCCAGCCGCCGTAGTAGCCGGACAGGCCGCCTATCAGGATGCCGACGGTGAACGAGATGAGGA
>CAZFAQ010000094.1:0-4562 GCA_964517055.1 uncultured bacterium | reverse complement strand
GCTGGCCGAGCACGTCGAACAGGGTGGCCGCCGACCCATCGTGGAAGTAGGGCGCTGTGTAGGCGAGGCCCAGCAGCGTCGGGACGTCGAAGCCCTCGGCTCCGGTGATGTCCGTCGCTGGGTCGTACGTGCCGACGTCGTGCAGCGCGGCGACCACCGACGTGGCGCCAACTGGCAGGGTACCTGGGTCGCTTGGCAGGCTGCTGGTCGTCCAAGCCGGGCCGGAGTGGCAACTCTGGCACCCTTGTGTCTCGAAGACTGCACGGCCCCGAGCGACCGCGGCGGCGTCAAGCGCCGGAGCGGCTGGCGTCCGGACGCCTGTCAGGACGAACGCGGCTAGGGCGTCCAGGTCGGCCGAGGTGCCCGCGCTCGGGGTGCCAAGGAGCGGGCCCACTGCCCCTGGGGCCAGCCCGACCCCGGACATGAACCGCTCGATGTCCACCTCGAAGTCCTGCAGCTCGTCGCGAGTGGCCGCTGCGTGGAACGGGGCCGTGCCGTCTAGGGACCAGAGCGGCATCGTCTGCCTATGGCCCTCCTCGCGCGGCCAGGTCGTGCCGTCCCCGCCGCCATCCAAGTGACAGCTAGCGCACGACACCCAACCATTGCGAGACAGACGGGGGTCGTTCGCGTTGTTGAAGAGGACCTTGCCCCTCAACACTTCCGGCTCCAGGGTCTCCTCCACCGCGGGGATCCTCGCGACCTCCTGGCGGTCGTCCGGGTTCAGGTCGAGGACGCTGACGTCGCGTGACAGGTAGTTCATGACGTACGCCGTGCCACCGTCCGGCGAGACGGCGATGCCCCGTGGGTTGGCCCCCACCGGCCAGAAGCCGACGAGCTCGGGTGCGGCGGGGTCCGAGACGTCCACACCCATGACGGCGTTCGTGCCGGCCAGGGCCACGTAGACGGTCTCCCCATCCTGGGACGCCACGATGGCACGCGGGAAGTTGGTTGGCGTCGAGAACCCTGGGTCGTTCAGGTCGTGACTGAGGAGCGCCTCTGGCTGGGTTCCCTCGAGGGAGACGAGCGAGAGCCCCCCTGAGACGGACGTGTTGAACGTGTTCGGCGGCACCGGGCTGTTCAACTGGTGTGCGACGTACACGTTCGAGCCCACGGCGACGAGCGCCTCCAACGCGTTGGGGAAGCCGAAGGCGTTGGCGCTCAGGGCGACAGTGCGGACGGACATGGCCGAGGCCGGGCCGGCGAGTACCGAAAGCCTGGCGACGCGGCCAGTACCCGAGGGTCCGGTCGGCAGGGCCAGCCGGTGGCTGACGACAACGTCACCCTCAGGACCCACGGCGACCGCCCAGGGCAGGGGGTCTACCGCTACCGAGCCGACCACTCTCCGCGCGGCCACGTCCACGACCGCCAAGCGGGCGTCGCCGGAGAGCGTGACGTACGCGAGAGTGCCGTCCGCGGACATAGCCAGCCCGCCCGGCTCCGCTCCTACACGCAGCTCGTGGACGATCGCGCCCTCAGTTGGGGTCCAGGACACGAAGCTCAGGCTGCCGGAGCCACGGTTCATCACGACCGCGGTGCCGTCGGGTGCGACGGCCACGGCCCACGGCTCGGCTCCGACCGTGATCGTCGTCGCCGCGATCAGATCGGTCGGATTCGCCCCGACCGTCATCACGCTCACGGAGCCCGCGTCCGGGTTGACTACCCAGAGCGTCCGCCCGTCGGGGGCGAGCGCGATGGGCGTCGACGCGCTGGTCGCGACGCCTAACGGCCGTCCGCCGGTGCCGTTCTCCTCGGAGCACGCCGCCAACAGGACGGCGACGCACAGGGTCAGGAGGAACCGGCAAAGACGGCGGCCGCGGCTGGTCAAGGAGTGCAGGCGCCCGGCGGGTCGAAGACGATGCCCGCGCCGACCATGCCCCCTTCGTCCACGTAGCAGACCTGCAACGTCGAGACCCCAGAACCGCTCACCTTCACCATGCTGCCGGCGTTGGTGAACGTGAGCGGAACGTTCGCGGAGTCGATGCCCAGGTCATGGTGGAACTCGAATGTCCCACCAAGGGCGTTGACGATGCTCGCTCCGCCACTGTTGAGGAGGTCATAGCCCTCGTCGCCCCGAAGGACGACGGTGCCGAGGTTCTCGAGGTGCCCAGCGAGCGTAGGACGGTTGTTGAACACCGAGACGATGTGAAGCGAACCGGCGTTGGTCATCACGCCTGGCCCTCTGATCTCCGAGCGGGTCCACTCGAGCCCGCCTTCCGTGAAGTCGAAGGTCGCGCCGGCCGCGCCGATCTCGAAGAACTCGCCGCCTGCCAGTCGCACGACCCCGGCTCCCGAGCCCGAGTAGTCGCCCTCGAAGTGCAGCTCGCGGGTCTGCGAACCGAGCGCGAGGAAAGCACCCGCTCCCACTTCCCAGGTCGCGCCTGTGCTGTGAGTGCCCTCGGCGAGCAGGAGGGTGCCCGCCTGCACCTCGACAGTGCCGCCTAGGTGGTTGACCTCTGCTCCCTTCCACTCCGATACCCCGGCCCCGGAGCTCTTGATGATCGTGCCGTGGTTGTCGAACTGCGAGGGAGTGCCCGCACCCCCGGCCGACAACAACGCCGGCACGCCGCGGACCTCGAACTCGGCACCGGCCACGTTCACAAGGGTGGTTCCGGGCCGCGTCGTGAGGCCGCCGGCCTTGGTTCCCTGGAGGATCATCACGCTCCGGTTGACGATGTGACCGTCGAGGGAGCGCGGGTTGATGCTCTGGTCCGTGTCGAGGGTCATCACGCCGTCGTTGAAGAGCGTGCCGGAGCCTGACACCGCGCCGCTGTACCAGGTCGTGGTGCCGCTGATCACGAGGTCCGCCAGCGGTTGGATCGTGCCGTTCGTCAGGAGCAGTTCGCCAGCGATGGAGGATGGGGCCAGTAGTTCGAGCGTGCCTCGCGACAGCTCCAACGTCGAACCGACCTCGACGCTCAAACTGTGCACCATGACCTTCGAGCCCTCGCCGGAGAAGTTGTTCAGCCGCACCGAGCCGGATCCTGCGGGGATGACGACGTTGCTGTTTGTCAGCGGCAGCATGTCGCCCTCCCAGTTCGTGGGGGATTGCCACTCACCGTCGCCCGCGTCACCGTCCCAGCGCGCCTCTGTGTACTCGGACTCGCCTGCCGTGAAGTCGAACGCCAGGAAGTAGCCCGATCCGAGCGCAGGTCCGACGCCGGTCGCGGTGCGGTTCTGCCCGGTCTGTAGGTCGAGCGCGACAGCCGTGAACGGTTGGCCTTCTGGGACCATCGGCACCATGAAGTAACCGCCGGCATCGGTCGTGGCCTTGAACGGCACCGGGTAACCGGGCACCGAGATGCTGACGAGGAAGCGTCCTCGAACCTGCTCGACGGCCTGGCCGATGGGAGCCCGGCTGTACGGGGGGATGGGACGGAAGTTCGGGGGAGCAACGTTGCCGCCCACGTTCCCACCGGGCGGCACCGCCGCGCCCATACCGGAAGGCGTGGCCGAGGTCCCCGGGCCCGCGGGCTTAGGTGAGTCGGGCTGGCAGGCGTCGCCGCCCAGCTGCTCGTCGATCGTGAGCATGGTGCTCTTGACCCAGGCCCACCACTCGCTCAGAGCGTAGCTGTGCATGTCAGCGACGGTGTCGCCGGCGGGCGGTTCGTAGCCGGCGAGGTCGGTGAAGTCGTTGACCATGTCCATACCGCGCTCGGCGCGGTCGAGGATGTCGTTGCAGCCGGCCTGTTGGGCCCTCAGTGAGCTGGTCGAGAGTTCGGCGAGCATGCCCTCGAGGAGATCATCGAGACCCGAGGCGCGGAAGCGTGCGGCCAGGGCCGCCAGGGCTGCGTCGTCCTGTGGCCGGCCACCGTTCTCCATGACCTGCACGTTCGCCCTCACCCGGTCGACGAACGGCTTGCCGTACGTCACCGCGTCGGCCGTGCCGGTCCCGGCCAGACGCGTGTCGATCGCGGTAAGGACGTCTAGCATCAGGTCGAGCGTGGTGTTGATGCTCTCTGCTGGCGACCCGGAGACGGCGCTCGGGGCCGAGACAGAGATGTCGATCGGGTCGCTGGCGTACCCGCTGCCCAGGTTCTCGAGCGTCAGGGTGCCGGAGCCCGGTCCGATCGGCGGGACCAGCACGACGAAGCTCTGCGCGCCAGATGGCGACACGTAGACGCGGCCGAAGCGCTCTACGGTCTTTCCAGCGACCTCGAACACGGCCAGGTTGCCGTGCAGCGACACCTGGTTGAAGCCTGCGACGGGTAGCTCGAGGACGGTACCCGGCTGAGCGGTGATGCCTGCTGCCAACGGGGCGAGGCGCAGCTGGCCGGCCGTGTTGACGCTGGCCGTGCTCCCGACCTGCGCGACCGGCACCGGGTCCGAGACCACGTCACCGTTGGGTGCGACCGAGGCGGTGTTCACGACGTACACCTCGCCCTGGCCGTCCCCGTCGAGGTCGGGACCGATGAGGTAGTTGACGACCGACTGCCCGGGCTGCACGGCGTTCCCGAACCCGCCAGATGAGACGCCTGGCGTCCGGTCGAACTCGGCCGACGTGACGATGTCCTGCGCGCCCAGAAAGGTGATGCCGAGCGCGTCGTAGTCGACGCCCGTCGCGG
>CAZFAQ010000093.1:0-5123 GCA_964517055.1 uncultured bacterium | reverse complement strand
AGGCCCCAGCTGACAGGCGTGATCGAGGGCGTCGTAACGTCGGACGGCCGGCTCCTGAGGGTGCTGCTCATCGGGACGCCGCTCCTGCCAGACCAGTTCAGGAGCCATCCCGAGGACGCCGAGCGACTGGCCGTGCAGGGCACCCGGTTCGCTCACGAGCTCGGTGCAGAGGTCGTGGGCCTAGGCGCGTTCTGGTCGACGGTAGGCGACAAGGGTCAGAGGGTCCAGGACGCCGTTCCCGAGATCGTCGTCACGAACGGCGGAGCGTACACGGCAGCCACGGTCAGGGCGGCAGTGCCCGGTCTACTCAAGCGTTTCGCCGCACAGGGCGTCGAGCTGAGCCGCACCACGGCAGCCGTGATCGGAGCCAACGGTGTCGTCGCGTTCGGCGTCGCGCGGATGTTGGCGCCCGAGGTCGGGAGGGTCATCCTCGTCGGCCGCGACCGCCAGCGCCTGAACCGTAGCGCCGCCACGCTCAAGGCCAAGTTCCCGAACACCGACTTCGTGCCGACGACCGACGTCCAGGCTGTCGCCTCCGCCGACCTGGTCTTCACCGCGACGTCAGACCCTGGCTACGTCCTCTACCCGCAGCACGTGCGGCCGGGGGCGTGGGTGTACGACCTCGGCCGACCTGCCGACGTCCACCCCAGCGTGCGCGATGTGCCGGGCGTCGAGGTCGTGCCGGGCGGCGTCGTGAGACCGCCCGGGACCATGCGCTCCGAGATCGACCTGCGCTTCGGCGACGGCTTCGTGCCCGCCTGCCTGGCCGAGACGATGATAATCGCGGCGACCAAGGAGTACGACCGGCGGAGCCTGGGCGGCCGGACGCGCACCTCGGACATCGAGTTCTACCTGCGCGAGGGTGAGCGTCTCGGCTTCGAGGTCGTGGCTCGTGACGAGCAGGTCGCGGCCGCCGGGTACCAGGGCCGTCGCCCGCGGGCCACGCCGCCCAGCGAGTGAAGGTGTTCCGCATCGGCGGCCTCACGGGAGAGTCACCCGAGGCCGCGCGCCTCTGGGACCTGGGCTGCCTTGGCATACATGAGGTCGACACGGGTACCGGCGAGACCGAGCTCATCGCCTACTTCGACGAGCAAGTGGATACGGGCCTCCCGGGGACGTGGGAGGACGTCGAGGACTTCGACTACCTGGCCGCCTACCGCGCCGGGCTGGAACCGGTCAGGGCCGGCAGGCTGGTGGTCGCACCCGGGCACGCGAACGTGACCCTCACCGACGGCGACTCGGTCGTTTGGCTCGACCCAGGCACAGCCTTCGGGACCGGCCACCACGAGACGACTGGCATGGCGCTCGAGGCGCTCGCCCGCGCCGACCTGGCGGGGAAGAGCGTCCTGGACGTCGGCTCGGGGTCCGGCCTGCTGGCCATCGCCGCCGATGCGCTGGGCGCCCAGGCGGCCTTCGGCATCGACGTCGACCCGGCCACGGTCGCGGTGGCCCGCGAGAACGCCCGGCGCAACCGTTCACGAGCCCGGTTCGCTGTCGGGACCCTGCCGTGGCGAGGGCCGACGGGACACCTCGTCAACCCGGAGGCCAGCGACGGCCTCGGTCAGGCCGGCGTCTTCGAGCCTGCTTCGGGCCTCCCTGGCGCCTTCGACGTGGTCATCGCGAACCTGTACGCCGAGCTGCACGTGGCCCTGGCGCCCGGCTACGCCGACGTGCTCCTGCCAGGGGGCGCCGCGTACCTGACGGGCATCCTCACCAGGCTGGCGCCGAGCGTGGCCGCTGCCGCGGAAGGCGCCGGCCTGAGCGTGACAGCTTCCTTCGAGCGCGGTGAGTGGACGCTACTAGAGGTGGAGGCGCCCCGTGGCGCGTGACCCCGGGGGACGCAAGGGGCGCGTCTCCAGGAGAGCGGCGAGCGGCGGGGCGGACGTGCAACGGGCCTGGTCGACGACCGGAGCCCGCGTGGAGCGCATCGACAGGGTGCTGGTCGACGAGCTGGCGCAGGTCGTCGAGGTGCGTGGCCCCGAGGCCCACCACCTGCGCGACGTCCTGAGGATCAAGTCCGGCGCGGTGGTCGAGGCCTTCGACGGCAGAGGAAGCTACGCGCGGGGCGAGGTCTCGTCGGTCGGCAGGGAGTCGGTAGTCCTCGACCTGGCGGAGCCGGTGAGGTCTACGGCCGAGGCGCGGCTGGAGGTCACGCTGGCCGTCGCGCTCCTCAAGGGCGACAAGCTGGTAGACGTCGTCAGGCCCGCCACCGAGCTCGGGGTCACGGGCTTCGCCCTGTTCGTGAGCACCAACTGCGAGGCGCGCACGCTGTCCGGCGTGAAGCTCGCTCGGCTGCGCCGTGTCGCGCAGGAGGCCGCGCGGCAGAGCGGGCGGTCCGTGGTGCCCGCGGTCGCTGACCCGGTGCCGTTCGATGAGATGGAGCTGGAGGGTCAGGTCGTGGTGGGCGACCCAGCGGCGACAGACGGCCTGGCCCGCCACCTGCCTGCGCTCCTCGAAGCCGGCGGTGTGAGCATCGTGACCGGACCGGAGGGCGGCCTCACCGAGAGCGAGGTAGAGGGGCTGGTGGCGGCAGGGGCGCGAGCCGTGAGGCTGGGCCCGAGGGTCCTGCGGGCGGACACGGCGCCGGTGGCGATGGCCTCGGCGCTGCTTCTCATGGACGGTGGCTGAGGTGCTCCATCGAGCCGCGTCGACAGAACGGCGGCACGGCAGGCGCCTACCGACCCGAGCGGCCGCCTCGTTGCTTGTCCTCGCATGCCTCCTGTTGGGGGGCTGCAAGCCGCTCTACCTGCCGCCTGTGCCGGACTCGCCGACGGCCCCCGTCCACACGCGGCTGGGGTCGACCTCGGCGCTGGCGCAGGTCACGGGCAGGCCGGTGCTCACCGTCGTCCTGGCCGAGCTCGTGGCACCCGAGGGTGGCGGCTGGCTGAACGTCCAGTGGTTCGGGCCCAGCAACACGGAGCTCGCCTCCGACTCTGCCTGGGTCACGAGCGATGACGTCGGCATGACGCTGACGTTCGCCCTGCCCGAGGACGTCGCCTTCACGCCGGGAGAGTGGCGCGCAGCCGTCTCCTTCGGCGGCTTCCTGCTGCGGCAGTTCACGCTCGAGGTGACCCCTCGGGAGTGACGGGGCCAAGAGAAGCCCGGGCCGACGCTTGACGCCGGCCCGGGCTGCATGGACTTAGGTCTTCGGTGCGTCAGGCGTGTGCCCGGCGGGTGCTCCTCACGCGGCTGCGCTTGCCCTGCCTGAACCAGACGATGATCGGGCTCATGACGTAGAGGCTCGAGAACGTGCCGACGGCGATGCCGACGAGGAGCACGATGCTGAATCCCTGTAGCACCGAGCCGCCGAAGAACAGCAGCGCCAGGACAGGCAACAGGGTCGTGGTGCCCGTCGCGATGGTGCGGGTCAGCGTCTGGTTGATGGCCAGGTCGACGACCTCGGCCAGGCCGAGGCTGCGCTCGGTCCGCAGGTTCTCGCGGATGCGGTCGGCGACGATGATCGAGTCGTTGAGCGAGTACCCGACGACGAACAGCAGCGCGGCGAGCACGGGGATGCTGAACTCGATCTGGAACAACGCCAGGACGCCGAGCGTCAAGAGCACGTCGTGGATGCTGGCGATGACCGTGGCGACGGCCACGGGCCAGTTCGGCCAGAAGCGCCATGCGATGTACAGCAGGATCAGCACCAGCGAGACGAGCACCGTCATGATGGCGCCGCGCCTGAGCTCGGCGCCGATGGCCGGGCCGACGAAGTCTGCCGAGAGCAGCTGGCCGCCTACCTGATCGGCGAGCTGGGCGCCGAAGTCCGCCTCGCCCCCGAGCTCTGTACCGGTCAGGCCGGTGCGCACGATCACCTGGGGCGTGCCGTCAACGGCCACGGCCTCCACGATCGTCGCGTCGCCCGCGTCGAGCCCCTCGACCTCCAGCGCGGCCACTGCAGAGCGCACGTCGGCCGTCGAGGTGCCTTGCGGAACCGAGATCGTCACCGACGTGCCGCCCGTGAAGTCTGTCGACATGGGTAGGCCCTGGAAGACGACCCAGCCGAGCGACACGAGGGCCAGCAGCGCCGTGATGGGGACCAGGATCGGCCCACGGCTCACGAAGCGGATGCCCCTGATGTCGAAGCCCTTCCACAGGAAGGTGCGGCCGCCGTTGAGGGTCAACACGTCGAGGATGAACGGGACAACGATGGTGTTGACGAACACGGAGGACACCAGGCCGAGCGCCAGCGTGACGGCGAAGCCGCGCACCGGGCCGGTGGTGTACTGGTAGAGCGCGCCGGCCACCAGGAGGGATGTGGCGTTGGCGTCGATGATCGCAGGCAGCGAGTTGGGGAAGCCCCGCTTCATGGCCAGGCGGATGCCCTTGCCCGCGCGCAGCTCCTCACGGATGCGCTCGAAGCTGATGACGTTGCCGTCGACCGCCGCGCCGATCGTGAGCACCAGGCCAGCCAGCCCGGGCAGGGTCAGCGAGGCGCCGAGGCCTGCCAGCGCGCCGAAGATGAAGAGCATCGCCAGGATGACGCCGAACGCGAGCACCCCGCCGAAGAGGATGCCGTAGTAGGCGATGACGCCGATGATGACGGCGGCGCCGCCCACGACCGCTGCGATCGTGCCGGCGTTGATAGCGTCCTGACCGAGGGTGGGCCCGATGGCCCTGACCTCGCCGACCTGCAGGTTGATGGGCAGGCTGCCGGAGCGCAGCACGAGCGCGATGTCTGAGGCCTCTTCGAGCGTGCCGATGCCGGTGATCTGGCCGGTGTTGCTAATGCGGCCCTCGAGCGTCGGAGCCGTGATGATGACGTCGTCGAGCACGATGGCCATGCGCCGGCCCAGGTTGCCGCCCGTGAACGTCCCGAAGTCGGCTGCGCTCTGCGGCTGGATGTCGAACTGCACGACCGGTCCGCCAGGCATGCCGATCGACTGGCCGAAGGCAGCGGAGGCACCGGAGACTATCTCGCCCGTGAACGCCGTCGGCTCGAGGTCATCCAACGTGAGCTGCTCTGTTAGCAGGCTGTTGGAGTCACGCCGCACGAGCCGGAACTCGAGCACCGCCTGCTGACCGATCAGGTCGAGGGCGCGCTCCTGGTCCTCGGAGGTGAGGCCAGGCAGCTCGACGACGATGTTCCGGTCGCCCGAGACCTGCACGACCGACTCGGCGAC
>CAZFAQ010000092.1:0-5387 GCA_964517055.1 uncultured bacterium | reverse complement strand
ACGCTGCGAGACGTCGCGCCCTGCACGGTGGCCCGGCTGCCCGGGAAGAGCAGGAGCGCCAACGCCAGCGAGGCCACCGCGTCGAAGTCCGGCTGCTCGTGCGTGACTATCAGGCGCATGTGGCCGGGCTCAGCGGATGGTGATCGGACCCGAGCCCACGTCCTCCAGCGTCACGTCGATCACCCGGCCGCCGTCAGACAGGTTCGCGCTCTCCCACACACCGGTGTCACCGCGCCCGCGGGTGCGCTCCAGGAACCGCGGCAGGCTCAACGGCCCGGAGCCGTCGTCCCGGATCGTCAGCCGGATCGGCGCGCTGTCCGGCAGGTCGAGCTCGAGCGGGCCGCTGCCGGTGTCCAGCGTGAGACGCATGTCGGTACCCTCGCCGATGCGGATGCGGGCCGGCCCGGAGCCTAGGTCGGCCGTCATGTCAACGGACGCGCCCGGGGCGAACGTCAGCGTGAGAGGCCCGGAACCGCCGTCGATGCCGACCCGGTACGGTTGGCCTCCGCCCGGCAGAGTGAGCGTGGCTGGCCCGCTACCCACGTCCAGAGCCAGCGACGAGAGCAGAGTGGCCGTGAGGTCGGCGTCGAGCGGCCCCGAGCCGCCGTCCGATCGCACGTCGATGGGCACGACGCCCGGCACCTCGATGAGCCAGCGCGACGGGCCGGCGAAGAAGCCGAAGACGTCGCCCTCTGACTCGACCCTGACCTCGGCTTGCCGGCCGTGCGAGACCTGGACACGGCCCAAGGGGCGGCCCATGAACTCGGCGTTCACGAGCGCACGGTCCAGGCTCGAGGCGCGCAAGGTGGTCGGGGCGGAGCCGCCGCGGAGCTCGAACGTGACCCTCTCGGTGCCCGGGTCGAGCACCTCGAACACCTGCCTGTCGCCGCCAGCGGAGCCGAAGCCCGGCCAGATGAGCGCGAACAACAGGATGACCACACCCGCCCAGGCCGTGAAGTAGAGCGACATGGGGCGCTTCTCGGGGATGAGGATGTCGAGACCTGCGCCGATGACGAGCAGCGGCCACAGGCGCCAGAGCGTGGCGCCCAGAGCCGGCGGCACGAACCCGGTGGCGAACAGCAACCAGATGACGCCGACCGCGATGAGCACGATGGGTAGGGCCCGCTGGGTCATGCCTGCGCCTTCAGTTCCACGTCTTCACCCTCAGCCTGGGAGGTCGTCTTCTGGGTCTGGGGGCGTTCCCGCGCGGGTGTCCTCCCGCGCGGGTGTCGCGGATGGCACGACACCATCCGTAGGGGCGGTAGGCGGTGCTGGTGGTGGCGCGGCCGACGTCGTCTGTGCGGGCGCAGGGGGCTGCGCGTACTCATGTGGCGTGTCCGGTGCAGCGCTCCCGGGCGTCACCCAGGGCAGTGGCGACTGAGGGTCGCGGAAGAAGAGCAGGTATACGCCGGCACCGATCAGCACCAGTGGGATGAGCCAACGACCCAGGCCGCCGAAACCGCCGAAGATCAGGAACTCGAAGAACACGCCGAAGACGGCGAACAGGAGCAGCCCGATGTAGACAGTCCGCAGGCCGTCGCGCTCGCGCGCGGTGTCCCGAGTGAGCGCACCGAAGATGAAGTTGCCCGCGCCCGCGCCAGCAACGATGAGCGCCCAGCAGTACGCCCAGGCCTCCCAGCGGTCGGTGCCGTTCAGCACGAACAGGATGAGGCCGATCGTCGTGACGATCGCGCCCGGCACGGCGAGGCCGGCCGCCTCACGCCGGCCGACGAAGGCGGAACCGAGCAGGATCAGGCCAGGGATCAGGACGAAGAGCGGCCAGCCGAACTGGCCGAAGTCCATGCCCCGTCCCAGAAGGAACAACGCGCCCAGGACTATCAGGGCTATCCCAACTACCTTGTCTCTATCGCGCATCGCTCCTCCGATCGGGCCGCGTCGTCCTCAACGTGAACGTGCGGACGTGAGCGACCGACGGTGCACTAGCGCGATTGTACAGGTCGCCCTGAGACCGTCAGGAGGGGCGTTCGTCGCCGAACGGCGTGCTCAGTTCGGACGAGGCGACGTACGACCTTCGGATGATCCTGGGTCGGCCACAGCGCGCCCGGCGCACCCGGTTCCGAGTGCGCCCGTACGCACCTGGCGCCTAACGCAACACTGCTCCTCGCGGAACCCCTAGCCGGGCAGCGACGTCGGCCATGGCCGCGCGGGCGTGAACCAGGCCGTTCTCCACGAAGATCTCGGAGGTCTTGGTGCCGCTGGCCGCCGAGCCGACGACGTAGAGGTTGGCGACCGTGCTCTCGTACGTGTCCCGGTCGACGTCTGCCTTCCTGGTCTCCGGGTCGACGGTCGCGCCGGCGCCCTCGATGAGCCAGGTCGGCGCCGAGTAGCCCGTCAGGACGAACGCCTGGTCCGCGGGCAGGGTCTCCTCGGCGTCCTGGTTACCTGTCGGGGCGACGACGACCCCAGCCGGGACGAACCGTTTGACGACGTGCTGGAAGCGCGCCGCGATGGAGCCTTCCTTGATGCGGTTCTCCAGGTTCGGGCGGATCCAGTACTTGAGCGTGCGCTTCATCTCCTCGCCTCTATGCACGATCGTGACGTTGGCACCGGCCCTGTACAGGTCCAGTGCGGCGTCTGCCGCGCTGGAGCCGCCACCGACGATGACCACGGGCCGCCCGAAGTAGGGGTGTGCCTCCCTGTAGTAGTGGCTGACGTGTGGCATGTCCTCACCGGGAGCGCCCAACATGTTGGGGTTGTCGAAGTAGCCGGTCGCCACCACGACGGCGCGTGCGGTGACCGTGCCCGTGTGGCCGGAGGGCGCGGTCGCCTCGGTAGTGATGGCGAAGCCGGTCTCGTCCTCGTCGCCGAAGGCGCCGAGGGGCGCCACCGACGTCACGCGGCTGTACGACCTCAGGTTCAGACCCTCGTTGGAGACGACCTTGCGGTAGTAGTCGAGCGCCTCCTTGCGGGTGGGCTTGTCGGCCGCCGTGACGAGCGGGTGACCCCCGACCTCGAGCCGTTCCGAGGTCGTGAAGAAGAGCATGTACACCGGGTAGCGCGCGATGGCTGCGACCACCGGACCCTGGTCCAGGAGCAGGTGTGACAGGCCGCTACGCTTGGCGAGGATGGCGCACTCGATGCCGATGGGTCCGGCGCCGACCACGACGACGTCGTGATCTGCGCGGCTGGCAGCGCCGGTGGCGCCAGACGCAGCGGGCCGGTGAGGAGTCATGGAGCAAAGCTAACAGAAGCCCGTGATGTCGCCCACCGGCCTGTGTTACTCGGGCCGAGACCTTCTGGGCTTGCGCCTAGATGGCGTAGGCACCTTCACCTTGCCGCACGACGGGCAGTCCGAGCAGAGTGGGCACACCTCGCATGCGGGCCGCCTGGCCGTGCAGACGCGCCTGCCGTGGAGGATCAGGGCGTGGTGCAGGAACACCCACTGCTCGGGAGGGAAGGTCTTCTGCAGGTCAAGCTCGACCTTGTCAGGGTCTGTGTGCCGCGTCAGCCCCAGGCGCCTGGACACCCGGCCGACATGCGTGTCCACCGCGATCGTCGCCTGGCCGAAGGCGTTCGCCAGCACCACGTTGGCGGTCTTGCGTCCAACGCCGGGTAGCTTCACGAGCTCCTCCATGGTGTCCGGGACCTCGCCGCCATGCTGCTCGACGATGAGACGCGCGGCGGCCACCGCGTTCCTTGCCTTCGTGCGGAACAGGCCGATCGTGCGGATGAACGGTTCGACCTCTTCTGGGGTCGCGGCCGCCAGCGCGTGGGCGTCCGGGTAGGCCTCGAACAGGGCCGGTGTCGCCGCGTTGACGCTGACGTCTGTGGCCTGCGCCGACAGGAGGGTGGCGATGACGAGCTGGAACGGCGTGCCGAAGTCGAGCTCGGTTCGCGCGTCGGGGTACAGCTCGCGCAGGCCCGTCAGGATTCGGATGGCGCGTTCCCGTTTTCCGCGAAGGCTCTCGCGTGGCACCGGGCGATGCTAACCGAGTGCCCCAAGAGAAGCCGACAAGTGAGCGATTCACCAGTCTCAGACGGCTCTCACGGGCTAGCCTCTACGAGCAGAGTTCTCGCGGCGGGCCGGGGCTGGTCCACCGCGAGTTGACCCGTCCACGGCGGGCGAGGAGGCTTCGATGCCCGTATTCGAGTACAAGGCGCGCGACCGCACAGGCAAGCTGATCGCGGCCACGATGGAGGCCGCGTCCGAGCGCGACGTGGCGGCCTCGCTGAGACAGAAGGGCTACTTCATCAGCGAGATCAAGTCGCCGAAGTCTGGCCTCAGCGCCGACATCAAGCTGCCCAAGTGGCTCGACATAGGATCGGTCCCCAACGCGCGCGACATCACCATCTTCTCGCGGCAGTTCGCGACGGTCATCAACGCCGGCCTGCCCGTGGTCCAGAGCCTCGCGATCCTCCACCGCCAGGCGGAGAAGCAGGGCCTCAAGGACGCGCTGCGCCGCGTTCGCGAGGACGTCGAGACGGGGCAGAACCTGTCCGACGCGCTGTCTCGTCACCCCAGGCTGTTCAACAAGCTCTACATCTACCTGGTTCGCGCTGGTGAGGTCTCGGGCAACCTCGACGGGATCCTCGAGCGCATCGCGGCGTACATGGAGAAGCAGGCCGCCCTGCGCGGCAAGATCCGGACGGCACTCACGTACCCGACAGTCGTTCTCGTCATCGCCTTGGCCGTTACGTGGTTCCTGCTCACCGGCATCGTGCCGCAGTTCGCGCAGATCCTCGACCAGCTCGGCGGGGACCTGCCCGTCATCACCAGGGCGCTCATCGCCATCTCCGACTTCCTGCGCTTCCAGTGGTGGCTGCTCGCCATCATCGGTGTGGGAATCATCGTTGGTGTCGCGCTCTTCTACCGGACGCCCAACGGACGACGAACGATAGACAGGTTGCTGTTGCGGACCCCCGTGATAGGGACGCTGGTGCAGAAGAGCGCCATCGCGTCGTTCTCGAACACGTTCGGGCTGCTCCTGCGGTCGGGCGTGAACATCATCGAGTCGATCGACATCACCAAGGGCACCGCCGGCAACGCCATCGTCGAGGACATCCTCACCGAGACCAAGGAGGGCGTGCAGCGCGGCGAGCAGATCAGCACCACGCTGATGAAGTACCCGCGCGTGTTCCCGCCGATGGTGTCGTCGATGGTCGCGATCGGTGAGGAGACCGGCGCGGTCGACTCGATGCTTCAGAAGGTCGCGGACTTCTACGAACGCGAGGTCGACGAGGCCGTCGACAGCCTGACCGCGGCGCTCGAGCCCGCCCTGATCGTGTTCCTCGGCGTGATCGTCGGGTTCATCGTGGCGGGGATGTTCCTGCCGATGTTCTCGATAATCGGGCAGCTGAGCAGCTAGGCTCGTTAGCAGCCAGGAACTCGGTGTCGCGCATGGCGATGGTGTGGAGGGCGGGGTCCG
>CAZFAQ010000091.1:0-5460 GCA_964517055.1 uncultured bacterium | reverse complement strand
GTCCGTCCTCCACGACCACGTCCGCTACCACCAGCTTGCCGCCGGGCGTCTTGTACTCGCCATGCCTCGCCATGCCGCGATGATAAGTCGGCACGGCCGCGACCCTTGCTCATGGTCAGCGCCAACCTGAGGACGTCGTCCCACCGGCCGGCGAGCCACCCTGGAGCGCCGTCCACCGCGTGTCTCGACAGACGTCGCCGCAACGCACCAGGCTCCTTCTCCACGAGCACTAGCTCGCTCTTGGCCCTCGTCAACGCGACGAACAGGACGTTGGCCTCGGCCATGTCGTCCTCCGCCTGCGTGGCGATTGGATCGCGGGGCGACGGGCTCTCGTCGCCGCCGAAGCCGAGGTCCTCGGGGCCCAGCAGCAGGACGCGGCTGGCCTCTCGACCCTTGGCCTTGTGGATCGTGGAGAGCAGCACGTGACCGTCCGGCCTCGCGCCGCCGAACAGCCTTTGCACCTGGGCAGCCACGTCGGGCACGGCGCCCGACGGCGCTGCCGCGATGGCGACTGCCGCCGCCTTGTGCCTGTGCCCGGCCGCTTCGAGCTCGCCCGCCAGCTCGAGCCTGAGCGGCATCTCGCGCTCGAGCCGTGTCGTCTCCTCGGCCAGTGACCGCTCGACGTCGCGGCGCTCGACCCGGCCCGTGGACGCCCCCAGGGCGGCCACGAGGTCGGTCGCCGCGGTGAGCAGCTCGTCCCCGAGCACCGCCACGGACAGTCCGGCGCGAGCCACGGTGAGCGCGACGTCCAGCAACGGCCCGTTGGTGCGGCTGAGGACGAGGTCGCCCGGCGCGAGCGACGACGTGAGCCGGGCCATGTCGGTGACGACGAGGCGCCCGACGGGGGCGCGCGGCGCCGGCAGCATGTGCGGCGAGAAGCGCCGCGCCAGCACGACGTGGCGTGAAGGGCAGCGGTAGCTGACGCTGAGAGGCAGCCGGGTGGCGGCCGTGGTGCCACTGACGCGTGCCAACGAGGCGGGGTCGGCGCCAGCGAAGGCGTAGATGGCCTGCGCGGCGTCGCCCACGAACAGGGCGCGGGCACCAGCCGCCGTGAGGCGCTGCACGAACGCTAGCGACAGGCGGCTCATGTCCTGCGCCTCGTCGACACACACGAACCTGAAGCGTGGCACCGGTAGCTCCAACCGCACCGGGAGGTACAGCAGGTCGGTGAAGTCGACCGTCGGCCAGGTAAGGCCGAGCTCGAGGACCTCGCCCAGCAGCGCGGCCGCGCGGGGCCAAGGCAGCTCGAGCCGGTGACTGTCCACCAGCGACCGAAGGTCGTCCTCAGGCACCGCGTCCGAGCGGGCCACGAGCTCGAGCCGCGCCAGGCGCGCCGCGGTCGCCAACGCAGCGTGGGCGTGACGCGGAGCACCACGGTCGGCGGCGAGCCTCAGGTACTTGGCCTCGTCGAGCTGCACGGGCGTGGCCGCGTCCGCCAACACGCGCCTGCCGAGGGCGTGCAGCGTCTGGGCGACGACACCGCCCGGTAACCGGTCGCGCAGCTCCTCGGCGGCGGAGCGGTTGAACGCCAGGAACGCCACCTGGCTTGGTGGGACCCCCAGCTCGCCAACCAGCATGTCCGCCACCAGCGCCAGCGTCGTCGTCTTGCCGCTGCCAGCGGTGGCTTCGACGAGGCCATGGCCGGAGCCGTTGCGGACGAAGTCGAGGATGGCCGCCTGGTATCGGCTCGCCTGCACGGTGACAGGCTGGCACCGCGGGTCAGGCGGGCACAACGGGAAGGGGCCGAGACTGGCTCGGCCCCTGACTAGCGGTCGTTCTCTTGTGCCTAGCTGGCGGTCTGGGCGCGGCGGCCGCGAGACCGGCGCCGCCGGCTGCGACCGCCGCCTGGCTTGCCTGCGGGGGCCCCGGTGGCGGCACTTTGCCGGTCGCCGTTGGCGCCGTTCCCGTCCGTCCGGGCGCCGCCCGACCGGCTGCCGTTCGAGCGGCTGCGGGACGACCGGCCACCCGAGGAGCGACCGCGCTGTGAGGAGCCGTTGCTCGTCGGGCGCAGGTCCTCGAGCAGGGCTGCATGGTCTGGCACGAAGCCAGCGACCTGCCTGCGGGCAACGCGGCTGCGCAGCACTCGCTCCAGGTCGCGGACGTTGCCGAAGTCGTTCGGCGTCACGAAGGTGAGCGCCTCGCCGGTGCGCTCGGCCCGGCCGGTGCGGCCGATGCGGTGCGTGTAGGCGTCGGGCGTGTCCGGGAAGTCGTAGTTGATGACATGGGAAACGGACGCGACGTCGATGCCACGTGCAGCGATGTCGGTGGCGACGAGGACGTCGTACCTGCCGTCGCGGAAGCCGTCGAGCGACGCCTGTCGGCGGTTCTGTGACAGGTTGCCCTGGATCTCTGCCGCCGAGAAGCCGTCTCGGTTGAGCCGCGCTGCCAGGCGCTTGGCGCGGTGCTTGGTGCGCGTGAAGACGAGGACGGACCGTGCCTCAGGCCTGTCGAGCAGGTGCATGAGCAGGTCGGTCTTTCGCTCCTCCGCCACTGGCACCAGGAAGTGGTCGATGGTCTTGGCCGGCGCCGAGTGACCGATCTCCACGGTCACCGGGTCGGTGAGTACGCCGTCCGCCAGGTGGCGGACCTCGCTCGGCATGGTCGCCGAGAACAGGAGCCGCTGGGAGCTCGCCGGCACCAGGCCGACGATGCGGCGGATGCTCGGCAGGAAGCCCATGTCGAACATGTGGTCGGCCTCGTCGAGCACGAGGACCTCGACGTCCCTCAGGTCGGCGTTGCCACGCTCGACGTGGTCGAGGAGGCGGCCCGGGCAGGCCACGATGACGTCGGCCCCTCCGGTGAGCGCCTGGACCTGAGGCTGGAAGCCGACGCCGCCGTAGACGGTGGCGCTCCTCAGTCCGGTCCTGCGCCCGAGGCGCCTGAACTCGTCGTTGATCTGTTCGGCGAGCTCGCGCGTCGGGGCGACCACCAGGGCCTTCACGACACGGCGCGAGCCCCCGTTGCGGCCTGTCAACAGCCGCTGCAGGATGGGTAGGACGAACGCGGCGGTCTTGCCTGTGCCCGTCTGGGCCAGCCCGAGGACGTGGCGACCGGCCAAGGCCGGCCCTATCGTCTGCGCTTGGATGGGTGTCGGGCGTGTATAGCCCGCCTCTGTGATGCCGGCCCGCAGCGTTGCATGCAGGTCGAAGCCGGCGAAATCGTCGGTATGCACTATGTTTTCCTCTCTTCAGCCAACCACCAGCCGAAGATGAGGCTGTTCGCCTTGCCAGCGGGAAGCAGCCCATAGTGTAACGCCTGCGAGCGCGTCGTCACCGCGAATGGGCGACACGGGCGAGTGCAGCATGGTTACTGGGCCGTCCCGCGTCTCCTGTGCTAGCATCGGCAGGCTATGCGCCCGGCAAACGCCGGGCAACGGCGCCGGCCCCGGGGGCGAGGCGCCTCCAGCTCAGGAAGCTACGAAGGAGAAGTGATGGCTCGCAACCTCTCAGCCATGAAGCGGCACCGTCAGGACGAGAAGCGTCGTCTGGCCAACCGCGCGCGGAAGAGCACCATTCGCACGTTCACCAAGAAGGCCGTCTCGGCCGCCGAGTCCGGCGACTTCGACGCCGCCGCGAAGTACCAGAAGGTCGTCCAGGGCCTCGTCGACAAGGCGATCATGTCCTCGACGCTCCACAAGAACGCCGCGGCGCGCAAGAAGTCGCGCCTCTCGCAGCGCATCAACGCGCTGCGCGATCAGGCCCAGGCCTGAGCACGACGGAATAGCTACCGGACGTAGTCGGGCCGGACGGGCACCCCGTCCGATCGGTACGCGAACAAGATCAGAGGCCTGCCAGCGCCTTGGCGCTCGCGACGGCTTCGTCGAACATGGCCGGCGTGAGCCGGCCTGTGTTCGTGTTCTGGAAGCTCACGTGGTACGCGTCGACGAGGGGAAGCGCCCGAGCCGCGTCCGCGCCGGGCAGTTCGTCCAGTCGGTGAACAGCGCCGTGCGCGAACGGGTGACTGGCCACCCTGAGCTTCAGGCCGCGGCGGCGCAGCAGACGCAGGTACGAGTCGTGGCCGACGCGCCCCAGGGCCAGCACCGCGCGTAGGTCGTGAAGGCCGTCGAAGTCGTGGTCCAGCCACACGGTGCAGTTGCGTAGCTCGTCCGGGGTCGGCTTGTTGCCTGGCGGCACGCACCGTGCCGACGACGTGATCCACACGCCGCTGAGCTCGAGCCCGTCGCCTCGGTGCGTGGCGGTCGGCTGGTTCGCCAGGCCGGCCCTGTGCAGGGCGGGGTATAGGAAGTCGCCTGAGGCGTCGCCTGTGAACATCCGACCCGTGCGGTTGCTGCCGTGCGCGCCGGGGGCCAACCCCAGTAGCAGCAGCCGCGCGCCAACGTCGCCGAAGCCCGGCACCGGCGCGCCCCAGTACTCTTCGTCCCGGTACGACCTGCGCTTCTCGCGGGCCACCTGTTCGCGGTACTCCGCCAGGCGGGGGCACAGCCTGCAAGCGGCCAGCGCGGGCGGGTATGGGTCGAACGCCTCCATCGTCTGAGGAACATAACCCCGGCGCGTGGGCGACCTCGGCCAGGAACGCGCTGATAAGCTCGGCCACGTGCCTTGCCCCCGCATCGTTCTCGTCCGGACTAAGGACTCCGCGAACGTGGGCGCCGCGGCGCGGGCGATGCGCAACTTCGGCCTCGACGACCTGTGGCTGGTGGCGCCTCGCTGCCGCATCGACGACCGCGCCAGGGCGTTGGCGACCCATGCTGACGACCTGCTCGACTCCGCGACCATCGTCGGTGACCTGGAGGAAGCCCTCGTGGGCGTGACCCTGGTGGCAGGCACCAGCGCCCGAGGACGGCGAGCCCCGTCGTACGCGGTCAGCGCACCCCGGGAAGTTGCGCCGCGCTTGCTGAAGGATGCCGCTGTTCTGTTCGGCCCCGAGGACCACGGCCTCGCTAACGAGGAGTTGACCCGTTGCCAGGCGCACGTCGTGATCCCGACCGCCGACTTCGCTTCGTTGAACCTCGCCCAGGCCGTGCTCGTCGTCGCCTACGAGGCCCACGTCGCCCGCATGAGCACGGCGTTCGCCGAGGACCAGCCGCCACGGACGACGCGCGCCGGGCGCACGGGCGATGAGCCGGCCACCCGTGACCAGCTGGAGGCGTTCTACGACCAGTTCGGGGCGTCCTTGCTGCGCATCGGGTTCACCGACGAGCCGCGCCTGCTGAGCGTCATGCGGATGTTCCGGGCGGTGTTCGACAGGGCCGAGCTGAGCGCCCACGAGCTCGCCGCGCTGCGCGGGCTCGCGAGCCAGGTCAGGTGGGCGGCCGACCAGTCGCCGGAACTGCTGCCACCGGGGCCGGCCGAGACCTCGGGCTGAGCTGTCCGGTGTCCGTGCCTCCGAGGCAAGCCCGCACGGACTGGACTGGTCGTTCTCCAGTCGAGGCGGTCGCCCCTTGCATGTTTGAGTCCCGTTATAGGTGAGACAGGGTTTTGATTGAGAATGGAGGTTCCA
>CAZFAQ010000090.1:0-5505 GCA_964517055.1 uncultured bacterium | reverse complement strand
GGCGGCAGCTCGCTGAAGGGCGAGTCCGCGCGCCAGTGCCAGGTGCCGGCTTCCGGGCGCCTGAACCCGTAGCGCCGCTTGACGACGTCCAGCAGCTCGATCGGCTCTCCCTGGCTGCGGGCGTAGACGAGCTTGAGGAACTCGGCGTGGGCCCATACGAGTGGCATCGCGCTCCCAGATGGTTTGCCAGGGTAGAGGGCCTTCTCCGGGATCGGCGCCGAGTCCCAGACCTGCTCGGGCAACAGGCCGCCGGGACCTGTCATGTTCGTCATGGCCTCCAGGTACGGCCCCGGGTCCTCGCCTGCCTGCAACGCGAAGTGGCCCCTCTCACCTGTCAGCAGCGGCCACGCCCGACCTATGCCCGTGCCGTCGTAAGGGCTGCCGTCTTCGTGCTCGCCGTAGCCGTCGCCGTTGTAGCGGTGGTAGCTGACGCCGCTGGGCGTGTCCACCCTCAGGGTGCGGTCGGCAACCGCCAGGCTGTTCGTCATCCGCGGGTCGCTAGCTGCGCGCAGGCCGAGCCGGCTCAGGTAGAGGAATCCGAGGCTCACCAGTTCGGATGCCGGCACGCTGCTGCCCGCGCGGTTCCTCACCTCGACGCTGCCCCGCAGCCCCCTGTCCTCAGGCGGCGGAGCGATCCGCACGTAGTACCCGTCGACGCCAGCGGTGGACGCCATGTCCGTGCCGGTGACATAGGTCCACTCCTCAATGCGTTCGTTCCAGCAGTCGGCCAGGGAGCGAGCGTACTCGGCGTCTCGCTTCGGCAGGTACTCGGCCGCCGCCACCAGGGCCGCCACCTCGACGGCCAGGGTGAACGGGCTCGAGCCAGCGTTCTCCTCCCACCTGTCCTGTGGGCTGCCTGGACCGTGCCTGGCTAGGTACGACGCAGCGCGTTCGACCATCGCGTCGACGCCGCGCGTGTCCCCAGTCAGCCCCAGTTCGCGGAGCTTGGCGGCCAGGAGTATGGGGAACCCGACCTCGTCGAGCTGGATGCCGGTCCAGTACGGGCGGCCGTCCGGGAACATGTTCTGAGACCAGTGGCCGTCAGGGTGCTGCGTCGCGACGAGGTACGCGAGCATCTCCCTGGCGTCCTCGACCTCACCGACCGCTAGCAGACCGAAGCCGGACTCCACGGCGTCGCGGGCCCACACCAGGTGGTAGCCGCCGAGGTCGTCGTGGCTGCTGCCCCACGGGATCGAGAGGCTGGCCACCGAGGCTCCTGGATAGCTCTTGTCGTCGTGCACCTTGAGCACCATCGCAGACCGGTGCGCCACGCGCTCGACGGCGGGGCTGCAGCTCGGCAGGCTGATCTGGCGGCCCCACTCCCGCCACCCGGCGTGGAACGCGTCGCGCAACGCTAGGAACCCTTCCGCCAGGCTCGAGCGCGCGCGGGTGCGCGCCCCGCTCGCCGTCTCGGCGAACCCCAGTGCCAACACGCCGGCGCTGCTACCCGTCTCGGCCATGAGGGCGACGTTGCCGTGCTCGGCGCGGGCGTTCTCCCACGTCATCGCCCCGTTCCGTGCGAAGTCCTGCCAGCCGTCGGACACGCCTACGTAACCGACGCTCGTACGTCTGAAGGCCGTGTCGGCGATGAGGCAGAGGTTCTCGCCTGCGCCCGACGCGCACAGGGCGCCGTCCTCCACCCAGGCCGTGTTGTCGCCGCTGTTCGGCCCGAGGTGAGTGGCGAGTAGCGGGAACAGCCTGAAACCGGCGCCGCGTAGCGCGTACCGGATCAGCAGCGTCTCCCTCTTCGGGTCGCACAGCACCTCTAACCGAAGCGAGTACCCATCGCCCTTGTGAACGACGGTCGGCAGCGGCATGTACGCCTCCGGCATGGACAGCGAGTAGCGGTCGACCCTCTTGACCTCGTGCCATGCCCCGCCGTTCGCGACGATGAAGCCGAGGTCCCTGATCTGTGGTTGACCGGTGGACGGGAAGTACACCTCGTTGACGATGCCGTGGCCCAGCGTCGCCCAGATCCGGCTGGGCCCGATGGCGGTCATGACGACGTCCTTCGCGCTCGAGCTCCAGGTAGGTGGGATGCCGTTCATGCCATCAGCCGCCGTGGGCGAACGAGGGGTAAGCGGTCATCGCGCCGTCGACGAACACCGTTGACCCCGTCAGGTAGCTGGCGGCGTCGGAAGCCAGCAGCACGACCATGGCGGCGATCTCCTCGGGCGTCCCGAGGCGGCCGAGTGGGACCTTTGTCAGCAGGTCGGTCAGGGTGTCGGGGTTCGACCAGACGCTCTCGTTGATGGGCGTGCGGATCGCACCAGGCGCCAACGAGAGCACCCGCACCCCGTGCGGGGCGGCCTCCTGCGCGAGCGTCTTCGTCAGCATGCTCAGGCCGGCCTTGGCTGCCGAGTAGGCGCTGTAACCGGTCCATGGGATGACCTCGTGAACCGATGTCACGTTGATGATCACCCCCGAGCGTACGGGGACCATCCTCCGGAGCGCGGAGCTGGCGCACAGGAACGGACCCATCAGGTCGATCTCGAGCACGCGCCGCCAGTCCTCCGGGTCGGCCTCCCAGGCGAGGGCACGCTCGCCGTCTACGCCTGCGTTGTTGACGAGGACGTCGATGCCGTCCCACTCGCTGTCCATCAGGGCGAACATCTCCTCGACCTCGCCATGGACCGAGACGTCCGCCCGGAAGGTCATCGCGTCGCCACCGGCGGCACGGACAGAAGCCGCCACCTCCTCAGCCGACGCCTCGTCGGTCACGAAGTCGACCAGCACCCTTGCCCCGGCTGCTCCGAGTGCCAGTGCCGTCGCGCGACCGAGGCCGGAGTTGGCCCCGGTCACGAGAGCGCGTTTGCCTGTCAGTTCTACGTTCATGGTCCCTCCTCAGTCGTGAGAGGCACCGAAGGTGCGACCACCCCGCAACGTATGCCCGGTTCGTGAGAGTGCGCCGTGACCTGCGACCCTGTCGAACTCGGCTCGCTCTGGCGGTGGGCGAACCACCGGCTCCGCGTGATCAGACAGGGCTAACGCCGCAGTTCGAACAGCACCGTTGCCCGCGCCTGCACGTGATCGGGCGCGAGCCCCTCTGATGTCTTGAACGTCAGTCCGAAGCGGCCGGGCGCCAGACCGAGGAACTCGGCACACGAGGCGGCGATGACGTCTCGGTGCGGGCCGAGCTTCGGCTGGTCGAGCGTGACGACGGCTGCCGCGTTAACGAGTCGCGCCTCCGGCGCACGCTCGGCGACTAGTCCCAGGCATCGTCTCAGGATGATGCGGCTGTCCATCGCGGCGGTCTCCGGGTCACCAGGTGGGAAGTGGAGGCCGATGTCTCCGAGGGCGAAGGCCGACAGGACGGCGTCGGCCAGCGCGTGCAGTAGGGCGTCGCCGTCGCTGTGTGCCAGGGCGCCGCGCGGGGCCTCGGGCACCGAGTGACCGCCAAGCCACAGCGCCCTTCCGGCGCTCAGCTGATGTGCGTCCTCCCCGAACCCGACCCGGTAGTCGCCGCCCGCCGTCCCGTTCATCCCGGGCATCCTAACTAGCGCCGAGTACGTGTGAGAATCGGCAGGATGCCGTTCGGTCTGGGTCTCGCCGCGCTCGTCCTGATCACCGTCATCTGGGGATCGACGTTCGTGATCGTCAAGGACGCGCTGGACACGATCTCGGCGCCGCTCCTGCTGGCCGCGCGCTTCACCTTGGCGGCCGTCGCCCTCTCGTGGGTCGGCTTCGACAGGCGCGCCATCGGGCCTGCGCTGTGGCTGGGCCTCCTCGGGTTCATAGGCTTCGCGACGCAGACCGTCGGCCTGGGCATCACCTCGGCCTCGAACGCGGCCTTCATCACGGGCCTGTCTGTCGTCCTGACCCCCGTTGTGGCGGCCGTCTTCTGGCGCCGGCCGCTCCTGCGGCGCGACTACATCGCGGCCCTTGTCGGTTTCGTGGGCCTGGCCGTCATAGCCACCCGTGACGGGCTCTCGGCGATCAACGCAGGCGACCTGCTCATCCTCGTGACCGCCGTCAGCTACGCGGTCTTCATCGTGTACCTCGGCGAGGTCGGCCGCGACGTCAACGCCAACTCGCTCGCCTTCATGCAGCACCTGCCAATGGCCGTGATGGCCTGGATCTGGGCCGCACCCGAGGTAGGCAGCATCGCAGCGGTCCCGGCTAGGACCTGGCTGGCCGTCGCGTTCCTCGCCCTGGTCGCCACCGCCGGAGTGGCCGTGTTGCAGGTACATGCCCAACGAGTGGTGCCCGCCCAGCTAGCGGCTCTGGTGTTCGGGCTCGAGCCCGTCTTCGCAGCGGGGTTCGCGTACGCGCTCCTCGGCGAGGTCCTTGGCTGGCGAGGCGTCGTGGGTGGCGTGCTGCTCGTGGCGGCCATCGTGTACAGCCAGTTGGAGCACGCCAGGGCCGAGCCCGTCACCGTAGACGGCGAGCCGAGCCGGCCGGACGGCGTGCTCAGGTCGCCGGCTGCCGGCACGAACTGGAGCGAGTCCCTCTCTGGAGACGTCGCTGAGGAGTGAAGTCGAGGTCGGTCCGGCGCTCAGTCCCCTGACGCGCGCAGCTTGTCGACCACGTTCTTGTCCTCCAGCGTGCTGACGTCGCCGGTAAGTTCCTGGCCGGTGGCGACGTTGCGAAGCAGGCGCCGCATGATCTTGCCGGACCGGGTCTTCGGCAACGAGTCCGCGAACCGGATCTCCTCGGGCCGCGCGATCGCTCCGATCTCGCCGACCACGTGCCTCTTGAGCTCGTCGCGAAGGGCGTCCGACGCCTCGAAACCCTGCTCGAGTGTCACGAACGCGACGATCGCCTGGCCACGCAGCTCGTCTGGGCGCCCCACGACCGCGGCCTCGGCGACCTTCTCGTGCGAGACCAGCGCCGACTCGATCTCCATCGTACCGAGGCGGTGCCCCGATACGTTGACGACGTCGTCGACGCGGCCCATGATCCAGAAGTAGCCGTCCTCGTCGCGCCTGGCGCCGTCGCCAGAGAAGTAGACGTGCGGGACCTCGCCCCAGTACTGGTTGCGGTACCTATCGTCGTCGCCGTAGACCGTGCGCAGCATGCCAGGCCATGGGCGTTTCACGACCAGGTAGCCGCCCTGGTTCGCCGGGACCTCGTTGCCGTCGGCGTCGACCACCGCTGCGTCCACGCCGAACAGCGGCACGCCGGCCGAGCCCGGCTTCGTGTCGTGCGCGCCCGGGATAGTCGAGATCAGGATGCCGCCGTTCTCGGTCTGCCACCAGGTGTCGACGACCGGGCACCTGTCGCCGCCGATCACGCGGCGGTACCACATCCAAGCTTCCGGGTTGATCGGCTCGCCGACCGTGCCGATGAGCCTGAGGGTCGTGAGGTCGTGCCGCTTGGGGTGCTCGGCGCCGAGCTTGATGAAGGTGCGGATGGCGGTGGGCGCCGTGTAGAAGACCGAGACGTTGTACTTCGCGACCATCTCCCACAGCCGGTCGGGGCCGGGGTAGACGGGGTTGCCCTCGTACATGACCTGCGTGGCGCCGAGCGCCATGGGCCCGTAGACGATGTAGCTGTGGCCTGTGA
>CAZFAQ010000089.1:0-5545 GCA_964517055.1 uncultured bacterium | reverse complement strand
GGACGAGCTGCAGCTTGGCGAACAGGCCGGCGTGGTAGGTGAGGTCCTTCTCGCGGCACTCCTCGGGGCCGTACTCGGGCTCCTGGAGGCGGTACTCGAGGAAGTCGAGGACGAGGTCGGTCTGGCGGCCGCGCTCGGTCTCGTCGATCGGGAAGACCTCCTTGAAGGCGGCCTGAAGACCGATCTCCTCGCGCTGCGCAGTGGTCTTGTCCTTCTGCAGCAGCCCTTCGTAAGACTTGATCTGGATGTTCGTCAGGTTGGGAAGCTCTATGACTTCCCGGATCCTGCCGAAGCTTCTAATCTCGCGCATCCTCATCCCTCCACCTGGCTGGGGGCCTTCGAGCTGCTCGGCTTCATGGCGCATGACTGGCTGCTCACGACTGGCGACTCTCGCCGGGTGCGCCCACCCCAGGGCGCGCCCGTCATGTGGTACCTATGTGTATCCGTGGCGCGTGCGGCCCACCGGGCCACCGGCACGACACGTGTACGCCTGACCTCTTGGCCGGCGTCTCTGACTTGTGCAGACGAGAACTGGGTCAAGATAGCGTTGTGAATCGTAACAAGCCGTCCGCCGCAGCCGGGTAGCCTGGCTGGCGTTCCCGACTGCGAGCGGCTCGACTGTCTAGCGATGTGAGTGACTACTGGTCACTACCTCCCTGAGAGTGCATCCGGCACGCACTGGAGCTTGTGGATCCGGAGGACCCACAAGCTCCCACGCTCTACTTGACCTCGACGGAGGCGCCCGCAGCCTCGAGCTTGCCCTTGATCTCGTTGGCCTCGTCCTTCGAGACGTTCTCGACGACGACGCCGCCGGCCTCGACCAGGTCCTTGGCCTCCTTGAGACCCAGGTTGGTGATGGCGCGCACTTCCTTGATGACCTGGAGCTTCTTGTCACCGGCACTGGTGATCGAGACGGTGAACTCGGTCTGCTCCTCGGCGGCGGCCGCGGCTTCGCCACCGGCGGCCGGGGCGGCCATCATCGCGCCCATCGGCATCGCGGCCGCGGCCTCGACGCCCCACTTGTCCTTGAGCCCATCCACCAGGTCGACCAGTTCCATGACGGTCAGACCGCTTAGTTGTTCGATAACGGCTTCTCTGTCGAATGCCATCTCAAGCCTCCTGTTCGCTTGACTTCTGCTTGTCTGCGTAGTTGTTGATCACCGTCACCAGCTTCTGCTGGGGTGCTGCGAGCACGCCAACGAGCTGCTGGAGCGGGGCCAGCATGATGCCCAGTAGCTGGCTCTGGGCCTGCGCCTTGGTGGGCAGCTTCGAGACGCGCTCGAGCGCGTCTGGGCCGAGGATGTTGCCCTCGAGCCTGCCCCCCTTGGACACAGGGAGCTCCTTAGGGTGGTCCTTGGCGAAGTCCCTGATGGCCTTCACCGGGGCCGCCATGTCCTCGCCGACGAGCACGAGTGCCGTCGGTCCGGTGAGGACATCGTCGAACCCCTCGACGCCGTGCTCCTTGAGCACGACGTTTATGAGGGTGTTCTTGGCGACCAGGACGCGTCCGCCTGCCTCCCGCACCTGCGTGCGGAGGCGGCCGAACTCACCCGCAGAGAGCCCCTGGTAATCCACCAGGAAGAACGTGGACGCGCCACCGAGCTGCTCCCTGAGCATCTCGACGGCCGCCTGGTTCCTGGGGTTCGCCATGGTTACCTCTCTATCGGTCTTAGGTAGCTTCGCCCGTTCCTTTCGGACCGGGACTGGCCGCGAAACGCAGTCGCGAGGGCGATACCGCCCACCGCCAACGTCTCGGCAGGATCTTTAAGCCTGGCGGGCCCCTGCTGTCTCCAACGCCGTGGTGCAAAGCTCGCGCTGCGCACCGGGATGCCTAGGTTCAAGCCTCGACGCGGGCGGAGCTAAGGGCGACCCTTACGCTCGGACCCATCGTTGAGGTCAGGTAGATGGTCCTCAGGTACTGACCCTTGGCCGTGTCCGGCTTGGCGGCCTCGACGGCGGCCCTCAGGGCCTCGAGGTTCTCGGCGAGCTGCTCAGGCGCGAAGCTGGCCTTGCCGATAGGCGCGTGCACCACGCCCGTCTTGTCGCTCCGGAACTCGATCTGACCGGCCTTGAGCGCGCTCACGATGCCGCCGATGTCGGTGCCGACGGTGCCCGCCTTGGGGTTGGGCAACAGCCCACGCGGCCCCAGCACGCGCCCGAGCTTCGAGCCCACCTGGGCCATCATGTCGGGGGTGGCGACGACGGCGTCGAAGTCCATCCAGCCTCCGAGGATCTTCTCGATGATCTCGGCCCCGCCGACGAAGTCGGCGCCGGCAGCCTCGGCGGCGCTTGCGCCCTCTCCCTGCGTGATCGCCAGCACGCGCACGCTCTTTCCCGTGCCGTGAGGCAGGGCGACGGTCCCGCGGACGTTCTGGTCGGACTTGCGTGGGTCGATTCCGAGCCGGAAGTGAGCCTCGATGGTCTCGTCGAACTTGGCCGTCGCGAGCTCCTTGACGAGGTTCGTGGCCTCGCTCGGGTCGTAGTTCCTGTCGCGGTCGACCTTGCCCTCGAGCTGGCGGAAGCGCTTGCCGTGCTTAGGCATCGGGAGCCCCCTCGACGGTCACGCCCATGGAGCGCGCGGTGCCGGCGATGATCCGCGCGGCTGCGACCTCGTCGGCGGCGTTGAGGTCGGTCATCTTCTGTCGGCCGAGCTCGAGGCACTGCGCCCACGACAGCTTCCCGACCTTCTCCTTGTGAGGAGCGCCGGAGCCCTTGTCGATGCCCGCGGCCTTCTTGATCAGGTAGCTGGCGGGAGAGGTCTTGGTGATGAAGGTGAAGGAACGGTCGGCATAGATCGTGATCTCGACCGGTACGATCGCGCCGGCCTGCGAGGCCGTGGCGGCGTTGTACTCCTTCACGAACTGCATGATGTTGGCACCGAACTGCCCGAGCGCCGGTCCCACCGGCGGTGCCGGCGTCGCTGCGCCGGCGGGCAGTTGGAGCTTGACGAGCCCTGCTACTTTCTTAGCCATCTTGCCTCCTGAAGCTCCCCCACGGTCAGGCGCGCCGCGGGGTCTAGACGCTTGTCGGAACGGCGCTCAGCGCCAGCCGCGCGCCCTAGGGCGCGTACCGGCTGACGTCAGGCGCGAACGACCTGTGAGAAGTCGAGCTCGACGGGGGTCTCGCGGCCGAAGATGGACACGAGCACCTTGAGCTTGCCGCGCTCGGGGTTGACCTCCGAGACGACTCCGGTGAAGTCGGCGAACGGGCCTCCCGTTACCTGGACCATCTCGCCGACGTTGAAAGATACGCGGACCTTCGGAGCCTCCCTGGAGCCCGTGACGCCGATGCTGGCGAGCATCCGGCTCTCCTCCTCGGGCGAGAGGGGGACGGCGCGGGTCGCCGTGCCGACGAAGCCGGTGACGCCAGGCGTGTAACGCACGACCTCCCAGGCCTCGTTGGGCTCGTCTAGGTTGTCACCAAGGTCCATCTGGACGAAGATGTAACCGGGGAACAGCTTGCGTTCGCTGGGCTCGGTCTTACCGCCACCCACGTGCTCCACCGTCACCTCTTTGGGCACCACGACCTGATAGATGCTGTCGGCCATGCCCAGGGCCCTGGCCCGGTTGAGGATGTTCTCCCTGGCCTTCTCCTCATGACCCACGTAGGTGTGAACGGCGTACCACTCGATACTCATTTGCTTCCCTCGGTCAAAGTGCTCAGATCGCTCGCCGCGGTGGCGAGCGCGGGTCTCTAAGGACGGTCGTCTATCAGATGATCAGCTTGATCAGGTTGCCAAGCGTTACGTCCGCCACCAGCAGGAAGATCGCGGTCAGCAGGACGAAGAGCAGCGTTGCCTGCGTCGACTGCACGACCTCCCGGCGTGTGGGCCAGGTGACCCTACCGAGCTCGGCGCGCGAGTTGCGGAGGTACTGGACCAGGCCCTGGAACACGGTTAGACCTTGACCTCTCTGTGGACCGTGTGCTTGCGGTCCCACGGGCAGTACTTGCGCAGCTCGAGCTTAGGCTGCGTGTTGCGCCGGTTCTTGTGCGTAGCGTAGTTGCGGCGCTTGCACTCGGTGCACTCGAGCAGCAGTTTGATCCTTACGTCGCTGGCCATGATGGCCTCCCAATCTTAAGAGCGTAACAGGCCTAGGCCCGAAAAGTGAAGGGGCAAGCTACGGCCGCCGGTCCGGTTCGCTGGCCGGCGGCCGCGTGCTGCTTGGCAACGGCTACTTCGTGACCTTGGTGACGACGCCCGCACCCACGGTACGACCACCCTCACGGATCGCGAAACGAAGACCCTCCTCCATCGCGATCGGCTTGATCAACTCAACAGACAACTCAACATTATCCCCAGGCATCACCATCTCAACACCATCAGGCAACGTCACAACACCAGTCACATCCGTAGTACGAAAATAGAACTGCGGACGATAACCCGTGAAGAAAGCAGAATGCCTCCCACCCTCCTCCTTCTTCAAGATGTAAACAGAACCAGAGAACACCGTATGCGGCGTGATCGAACCAGGCCTAGCAAGAACCTGACCACGCTCGATATCATCACGACCAACACCACGCAACAACACACCAACATTGTCACCAGCCACACCCGAATCAAGCGTCTTACGGTGCATCTCCACACCCGTCACAACCGACTTCTCCGTCTCACGAAGACCAACGATCTCAACCTCATCACCAGTCTTCACACCACCACGCTCGATACGACCCGTAGCAACAGTCCCACGACCCGTGATCGTGAACACATCCTCAACAGGCATCAAGAACGGCTTATCCACATCACGCTCAGGCGTCGGGATGTAGGAGTCGACGGCGTCGAGCAGGTCCCAGATGCGGTCGACCCACTGGTCCTCACCCCTGCCGATCTTGGGGTTGGCCGTAAGCGCCTCGAGCGCCTTGAGCGACGAGCCCATGATCACAGGCAGATCGTCACCAGGGAACTCATAAGAGGTCAACAACTCACGGACCTCCATCTCGACCAGCTCGAGAAGCTCCTCATCCTCCACCATGTCCACCTTGTTCAAGTAAGCCACGATGTACGGAACACCAACCTGACGAGCCAACAAGATGTGCTCACGCGTCTGCGGCATCGGACCATCAGCAGCCGACACCACCAAGATCGCACCATCCATCTGAGCAGCACCCGTGATCATGTTCTTGATGTAATCAGCATGCCCAGGCGTATCAACATGCGAATAATGCCGCGCCTTCGTCTGATACTCAACATGCGACGCATTGATCGTGATCCCACGCGCCTTCTCCTCAGGCGCCCTATCGATCTCGTCATACGACTGCGTCGTCGCCGACGGATCCTCAGTCGCAGCCGTAAAAGTAATCGCAGCCGTCGTCGTCGTCTTCCCATGATCCACGTGACCGATCGTCCCAACATTCACGTGAGGCTTCGTACGCTCGAAAACACCCTTAGCCATGCCGGCTCTCCTTACCTGCGGCGGTCCTCTTCCCGCCGTCCTCGCGGCGGCAGCCGCCGCCCCGCGCGTGACGGGGCGGCGGCCTCTCGCCGGTACCGCATTGGAGCTCGTGGACGGGATTGAACCGTCGACCTCTCCCTTACCAAGGGAGTGCT
>CAZFAQ010000088.1:0-5637 GCA_964517055.1 uncultured bacterium | reverse complement strand
CTCTCCCGAGCCAGATGGCTCTCCCGAGCCAGATGGCTCTCCCGAGCCAGATGGCTCTCCCGAGCCATATGCGACTCTAACCGGCACCCACGCACGGCCCTTGTCCCCGACGGCCCATCGCGACCGACCGGCGCCCACGAGTGTCGCAGCCCATGAAGGCTCGCCCACGACCGCGGTGGCTTCGCGGGGCCGCTGCCCGGGCAGACCCGGCTCCGAGGGTGCGCAGCTCGGCCGCGCGGTCAGGCAGCTAGTCTTGTCGGCATGACGCCGTCAGGACGGCTCTTGGCGGGCCCGACGCTCAGCTCGGGGCAGCAGGAGGTGGTCCGGTGGACCGCCATACTCGCGATGGTCATCGACCACGTGGGCGCCGTGCTGGTGGAGCCGCCCGACGCCCTTCCCATGCGGGCCGTCGGCCGACTCGCCTGGCCGCTCTTCGCTTTCCTGCTCGCCTACAACGTCGCAAGGCGGGGCGTGGATCCCAGGCGCTACCTGGCGCCGCTGCTGCTGTGGTGCGGCGTGTCGCTACTTCCCCACTACCTGGCGTTCGACCGGTTCGTCGTGAACATCCTGGGCACGTTGCTCCTCGGGGCTGCGACGCTCACCCTCCTGACCCACAGGCAGAGACTCCTCGCCAAGGCTCCCTGGGGCCTGGCGCTCGGCATCGCCGCCGTCTGGCTGACTTCGACCCAGGTCGAGTACGGGCCGGTAGGCGTGGCTCTCGTCGTCTGCTTCTGGTGGGCGCTCACCACCCGGACACCGCTAGCGTGGCTGGCCACGCTGCTGCTGCTGGCCATGCAGAACTTTGACTGGGTCGTGTGGCCATACGCCATGCTGGCGCTGCCCGTGCCGTTCATCGTCTCACGCCTGCGGGTCGGCCTGCCCCGCAGCGGCCGGCTCCCCTGGCTCTTCTACCCGCTGCATCTAGGCGTGCTGGCGGCTGTCGACGCGGTCCTTGCCCGCGGTTGAGACGTTCACTCCAGCCGCCGCGAGCGCGGCCACAGCATGCTGAGGACGAAGAGCACGGTGGCGGCCACGAACGTGACGACGAACACCTGCTCGATGCCGCCAGCCAGCAGACCTCTGATGAGGCCAAGGCTGGCCTCAGGCAGCGGTGTCTCGCCCGGCGCCACGCCGGCCGGGTTGAGGAGCCTCTCGACGGTTCCTAGGCTGAGCACATCCCCAAGCCCCTCGTTCGCGATGCCTGACACGATCGATGCGTTCAGTACGCCGCCCAGCAGCGCGGCCCCCACCGAGTTGCCAAGGAGCCGCATGAGGAGGTTCGCAGCGGTAGCGCTCGCCCTGCGCTCCCAACGCACCGTCGACTGGATCGACACGATGGACGAGGTGTTGGTGAACCCCATCGCCACGCCGATCGCGAAGGAGGCCGCCGCCACCCACCACGGACCGTGGTCTGGGCGCAGGAACAGGTAGAGGAGCCCACCCACAGCCGCCGCCGCACCGCCTATTCGTGCGGTGTTGGCCGGCCCGAGCGGGATCAGCAACCTGCCGCATATCGAGGAGGCGAGCGGCCAGCCCAACGACATCGTCGTCAACGCGAAGCCGGCCACCAACGGCGCGTACCCCATTACGCCCTGCACGTAAGGCGGCGCGTAAGTGATGACCCCGATCATCACGACACCCGCGACGAAGGCACTGACGTTGGCTAATAGGACGAGGCTGTCCCGCCACAGGTCGACGGGCAGTATGCCGCCCTTGCGCCGCCATAGGTGGCGCCCGAGGACCACGAGTGCGGTCACGACGAACGCGCCGAGCGCCAGCCTGGTGCCCTGGCCGAGCCGGCCACCCATGTTCAGCAACACCATGAGGCCGGATATGCCGACCAGCAGCAGGCCCGAGCCGACGACGTCGACCTTGGCGCCGGTGTGCGAGACCTTCTCCTTGAGGAACCGGCTGAGCCCGAAGAACGCGACGACGCCGAACGGTACGTTGAACCAGAACACCCACGCCCAGTCGAAGTTGGCAACGATGAGGCCGCCGGCCAGCGGGCCGAGCACAGACGAGACGCCCCACACGCTCGCCAGGTAGGCCTGGATCCGCCCGCGCTCGCGGACCGTGTACAGGTCGCCAGCCAGCGTGACGACCATCGTCCCGAAACCGGCAGCACCCGCCCCTTGCAGGAACCTCAGGGCCACCAGCTGACCCATGGTCCCGGCGAAACCGCATGCGACGGACGCCATGAGGAACAGGACGATGCTCACCAGCAGCACGGGCTTGCGCCCGACCTTGTCCGCGATGCCGCCCGCGATGGGCGTGAACACGGCCTGCGTCAGCAGGTACGAGGCGAAGACCCAGGAGTAGAGCTCGAAGCCACCCAGGGTCGCGACGATGCTTGGCATAGCGGTGGCGACGATCGTGCCCTCGATAGAACCCAACGCCATGGTCGTCATCAGGAACGCCAGCACCAGGCCGCGCCGCGTTTGCAGACCGGCAGCGTCGCCGGCGAGTCCGGAGGCTCGCTCTGGGGTCAGGGTCCTACTGTTCGGCACGGTGCGAGACACGATACGCCCGCACCCGCGCCACTACCTCGGCCGCCGCCCCCGTCGCGCGGCGCAGCCAGTCGGCACGCCCCTCCGCCGTGCTGTCGCGCACGGGCGCGAGGGCTAGGCGCTGCGTCGCCGCCACGCCGGCAGGCGAGAACACGACGTCCCGCCAGAAGCGCGTCACGGGGTCACCAAGGGCCGCCTCGGTGGCATCTCCGGCGTTGCCCGTCGTGATCACCAACGCCTCCCTGGCGCGTAGGCGCCCTGTCACGGCGCCTTTGGAGTCGACGTCGAACGCCACGCCCTCTCGCACCACGCGCTCGACCCACCCCTTGAGCACCGCCGGCGGTCCGAAGAACCAGACGGGGTGCACGACGATGACCGCGTCGGCGGTCACCAGCTCGCCCGCGTAGCGCTCGGCGAGCCGGTCAGCGAAGGCTGTTCCAACCAGCTCCGACCCGTGCAACCTCGGGTCGAAGCCGTCGGCGTACAGGTCGTGGCTGGTCGTACGGGCGCACTCGCCGCGTGCGGCGCTCACGACGGCCGAGGCAAGCGCCGCTCCCAGCGAGTCCCGCCGCGGGTGCGCGACGACGACGAGAACGTCGAGTGGAGGCTCCACGGTCAGTCGCCGGCCTCGTCCCAGCCGGCGGCCCTGACCGCCGCCTCGAAAGCGTCGAGCACGGGAGCGATCGACCTGTCGAGAGCTGGCCGCGCCCCCACCCGCTCGATCACCCAGGCGGACACCCGGTTGGCCAGAGCGGCGGCCTCGCGCGGGTCAACGCCCCTGAGGCGCGCCGCCAGGAACGCCCCGGCGAACGCGTCGCCGGCCCCGGTAGCGTCGACGAGCCGGCCCTTGGCTGGGCCGAGGTGGGTGCCGACACCGCCCTCGTGGTAGTAGGCGCCCTCGGCGTCGAGCTTCAGGGCGACGGCTGCTCCCGGGTACAGCTCACCCAGGCGGCGGCAGACGCGCTCGGGTTCGGTCTCCCCCGTCATGGCCTCGCCCTCTTCAGCGTTGGGGAACAGCAGGTCGATGCCGAGGTCGGCCGTGTACGAGACGAACGCCTCGAGGCCAGTCTCACCGATCAACTGGAACGAGCCAGGGTCGAACGAGACGGTGGCGCCGGCCTCCTTGGCCAGCTCCGCGGCGCGCCTGGCCGCGGCCCGCGGCGGGTCGCCGAAGAACGACCAGGCGGAGAGGTGAAGGTGACGCGCGCGCCCCAGCAGGCGCTGTGGTAGCTCGGAAGGCAACAGGTAGTGGTCGGCGCCCTTGCCTGACACCATGGAACGCTGGCCCGTGTGGTCGATCCAGACTGCGACCGAGCCGGTCACCTGCGTATCGGAGTGCAGCCACACCGCCCGCACGTCCTCCTCCACCAGCTCGTCCTCGGCCAGGCGCCCGAAGCGGTCGTTACCTATCTTGCCGACGAACCTCGTCGCCAGGCCGCAGCGGCGCGCCCACACAGCCGTGTTGGCAGCGCTGCCGCCCGGTGCGAGCTGCACCTCGCCGTAGACGTCACCGCCGGCGAGTAGCTCGGTGTTGCCCCTGATCAGCACGTCCCACGCGTAGTCGCCGACGACGACGAGCGGCTCGGTCCGGGGTCCGGCGTCTACGGCAGGACCTCCAGCTCGGCCTGCAGGTCGGTCGTGGCGTGTGGACCGTCAGCGTCGATGAAGACGTTGATCTCGCTGCGCACCCCGAACTCGCCAGGGTAGACGCCGGGCTCGATCGTGAAGCCGAGACCGGGCCTGAGCAGACGCTCGTCGCGCGTCTCGAAGTCGTCGAGGTGCGCGGCCGATCCGTGAGCCGATGTCGTGCCGAGGCTGTGGCCGGTGCGGTGCGTGAACACGTCGCCGTAGCCGGCCTCCGTGAGCACGTCCCTGGCAGCCCTGTCGGCCTCTGCGCCGGTGGGCCAGCGTCCGGCGGAGTAGGCGTCGGCCACGACGCGGAAGGCGGCGTCGCGGGCCTCACGCACCGCTGCGAAGGCACGCGAAACCTCCTCGCCAGGTGGTCCCGCATGTCCCATCCACGTGATGTCGGCGTAGGGAGCCGACTCGTCGTCGACCTTGCACCAGAGGTCGATAAGCACGACCTCGCCATGCGCGAGCGCCCTGTCGGCCTCGGGCTCGTGATGCGGGTCAGCGGCGTTGGCGCCGAAGCTGACGTTGGGGCCGTGGTCGCAGACGCAGCCCGCCTCCTCGAAGACGTCGAGGATCACCCGCTGGACGCTCGCCTCGATCACGGGCACCCCTAGGGCCAGCGACTCGCCTATGAACCCGAACGCGGCGTCCTTGGCGCGCATGACGACGTCGGCGGCGCGAAGGTGAAGCTCGAGCCGCTCCTCGTCCCAGAGCTGCAGCACCTGAGCCACGTCGCCAGAGCTCACGACCTCGACACCCATGCCGCGCACTCGCTCTACCGTGCCGGCGTCGACCGTGCCGACGTACGGGTTGTCGCCGTGCGGCGAGTACTCCATCGCGACGGTAACAGCGCCGGACAGGGCACGCCTCAGCTCCTCGTCGAGGCTCTGGGTGCTGCTGTATGTCCGCATGTCGACACCGCGCGCCCCGCCCAGGGTGCCCGCCTCGATGGCGTGGGCTAGGAGCACAGGCACGCCTACCTTGGGCACGTAGAGGAAGACCCTCCGCGACCCCAACTTGTCCCCTAGCAACGCCCGAAGCAGCGGCCTGGCCGGGCCGTTCGAGCCCCTGAAGTCGTACACCAGCCAGCCGTCCAAGCCCGCGCGCCCCAACTCGGCCGTCACGGCGCCAAGTTCGTCCATGGCGCGATGTTACGCCGCCGTTGGAGACATCGCAGACAAGGCCCGCACGCCGGGCAGCGTTAGACTCGGCCGTCAGCCCGCGGGGCGGTTGGACCGGAGGGTTCGCTTGCAGAACATCGACACCGAGGCCGTGCAGTTGGAGTTGGACCGGCGCGCAGAGGACGAGGTCTACGTACATCTCGAGACCACGACCGGCTCGTACACGCTCATGGGGCCGGAGAAGAGGCCGCCCGTCATCGCGTTCGTGCGCAACGCACGCGTCAGCTACGGTCGCGGGAACATCAAGGGCACGGGTCCATACAGGGTCGGCCTCAAGCTGGAAGGCGGCTGGGTCTACGCGGACGGGCTCACCCACT
>CAZFAQ010000087.1:0-5642 GCA_964517055.1 uncultured bacterium | reverse complement strand
ATGAGCAGCTTGGGGCCGCAGGAGAGCGCCATGGCGATCATGACGCGCTGGCGCATGCCTCCCGACATCTGGTGAGGGTAGTTCTTGACGCGCTTGCCCGGCTCGGGGATGCCGACCAGGTCGAGCATCTCCGCGGACATCCGCATGGCTTCCCGGTACGACTTCCCCTGGTGGAGGACGATGGCCTCGGCGATCTGGTCGCCCACCGTGTAGACGGGGTTGAGGCTCGTCATCGGCTCCTGGAAGATCATCGAGATGTCGTTGCCGCGGATCTTGCGCATCGCGCGCTCGGACTTCTTGACTAGGTCCTCGCCCTCGAAGAGGATCTGGCCGCCGGCGATGCGACCGGGCGGCGTGGGGATGAGCCGCATGACGGACAGGCTCGTGACTGACTTGCCGGAGCCCGACTCACCGACGACCGCCAGCGTCTCACCCCTGTCGAGGTGGAAGCTGACGCCGTCCACGGCCTTGACCGTGCCCTCGTCGGTGTCGAAGTAGGTCTTGAGGTCTACGACCTCCAGTATCCTCTCGCTTTTGGCCATCTACGCGTACGCTCCTCGTCGCGGACCGCCTGCGCCCGAGGGGACGGCAGCAGACCGGGTTAGTCGGCTAGAGCTGGCGGGATGTGCGCTCACGCAGCCCAGCAAGATAGTGACGTGGTCGTGTATGGAGATACGCCTGGCGGACCCGTTACGAAGGAGCACGCTACCTGCGCTTCTTCGGGTCGAAGGCGTCGCGTAGGCCGTCGCCTAGTAGGTTCCAACATAACACGGCCAGGAAGATGGGTATACCGGGGATGAGAAGCCATGGCACGAACTGGATACTCACTCCGCGGGCCGTGGCGTCGCGTAGCAGTAGCCCCCAGCTCGAGGTGTCCACCTCGCTCGGCCCCAGGCCTAGGAACGAGAGTCCTGTCTCCACCAGAATGAAACCGGGGATCACGAGGGTGGTGTCGACGATCACGTAGCTGGCTGTCGACGGCAGCAGGTGACGCCAGAGCACGCGCGTCTCGCTGGCCCCAAGAGCCTTAGCGGCAGCGGCGTAGTCGAGCTCGCGCGTCGATAAGATGAGGCCGCGGATCACCCTGGCAAGCCCGCCCCAGCCGATGAACCCCAGCACCATAACGGTCATGAGGAAGGTCTGAGCGGAGTTCATCTCCAGGCCGAAGGCCACGGCGATCGGGTTGCGTGGGTCACGCAGCAAGGACGCCAGCACGATGAGCAGGAACAGCCCAGGTATCGCGGCGATCACCTCGACCAGGCGCATGATGAGGTCGTCGATGAAACCCCCATAGAAGCCCGCCAGGCCGCCAAGCAACAAGCCGAGGAAGAGCGAGACCCAGACCGCCAGGATGCCGATGGTCAGGGACACCTGGCCCCCGAACAGCACGCGGGTGAACACGTCCTTGCCGAGGTTGTTCGTGCCCCACAGGAAGACCCGTGCCGGATCGTCGACCCCGAACAGTTTCAGGTCGGACCGGAAGAGGCCTGCTATCTTGTATGGCTGGCTAGGCCTGTGGACGAAGAACTTGATCGGGTACATGACCGACGTGTCCTCGACGTAGACGCGCTGCCTGGTGATCGGGTCGCGCTCCTCAACCACGTCGTAAACGAACGGTCGCGTCAGCCTGCCCGTCTCCGGGTTTATCCAGTGGACCTGCGTCGGCGGCCTGAACGCAGCCACCGGCGAGCGCCTGTACTCGTTGATCCCGTACGGCGCAAGGAAGCCCGCGAAGAGCGCGCTCAGGTACATGATGATGAGGATGACGCCACCGACGAGCGCGACGTTGTGCTTCCGGAACTGCTCCCATACGATCCGCGCCTGTGACTTGCTTATCCGTTGTGTCGCCTCGCCGGCGTAGTTTGCTTCGGCATGCGTGAGGTCCCGGTCGGGCGAGGAGCTGATCTGGTCGCGATCTTCAGCTTCTGTCATATCGGAACCTCACCCGTACCTGATCCGTGGGTCGACGGCCGCCAACAGCAGGTCGGAGATCAGGTTGCCGACCATGAGCAGTAGCGTCGTGATGACGAGGAAACCGAGCACGACGTAGATGTCCTGGGAGTTGATGGCGTCGAGGAAGGCGGGCGTGATGCCTGGGTAAGACAGCACCACCTCGACGAGGCCGGCGCCGCCGACCAGGCTAGGTAGCAGGCCTCCGATGCCTGCGACGAAGGGGATGATGGCGGGCCTCAGTGCGTGCTTGTAGGTGACGCTACGTTGCCCGACGCCCTTGGCCCTGGCCGTGCGTATGAAGTCCGAGCTCAGGTACTCGATCATCTGGCCGCGCAGCACGCGCGTGAAGCCGGCGATGCCCGCGGTAGCTACGACGAACGCCGGCAGGATCATGTGCCACGCCATGTCCTTGAACTGCTCCCACGGCGTCATGCGCTCGAACCCGCTCGAGGTGAGCCCGGCCACCGGCAGCAGCATCTGGTTGTAATCGAAGGTGTCCCGCGTGAAACTTCGCAGCAGGAACAGACACAAGATGAGCACCTGCGCGAAGAAGAAGTTGGGGATGGCGAGGCCGAAGTAGGCCACCACGCTGACAACTTGGTCCCCTAGTGAGTACTGCCTGACGGCCGAGTAGACGCCTGCCGGTATGGCGATGGCCCACAGAAGCACGATGGCGCATACCGCCAGGAGCATCGACATGCGCATCGGCCTGGCGATGCGCGCCGAGACCGGCTGGTTGGAAACGAAGCTCTGGCCCAGGTTGCCCTGGACGAGGTTGGACATCCAGCGGACGTACTGAACGTGGATGGGCTTGTCGAGGCCGAACTGCGAGCGCATGCGCTGGATGGTCTCTGGCCTCACCCCAGGCTCCAGCTCCTTGCGGGTGAGGAAGTCGCCAGGCACGAGCTGGCTGATGAGGAAGGCGAGCATGGTGGCGCCTATGAAGGTCGGCACCATCTGGACGAACCGGCGAGCGATGAATATGAGCACGTCAGGCTCCTGTGCGCGGCGCCTTACCCATAGACCCGCCACGGATGATGTAGATACGGCCGCAGTGGGTGCGCGGCGTGCGCCCTGAGATAGTCAAGTACATAACCTTGGTGGTCGGCAGGTGGCCGATAGTGGCCACCTGCCGAAAGGGTCGAAACTTAGGCGGTTACTGGTCGAGCCAGATGAGCTCCGGCTCGAAGGCACCGACCATGGCGTTGATCTGGCCATCCTGGTGGTAGCCGTGCAGGGCAGAGGTCCACGCGTAGTGGCTCATCTGCGTCGCCGTGTAGAGGATCGGCACAAGGTCGGACTCGACCTTCTGGATCTCGTTGCCGATCTCGCGGGCGGCCTCGGTGTCGAGGGTGGCGCGGCCCTGGTCCATCAGGGACTGCATCAGCGTCTCCTGCGGGGTCAGGCAGGTGCCCGACGTGTTGTACATGTGCAGGCCGCCGTCACAGCCGATGACGTTCTCGCCGAACGGCCAGTCGCGCGAGCCGCCGGTTAGCCCGATCAGGATGGCTTCCCACGGACGGTCGTCGCCGGCCGAGAGGAGCTGCTCCACGAGCAGGTTGAAGTCGATGGGCGTGGGCGTGACGTCGACGCCGATCTCGCGGACCGAGTCGGAGAAGATCTGGATCATCTGCTCACGGACCGTGTTGCCGGCGTTCGTGGAGAGCGAGAAGCTGAGGGGGAATCCCTCGTCGTTCACGAGGACGCCGTCGGCGTTGCGCTGGTCGAAGCCGATCTCGGCCAGGAGCTGCGTGGCGCGTTCCGGGTCGAACGGGTACTTGGTGACGTCGTCGTTGATCCAGAAGGTGTTGATCGGGTAGACGTTCGAGTACATCCCGACGCCTTCGCCGTTGAACAGCAGCTCGATCATCGTCTCGCGGTCGACCATGTGGGCCATGGCGCGCCGGAAGTTGACGTTGCGGAAGACGGCCTCGAGCTGTGGGTTGGAGGCGTTGTTCCAGTTGAAGACGATGAACGCGCTCGAGGCGACGGGCGCGACGGACTCGAGGACCGTGGCGTCGATGTCGCCGTTGTTGACGGCCTGGGCGATGACGCCGATGTCGTCAAGGTTGCGCGGCCCGAAGATGTCGAGCTCGCCGGCCAGGAACAGGTTGAGCGCGGCGTCGACGTCGGCGATCGCGTACGTCATGCCGTCGAGGTAGGGCAGCGGGTTGCCTGCTTCGTCGACGTTCCACTCGCCGTAGTACGGGTTGGCCTCGAGGACGACGCGCTCGCCAGGCGTGTAGCTGACGGGCACGAAGGGGCCGGTCCAGATCGTCTGCGAGACGTCGGTGTCCGTGCCCCACAGCGCCTTGACGGCCTCGGCGCCGCCGGAACGGTACGCCTCACCGAAGATCTTGTCCGGCAGCGGGAGCATCTGCACGATGGGCATAGCCAGGCGGTCGGCGCGGGGGAAGTTGAAGCGCAGCGTGTTCTCGCCTGTGATCTCGAGCGTGATCTGGTCGGCGCCGCTGAACCACGAGTCGTAGGCGTTCGATCCGATCTCTTCGTCGGTCTCGAGGAGGTAGCGGATGTAGTAGTCCTGCACGGTGACGGGCGACCCGTCAGACCACAGGATGCCGTCGCGCAGCGTGACGTCGACGGTCGTGCCGTCCTCGCTGATGACCATCTCGGAGGCGGCGTGCGTGACCCACTCGTCGGAGTCGGGGCCGCGGCGGATCAGGAACGCACCGTTGAGTCGGATCATGTCCCATGCATCACTCGACTCGGCGGTCGTGGCGGGGTTGAAAGTACGTGGATCGGAGATCACGTTCCGGCGGAAGGTGCCCCCGCGGACGACCTCGTCGGGCGACGATGTCGTCCACGCACTCGGCCATACGATCGGCTGGCCGAACGCGGACGCGGCGAACGCGAGCGCGGCTAGAGCGAGTACCAGCTTCTTCATGCTACCTCCAGGTATGTAGCGGACGCAGACGGTTCCTCCAACCGTTCACATCCACCGATGTCGTAACGACGGTCTAAGCTACCCGTTCGCCGCTGCGGCCGCAAGGTAGCCCGTCGGGACCGAGGTCCTCTGGGTCGGCTGCGATCTGTTACTGGTCGACATGGGGTGCTCTCGCCATCGAGGCGTGGGCGCACGCGGTTTGTTACCCACTGACAGCGAATCTATCATCGGTGGATGGGCCAGTCAACGCGATTGGCACGGTACTGAAGGCTAGGTGAACGCCTTTCACGCCGGGGTCGCAGAGAGGCCGGCGGGTCCGCCACGTGGACCGGCCGGCGGGTGAGTAATCTCTGACGCTCGCGTGAGACCCTAGCGGGGCACCACTTGCATGAGGATCGCCAGCGCGCCCCAGATGGCGGCCAGGTAGATCGTCACGCGGTGGAGACCGCCCGCGGTGCCGCCCATGGTGGAGAAGTCGCCGCCGCCACCGCCGCCGAGGGCGTCGCCGAGGCCGGACTGCTTGGGCTCTTGCATGAGCACTACGACGGTCAGCAACGCCGACACGATCACGAACACGATGAGCACGATCCAGAACATCTTTCCTCCAGCGGTCCTAGGTTGATGGTGCCGAGAGCGGGACTCGAACCCGCACGGGTCGCCCCGGTTGATTTTGAGTCAACTGCGTCTACCGTTCCGCCATCTCGGCAGGCCCACCTGCATGTTCCTGCAGGCCAGACCACGCATGTTAGCGTGACGCAAGTGCGCGTGCCAAGCGCGGTCTTAC
>CAZFAQ010000086.1:3996-5713 GCA_964517055.1 uncultured bacterium | reverse complement strand
GAGTCAGTGGTTGGAGAACGCTACGTTCCAGGTCGTGGTGAACCGTTGAAGCTGGCGTATCCAGCAGCCGCGCCGCCGCTTAGTCGGCCTCGATCACGTGCACCCGGTTGTTCACACCGGTGATGTCGATGACCGTCACACCGTTGCAGCCCAGCAGCGCGGGGCCGACCGTGGGCAACGGCCCGACTAGGCAAGGTTCCACCGTGTCCTGGTAACTGACCGTGATGATCGTGCCGTCCGGAGCCGCGCGGTCCGGGCGGGCGTCGAGGATCAGCGGCTCGGCGTTACCCGTGTAGTCGTTCCCTCCGGGTGAAGAGGCCGTTCCCAGGTCGATCACCTGCGCGTCTCCCAGGAAGTGGAGGCCCACGCCGCCATTGCCCGTCACCTCGGTGTTGCGTATAGAGAAGCGTTCGCCCATCGGCATAGCCCAGAAGACTCCCTCGAACTCGTTGTCCTCCACTACTGCACCGGCGAACTCGAGGGTGGCGGCCCCTGGCAGGAAGGCATCGGCGACCACACCTATGAAGTTCTCCCGGACCGTGGTTCCCGGTCCGAGCACCACCGTGGCGGAGCCGTTCAGATGGATGCCCGCGTACGCGTTGTCCATGACGACTACCTCCTCAGCGGTGAACGAACCGTCGTCCATCACAGCCACGCCCGAGTGGTCCGCGCCGGGAACCAGCGACCCGTTGGAGATGATCTGACCGCCGTTGAAGGCGACTTCGGCCGCGTCCCGCACGTCCACGCCAGGTGAGTTGAAGTGGACGAGCGTATCCGTCGCCTCTATCGCGGAAGCGCCTCGCGCTGCCAGGCCGGCCCCGGAGTTCTGCTGAACCTCGCTACCGGTCAGTACTACCTGTGCATCGCCGTATGCGAGGAGCCCTTCCCTGTCGCTTCCTCTCAGGAGCACGTTCTCGATCGCCGCATGCGTGCCGGGTCCCGCCAGCACGCCGGGCGAGAAGCCCACGATCGCGACTCCGTCGACCGTGGCCTGACCCGCGAACACCAGAGCGGACGTCGAGCTGGGCCCGATGGGCCCGCCAAGCGTGACGTCGTTACCGTCAGTGGTGATGGTTACGCCGTCGCGCACGTTCGGTGTCGCCACGGGAGGTTCGCCAGCGTGCGTCGGCCACACCTCGCCGCTCGCCTCGTCGTACGTTCCCGCCGCCAGGTGCACCACGTGTCCGCGCGAGGCGCCGGCCAACGCACGGGTCAACGTGCGGTACGGCGCCAAAGAGCTTCCCGGGTTCGAGTCGTCGCCGGCTACCGGGTCGACGTAGACGTCTACCATCGGCGTCGGACCAGCACAGGAGCCCAGGAGAAGGACGGCCGTGGCGATGGTGGCGGTCCGGAGTGGCGTTACGACTCGAAGCCTGGTCATCGCACTTGCCCCACCTTCAGCACGCCCGATGAAGGCGCGCTTCGTTCTACCCTCGAGGAGTGACTCTGTTCGGGATGATAGGGCGCTGCGTTACGCGTGTCGATATCGGTATGCCTAGGAGGCCGGCGTGGACCGTGCCGGCCATAGTCCTCGCGGCCCTCGTCGGGGCCCCGCAAGTGATCGCCCAAGGAGGGCCCAACACCTCTCCCGGCTCTACTTCAGCAGCAAGCGCTGCCTCGCAGGCACCTCAGGCCTGCGTCCTGCGATCAAACGGCGGCGACGTCGAGCTGCGCACGTTCGCTCTCGCCCAGTACGCCGTAGCGATAGACGTGCCGA
>CAZFAQ010000086.1:0-3896 GCA_964517055.1 uncultured bacterium | reverse complement strand
GACGGCCCCTTCGGCGTGAGGTGCGCCGGTGGAGCCGATCAGGTCGTAGAGCACCCGCGCCTCATGCGCATGCTCGTACGCACGCTCGCTCTCTCCCAGTGCGCGCAGCGCCTGTGCCCGCACGGCGTGGGAGTTCGCGACGAGATGGTCGAAGTTGCCGCCTTGCGACCTCACCCCTTCCGCCAGGCGAAGGGCGTGCTGGGTCGCTAGCAGGACCTCGGAGTGCGCATCCTGGGCCGACGCGCTGGAGGCAGCCAACCACCACGACCCCACAGCGTCTCCCAGTTCCTCGGGTACCCCGGCACGGTACCGGGCCTCCACCGCAGAGGCCGCCCGCATCATGGCTGTCAGCTGTTCGCTGGATGGGGGCAGGTGGACAAGGGCCGTCACCGCCTGGGAGATCTCCTCCGCCCGACGCCAGTCGTGAACCTGCAGGTACATCGCCGTGGGGTCCCACCCTTCGTCCTCGAGGTCGCGGGACCGAAGCAGGCGCTGCTCCAGTTCTGCCGCCGCCTCGCGGGCAACCGGATCGCCGCGTCCGAGAGCTTGCACTGCAGGCACAGCTACGAGAGCCTGCACGATGAGGATGTCTCGCCACGGGTGTGCCGGGGCCAGTGCAAGCACAAGGTTCACGGCGTTCCGAAGGCGGTCGACGCCCTCGGTCACACCTTTCGTCACAGCAAGTGTCACCGCTCTGGCCAACTCGAAGCGAAGGTGATCGACGGCGAACCGGTCCTGATCGGCATCACTTAGCGCCTCGAGCGTTCGGGCTGCTTCGTCCGTGAGCTCGTCATCACCCGCCTCGCCGGCCTCGAGTTGCAGTCCGTTCAACAGCGAAAGGGCTCGCGCCACCGATCGCGCCCACACGGCGGTCGCCTCGTACCACGCATCACCCTTCGGCGGGATCTCGTCGGGCAGCCAGGTGCGTATCTCTCGCAGCGCCTCCCAACCGCGCTGGACCTCACCATCACGGACGTCCATCACCGCCCTGTAACTTAGGACCTTGGCTCTTATGTCTGCGGGCACGTCCTCGTCTGAGGTGGCGATGTCGAGCTCGCGTGCCCAGCGCCCTACCTTCCGGCCGCTCGCTCTAACGGCCTCAATCACCAAGCACTGCGACAGCAGACGACTTGGCGACGTAGGCTCCCCCAGCGACGGCTCTCCCACGACCCACTCGAACGCGCCGCTTGCGCTCAACGCCTCCTTCACGTCCGAGCGCTGTGCCCCGTCCAGGATCTCCCACAGGCGCTGGCCGACGACGAGGCCGTGGTAAGTGACCAGGTGGAACGAGTAGCGGCCGCCGCGCAGCGCCTCCATGCGCATGGCCAAGGCGTCGGGAACGCTGACGAGGCCCGTGACGCCCTCACGGTCGCGTCCCACCTGGACCGCCGTGATCACGACCGCCACGAACCCCAGGTTGAGCCCCGTCCTCAACACGAAGGTCAAGGCGCTGCCGACCCATGGCCGTTGTTCGAAGGGCGGCTCGACCAGGCCGAACACGTCCGGCAGGCTCAGGGAGGCCTGCACCCGGACCACCGACGCGAGGATGAACGCGAGCACGTCGCGATGACCGGCGCCCTCGCGCAGCCCGGCGAACGCGTCGGGCCACAACTGCGTCGCGTGCCACAGCGTCCCCCATGCTGCCCCGAGGAAGCTGACCGCGAGGACGGCCGAACCGGCGAGGACCGCACCTCGTAAGCCCTCGACTGGAACGTAAGGGGCGACGCCGCGCTCCATGGCGGCCACGTAGGCCGCGCGGGGCGAGGCCAATAGCCAGGCGAGGACGAGCATGACTGTCGCGCCCACGGCGAAGCCGATAGGCGGCGGAGCTAGGGCGATGGTGGCAGCACAGGCCAGGGCGATCACCGACAGCCAGATACGTAGATCGGGCCTGCGCTTGGGCGGTTCCGGATCCGGTCGGTACCAGGAGGAACTCAGGTCTGCATCCAGCTCCTCTAGCCGGTGGGACCTAGGGTCCCCGTGCAGCACCATCTCGTCCATATGAGGAAGTGCCCAGTCGCGGAGGGCCCGTAGGCAACGGTAGGCATCATCGCGCTCGCGCTCGCTCAGGTCCTGTCTGTCCACTCGGTCGAGCAGGACGTCCACGGTGGCGCGCATATCGCCCCGCAACTCACGGCCGAGATGCCACACCTGAAGCGCGTCCCCATCCTCCGCGGCCCGCTGCAGGTCTGCGATCACGTCGGTGCCCCGCCCCAGTCCGTGTGCCCGGTAGTACGCGGCCCGGATGAGTGTCACGGCGACGCGGACGAACCCCACGCTGAGGATCAGCCTGGTTACGAACACGATCAGACGGCCGATTAGACCCGCAGGCTGCTCGGCCAGACCCGCATTCAAGACGTCGAACAGGTCGAGGAACAGCTCGGTGAAGAGGAGGTTGTCGAGGGAGAGCCGCCAGGCGTCACCCCACCCCGTGCCAGGCAAGGTGCCGGGGAAGTGCACCATGACGCGCCAGAACAGCGAGGCCTGCGCCACGAGGTAGATGGGCAAGGCGAAGATCGCGGCCGCCACAGGCAGGTACGTCAGAACTACAGCGCTGTCGCGCTCACGCACGCCGTATGCGTCCACGGTCCTCAGATCGCGTGCGAACTCCTCGGGCCAGACGACGAATAGGCTCACGAGTAGGAAGCCGATGACCTGAAGTGCGAACGCGACCCACCCGAGTGGCAACGCGCCCACCAGGGCCGCCGCAGGCAGGATGATCCCGAATCCGATCCAGGTCGTGACGGTCGTACGTCGTACCGCATCGACCACACCGCCGAGCTCGAGGATCAATGCCCGCGCCAACGCGATAGGCCCGACACCCGACGATCTACGTCGGCGTCGCGGCTCCTCGTCGACGTTCGCGCTCATGCGCGCGCCGCTGACCGGCTCGCTACGGTCCAACTTCTCTCCTGCTCAGACCGATTATATGTGAGTCGAAGTCACTCTAGTTCTTGGTCAGCGCATATCGACCGGTTACACAGGGCGGACAACCGTTCGTGATGCCGTTCGTGGCGCGCGAGCGCGCAGGTAGCCCATCACGTCGGCTATCAGCTTGAACAGCACGAACGACAGCAGGACCGCGTGCGACGGGCCTATCGCCAGAGCCAGGAAGCCGCCCAGAACGATGGCCAGATGCAGGACGACGACCCGACCGTAAGGGCGCATCATCACCTCACCCACCTTCGCTGTCCGGAACTCGCCGGTGGCCAGGAAGTCGGTCACGAAGGCGACACCGTGCGCCACGAACATCAGCGCGAGGGGCCACGCCAACGTGTCGGCGTTCGCCAAGGTCGCGTGGAGTGGGGCCAGGAAGAAGTCGCCTGCCTGGCCGAAGACCGCCGAACCGAGCGCCGAAGGTGTGGCGGCCGAACCGCCGAAGAGACCGTCTTGCGCGTCACCGAAGAAGGCCATCAGGAAGATCCCGTGGCCTATCCAGAACATCCCGTAGTGCACAGCGAAGAACGGCACGCTGAACAGCTTGACAACGGCAAGCGTCGCGTACTGAGGTCGTACGGGCCACAGAGCGAGCAGACCGAGAGCGGTGAACACGCCCACCACAGCGTTCTCGAGCCAGTACAGCATGAGTAGATCTGTGAGGTTCCAGCCCCACAACTGAACGCCCACCAGTGGGAACAGGTTCGCGACCACCAACGACATGAGGGGCAGCGCCGCGGTTCTAGGTGCGGCCAGGACGTGAGTCACCTCGCCACACTAGTGCTGGAGATTGCTTACCGACGTGGGCGTCTCCTCATCCGGCCCACAGTGGCACCGCCACGCCCGCACCGTGACGCCTAAGTACCATCTCCCGGATGGCCGAGAAGGTGGACCTGAAGAAGGCGCTCGACACGTACAGGGCGAAGAAGGGCAAGTTCCAGTTGTTCGACGTGCCTCCC
>CAZFAQ010000085.1:0-5986 GCA_964517055.1 uncultured bacterium | reverse complement strand
GCACGGCCGTTCCCACCGGTCGTCGATCGCGAGGCCTGGCAGCGGGCGCGAGCCGAGCTGCTGACCGAGGAGAAGGAGCACATGCGCCATGGCGACGAGCTCGCCGCGAAGAGGCGTGCGTTGCCGATGGTGCGTGTCGACGAGCGCTACGAGCTGGAGGGGCCGCGCGGCCGCGTCTCGCTGCAGGACCTCTTCGAAGGCCGGAACCAGCTCATCGTCTACCACTTCATGTTCCACCCGGACTGGACGGCAGGCTGCGACGGCTGCTCCTGGTTCACGGACGGCGTCGCCAACGTCGCGCACATCAACGCCCGCGACGTCTCGTTCGCGTTGGTCTCGAGGGCCAAGTTCGGCAAGCTCGAGACCTACAGGCGGCGTATGGGTTGGAACCTGCCCTGGTACTCGTCGTACGAATCCACGTTCAACCAGGACCTCGGGGCCACGGTAGGCGACAGCGAGCACCACCTACTGTCGGTCTTCCTGCGCGACGGCGACGACGTCTACCTCACGTACCAGACCGGAGACCGGGGCGTCGAGAGCCTCGGTACAGCCTTCAGCCTCCTCGACCTGGTGCCATACGGTAGGCAGGAGTCTTGGCAGAAGGTGCCGACCGGCTGGCCGCAGGGCGACCCGTACGTCTGGTGGCGCAGGCACGACGAGTACGAGGAAGGCGTGCCGGCGCCGTCGGCGCAGTGTTGACGTGCACTACCTGGTCATCTACCACGTGGTCGACGATTACGTCGAACGTCGGAAGCCGTTGCGAGAAGCTCACCTGGCGCTAGCCAACGCGTTCGTGGAGAGCGGTGACCTGCTGCTCGCCGGGGCGCTCGAGGACCCGGTCGATCTCGGTATCCTCCTGTTCACCGGCGACTCGCCAGCGGCCGCGGAGCGTTTCGTGGCAAAGGACCCCTACGTCGCGAACGGCCTGGTGAAGAGGTGGGAGATCAGGCCGTGGACGACCGTCGTGGGTAGGGACGCCGCCCATCCGACCTAGGTCGCGACCAGGGTCATCCACAAGACACCGATGACCAGCGACGCCACCGTGACCGGCACGCCAACGCGCAGGTAAGCCCAGAACCCGACCTCCACCTTCAAGCGGCGGGCGCCCTCGGCCACGATCAGGTTGGCTATGGATGCGACCAGCGTCAGGTTGCCGGCCAGCGTGCTCGCCATGGCCAGGGTTAGGGCCAGCGTCTGAGCCGAGAGGGCAGAACCCGAGACAAGCGTGCCCGCGCCGCCCGCTACCGCGCCCTCCACGACCGCCGCCGCCTCGGGCGCGAAGCCCGTGGCTGGCAACAGCATCAGCACGGCTGGCACGTTGCTGACGAGCGTCGAGAGGGCGGCCGTGACCATTGAGGTGACGCCGACCACCTCGATCGCGCCTCCGCCGCTGGGTAGCAACTCGAGCAGCCACCGTTGAGGAGCGCCGGTGTCGGCCATCGCCCCGACCACCACGAAGAGCCCGGCGAACAGCACCAGCAGGCCGTAGTCGACGCGCCTCAGCATGGCCGCCGCCCCGCGGCCGCGACCGAGTAGAAGGAGCGTGCCGGCTGCGACAGCGGCCACGGCAACCGGCACGCCCAAGACGAAGGCCACCAGCATCGCGCCGGCGGACAGAGCCGCGAAGGCCAGGGGCCCCCTTCGCACCTCGGGCATCTCCAGAGGAGGGGCGTCCGGTGAGGGCGGGTGTGTCGCGACGAGCTCCCGCCGGTACACCAGCGCCACCACCAGGAAGACGACGACCAGCGACGCAACCGCCACCGGCGCCAGGTAGAACGCGAACGTGCCGTACCCGATGTCGGCCGCGACCGCCACCAGCACGTTCTGCGGGTTGCCGGTGACGGTCGCGACGCTGCCCGCGTTCACGGCCAGCGCCAGGGCGAGCAGGTATGGGAGGGGCGGTAGCGAGAGCCGCCGCGCGGCCCTCACCACCAGCGGCGTGAGCATGAGCGCCACCGTGTCGTTGAGGAACAGGGCGGAGAGCAGTCCCGCCGAGAACACGAGCAGAGCGAGCAGCCGCCGTGGCCCGAGCGTGCCGCGAGTAACGAGGGCCGTAAGGAGCCTGAACGCGCCGGCCTCGGACAGGGCGGCGTTCACGGCCATGAGGCCGAAGAGCAGGACGAGAACCTCGCCGTTTACGTGTGCGAGCGCGCGTTCGAAGGACACGGCGCCCGAGGCGACGAGTACCACGGCGCCGGTCAGGGCCAGCACAGCCCGGCTGAGGCTCACGCCCGGCACGCGCCCGAAGGCCACGGCCAGGAGCGTGACGATGCCCACGACGAGGATGAAGCCAGTTGACGTGACGTCGACAGTGCCTGACATGCCGAGGAGAGAGTCTACGGCCGCGGCCTGCTCCTTGGGCCGCCATCGCGTGCTCAGCCCAGAAGCGCCTCGAGCCGCTCGAAGCGCTCGCTCCATGCGGCTCTCGCTTCGGTGACAGCCTCCTTGGATCGCAGCTTGCGCTGCTGAACCTGGACGGAGGCCTTGGTCGGGCTCTTGCTGGTGAGGTAGACGTTGACCGGCGAACCGTCCTCCAGGCGCATACGCAGCGATTTGTGGGGCGTCGCGGTCGAGACCGTCGCCGCCGTTCCCAGCCACTTGTCTCGCACTTCGTCGTCGGCGAAGACCTGGAACAGGCGCTCGATGGGCACGGCGAACGTCTTACTGCGGTTGGCGTCGAACTCGCCGCTGCGCTGCTGGCCCACCTCGCGAAGGCCACGTATGCGCTCGTAGCCGACGGCGACCGCCTGTGGCCACCAGTAGGTGCCAAGCTCCTCCTCGAGCCATCTGGCGATCTCGCGGTGGGGCAACTCGCGTGCGCCGATGGTGTCGAGGACCCTGACCCACTCAGGCCACGTCCGGCCCGTCTTGGCCGCGACGGCCTCGTCACTCATGCCCGCCAGCTGGAGGTAGTTCTCCGGCATCGGTCGCTCGTCGGCCCCGTTCGCGACGGCCTTGCCTGCCGGGTCCCGCGCGCTGCCGCCGCCGCTCGCGGCCTGTCCTGCTGAAGGATCTGAGTCGAGGCGGGCCACTAGGTGCGCCCGCGCCGTCGTGTACGCCTCGCCCGTCTTCACCATGCGGGCGCGCACCTTGCGCTTGAGGTCTTTGTTGGTGGTCATCGTGCAGCCCTTCACCGGCCGCGGCCACCTCCCCGGCAGGTGCTACGCAGGCTCGGCTACGGGTGTTCGGGCCGAGGGTGTTCCCCCCTTTGCCTCCGCGCTGGGCCCCGGCCGGGGTGGGACCTGTGGAGGTTGGGCGTGGCCGCCGCCCGCACCAATGATGCACTGCCACGCCGCAGCGCGCAAGGATTCTCACGGCCGGAACGTGCCACATGCAACGTTCTTGGCCGGTTCCCTCCTTGGTGCACGTCGCGATGAGTGAGTTCGTGCAGGCCGATGGCGTCGGTCTGACAACATGTGCCATGCCGCCTCTCGACGCAGACCTGGACGCTGAGCCACGACCCGCTTTCCGCATGCGGAGGGGCGGGAAGGTCGTGGAGCTCCGGGACGACACGACCGGGCTCGTGTGCGGGACCCGACTACCAGGTGGTGGACGCTCGCCGGGGTGGGGTCGGTCGGCTACTGAACCTGGAGAAGGCGGACTGGGTCCTGACGTCTACCGATGGACCGGTCGCCACGATAGGTCTCTCCCGCCGCCCCGGGCCGCCTGCTGGCGAGGAGGCGCCGCGGGCGGGCGGCCTGTTCCACCAGCTGGCTGGGGTCGCGCGGGCGATAGGCTCGTACGACCTAGCGGTGACGTCCTCAGGTGAGACGCATGCGCTCGAGCCCGCCGAGGCCCTCGTGCTACTCCTGCTCTTCGAAGCGCTCACCGAGAACCTCTGACCGTGGCATGGTGGCCCCTGTTGCCTCGGGCGAGGCGCGACTCCAGTTGTCGCCTTGACATCCGAGGCGCGTGCCTCGCCGATACTGTGAGTGCAAGGGTCATGACGACCTCCGAAGGGAGACCACGGATGCGTGTCCGCAGGCCAACCCAGACGCGAGCGCTGCTCATGTCGCTACTACTACTTCCCGCCCTCGCCCTGGCCCAGGAGGCCCAGCAGCCGCTGCCGCCCGCCGAGTACCTGCCAGACGTCAGCTACACCCTCACGACCGGCTTGGCCGGCGGTCGCATGGCGTTCATCGGCGTCGGAGGCGCCATCGACGGCGTAGCCAACCCCGACCTGACGGCCCGCCCTGGACAGGTGGTGCAGATCACCCTCATCAACGGCGACAACGTCGAGCACGACATCTTCGTCGAGAGCTTCGTCGGTGCCCACTCGCCGTCCGTGACGCAGGCAGGCGCCAGCGTGAGCATCGTGTTCAGGGTCGACCAGGAGGGCATCTTCTCCTACTGGTGCACGGTGCCCGGGCACAGGCAGGCTGGCATGGAGGGCTCGTTCATCGTCGGCGACGCCACGGCCGAGCCCGAGCTCGAGCTCGACAGCATCGTCCGGCTCCCCAGCGACGTGCCGCCGCCACCCGATCACAGCGCCGGTCCCGTCCGCCACGAGGTCGTCCTCGAGACCATCGAGCGCGACGCCTACCTGGCCGACGGCACGACTTACCGGTACTGGACCTTCAACAACGTGGTCCCTGGCCCGTTCATCCGCATCAAGCTCGGCGACACCGTAGACGTCATCCTCGAGAACCCAGAGGACAGCAACTTCATCCACTCGGTCGACTTGCACGCCGTGACCGGCCCTGGCGGTGGCGCCGTGTCCACCCAGACGCTGCCTGGCGACCAGACCGGCTTCTCGTTCAAGGCCATCAACCCAGGCCTGTACATCTACCACTGCGCCACGCCGATGGTCGCCCACCACATCGCCAACGGCATGTACGGCATGATCCTGGTCGAGCCGGAGGGCGGGCTGCCTCCCGTGGACCGCGAGTTCTACGTCATGCAAGGCGAGATGTACACGGCCGACGTGTTCGGGATCCCGGGCCACCAGTCCTTCAGCGCGACCAAGCTCCTCAACGAGCACCCCGAGTACTACGTCTTCAACGGCGCTGTGAACGCCCTGAACGACAACCCACTCGAGGCCAACGTCGGCGAGACCGTGAGGATCTTCTTCGGCGTCGGCGGCCCGAACAAGATCAGCAGCTTCCACGTCATCGGCGAGATCTTCGACCGCGTCTACCACGAGGGCAGCCTCACGACAGCACCCCTCGAGGACATCCACGTGACGACGGTGCCATCGGGCGGCACGGTGATGGTGGAGTTCACGGTCGAGGTGCCAGGCGAGTACGTGCTGGTCGACCACGCCCTGTCGCGGGCCGAGCGCGGCCTGTCCGGCACGCTGATCGTCCACGGCGACCCGAACCCCGAGATCTACGACGGGCCGGTGAACGCGCCAGCCGGTCACTGAGCACTAGTACCTGAGCCGCGGCTGTCAGGGTGGCGACGTCGCCCTCGTGGCCGCGGTTCTCTTGGTAGACACGGCGGCGTCCTGGCCTCGTCTTGACGGCCGGATGGCGCCTGTGTAACCTTCCATCGGCAATCCATAGTGAACAACTAAGGATTAGGCCGAGATCCCCCTGTCGGTCCGCCACGGGAGACGTCTAGCGGTCCCGGGCGCTACCTGAGAGAGAGCTGAAATGAGACTGACCAAGCTGCTTACCCTGCTCTTGGCCCTGACGGCGTTCGCCACGGCCACCGCTCAGAGCTTGACCATCTACGTCGGTCGCGGTGAGGCCCTGGCCGGACCCATCATCGAGCGCTTCGAGGAGCAGACGGGCGTGGACGTGGTCGTGCGCTACGGCAGCACAGCCGAGCTCGCCGTCCTCATCACCGAAGAGGGTGCCGCCAGCCCGGCCGACGGCTTCTGGGCCCAGGACGCCGGCGCCTTAGGTGCGCTTGCCGACGCCGACGTGCTCGCGGCCGTACCGGACGAGCTCTACGCGAGCATCGCCGCCAAGCACCACGTGCCTGGCAACCTGTGGGTGCCGGTCAGCGCCCGCAACCGCACCCTCATCTACTCGACGGAACG
>CAZFAQ010000084.1:0-5991 GCA_964517055.1 uncultured bacterium | reverse complement strand
GGGGCACGAACGTCCACGCCGTGATGGGCACGGGAGGGGCGCCGGAGGGCGTGCTCGCGGCGGCCGCGCTCAAGTGCCTAGGCGGCGAGATCCACGGCCGCTTCAAGCCCCGCAACGACGAGGAGCGGCGGCGCCTTGAGGAGAAGGGTGGCTCGGTCGACCGCGTCTACCGCACCGACGACCTGGCGCCAGGCAAGACGATCGTGTTCAGCGCAACCGGCATCACGGACGGCGACCTGCTCAGGGGCGTCAAGTTCTTCAAGAACGGCGCTCGCACCCACTCCGTGACCATGGGCTACCAGTCGCGGGTCATACGCTTCACGGACTCCGTGCACCTCTTGGGCGACGGCGCCAGGGTGACGATCCAGGTCTGAGGCCCTAGATCTCCTCGCGGCGCGGCTCGATCGTCTGCATGGTCTGCTTGCCTAGCGGCGTGCGCGCCCAGTCTAAGAACGACCCTAACGCCCTGCCGCGGTGGCTCACCGAGCGCTTCTCGGTCAACGTGGCCTCCGCGAAGGTCTTGCCGAGCTCGACGCTCTCGAACACGGGGTCGTAGCCGAACCCTCCCTCGCCGCGGGGCCCGACCGTCACCTCGCCGCGGGTCTCGCCCTCGAACCTGGCGACCTCACCGCCCGGTGTCGCGAGCACGACGACGCAGCGGAACGTGGCGCCCCTGCCCTTGCGCGGCACGCCCTTCATCTCGTCGAGGAGGTGGGCCATGCGCTCGCCGTCGCTGAGACCCTCGCCGCCGTAGCGGGCGCTGAACACACCCGGCCTGCCGCTGAGTGCGTCCACCTCCAGGCCCGAGTCGTCAGCCAACGCCGGGAGCTTGGCGCGCAACGCTACGTAGCCCGCCTTGAGGAGCGCGTTCTCCTCGTAGCTCGCGCCCGTCTCGGTAGGCAACCTATCGATCCCGACGTCGGCCAGGCCGAGCAGGTCGAGCTCGAGCCTGGAGAGGGCGTCCTTGAACTCCCGCAGCTTCCCAGCGTTCCCGGTGGCGACGACGACCCGCAAACGCTTCGTGCTCACGCGGTCCGCCTCCCGAGCTGCGGCCTGACGACGTCCAGTACGCGCTTCACACCTTCTATCCCCGTAGCGAGCAGCTCGACGTACCGCTCCGAAGGGATCGGGGCGCCTTCGCCCGCGCCCTGCACCTCGACGACGTCGCCGTTGCCCGTGGCGACGACGTTGATGTCGGCCCCGGCGGCGAAGTCCTCGGCGTAGTCGAGGTCGAGTCGCTGCTCCCCGCCCACGATCCCGACGCTGACGGCACCGACCTCATGCCTGAGCGGCCACTCGTCGAGGCTGCCCGAGAACACCAGCCTGTCGGCCGCCTCGTGCAACGCCGCGTAGGCCGCCACGACGCCGGCGCACCTCGTGCCGCCGTCGGCAGATATGACGTCCACGTCGATGGTCAGCGTCTTGCCCCTGAACAGGCCGAGGTCCACGGTGCTGCGCATGGCCCTGCCTATCAGTCTCTGGATCTCTTGCGTGCGGCCACCGGCGTATAGGCGCTCGCGTGGCGTCCTGTCGGCCGTGCTGCGGGGGAGCAGCGAGTACTCGGCGGTGAGCCAACCGGTCTTGCTGGCCATCCCCCGGAGGTGAGGAGGAAGTTTCGACTCGATGGTGACGCTGGCGACGACCCTTGTCAGGCCCCACTCGACGAACGCGGAGCCTTCGGCGTGAGGCAGGAAGCCGTTCTGAACGCTGATAGGACGAAGTTGGGTCGGCTGCCTCGCGGAGCGGGTCGGAACCTTCATGTCTGGGTGTGCCCCCAAGAGCGCGCCCGAACAGCGGCACTGAACAGAGCTTACCAAGGTCCGTCGAGTTGAGCGGGTTGTGGCGGAGAGGGCGGGATTCGAACCCGCGGTACAGGCAAGACCCATACACGTGCTTTCCAGGCACGCTCCTTAAACCACTCGGACACCTCTCCAAGCACCGCAGCTGGTGGCCGCCGGCCCCTTCGAGCCGAACGGCAGTCTATCAGACTAGGGGGCCGTCACGACGTGGCCTCAAGCGGCTGAACAGGTGGGGCAGGAACCGTACAGCGTGAGCGCATGGTCGCGGACCTGGAAACCACCTGGCAAGGTCGCGCCCTCCAGCTGCTCGACGGGGCACGAGGCGTCGAGCTCGTACACCTGCCCGCACTCCTCGCAGCTGAAGTGGTGGTGGTGCGCCGGCCGGCGCGGCTCGTAGCGCGCCGTCACCTCGTTCGGGAGGTGCACCGTCGTGACCATGCCGAGGTCGACCAGGCTGCCGAGGTTCCTGTACACGGTCGCGAGGCCGAGGCCGCGGTGTAGCCGCGAGGCGCGCTCGAACACCTCCTGCGGCGTGAGTGGCCCGGGCGCCTCGTTCAGCGCACGCTGTATCGCCCGGCGTTGTGCTGTGCTGTGCACGCTCACACGATATCAGCGTACGTAGGCGGTGGCGGCAGGCGACCGGGCAGGTGGGCGACCTCGCGGGGTGCGGCGCCCGGCCCTGACGGGCGGCTGGTCCCGACGGCTAACTGGGCCACAACAAGAGCCCAGCAGGGCGGTTTACGATGCCCGCAAGAAGGACGGAGGGGTAACAGAAGGATGCTCAAGGACCGCGTAGTACTGCTCACCAGCCCGGAGGACGTCGAGGCCTTCCTCGGCGAGTACCCGACGAGCGTGATCTTCAAGGCCGGCACGTGCCACAAGACGATGCAGGGCTTCGGCTTCGTACAGGAGCGGCTCGAGCCGCGCGAGGACCTCATGTGCGGGGTCATCAGGGTCGTGGAGGCGAGGCCGGCCAGCAACCGGGTCGAGGAGACGACCGGCATCAAGCACGAGTCGCCACAGGTGATCCTCTTCAAGGACGGCAAGCCCGTCTTCGACCGCGACAACTGGGAGATCACGCCGGAGGCGCTAGACGCTGGCTTCGGTGAGCTACCTGTCGGCGCCGACGTCACGGGCTCGGCGCAGGCGGCCCGCTCCGACCTCACGCCGTACCTCGACCTGCTGGAGCGCTACCTGAGCGGCGGGATGGACGTCGCGGACTTCGAGCACACCTACACGTACATGTTCAGGGGTGACTCGACGCTGCGACCCGGCCACGAGGTCGAGGTGCTCAACTCGATATTCGGGGACGTCGACCAGCACATCAACATGCACATGATGATGGCCGGCAAGGCCGACAACAGCCAGCTGAGGGGTAGGGCCGAGGCCGCGTACCGTCGGCTCAAGGAGTTGGAGTCGGGGCAGGTCACGGCTAGCTGACGGAGCCGCAGGAGAAGGCAAGAAGTCGGTGGCGCCCGCAGGAAGTGTCGGGCGCCGCTCTCACTTGGCCGAGGCGCAGCGACCAGTTAGCGGCGGTCCTTGTGCTCCTGCTCGAGGAACCGGTCGAAGGCGTCGTCCAGGTTGGGGCGCTGCGTCACGGTGGCGTTGGCACCCCTGAACTCGTCGTTGCGACGCTCTGGCAGCCGGACTGCTTGTACGGCCTCGGCCTGGTCCGTGTCTGTGGCGTGGACGCGGGACCGGGCCTGGGCGGCAGCGGTAGCCGGCGCGGACGATCCGGCCCTCCACACGGGCCCCGCCGGGGCGCTGCGCGCCAGCGGCACGAACGTCGACCTCGCGTCTGCCGGGGTCCGTCGCGGACCTGACACCCACGAGAGCGCCGCCCAGACCGTCAGGCACAGGGCGATCACGAACATGAATCCGACGAGTAGGAGCGCGACGAGCGGACTCACGCGTCAAGGATACCGACATGAGGCCGGCGGGTCTGGGGGCGACGTCTCACTCGACCGCCCTGCCTCCATGGGCACGGCGGGTCTCGGGGTCAGGCCTCGCCGAGCAGACGACAGAGCAGCGCGGGGTCGACGTTGCCACCTGACGCGATCACGACGGTCGGTCCCGGCCTGAGCTCGACGCCGTCGACCGTTCCCTCCTTGACCAGTCGCCGCAGCGCAGCCAGGGTGATCGCGCCCGTAGGCTCGACGACGAGCTTGACGTTGCGGGCGTAGTGGACCGTCGCCGCGGCGATGTCGTCCTCGCTCACGGCCACCACCCCAGCCAGGTGCTCGGACAGGACCGCGAAGTTGATCTCTCCGATCACCTGCGACCGGACGCCATCGGCCATGGTGGCGTTGGTGCGCTCGGCCGGCCACGTGACGCGCTCACCGGCCCGTAGAGAGGCCTGGGCGTCGGCGGCCAGGGCGGGCTCCACACCGATCACCTGCGCGCCTGGGGCCAGCTCGGCCAGGGCAAGGCAGACGCCTGACGAGAGGCCACCCCCACCTATGGGCACGAGGACGTTGGCGACGGCGGGCAGGTCCTCGGCGATCTCCCACCCCACCGTGCCCTGGCCCTCGACGACGCGCAGGTCGTCGTACGGCGGGAGCCGCGTGGCGCCGGTCCGTGAAGCTATAGCGTCCATCGCCTCGTCCCGAGCCACGCGCGTGCCGTCGCTCCTGACGACAGTTGCGCCAAGGGCCTCGGTCCCGGCGACCTTGACGGCGGAGGCCCCCTCTGGGATGACCACCGTGGCGCTCACGCCGTAGGCGCGCGCTGCGGCGGCGACCCCCTGCGCGTGGTTCCCGCTGGAATGTGCAACCACGCCGCGGCTCCGTTCGCCTGGTGGCAGGGTGGCGAGGAAGTTGGTGGCGCCCCTGATCTTGAACGAGCCGGTCAGTTGCAGCGACTCGGGCTTCACGAAGGCGGTCAGGCCCTGCCAGTCAGGGTGGTCGAGCGGCAACAGGGGTGTGCGCCTGACCTTCCCGCGCAGCCGCTCCGCCGCGGCGCGAACGTCTATGTCGTACATACCGCCCTTCCTACCACCGCCACTTGGCTCACGTCGCGCCGCCACCGACGAGGTACGACTCCAGCTCGTCTGACGTGGGGTAGGACGGGATGCCGCCTCGCCGAGTTGTCGACAGCGCTGCGTACGAGCACGCGCGCTCGAGGGTGCCGGTGGCCGCTGTTGGGTCCGACCACAGGTCGGGCTCCGCCAGGGTCGCGGCGAGCACCGCGCCCCACAGGGCGTCACCCGCGCCCGTCGTGTCGTCGGCCTCGACCGCCGGCGCTGCCGCGCTCACGACGTTCTTCTCGGTGTGGGCGGTGGCCCCTGCCTGCCCGCGGCTGACCACGACGAGCTCGGCGCCGCCCGCGAGAAGGTCTGCGACGACATCCGTGTGCTCGGCCCGCTCGTCGCCGGCCAGGAACGCGGCCTCTTCGAGGCTGAGCTTGACGAGCTGTGCCCTGCCCAGGAACCTTCCGATCACGTCCCTGGCGGTGGCCAGGTCGTCCCAGAAGCTCTGCCGCAGGTTGACGTCGAAGGAGACAAGACAGCTGGCGGCAACGGCGGCGTCGATGGCGTGCGAGGTAGCCGACCGAGCAGGCTCCCTTGCTAGACACACCGATCCGAAGTGGAGGATGCCGCCCCCTGTCGCTGCCAACGCCTCTACAGCGGCGACCGCGAGCTCAGGTGTCAGTGCGTCGTGAGCCGGGTCGTCGCCGTAGAAGAGGAAGTCTCGCTCGCCGTCCTCGGCCAGGTCGACGAAGGCCAGAGCGGTGGGCCGTGCGACCTGCCTGACGAACGTCGTGTCGACACCCGCGGAGCGCAGCTCGGCGATCAGTCCCTCGCCGAACGGGTCGTCGCCAACGGTCGCGACCAGGCCGGCGTCTGCGCCCAGCCGTGTCGCCGCGGCGGCCACGTTGGCTGGAGCTCCGCCCGCCGCCCACTGGAACGTGCGCGCCGCCGACAAGCCCGACCCGCGCTGGGTCGGGACCATGTCGACGAGCAGCTCGCCCATGCACAGCAGGCCCCTCCCTCCAGCGGTCGCTTCCATCTGCGACCAAGGATACGTGCGACCGAACTCATGAGCGGGTTCCCGACGGGTCGGATACCGTACCGGTTCGCGGCTGGGACCGTGTTAGAACGGGTGCGACATGGCGCCTAATGGCCGTCCCGAACTGCCCCAAGGCAGCACAGAACCCGAACCGCCACGAACCTTCGCCAGCGCGAGCCTCGACT
>CAZFAQ010000083.1:0-6002 GCA_964517055.1 uncultured bacterium | reverse complement strand
CCGCCCTCCATGCCGCTGTCGAAGATGGCCTTCATGACCTCTGGCGAGTAGCACTCGATGTGGACGTGTAAGGTCGTCACGCCACCTTCCTCACTTAGCACCGCGGTGTTCAGGGTGCCGCCCTCCTCGGTCTCCTGCGTGACGCCCGGTATCCCCTCGTAGATCTCGGTCTGCGCGATCCTGGTTGGACGTTGCAGCTCGGTGAAGCGGCCGTGGAACGAGACGTCCATACCGTCCTTCTCGACCGAGAAGCGCCACTTACCGCCCACCCGCGCGTCGATCGAGCAGTCCTGCCAGTTCCAGTCGGGGAAGCCCCACCAGCGCTTGACCAGCTCCGGCTCGGTATGTGCCCTGTACACCAGGTCTGCCTGGGCGTCGAACAGCCTGACCACCTCGTACGCGGTGTCCGAGACGACCTTCAGCTTGGCACTGCCCTTGCGATCCGTCTTCGTCACGATGCTTCCTCCTCTGACAGGTCGGCCACCAGGTCGTCCAAGCGGTCGTACCGCTCGTTGACGGCGCCGATGAACCGGTTCGCCCAGTCGATGACCGGGCCGAGAGCGGGGCCGTTGACGCTGTAGAAGCGCCACTTGCCCTCGGGCCGGACGCGTACCAGCCCGCTCTCGCGCAGCACGGCCAGGTGCTTGGACACCTGCGGCTGGGCCATGTCGAGGAGCTCCACCAGTTCGCTCACGGTGGCCTCGCCCTCCCCGATGGCCGCGATCAGGTCGCGGCGTGTCGGGTCGGAGAGCGCCGTGAAGACGTCGTTGGTGGTTGGCGTCCTCGCCATGCCCGAAAACATATTCCATATGCGGAATATGTGTCAAGCGGCCGAGGACGCGCACCTCTCGCCAGAGCGCTATCCTGCCAACCACTCCAGGGGCAGATGGAGAGCGACATGGCAGGTTCCAACCCAGAGAATGACCGACGCATCGACTACGTGGAGCTGAACGTCAAGGACGTCGGCGCCGCCAAGCGCTTCTACGCTGAGGCCTTCGGCTGGGAGTTCACGGACTACGGGCCAACGTACTGCGAGTTCAGGGACGGCCGCCTGACCGGCGGGTTCAACGGCGAGCGCGAGCCCCAGCCGGGTGGCCCGTTGGTGATCATCTACGCGGTCGACCTAGACGCCCTCGAATCGGCCGTCAGGGCGGCAGGCGGCACGATCGTCGAGGAGACGTACTCGTTCCCTGGCGGCCGGCGGTTCCACTTCTCGGACCCGAGCGGCAACGTGTTGGCTGTCTGGTCGGACGCCTAGCGGCCGGTCACGAGCCGCGGAGCCTGATCCGCTCGCGCAGCGAGTGGTCGTCCATGTACTCGAACCATTCGACGACCGTGAGCGGGCCCAGGTCGTTGTGAGGAACTGTGGCGTCCGGGTCGATGTCCGAGCCGGCCAGCTCTCGAGCCAAGGTGATCGACTCCTGCCTGGTCCGTGCGAACGCCTCCTGCAGGTCCTCGAGGGACGAGCCTTCTGGTCTCCGGAACGGCCGGTAGGAACCCAGCTCGGTGGGCGGGTCTCGCCACTGACGGACGCGATCTAGGCTCCAGCGCTCGATCCCCACCCAGTGGTTGATGGCCTCGCGGTTGCCTGGTGTGTCGGCGGCGCCCAGGATCCGTGGCATGAGGGCATCGCTCGAAGCAGAAAGCTGCTCGGCCAGTTGGTCCAACGTCTTCCCGCTCGCTCGGGACCTGACCCGGCGCCTCAGGAACGCACCTATAAGCCTCTGGAATACGCCCATGACTCCCGCTACTCTAGGTCACGCGGCCTTACTAGCGACCCTCCAGCCGATCAGCCGCCGACGCCGGGAGCGTGTGTGTGAAGACCGTCTACTACACAGCCACCTCGTTGGACGGGTTCATCGCGACGGCCGATGACTCTCTCGACTGGCTCATGCAGTTCGGCGCCGAGGACCCCAGCTACGCGAGCTTCATAAGCGGCATCGGGGCGGTGGCCATGGGCAAGTCGACCTACCTATGGCTACTGCATCATCACCGCTCGAGCCACGGTGACGCCCCGTTCGAGTGGCCGTACACGCAACCTTCGTGGGTGTTCTCCTCGACCGATCTGGAGCCTCCAACCACCGGTGACGTTCGGTTCGTACGCGGGGACGTCAGGCCCGTCCACGCCGACATGGTCGAGGCGGCGGCGGGCAAGGACGTCTGGCTCGTCGGCGGCGGCGACCTGGTGGGGCAGTTCCACGATCACGGTCTGCTCGACGAGGTCATCGCCACCATCGCTCCGGTCACGCTCGGATCGGGCAAGCAGTTGCTGCCCCGGCGCGTAGACGAGCCCCCGATGGAGCTTGTTTCGGTGAACCGAGTAGGGCCGTTCGCGCAGCTCACTTACCGGGTACCGCGTCCCGCGGGCGGGTGAGGCCAGCTGGCTCAGGTAGGCGGCGCCACCGACCATGGTGGCGCCGCCTTCGCTGATACGTCCGGTCTGGCCGTGAGCCTGCCAGGTTCAGCGGACCTGACGCAACCTCGGCAGCAACTCCTGCCAGCGCTCGAAGGCGTCCTGTCCGAACTCCTGTCCGAACGGTCCTCCCGCCGGGCCCTGGAAGCGGAACGTCGGCGCCCTCGCTTCTTGTAGGAGCGGCAGCACCGTCGACCACGGTCCCTCACCTAGCAGGAGGTCGCGACCGGCGAAGCGGCGCTGGGTCGCCAGGTTCCTGATCAGGTTCGCTACCTCTGGGTAGGTCTCGGCGAGCGCCTCCACCTGGTCGCTCAGCTCTTCGCGCTGTCGCGTCAGTTCGACGCTGCGATCCGCCACGGCGGACTCTGCCACCTGTCTCGCGACCGAAGCCGAGTCCCCGTTCTCGAGCGACGCCACCAGCGCCTCTAGCCTGGCGACCTCGAGCTCCTGCTCTGCCAGCCGCAGGTCTTCGTACCCATCTAGCAGCGCCTCGGCCTCGGGCCTCGCCTCCGCAGGCAGCTCCGCAAGCATCGCTAGGCGTTGAACTTGCGCCCGCAGCTCGGTGATGCGGGCCGCCAGGTCCTCCTGCACGCTGGACTCCTGCGCCAGACCGACCGAGCTCAGCAGCAAGAACGCCGCCGCGAGCACAGCGCTCGCCAACCGTCTGTCCTTCTTCATCTGTCTCCTCCTCGTAGAGCGTGTCGTGATCCCGCTGCGGGCCGAGGTCCTCCCCTACCCGCACCCGCAGCGTGGCTCTTGAACGTGCAGACCCCGACCAGCCTCCGTGCAGTTGCCGTGCAGGCCGAAGATCCCGACGAGGCGCACTGCACCGTCCCTGCACATGCCGGTCGTAAGCTCGAGATCATGGCAACGCCAGGGGCTGGATGCGTCCTGATCGTCGAGGACGAAGTAGGCATCTCGCGGACCCTCGAGGCCTACCTTAGGCGTGAGGGATACGCCACCGAGACCGCCACCGACGGCCTTCGGGCCCTGACGCTCTTCCGCGCAGCTCGGCCCGACATAGTCCTACTAGACGTGATGCTGCCGGGTCTGAGCGGCTTCGAGGTCTTAGGCCGGATCCGCCAGGAGAGCAGCGTGCCCGTCATCCTCTTGACGGCGAAGGGTGACGAGGTAGACCGCCTCGTGGGGCTCGAGCTAGGAGCAGACGACTACGTCGTCAAGCCGTTCTCGTTCCGCGAGGTCGTGGCGAGGGTGAAGGCCGTGCTCCGCAGGTCGCATGGCCCCGTCGACGAGGAGCGGCCTTTGGTGGTCGGGCGTTTGCGGGTCGAACCTGAACTTGGTAGGGCCGAGTTCGACGGCCGCGAGCTGCCCCTGACGGCGACCGAGTTCAAGCTCATGTCTACGTTGGCGGCCGCCCCTGGCCGCCTGTTCAGCAGGGCTGAGTTGCTCGAGCGAGCCCTGCCAGATAGCGACATCCTTGAGCGCACGCTGGACTCACACCTCAAGAACCTCAGACGCAAGCTGGCGCATGCCGGCGCAGGCGAGATCATCGTGACGCTGCGCGGCATGGGCATCCGCCTTGACGAGCGGGCGGCGACAGGGGCGACGACTTGAACCGCCTGAGCGTGAGGCTGATGCTCGGGTTCGTCGGCATCACGCTCGTGACCATCGCGCTACTGGTGGTGCCGCAGGTCCGTAGCATCGCGCGCGAGAACGTCGCGCTGCCTCCGGAGGCGCGCCCGGAGCTGACGCCCGCCAACTTGGGCAGGGCACTGCTCGCGAGAGGGCCGGGCGCCACGACCTCCCACGCGGCCGACCTTGCACTGCTGCGTGGGTTCGAGGTCCAGGTCGGTGGGCGCACGGTCATGGTCTACGTGCCCGAGCAGAGCGAACCAGGCAACTGGCTCGCGGCGGTCCCGGGCGGGCCGCTTCTCAGGAACCTGCCCGTGACGAACTGGGAGGAGCTGAGGACCCTCAGCGCTACTGTGGCGGCGCGCCGCCAGGCCCGCCAAGGCTCTGGCCCCGCGCAGGACGTGATGTCTACCGGGAACGCCCAGTCGGACCCGGTGCTCGATCCCATCGAGCCGATGCTGACCGCCGCGTCGGAGGACACGGTGAGCCGCAGCACCCTGTTGGCGTACGTCAGGAGCTCGTTAGAGCGCAGGACGGTGGCGCTCGTTGGGTCGGCCGTGCTGGCGCTTGGGCTGGCGGCGGCGCTGGCACTGGTGTTGGCACGCCTCATAGCCAAGCCGATCGAGAGCGTGACGGCGGCTGCCGGCAGGATCTCGGCCGGGGACCTCTCGGCAAGGATCCCAGCGACGCGCCGTGCGGACAGCGGTTCGGAGACGGAGCGGCTCGCCAGTAGTTTCAACACCATGGCAGACAGCCTGCAACGGTTAGAGGAGAGTCGCCGGGTGATGGTCGCCGACATCGCCCATGAGCTGCGCACCCCTCTGACCGTCATGCGCGGCCGCTTGGAGGCCATCGAGGACGGCGTGGTCGAGCTCGACCTCGCCGAGGTGCGTGACCTCCACGCACAACTACTCGTCCTCACGCGGCTGGTTGACGACCTGAGGACGCTGTCGCTGGCCGACGCCGGCAGGCTCTCGCTGCACCTGACCGAGGTAGACCTGGCAGAGGTCGCGCGACTGGCAGGTGCCAGCCACGCGGTGCAGGCCGAGCAGAAGGGGGTGTCTCTCGACGTCGAGGCTCCGACCCCGACGGCGGTCCGAGGAGACAAGGAGCGGCTGCTGCAGGTCATCGGGAACCTGCTTGCCAACGCGGTCGCGCACACACCTGCCGGCGGCAGCGTGCTCTTGAGCGTCGGCTCGTCGCACGGGACGGCGAGGCTCGAGGTCAGAGACACCGGACCGGGCGTTCCCCCAGGCATGGAGGACCGGATCTTCGAACGGTTCGTGCGCACGGACGATGCCCGCACACGGGCTGGCGGTGGCAGCGGCATCGGGCTGGCCATCGTGAAGGCCATCGTCGAGCTGCACGGCGGGACGGTCTCTGCCTCGAACGCACCAGGTAGCGGGGCGGTCTTCAGCGCCGAGCTACCGGCCTAGAACCGGTGTCCTACTCAGGAACCAGCAAGGCTCGCTGACCGGTGGACGAGGCTCGGAGCCCGGATAGTGAGCCCCGCACGAGGCGCAGACGTGGGGCGATTGAAGGGTCATGCGGGCCTCATAGATCGCGTGGCCAGCGACCGCACCAGCCCGAAGAACGTCACGCTCCATGCTAGGACGGCCGCGTACACGAACGCCCTCGCCAGGCCGGTGAGGAAGCCCAGGTCAAGCGAGCCGGCCAGGTGGTGCGTGCACAACGCGTACATGCCTAACGGGAACACCATGCCCCAGTAAGCGGCGTCGTACCTGAACGGGAAGCGCTTCACGCCGTGCCGCCAGACCCCGAGTACCACCAGCATGGGTATCCACCACGTGCCGGTGGCCCAGAAGAGGATCGTCACGCCCTTGAGTAACGGCTCGATAGTGGCCAGAAGCGAGGACCCCGCGTTCTCTCCTGTGACCACCAGGAAGGTGCCGGCGAGCGTGGAGATCGCCATGGCGCCCATGTTGATCCAGTAGGGCGGCGTCAGGTCCTGCGGCGAGAGGCTGTAGAAGACGTA
>CAZFAQ010000082.1:0-6101 GCA_964517055.1 uncultured bacterium | reverse complement strand
GTCAAGGAGATCAAACCGCAGGAGCACCGCGTCGCAGCGACCCCAGGGTCGGTACAGGCGCTGGTGGCAGCCGGGCACACCGTGACCGTGGAGGCGGGAGCGGGCGGCGGGTCCGGCTTCACCGACGCAGACTTCGAAGCCGCCGGGGCCCTCGCCGGAGCAAGCCCTGAGGAGGCCTGGGCGCAGCGGCTGGTGCTCAAGGTCAAGGAACCTATCGAGAGCGAGTACCGCTACCTGCGTGACGACCTCATACTCTTCGCCTACCTGCACCTGGCGGCAGCCCGCTCGCTGACCGACGCGCTGCTCGCGTCGGGCACGACCGCCATCGCATACGAGACCGTTCAGCAGGCCAGCGGGGCGCTGCCCCTGCTCACCCCCATGAGCGAGGTCGCGGGCCGTATGGCGCCGCAGGTCGGCGCTCACTTCCTCGAGCGCTCACACGGCGGCCGCGGCGTCCTGCTGTCGGGCGTGCCTGGCGTGCACTCCGGTGAGGTCGTCGTGCTCGGCGGCGGGACCGTCGGCACGAACGCCGCCAAGGTCGCTCTCGGTTTCGGCGCCAGGGTGACGTTGCTCGACGTCAACCACGCGCGCCTCCAGTACCTGGACGACGTCTTCCGCGGCTCGATCCAGACGATGACTAGCAACCTCGGCAACATCATGGAGCTGCTGCCCAGGGCCGACCTCGTGATCGGGGCCGTGCTCATCCCCGGCGCCAGGGCCCCTCAGCTGGTCTCGCGCGACATGCTCTCGCACATGAAGGAGGGCGCGGTGATCGTCGACGTGGCGGTCGACCAGGGCGGCTGCATCGAGACGATCAGGCCCACCACGCACGCCGAGCCCACGTACGTCGTGGACGGCGTCGTCCACTACGGGGTGGCGAACATGCCTGGCGCGGTGCCGAACACCAGCACCAGGGCCCTCGCCAACCAGACCCTGCCGTACGTTCTCAAGCTTGCCAGCCGTGGCCTGGAGGCGCTGGCCGACGACGCGGCGTTCCTCAAGGGGCTCAACACGCACGCCGGACAGCTGACACACGAAGGTGTCGGAGCTGCCTTCGACAAGAGCGCCACGGCGCCTCACGACGCTCTTCGCGCGGCCGTGGCCTGAACGCCCAGCGCGGCCGTGGCCCAGCCAGTGAGCCCAGCGTCGCTACCTAACCTTGGCTAGCGACTTGCGGATCAGGGTCTCGGCGCTGGCGTCAGGCTCGTCGCGTAGCAGAGTGGCCACGACGCCCTTGACCTGCGACTCGCGGTAGCCGAGGGCCAGCAGCGCGTCGACGGCGTCCTGGCCCGCCTCCCCGATGGCCGCCGCCCCGCCAGTCACGACGGCCGAGAGGTGTTCGGGTAGTCGGTTACGCAGCTCGACGACGATCCGCTCGGCCGTGCGTTTGCCGACGCCAGGGGCGCTGGTCAGTAGGCCCGGGTCGGAGTTCGCGACCGCCGATGCGATGAGCTGCACAGGCAGCGCCGAGAGCACGCCGATGGCGACCTTGGGCCCGACACCGCTGACCTCGAGGAGCCGCCTGAAGACCGTCAGCATGTCGCGGTCGTGGAAGCCGTACAGGGTCGGCTGCTCGTCGCGCACGAGCAGGGCCGTGCGCAGCCGCGTCTGCTCCCCAACCCGGCACTGGCCGAGGGTCGAAGACGGGGCAAGCACCTCCACGCCGAACCCACCGACGTGCATCACGACCGAGGTCTCGAGCACCTCGGTCACCTCCCCTTCGAGGAAGGCGATCACGGCTCGGTGAACAGCGGCGCGAAGAGCGCGTCGTAGCCCACGTCGGCCAGGGTCGCGCAACCGGTCAGCTTGAACGCGTAAGCCAGCTCGGCGGCGACCGACGCCAGCGGCCGCTCTCCCTCGACGACCACGAGCTCGGCGCCCACTGCCAGGTAACGGAACACGTCTATGCCGTCCCTGGCGGGACCGCCGGCCGCCACGGTCAGCATCCCGGCCACGGCATCGATGACCTCGGGCAGCACGTCGATCGTCGCTGCCCCACGCAGGCGGGCACTCAGTCGGGACCCGACGACCACGACGTCGGCGCCGGCCTCGGCTGCGATCTCGGCGTCGGCGGCGCTGCCGACACCGAACACCCACAGCGGCTTGCCAGCTGCCGCACGTAGCTCGGCCAGGTCCTCACGGCTGCGTGGTCGGAACTGCTCCCTGCCGAACGGGGCAGTGTCGGCTAGCGGTGAGAGGTCGATGCCGACGCCGCCCACGCCCAGGTCGGCCTGACGTTTGAACTCCGGCACTAGCTCAGCCATGCGCCTCGGGGGAACTACCGCGACGACCGACTCGGGGGGCACCTCGCTGAGCCGCGCCGCCGTCACCTCGGCCGCGTCGACGGCGGCAAGACGTGAGAGGTCGGAAGCAGAGCCGGTCGGCCTGATCAACGCCTCCGCCCAGGTGGCACCGGACGGGAGCCACGAGACCAGCGGCCACTCGAGCGTAAGCCCCGAGAAGCCGGTGCTGAGGTCGGGGGTCTCGACGTCGTGTAGCACCCGCGGTACAAGCGGGTAGGCGTCAAGTGCGGCGAGCTCGAGCGGGTCCATGCGTGACCGCGATGATATCGCCCAACCACCCCCGCCGGCCGACCGCACTCCAGTCCTCGGCGCCCGTGACGACCGAGCAGCCGCACCACACAGGACCCCGACGAGCGTCAGGTAGCATGGCGTTTGGCATGAGTGAACCGATGATCGAGGCGCGCGGCCTCACCAAGACGTTCGACGGGGGCAAGGGCGGAAAGCGCGTGCTGGCCGTCGACAAGCTGGACTTCGACGTCCAGCCCGGCGAGGTCTACGGGCTGTTGGGGCCGAACGGCGCAGGCAAGACCACGACGCTGCGCATGCTAGCCACGCTCCTCAAGCCGGACTCCGGCATGGCACGTGTCGCCGGCCTCGACGTCGTGAAGCAGGCCGAGAAGGTACGGGCGCTCATAGGCGTCGTCAACGGCGGCATGGGACTCTACGACCGCCTGACAGGCAGGGAGATCCTCCACTACTTCGGGCGCCTCTACGACATGGACGAGGCCTCGGTCGACGCGCGCATCGAACGCCTCGACCATCTCCTGCAGCTCGGCGACACCCTCGACCGCAGGGCCGGCGGGTTCTCGACTGGCATGAAGCAGAAGGTCGTCGTCGCCAGGGCGGTCATCCACGACCCACCGGTCATCTTCTTCGACGAGGCCACCAGCGGCCTGGACGTCGTGGCACGCCGCGCCGTCATCGATTTCGTGCGCGCGTACCCGTCCGAGGGTCGCGCGGTCGTCTACTCGACACACGTGATGGGCGAGGTGGAGGAGCTGTGTCAGCGCTGCAGCATCATCTACCAGGGTCGGAAGATCGCCGAGGGGACCGTGGCCGAGCTGACGGAGCAGACACAAGCCAAGAACCTCGAGGAGGCCTTCTTCCGGCTCGTGTCCAGCACCGACACCGGTGACGTCTCGCGCGAGGTGACGGCATGAGGTGGAGCCGTGTCTGGGACGTCGCGCGCAAGGAGGTCCTCTCGACCTGGCGCGACCACAGGGCGATCGCCTCGAACCTTTTGCTGCCGCTCGTCCTGTTGCCGGTGATCATGCTTGGCATGCCGCTGCTCCTCGGCGGCCTGTTCGAGCGGGAGGCCACGACGGTGACCCAGATCGGTATCGCCGCTGGGTCAGAGCTGCCGGCCGAGCTGAGGACAGCGTTGGAGGCACAGAACGTCGAGCTGGTCGAGGTGCAGGACCCGGAGGCGGCCGTGCGTGACGACGAGTACCCGGCCGCTCTGTCGGTCCCGGCCGGCTTCGCCGAGCAGATCGCGAACGGCGGCACCGCCACCGTGCAGGTGTACAGCAAGGTAGGCAACCTGCGCTCCGAGCTCAACGCAGGCAAGCTGCAGGGTGCGGTCACCGCGTTCCAGCAGGGCATAGTCGCCCAGCGCCTCAGCGCCGAGGGCCTGGATCCCGCCATCCTCGAGCCGGTCACGGTCGCGGTCGTCGACGCGTCGTCAGCGGCCGAGCGCTCGTCGGGCCAGATGTCGTGGCTGATCCCGTTCTTCATCGCGATCTGGACACTGACAGGTGGGCAGATGACCGCCATCGACGCCACGGCAGGAGAGAAGGAGCGCGGCACCCTCGAGTCCCTGCTCGTCGCACCCGTCAGGCGCAGCGAGGTCGTCGTCGGCAAGTTCTTCGCCACGCTCACGTTCGGCCTCAGCGCTTCTCTGGCAGCGATCGCCGGCTACCTGTTGGGCGGCTACGTGATGCGGAGCGTGTTCCTGCCGCGCTTAGGTGAGGAGGGTGGCTCGCTCGTGGCGATCATGGGCGGCTCACTGTCCGTCGACGCGCGGTCCATAGCTCTGCTCCTCATGAGCGCCGTCCTGCTCTCGGCCGTCGTCGCAGCCGTGCTCCTCAGCATCAGCCTGTTCGCGCGCTCCTTCAAGGAGGCGCAGAGCTACATCGCCCCGCTGTCCTTCGTGTTCATAATCCCGGCGGTCGCGCTGCAGTTCAAGGACCTCATCGGCATCGGCGACAGCGCCTACATGGTGCCGGTGTTCAACGCGCTCCTGTTGATGGACGACATCGTCAAGGGCACGGCCGAGGCGTCGAGCATCCTGGTCACCTGGGGCTCGCTCAGCGTTGTGATCGTACTCCTGCTGATCTTCGCCTACCGGAACTTCACCCGCGAGGACGTGATCTTCCGGTCCTGAGCAGCCGGCGCTCCCCCACGGCGGATCTCAGGGCAGGCTGGACTGCCTGTACGGAGTGTCGACCTCGCCAGCCCCTGGTAGGCGTCCGTAGAGCTCCGCCAGCTCCGCCAGGTTAGCGGCCAGCCAGGAAGGCACGTCCCGCCACGCGAAGCGCCACGACCAGTTGCCTGAGGTCTGCCCTGGCGTGTTCATCCGCGCCTCCGACCCTAGTCCCAGGTGGTCCTGCCACGGCACGATGACCGTGTCGGCCACGGACGCGGCGGCCGCCCTGATCAGCCCCGGCAGCACCTCGTCGTCAGGCCGAGCCAGGTATCGCCTGACGTGGTCCCGCTCGCTCTCGGGCGCCTGGGCGTACCAGCCGAGGGTGGTGTCGTTGTCGTGCGTGCCGGTGTAGACGACGCAGTCGCGCGTGTGGTTGTGCGGCAGGTACGGGTCTTCCGCACCGCCGGCGAACGCGAACTGCAGGACCTTCATGCCCGGCAGGCCGTTGGCGTCCCGCAGCTCCTCGACGTCAGGCGTGATGACGCCCAGGTCCTCGGCGACCAGCGGCAACTCGCCGAGCGCGGTCCTCAGGGCGTCGAAGAGCGCCTGGCCGGGGCCATCCATCCAGCGGCCCTTGACCGCTGTCGGCTCGGAGGCCGGGATCTCCCAGTAGGCGGCGAAGCCGCGGAAGTGGTCGATGCGCAGCAGGTCGACGAGACCCAGGGCCGCCCTGACGCGGCTGATCCACCAGTCGAACCCGCGCTCGGCGAGGACGTCCCAGCGGTAGAGCGGGTTGCCCCAACGCTGGCCTGTGGCCGAGAAGTAGTCGGGCGGCACGCCGGCGATCACCGTCGGCTGCCCCTCCACGTCCAGGTAGAACAGCTCCCGGTTGGCCCAGGCGTCGGCAGAGTCGAGCGAGACGAAGATCGGCACGTCGCCCACGATGCTCACGCCGCTGGCGTTGGCGTGCTCCTTGAGCGCGCTCCACTGCTGGTAGAACCAGTGCTGCCACAGGGCGACCGTGTCGACCTCGCGCGCGAGCTCTGCCCGCGCTGTAGCAAGCGCCTCCGGCTGCCGGTCACGCAGTGGCGCCGGCCACTCGCTCCAGGCGCGTCCGCCCTGCGAGTCCTTGATGGCCATGAACAGCGCGAAGTCCTCGAGCCACTCGGCGTGCTCGCTGCGGAACGCGGCCAGCGCCGCGCGCTGTTCGTCAGACGCGCTCTCGGCGAACCGCTCGGCTGCGCTGGTGAGAAGCGCTACTTTTCTCGGTATCAGCGCACCGAAATCGACCCTATCGATAGGGAGCGACCTGAGCTCTGACAGCTCGCCCTCCTCGAGCCAGCCTGCGTCGACGAGCGCCCGCAGGTCGATGAGATAGGGGTTGCCGGCGAACGAGCTGAAGCACTGGTACGGGCTGTCGCCGTAGCCGGTCG
>CAZFAQ010000081.1:0-6167 GCA_964517055.1 uncultured bacterium | reverse complement strand
GATCGCGCCGTCGGGGCACCCGGTCGCGTTCGAGACCCAGGAAGCGTCCGAGCCTCTGCTCGACATGGTCATAGGCGACACCCCGAGTGGCGCGTCTTCGACACCCGACGATCGGTCCGCCGGCACCCTTAGGGGTCTCCTGAGCGGCTCGGACACGACTGCCTTCGTCGTGCTCTCGGGCGGGGTCGTGGCCGCCGAGTGGTACTCGGTCGGGCCTCCCGAAACAGCGCGCGGCTCGACCGTCACCAGCTTCTCGGTAGCCAAGTCCGTCACGGCCCTGCTGGTCGGAGCCGCCCTCGAGGACGGCCAGATCGGCTCGCTCGACGACCCAGTCACCAGTTACCTACCGGGCCTCAGAGAGGTGGACGCCGGTTATGACCGCGTTACCCTGCGTCACCTGCTGGACATGCGCTCTGGCGTCAGGTTCCGCGACCACGACCTGCCATGGGGCGACAAGGCCCGGGTGTACTACGAGCCGCACCTGCGCGGACTCGTTACGAACCTTCCCCTGGTCGGTGCACCCGGTGGCGCGTTCGCCTACAACTCGTACAACCCCGTGCTGCTCGGCCTCGTCCTCGAGGCCGCGACCGGCGAGAACGTCGCGAGCTACCTGGAGAGACGCCTGTGGGGTCCGGTCGGCGCCGAGCGCCGTGCGAGCTGGAGCGTCTCGTCGCCTGGTGAGACCCTTCCCAAGATGGAGAGCGGCCTGAACGCGACCGCTCTGGACATGGCCAGGCTGGGGCAACTGGTCCTCGACGGTGGTGCCGTGGCAGGTGAGCAGGTCGTGTCCATGGAGCTGATCGAGGACGTCAGCGACCCAGACCCCGCCAGGTCGGTGGATGCCGCGGCGGGACTCCACTACCAGCTCGGCTGGTGGGTCTACGCGCCAGAACGAGGTCGGCCCATGGCGATCGCCGGGCAAGGTCATCTGGGCCAGTACCTGTTCGTCTACCCCGAGCTGGACGTCGTGATCGCGCGGTTCGGCACCAGCATGGGTGGAGTGGCGTCCTGGCGGTCCGTGTTCGACCAGGTCGCGCTGGCGGCCAGTCGGAACCAGTGACCGGTCACATCTCTTTCTACGCGGTCCTTGGGGACCGCCAGTTGGCACTGACCTGGGTGAACCGCTGACGTAGGACGACCGACAGGTACTGGGCGCCGAGGTCCACCAGACCTGGCGCTCACAGGCCCTTCTGTGGGTATATGGCCTCGCCTCTCTTGAGCATCTCGACCAACGAGGCGATCTTGCGACGACGACCCGACTCGGTCTTGAGGCTGTCCACCCTGAAGGCGAGGGCGAAGCGGTTCTGGGAGCTCAGCTTCTCGAGCGTCGCTTTCGCGAGCGGCTCCGCATCGATGGCGGCTTGAAGGTCGTCGGGAAGCTCCGCATTGGAGATCCGGTAAGCCTTGTCCCACCGGCCATCGGCCTTGGCTGCCTCGACCTGCTCGAGGCCGTGCCGCGTCATGCGCCCCTCAGCGACCAGCCGGGCGACGTTCTCGACGTTCACCTGGCTCCAAACGCTCTTCGGACGCCTGGGCGTGTAGCGCTGCAGGAAGCTCTTGTCGTCGAGTCCCTTGCGGATGCCGTCGATCCAGCCCCAACAGAGCACGACGTCGATGGCCTCCTTCGGCGTGATCGACCTCAGTCCCGAGTGAACCTTGTGGATCTTGATCCAGAGCTCGTCGGCGGTGTCATGGTTCTCCGAGAGCCAGGCGTAGAAGGTCTCGGCGTCCTCGAACTCGCGGACCTTGTTGGGGTCGACCTTGACCTCTGCCACCGGCACATCTTGCCATGGCACCCGTCGCAGCCGGCGCCGCGCATCAGCCGAGGTCCGCGGCCTAGAGCTCCACCTTCTCGTTCTCACCCAAGTCGGAGTGATCGCCGGTGACGGCGGCCCTGGCGATGTCGAACAGGTGCCGGACCTTGCCAGACGCCCTGTCCCAGTACTCCGCACGCTCCGGGTCGACGTTCAGCAGCACGAGCTCGGGGTCGTCGAGCCCGCCGTCGAAGAACGCCTCGTTCATGGGGTTCCAGAGCTCCCGCTCGAGCTCCTTGTCGTCCACGATCCTGGCGAGGCCAGCGACCGAGACGAAGAGGCTCTTGCCGGGGTCGGCGTAGCTGACGTTGACGGCCCTGTTGCCCTTGACCTGTAGCGACTTGGCTGAAGACCTCGCGGTGAAGAACCACAGCCCGTCGTCCCTGCTCTCGCGCTGCGTGTACATGGGCCGGCTGTACAGCAGGCCGTCATCCCCGACGGTCGTCAGCATCGCGATCTTGACGTCTTTGATCTTTTCCCAGAGCTCGGCCCTTGCTTCGCGTGGTGTCGTCACGGAGGCTCCTCTCGGGCGCCGGAGCTCGAGGCGTAGCGGCGCAAGGACTTAGGGATAGCGCCCGTCCGTGAAAACGAGGTGGCCGGCTGTGTGGACCTTATCCGTCTGTAGTTAGTCTGGTGAGCAAGAGGGCTGCCGTGCTCTGTCCGGTCAGCAGCTCGGTGGCAGCGAAGTACCCGCTCTTGAAGGCGAACTCGCGCTTGGGGTCCGGCTTGCCGTGCCAACTGTCGGGCCAAAGGGCCTCAGGTGTTAGGTCATCGAAGACGAGGACCCCGCCAGGCTTGAGCAATCCGGCGATCGCTCGCCAGTTGGCCGGCACCAGCGCACCACGCCCTCCTCCGTCGAAGAACAGTAGGTCGAAAGGACCCTGCTCCGGCATCAGGTCCAACCAATCGCCATGCACTACCCGCACCTCAGGATGCGCTGCGAAAAGCTCCTTTGCCACTTGAACGAGGCGGCCTTCGACTTCGATCGTTACTAGTCGTGCCCGCCCTTGCATCCCACTCTTCAGCCACGCAGTACCAACGCCCGCGCCGGTCCCGACCTCACCGATATCGCCATCCGGTCGGGAGGCCGCCAGAGCTCGCAGCAGGCTGCCCACCGTATCGAGGCAGGCCGAGGGCCCCGCTGTCTGGCGTCCTGCTGGGTTGCCCTCCGGTCGAAGGGAGAAGCCTAGGCGCTTCGCAGATTCCTTCGCAGCGAGCACGAGAGGCGGGACGAGCATCGGGTACTGGGTCTCCAACGTCAAACACTTCATACCGCAAGCGGCGTGAACTCGAAGAACCAGCTATATCTCTTGACAGGAATATTCCTCTTGACGTATGTTGCGTTCAGGGAGGAACCCCGAGCCCGATGAAGGGAGCAGATGACAGGAGCAGTGCAGCGGCCCAGGCCGCGAAGATCCTACTGGCGCTACAGGCCCTTGCGGAGCCGAACCGGCTGAGGATCGTCGAGTTGTTGCGCGCCGGTCCCCTCACGGTCGGTGAAATCGCCAAGGAACTTGGCCTCCGTCAGCCACAGGCCTCCAAACACCTCAAGGTGCTGAGCGAGGCCGGGATCCTCGAGGTACGCCCCGACGCCAACAGGCGCATCTACGGGCTGAGACACGAGCAGTTCATGTCACTTGACGACTGGATCGACACGTTCACCCGCTCCACCGAGGAGCGCTACGACAAGCTCGAAGCCTACTTAGAAAGGCTCACGAACGAGACCGAAACTGGCGGCTAGTCAGGGAGGAAGGTCACCATGTCCAACGGCAAGCTCACCCACCGCGTCGTCGAAGACGGCACCGTACTGGTCCTAGAGCGCGAGTTCACGGCACCACGAGAGCTGGTTTTCGAGATGTTCTCGGACTGCAAGCACCTCATGCACTGGTGGGGCCCGCGCGGCTTCGACCTGACGGCCTGTGAGATGGACTTCAGGGAGGGCGGCACCTGGCTCTACTGCATGAAGTGCGTGGACCCGAACATGGGCGACATGTACGGCATCGAGTCGTGGGGCAAGCAGGTGTTCCACGAGATCCGCAGGCCTTCGTCCATCAGTTAAACGGACTACTTCACGGACTCGGAGGGGACCGTCAACGATCAGTTCCCGGCGACCGACGCCGTCGTCGAGTTCATCGACCAGGGGAACAGCACGAAGGTCGTCAGCCGGTCGAAGTACGCCACCGCCGAAGACCTTCAGACAGTCACAGACATGGGCATGCTGCAGGGCATCGCCGAGACATGGGACCGGTTGCAGGAGCGTCTCGACGCGGTCCGGTAGAGAGCTCCCTCCCGACTTCTAACGTCGGCTTAACGGACAAATTGCCAGCATCTCGCCATGACCCGCCTCCCCTCACGTCTTACTGCGCTCTCCTCGCTCCTCCTGCTCGTCGCTTGCGGCAGCGCCCCAGCCGGCACACAGTGGGACCTGCGCCTGCACGAAGCCTGGCTGGGCTCGCCAAGCGCGGTCCAGGGTGGCCTCCTCGAGTACGGCTTCGCGGTCACCAACGAATCGGAGCGCATGACGCCGCCGTTCGTCGTCAGGGTGAGCGTGTCCGGTAGCGGTTCAGGTTCTGTCACGCTTCTCGACCTGGGGATGGCTCCGCTGGATGCTGGGGCCACGCGGACGGCGACGAGCGAGACGACCTTGGCCGCCGGCATAGAGCCTGGGACGTATCAACTGCAGTTGCAGCTGGATCCCGATGGAGAACTGACGCTGACCGACCGTAGCGTCGTCAGCGCCGAGCAGGCCCTGGTCATCACCGCTCCCGTGGAGAGCTGCGCCGACCCTGACGAGGTCGTGTCGTTCGCGGACCCGGCCATCGAGGCGTTCGTGCTCGCCCGGCTGGCCTCGATCGGCGACGGTTCGATGACCTGCGCGAACGTGGCGCAGATCCAACAGCTGAACGTGTCGCACAAGGGCGTGACCACGCTCGAGGGCGTCCAGCACCTCACCGGCGTCTACAGCGCCAGCCTCTACGAGAACCAGATCACGGACCTCGGCCCGCTGGCAGGTATGACCGCCCTCGAGAGCCTCACCCTGTTCAGCAACGAGATAACCAGCCTCGCACCGCTCGCCGGTCTGCCGGCTCTGAAGAGCCTCTCGGTGTACGACAACCACATAAAGAGCGTCGGTCCACTCGCGAGCCTAAGCACCCTCGAGTCGCTCACGATGGAGGACAACGAGGTCGCCGACATCTCTCCCCTGGCTGGCTTGCCGAACCTCACGTACCTGAGGGCGTACCGGAACGTCATCTCATCCGCGGAACCGTTGGCACAGATGACCGGCATCGAGCACATCGACATCCGAGACAACGCCTTCGCTAGCCTCCCTGACCTGAGCCCGCTCACCGCGCTGACGTACCTGCGTGTGGGTGGCGAAGGCTTCGAGGACGCGAGCGGGGTCGCTGGCCTGACGTCGGTGGTCGAACTGGCGATCGTCGACAGCGCTGTGACCTCCGTCGACTACCTCGAAGGCATAGGCAGCGTCGAGAAGCTGATCCTGGCAGGCAACCTCATAGAGGACATCTCGCCTCTAGAGGACATGACCTGGGTGAAGAAGCTGAACCTGGACGACAACCGGATCACGGCGATCACGGCGATCGCCTATATGACCGGCCTCGATGACGTCTCGATCCAGGGGAACAAGTTCAGCGACTTAGCGCCCCTCGCCGCCAACTTCGGGCTGGCGTCCGGTGACTGGGTGTACATCAAGGGGAACTGCTTCGCCGTCAACGAGCAGTCCGTCCTGGTGCCGCCCCAGACCGACCACATGTTCGACCTGCAGTCGCGTGGCGTGAACGTCAACTGGACCCCTGCGGGGTCGGACGAGTGGTGCGGCAGGAACTAGACCCAGCCGGGGCCGAGCAACTGCCGCGTCGACTCGGCAAGGCTGTAGCCGGTCTCGGCGATGAGCCTCTCCTCGAACGCCCTGGCGTGACGCTCCGCCGCAGCCCGGCGGCCCGCCTGTAGGTGCAGCGCCACGAGCTTCCGGAGGAGCTCCTCGTCCAGCGGCTCGATCTCCAGCGCGCGTTCCAGTAGCCGCGCTACCCGTAACGGGTCCGTGTCGCGCGGCGTCACGCCGGCCGCGCGGCTCAGTACGTCGACGACGCGGCGCCTCAGTTCCGCACGCTCGACCTCGACGAACGCCAGGTCGACGTCCGATGCCAGGTCGCCCGTGTACAGGTCTGCGACGAGCTCGGCGTCGCCTGCCGAGATGGCAACCCGAAGCGCCACTAGGTCGGTCGTGGCGTTCTCGAGCGACTCGCCACGTAGGTGGCGTTGCTCGTCCCAGGGAGCCAGGGCACGCCGCAGTAGGTGCAGCTGGACCCTGAGGTTGTTCTCCGAGCGACCGGC
>CAZFAQ010000080.1:0-6184 GCA_964517055.1 uncultured bacterium | reverse complement strand
GAGCGCGGCATCCGCGTCACGCAGGCCACGGTCAGCCGCGACGTCACCGAGCTTCGGCTGGTACGCGTCCCTGCCGGCAAGGGCCAGCACCGCTACCGGGCGACACCCCTCACCGGCCAGGAAGACATCGAAGGCGAGCTCAAGCAGCGCTTCCGGTTGTTCGTGCGCGACCTCGACAGGGGCGACAACATCATCGCCGTGAAGACCGATGAGGGGCACGCCTCGGGCGTCGCGTACATCATCGACAAGCTCGAACGCGAGGACATAGTAGGCACCCTCGCCGGCCAGGACACGATCCTCGTCGTGGCGCGCTCCGCCGACCAGGCGAGGGCGCTCCAGGACGAGTTCGAGAGCCTGCTCGACTGATCATCGGTCGACCCGCTGAGGCGCGCCGCACGGGCGCCAGTTCATAGGCGTTCAGGCGACCACGGGCGTCTGTCTGAACGCTCCTGGCGCTCAGAAGACCCCGTGCTAGCCTCTGGCAATCTGGAGGCAACATGCTCTTCGGCGGTACCGACAACCACGTTCACGACGTCCTTCGGGGACGCATCCGGTTCAGGGCGCTAGCGTCGCTGCTGGCCTGCCTGACGTTCGCGTTGCTGGGCGCCGCGCTGGCCAACCCCAGCGTGCTCGTTCATCAGTTCGAGAGCCAGGACGTGCTGTTGGGCGCGGCCCTGGCGGCCGAGACGGCCGACGCGCTCGAGGACGGGGCCGTCGTGATCGGGCCCGAGGTGGCCTCGGCGGCCGTGCCGCCGCTCGTCGTCGAGGGCGGCTTCATCAACCCCATCCGCATACTTGCGCCCCGCGTCGTATACCAGCTGGCCGGCGCCGACCTGCTCAGGGGTGCCGTCGGCGTCGACGTCGCCGTCACCGGGTACCTGGAGCAGCGCGACGACAGGTTGAGCCTGTTCCTCTCGGTGGCGTCGGAAGAAGGGTCGAGGACGCGGGAGCTGACCTCGGATCCGTCCGATCCCATCCACCTCGCGATGCTGGCCGCCGCCTACGTCGGTTCGGTCCTCGACGACCTCGACCCCGAGGGTGCGCCGCACTACTCGCGGCCGGCCGACGCGCCAACGCTCACCGGGGGCTTCGAGACCCCTTACGGCGACTACGTCAGGGCCGTCGCCCTCGCCAGCGCGGGCCTGAGGAGCGACGCCCAAGCGGCGCTCGAGGCCGCCGTGGACGAGCCCGGCGTGCCCGAGCGCGCGGCAGAGTTCCTCGCGGACCTCAGGGCCGTGGCCGACGGCGACGGCCAGCCGCCCTCCTCGGCCACCTCGGCCGCGCGGCGCGCTTACCTGGCCGTGCAGACGACCTCTTCGGACGTCGCGGTGGGCAGGGCGGCGTTCCAGACGCTGTTCGACAGGACCGGGCTGGCTTCAGCAGGGGCGTGGGAGGCGGCTCTCGCGGCCAGCGTCAACGACCGTGCCGGCGCGGAAGCCGCGTACGAGCGCGCCGCAGGCTACGACTACGGGGCTATCGGCGCCTTCACGTTCCGCGAGTCACGCGGCGACCGGCAGGACCCGGCCGTGCTCGAGACCATCGTCGCCTCGCCCGACGCCAGCAGCGCTGCGCTGCTGGCCGCGGCGATCGCGTTCGAGGTGGCGGGCGACGCCCAGAGGCAAGAGGAGGCGTTGCTCGCCCTGCACCGCGCGGCGCCGTTCCTCACGTACCCGCTCGAGGCCCTGTCCTACATCTACTTCGATCGGGACGAGGCGCTCGCTGCCACGCAGGTGCTGACGGTCGCGGTCGAGCTCGACCCGGAGTCTGACCTGTACTGGACGAACCTGGGTTGGTCGCGTTACCTGCTCGGCGACCTCGACCGCTCGGAGGACGCGTCGCTGCGGGCGCTGTCACTGGACGGAACGCAGTCGGTCGCCGCCTACAACCTCGGTCTGGTGAGGACCGTCACGGGGCGCCTCGACGAGGCGCTGCCCGCCTACGAGCAGGCCCTGCGCTTTGACGCCGACGTCAACGACGAGGCCATCGAGGACCTCGTCAACGCCAAGGCGCTCTACCCCGACGCCGTCGAGGTCGACTACGCATTGGCTAGGTTGCTGGAGGCCGACGGCAAGAGGCAGGACGCGAGGGAAGCGTACCGGCGCTTCCTCCGCCGCGCCGGAGAGGACCTGGCCGAGTTCAGGGACGACGCCACCGCGCGTCTGGTCGAGCTCGACAAGCCGCTCCCGCCCATGGAGGTCGTCGGCGACCTGAGCCTGACGTTGGGCCAGCGCGGCCCGGCCGTCGCGCCGTACCACCCTGGCGACCCCGTGCACCCGACCTTCGAGCTCAGCACGCCCGGCGACAGCCTGCCGACCAGCGTGGACGTGACGGCCGAACTGCGCCTCGACGGCGCCGAGGGCGAGCCCATCCTGACGGTCGAGGACAGCGTCTCGGTGCCGGACGGCGCCGTCGGTTACGTCGTAGACCAGCTAAGCATGGCGCTGCCGCCGGACCTGGAGCCTGGTACGTACCGCGTCGACGTCACGGCGTCTGGCGGCGAGCAGCAGGCCGCGTCGGTCGGCGCCACGTTCGAGGTGGCCGGCTCGCCAGACCCGCTGCGTCAGCTCATAGGCCGCGGGCTCGTGATGACAGGGCTTCTCTCCGGCCAGCCGCTCTACACGTCGGCCGACCTGGACCGGTCTGTCGGGATCGTCGACCTGCTGCTCTCGGAGCTGGCCTCCTCGGCGGACGCGGCCGAGCAGGCCCTGCCGACCATCGAGGTTGGCCGTTTCGAGGGGATGAGCGGCGGCCAACTTTTCGTCGAGTCGACGGAACAGGACGTCAGCGACTTCCTCGACTACATCCTGGCCAGCGACTCGCTAGGCGCGAGGTTCGCGTTCGTGGACGCCTACGCTCAGTGGGCGATCGACGGTGCGCCGCCGGCGCCGGACGTGCCCTAGGAGTCAGGAGCCGACCAGGCGCCCGAAGATCCGCGCGCTGGCCAGGAACGTGCCGGCCGAGGCGCCCAGCGTGGCCAACACGAACACCAGCAGCACCCGCGCGGCGCGGTTCGTCCACCACCCGCGCAGGGTCGTGACGTCGCTGCGTAGCCGCTCGAAGTCGCCGACGTTGGGCTTGCGCAGCCACAGCTCGACGCCCGCCGCCACGAAGCCGGCACCTAGGAGCGGGTTGAGCGTCGTGAACGGGGCAGCGATGGCTGTGGCCGCGATCGTGACCGGATGCGCCAGGGCCAGCAGTGTGCCGATGCCTGCCAGGCCGGCTGTGATGAGCGTCCAGTCGGCCAGGAGCTGGAACCCCTGCTCTGGGCTGCGCCAGAACCCGATGGCGAAGCCGGCCAGCACGAGCACCAGGATGGCCCACGGGATCAGCTTGGTCACGCGGCTGGGCGGAGGGGTCGTCTGGAGCTCGGCGAGGCGCGAGGTGAGCGCCGGGCGCTCGACTGATCCCTCAGCGGCGCGCGTGAGAGCATCCTTGATGCCCTTCAGGTGACCTGCCCCGACCACGGCGAGCACGTTCTCGTGCCGCGGACCGCTATCACCCTGAACCGCGAGCAGCAGCTTGTTCGCCATGTACTCGTCGCGCTCGGCGATCAGGGGGCCGTACAGGTCTGCTCGGCTCTCGGCGAACTCGGCGAACGTCGCCTCGAGGACGTCACCCTCCTTGAGCTTCTCGATCTCGTCCTCGCCGACCTTGTCGTTGCTGAAAGCCGACGCGAGGATGCCGGCGACGAGCGTCATGCGGCGCCACCAGCCGACGCCGCCGTAGAGGCGCCTGAGCGTGACGCCGATCTCGCGGTCGATGAGCAGCAGCGGCACGCCGCGCTCCTTGGCGCCCTTCACGGCGGCGCGCATCTCGGCGCCGGGCTCGATACCGAACTGATCTGCCAGGCGTTGCTGGAAGGCGCCGAGCGCGAGGTTGACGGCCAGCACGCCGGCCTTGCCCTCACGGAGCACCTGCAGCAGGTCGGTCTTGGCGTGTGCGGCCTTGTCGGTGATGGCGGCCAGACGGCCGGCGTCGAGCTCGATGGCGACGGCGTCGTACTCGCCGGTCGCGATCATGCGCTCGACAGCCTCGGCCGAGGCCTTGGAGACGTGGGCGGTGCCAAGCAGGGTCACCCGCGACCCCCCGACCTCGACCACCTCGACCGGCTGGTCGGGCGGCGGTGCCTGGGTCGCGACTGGGGCATCGGTCATCAGGGGAGTGTACCTGCATAGAATCGCGGCATGACCGTTCCGAACGCCACGACCGACCGATCGGGCGCCGGGCTAGACCGCCCGCGCCGCACCGGCGCCGGCGGCCTGTACGAGCAGGTGAGGCTCGCGCGACTGTGGCTGCCGCTGGCCATCGTAGGGGTCGTGCTCGTGCACCAGCTGATCACGGTGCCGCTGCTGCCGCCCGGCGGGCAGTTCTGGGCGCAGCTCCTCTTCTACTCGATCCTGGGCCCGCTGGCGACGTACGTCGTCCTCAACTGGATCGCCGGCGAGGTGCTCGACAAGGAGCGCTCGGAGGCCGAGCTGGCCAAGCTCTACCGCGAGCTGCAGGCCAGCCACGAGCTGCTGGGCCGCATCCAGGCCGTCACCGCGCGCTTCGCCGCGGCGCCGAACCTGGAGGCGACGCTGTGGGCCGCGGCAGACGGCATCGCGGACGTCACCGGCGCGACCGCCATCGGGGTCGTCGTGGGCCCCGAGGGGCTGGGCGTGACACACGGCGTGGGGCTCGACGGCGAGCGCCGCTCCGACACGCTGCGGCGCGACAGCGAGGCCAGGCAGCGCGCGCGGGACGGGAACGTCGAGGTCGTTACCGCCGCATCGGGTCACGGCACGGCGCTGACCGCCCCGATGGTGTGGGGAGGATCGCCGGAGGGGTCCGTGACGGCGTACCTGGAGGGCTCACCCGACGCTCGGGCCCTCGAGTCGTTCGCCATCGTCGCCTCCCAGCTCTCGGCCGCCGCCGAGGCGACGAGGCTGCGCACGCGCGACGTGATGACCCTCGTCGAGGTCGACAGGTCCATCAAGGCGGAGGGCAACTTAGACCGCCTGCTGCACAGCGTCCTCACGCAGATGCTGGCGTTCGTGTCGGCGCCGGTTGGCGGCATCTTCCTCTCGGACGGCGAGGGTCTCTTGCGGCTCAGCTCCACCGTCGGGCACTCGATCGACCCGGCCAGCCGGACCTGGCGGGTAGGGGAGGGGTTCGTCGGTCAGGTAGCCGCGCGGCGCGACCTGCGTATCCTCGAGCGCGAGCAGGCCACGGGCGAAGACGAGTTCGGGCCTCTGCTCCAGGACGCCGGCAGCGCACTGGCAGCGCCGCTGGTAGCCGGGGAGGAGCTCCTCGGCGTGCTCGTGCTGGCGCACCCAGAGGAGGGACACTTCGACCCCGCTGTACTGCCCTTCATCGGGCTCGTCGCGGGGCAGGTCTCGTTGGCCATCCGCAACGCCAGCGCGTACATGCAGTCCGAGGAGCTGGCCATCTCGGAGGAGCGCTCGCGCATCGCCCGCGAGATCCACGACGGCGTCGCGCAGATGCTCGCGTTCGCGGCCCTCAAGCTCGACCTCGTCGAGAGGCTGATGACGAAAGACGCGGTGAAGGCCGGCGCCGAGCTTGCGCTCGCCAAGGAGACCGTGAGGGAGTCGATCCGCGAGGTGAGGCGGTCGATCTTCGCGCTGAGGCCCGTCGACCTGGAGCGGTTCGGGTTCGCCGAGACCGTGCGGCGTTACGCCGTCGACTTCGGCCAGCAGAACGACGTCAAGGTCGACCTGACGTTCGACGACCTGCCTGCGCTGTCCCTCAAGTCAGAGGCGGTGCTGTTCCGGATCTTCCAGGAGAGCATGCACAACGTCGCCAAGCACTCGAGGGCTCAGAGTGTGGCGGTGCGGCTGGGCACCGAGCCGGGCGGGATGGCCTACGTGAGCGTCGCGGACGACGGCCAGGGCTTCGACCTGGGCGACGTGAAGGACCGGGTGACGAGCGCGGGCGGCCTGGGGCTGAGACAGATGCGCGAGCGCGTTGAGGCCCGCGGCGGCCGGTTCAGCGTCGAGTCGGCGCCGGGCGAGGGCACCGACGTATACGCGGCCGTGCCTGTTTGAACGACCTGCGAGAGCCGCTGTCTACCGCTTGATCTGCTTGCGGTAGCTGTCGCCGAAGCGCTTCTGGAACTTCTCTACGCGGCCTTCGGTGTCGATGAAGCGCTGCTCGCCCGTGTAGAACGGGTGGTTGCCAGACCACA
>CAZFAQ010000079.1:3645-6400 GCA_964517055.1 uncultured bacterium | reverse complement strand
ATCACCAAGGCCTCGCTCTCCACCAAGAGCTGGCTGTCGGCCGCCTCGTTCCAGCACACCACCCACGTGCTCACGGAGGCCGCGCTGGCTGGCAAGGTCGACGACCTCGTCGGCCTGAAGGAGAACGTCATCCTCGGTCGCCTCGTGCCGGCCGGCACGGGCCTCGACGCGATACGCAAGACCCGCGTCGCCGACGAGCGCACGCTCACCAAGCTGGCCGAGAAGCGGCCCGTCGCAGACGAGGCGCCGGCCCCGCAGCGGCCCGCCACCCAGGTCCCGGCGCAACAGCCGGAGGTACGCGGCTAAGGTCGCGGACCGGTAACTCGCTGGTCAGGGCGCGCTCCTTCGGGGGCGCGCCCTTCTCTTGCTGCCCAGCCGGCGATCGTCGCCTGTCGAGTAGCCCAGGTAACCTTCAAGCATGCTGGTGGCCTTCGACCCCGGTCGGAACGTGGGCGTCGCGTACGTGAGCGACGACGGAGAGCTGCTGGACCGAGCGATCGTCTCGGCCGAGGCCGTCGCCGGCGTTCGCGTGCCGGAAGGCGCCATGGTCGTGGTCGGCGATGGGACAGGGGCCACCGCGCTGGTGACCGCGCTTCGTGCTGCGGGTCACGAGCCTGTGATGGTGGCCGAGGACGGCACGACGCTCGAGGCCAAGCGGCTCTACTACCAGGCCAACCCGCCTGGTTTGCTCGCTAGGCTCGTGCCTTTCGGGATGCGCTCGCCTGGCGTGCTGCTCGACGACTACGCCGCGTACGCGATCGCCATGCGGTACCTGGCCATGAGTGCCACGGCCGTGTGACAGCCGCTCGTTCTGGTCCTCCGCCAATTTGAACGCCGGCTCCCGAAGGGGACCCGGCGCATGACCTCGGTGTTGTTCGAGAAGCGGTTCGGCTAGTTCAGCTCGTCTTCCTCGGCGACGCCCATCAGCACGCGGGACTCGGCCTCGGTGATCGCCAGGACGGCGCTGATCTCGCCGGCCAGCAGGCGCAGGGCGCGGCGGTAAGCCTGGCGGTCGAGGTCAGGCAGGCCGCGCTCGAGGTCCCAGCGGCGCAGCTCGCTGGCGAGCGTCGCGATCTGGTAGGGGTCGCCGCTGGTGAGGATGTCTGTCACCTTGCGGTGACGCGCCGCCCACTGCTTGGGGAGGGTGATGCGGCCGTTCTGAAGGCGCTCCAGGACGCTCTGGACCTCGTCCTTGGTGAGCGCGGGGCGGAGGCCGGCGCCGAGGGGAGCGGCGACCGGGACGTAGGCGCGAGACGTTCCGTTGGGGAACTCGACCTGGTAGTACTTCTGGACCGATCCGCCCACCGTGCGGTCGGTGGTGCCGGACACGATGCCGACCCCGTAGGGCGGCAAGACGACCTGATCGCCGTTCTTGAACGTCTTCGCTGAGTCTTTCAACGCTGCTCGCTCCCTTCGAGAAGCCTCCCACGCACGTGGACGGCCATACCTGTCATGTTGATGACCCAGGCCCTTGACTGGCGGGGTCCTTGCTGTCGGGTGAATCGGGCGCCTTGGGTAGCTGCTTCTGTGGCTACCCTATCGACGCTCACGTACGCCATGCTACCAGATGACAGCACCTTTTGCACCCACCGAGGATGCCAACGGTAGAAAGATGAAGGCGATGAACACGGGCCGTTGCGCCAGCCAGGGGCTTGTCAGCCGGTGGGTGGGGGCGGTATAGACGAGCCGCGTGCGAGCTCGCGTGCCCCACCGCGTTCACGCCTGTCTACGGTGCTGGTCCGCACGACCAGGGTGACCCCGACGAGCACAAGAAGCGCTCCGAAGAGCGTCAGCGGCTTGGGCACCTCGGCGAAGACCAGGGCTGCCAGCACACCGGATCCGATGGGCTCTGCGAGCACCGCTGTCGCGGTCACGGTCGCCCCCAGGTGCCTGGCCGTGTAGTTGAGCCCCGTGTGACCGATGACCTGCGGAACGAGCGCCAGCAGCGCGATCCAGCCGAACGCCTCCCACGACACGTCGAAGTAGCCGTTTCCCGTCAGCAGCGGGAGGGGCAGGAGCCACAGCGCGGCCCAGCCGTACACCGCCCCGACGTAGGCCGGCAGGGAGACTCCCCCACGCATGACCTCCCTGCCTATCAGGAAGTAGACAGCAGCTGCGGCGGCCGCTGTCAGCGCCAACAGGTCGCCTAGCACCGGGTTCGTCCCGCCCGAGAGGTCCCCGAAGCCGATGACTGCGGCGCCGGCCACGGCCACCGTCATGCCGATCATCACGGACAGAGTGGGCGCTGCGCCGAGCACGAGCCAGGCGAAGAGCGCCGTCCAGAGCGGGGTCGTCGTGGCCAGCGTGACGCTGGCTGCGATCGTCGTGAACGACAGCGAGCTGATCCAGGTAGCGAAGTGCACCGCCAGGGCGAGCCCGGAGAGCGCGGTCAGCCAGGCAGCCCTGCCTGTGAGTGGCGTGCGCCTGAGCGCCCTGATCGTGCTCGGCGCGAGGATCAGGCTGGCTATCGCCAGGCGGTAGAGCGCTACGACGGGGGCAGGGGAGTCGGCGAGACGGATGAAGACGGCTGCGAAGCTGACCGCGACGAGCGCGGCCGCGAGCACCAGGTAGACCTTGCGGCGGTCAGGCTCCGCGCTCACCTCGGCCACTGGCCGATGCTACCCCGGCGCCCGGAGACGATAAGGTCAGCGTCGTGGACAACGACGACGTGCTGAAGCTGCCCGCCGCGTTCGACATAGGGGTATCCACCTCCGCCTTCCAGATCGAGGGCGCGGCCGACGGACGCGGCGAGTCC
>CAZFAQ010000079.1:0-3545 GCA_964517055.1 uncultured bacterium | reverse complement strand
GGTATCCACCTCCGCCTTCCAGATCGAGGGCGCGGCCGACGGACGCGGCGAGTCCATATGGGATCGGTTCCTGAGCAGGACAGGCATGGACAGCGAAGCGTGGACGACAGCCACCGACCACCTGGCGCGCATGGGTGAGGACCTGGACCTCGTAGCCGGTCTCGGCGCGACCAGCTACCGGTTCTCGGTCAGCTGGCCACGGGTGCAGCCAGATGGCAAGGGCCGGCCGCGTCGCGAGGCACTGGACGCCTACGACCGGTTGGTCGACGAGGCGCTGGCCCGCGGCCTCGACCCGTGGCCGTGCCTGTACCACTGGGACCTACCGCAGGCCCTGCAGGACCCTGGTGGCTGGGCCGAGCGCGATACCGCTCACCGCATGGCGGACTACGCCGAGGTGGTAGGGGAGATGCTTGGCGGCCGCGCCAGGCGGGTGTTCGTCCTCAACGAGCCGAACACGCATGCCGTGCTCGGCCATCTGACCGGCATGCACGCTCCTGGCGAGGCCGACCTTGGCACGTTCCTGAAGGTGCTGCACCATCTCAACCTCGCCCTCGGCCTGGTGACCGAGAGGCTCAGGGAGGTGACGCCGAACACAGAGCTGGGCACGATCCTCTCGCTGCAGCCCGTCTCGCCAGGTGCGCCGGGAGAGGAGCACGAGGCAGCCGCCGCCCTGGCCGACGCCGCGTTCAGGAGGGCGTTCCTGGACCCTCTCCTGGGGCGGGGCTATCCAGAACCGTTGGCGGGCATACTACAGGCCCACGTCCAGGCGGGTGACATGAGCCAGGTGGCGCAGCCGCTCGACGTGCTTGGCGTCAACTACTACACGCGGTTGCGGGTCGTGGCCGACCCAACGGGACCGGCCGGCCTGTCCCTGGCTCCCGCGCCTCAGGGTTCCGATGTGACGGCGATGGGTTGGGAGGTCTCTCCGGACGGGCTCATGGAGGTGCTCACGACCCTTCGCGACGACTACGGCGACCCGCCAGTCGTCGTCACGGAGTGCGGGGCCGCCTACGCGGACGCGCCAGACAAGACAGGGCGGGTCGAGGACCTGAAGCGTGCGCGGTTCGTGGTCGAGCACCTGAGGACGGCGCTGGCGGCCCGTGAGGCCGGCTGCGACGTCAGGGGCTTCCTGGTCTGGACGCTCGTAGACAACCTCGAGTGGACCGACGGGTTCGACAGGCGCTTCGGTCTGGTGCGGCTGGACCGGCCCACCCAGCGGCGTGTGCCCAAGCTCTCGTACGACGTCCTGGCCAAGATCATCGAGGCCGGGGAAGTGCCTCCGGTCGACGGCCTGCGCGACCTGGTCTGAAGGATGCAAGGGGGCCTATGGTCGGCGTGCGCGGTCTCGAGAGACCTCGACTACGTCCTATCGCGCCAGATCGCGAAGCCGAGGTAGGCCCACGCGAGGATCATCGCCGCCCCACCGAACGGAGCGACGAGCCCGAGGATGCCGGGCCCGCCGGCGACGAGCCCGTAGAGCGCGCCGCAGAACAAGAGCAAGCCGACGGTGAGGAGGGCGGCCGACCGCTTCGAGGCGGAGGCGAGCGCAGGGCTCCCTGTCCTGCCGATCACGCTGAGCAGCAGCAGGCCCAACGAGCCGTAGACCTGGTACCTGGCCGCCGTGTCCAGCGTCCCGAGGCGCTCCGGCGTGAGCACGTCAGCGAGCGTGTGGGCGCCGAGCGCCCCGACCCCGATGCCGAGCGCCAGCAGGAACGCCCCGGCTGCGCCAGAAGCGCGTGGGCTCACGCGGCGCCGCCCGTCGGTTCGGCCGGGCTCCCGACGGCGGCCACAGGCTCGACCGGCACCGGACCACCGTCCGGCCCGACGACGTCTGCGGCACGAGGTCCGCTGGCGCCGATGACGGCGCCGTCCTTGAGCTCCAAGCGCGCGTCGGCCATGGCGGCCAGCTCGCGGTCGTGGGTGACGATGACGACGGTACGGCCCTCCTCCGCGACGTCTTTGAGGGCGCGCATGACAGTCTCGCCGCTCTTCGAGTCCAGGTTGCCTGTCGGCTCGTCGGCGAACACGACGGCCGGGTCGTTGGCCAGGGCACGGGCCAGCGCCACGCGCTGCCGCTCGCCCCCGGAGAGCCGGTGCGGTAGGTGGTCGGCTCGCTTCTCGACGCCGAATCGTGCCAGCAGCGCCCGCGCCCGGTCCGTGCGCTCGTTGGCAGGCACGTCCGCCAGGGCCATGGGCAGCGATACGTTGCGCTCGGCGTCTAGCACGGTAAGCAGGTTGAACGACTGGAACACGAACCCGAATCGTCGCAGGCGCAGCTCGGCCAACGCCTCCTCGGTCAGCTCGCCGAGGACCTGGCCCTCCAGGCTGACATGGCCAGAGGTGGGCCGGTCGAAGCCGGCCAGCAGGTTGAGGAGGGTCGACTTGCCGGACCCTGATGGGCCGAGGATGGCCGTCATGCAACGGGTAGGGAAGCTGGCGCTCACACCGTCGAGCGCGACCACGTCGGCCGCGCCCGTGCGGTAGACCTTGCTCAAGCGTTCGGCGCGCAGCATCCGCCGATGCTACCGCGGAGGCCGCCCAGAGTGCGGCCCGGGCTCAGCGCCCGCCGGAGCTGCCGCCGCCCCCACCTCCGCCACCGCCCCCGGACGACGAGCCACCAGACGAGGCCGAAGCCGAGGCCGACGAGAGGGACCTGGACAGCGACATGACTGACCGAGAGACGTCCGAGAGGCTCGATAGTTGGGCAGTGGAGCCCACCCAGTGCGCCCGGCTGGCCAGCGCTGCCTCGTCCATCCCACGCAGAGGGGCGGCCCTCGCCACGTTCTTCAGGTAGCGCTCGGCTACGCCCAAGGCGGCCGCGTACACGTAGTAGACGTCCCAGAGCTTGAAGAAGTCGTCCGGGGCGTCCTTCATGCGCGTGTAGTCGGAGAGCGTGCGCTTGAAGCCTTGCCAGGCAGCGACCTCGGCGGCGATCTCGGGACGCCAGCGCGGCAGGCTGGCGGCCGCGACGATGATGAGGGCGAAGCACGCCACCGCGCCCACGATGCCTGTGACGCGTCCCGGCCCGGCCAGCAGCACGGCGGCCAGGCCGCATACCGCAGCCCCGGCGAAGCTCCAGCCCGTCCATGAGTTCGCGATCCGCTGGCTCTCGGCGTCGACGAGGGGGCCGCCCCGCTTGGACTCGACCCACTGCCTGACGGACTTGCTCCACCTGGGCATGAAAGTCGAGGCGTAACGCTGCGAGTAGCTCCTCATCTCTCGGAACTCGAGCTGCGCTGGGTCGCCACGCTTGTAGGTCTGGGCGGCGTTGCGCAGGTACCTGAGCACCGCCTCCTCGAACGGTTGCAGCTCCTCCGTCGACCTGGCCAGGTCGAGCCACATCTCGAACTTGCCTCTCTTGGTCTTGAACTCGCCGTAGCCGCGCCTGGCCAGGTCCATGATCGTGGCCATGAACGCGTCGCCCATGCTCGAGTTCTGGAAGGACTGGTGCTGCATCGCCGTGACGGCTGCCGGTGGCAGCGCGCTCGGTGGTTCGAACGGGTACTGCATGCTCGCCACGCGCGGCTCGCGGCCATGCCTGGTGT
>CAZFAQ010000078.1:0-6792 GCA_964517055.1 uncultured bacterium | reverse complement strand
TCCACGTCGACGATGTTGCCTTCTGGGAACGAGCCGTCGGCGCCGTCCAGGATCTTGGCGATGTCTATGCCCTGGGCCTCGAGCTCGCTGCGAGCCTCCTGGGGCAGGAACCTTAGCGCGAACTTGGCGAGGGCGTATGGCACGCGGACGTCCACGTTCGTGTTCTTGCCGCCAGCCTTGCTGGCGTCGACCTTGACCCGCAAGAAACGCGGCGTCTTGCCAGCACGCACGGCCTCCGGGTACGCCCGCGCGGCAGCTGCGAAGCCCTGGTCGGGTCGCCGAGGCGGCTCCGGGGTACGGGGGCCAGGCGGCAGCGGCAACGACTCCGCCGGAGTGGGCCCGAGCGCCTTGAGCAGCGAGGCCGCCTGGTCGGCGTTGACCTTGCCGGACGCCAGCAGGTCGAGGATCCGGCGCCGCTCCTCGGAGCTAGCCATGGCGGCCCCTGCGACTGGCGATGTCCATGTCACCCGTCGTCACGCGTAGGTCGAGCAGCGCCTCACCCGTGCCGATGGTCCCATCGACGGAGCCGCCCAGTCCGGAACCGCTGCGCTGTAGGCCCTGTACGTGGCTCTCGACGTCGCCGATCGACACCCGCCCCCTAACGGTCACGTCTGCCGATTCGCTGAGTGTCACGTTGAGGTCGCCCGCGCCCAGGGTGACCATGTGCGTGCCGCGGCGCAGGTCGAGGGTCGCCGTGAACTCTCCTGCCGTCATGCCGAAGTCCACGCCCTCCAGGACGTCTGCCGTCATCTCGCCCGCGCGCATCCGGCCGCGTAGGTACCTGACGCCACTCGTCGTCACCTCACCGGCGGTGGCCATCACGTTCAGGCCGTAGTCGGGTGGGACCTGCACCTTCAGCTCGCCAGACTTGAGGCTGGTGACGATGCGGTCTATGAAGCTGCCGCGGTCGGGCATGAACTGGATGCGGTAACCGTCGTCCGTCTGGGTGATGTCGAAGTGGCCGGGTCCGCCCTCGGCGGTCGGAGCTGTGAGGCCGGGAACCGTCACGACCTCGAGCTCGCCTGCGAGCATCTCGACGGTAAGCCACTTGACGTGGTCAGGAGCGACCTTCGCGCCTGGCCGCGAGGAATCATTGGGCTGGTCCGTGGCCGCCCTGACCTCGGCCGCGACCGAGCGCGCGGCATCGCGCGACGTCCGGGCCGCGTCACGTGACGCCCTGCGCGCCTCCCTGGCAGCCTCGCGCGCGGCGTCCCTGGCCGTGCGCATGGCGTCACGGGCGGCGTCGCGGCCTTGCCTGGCGGCCTCCCTGGCGGCTTCGCGCGCCTGCTGCACGGCGTCCCTCGAGATCTCGCGGGCGCGCGTGTGTGCTTCGTACGCGGCCTTCATCGAGGCGTGGTGGGCCATCGTCTCGTCCATCGTCTTCTCGGCCTGCGCGAAAGGATCGCTCGCCACGTCGCCTCCGCGAGCTGCTGTGTCCTCGGCCGGGGCGTGTTCGGCTTGTGGCGGTGGTGTGGGTGGAGACGTCGAGGACGGCGGCGGCTGCGGCGACGTCTGAGGAGCGGGTGATGGCGCCTGGGCGGCGGGGGCCGGCTCCTGCGCCTGCGGGCCCGGCCCAGGTTCCTGCGCGTGTGGCGCTGAACCTGGTTGCGGTGCCTGTGGCGTCGCCTGGGCGGGTCCCATCGGAGCCGCCGGAGGAGCTTGGGCAGCGGTCGGGGCGGGGCTCTCGTCCGGCCGCTGCGCGTTCAGCTCGCTCTGGTAGTACTCCTCGAAAGCACGGTCGAACGCGGCATCGAGCTTCTCTTCGTCGGCTTCGGTGAGGTCGTCCGAAGTGCTCGCGCCGGATCGCGCTGCGCTGCCGGCAGCCGCCAGCCTCTCGCCTGCGGCATCTACCTCCCGTAGCACCGCGATCAGGTGCTCGGCCTCCTCGGAGGTGATCTGGCCGTCTTCGACCATCTGCCTGATCCTGTCTACGTCGTTCAATGCCTTCTCCTGTCGATCCGTTCTGCTGAGCTCATCTCACAGGAGCCAGGCGCGGGGCCGGCTCACCGTCCAGGCTAGCGGCCAGCCGCCGAAGCCCTGCGGCCACGGCCCTAGCCAACGGCGACCGGCCGCTGACCCGGTGGGCCTGGGTCAACGCCCAGCGCTCGTGGCGGAGCTCCTCGGCCCTCTCGTGGCTCAACCGCATCAGATGCTCGTACAGCATGGCCTACCTCCTACGGACATGATGCTAAGGCAGGATTGATAGATTGTCAAGTGTAGCTTTACAAATACCGAGATTTGGTTTCCGAGACGCTCAGGTCTGCACCTCAGCGGCGTCCTCGATCCTCGAGTACCAGTAGGTACGCCCCGTCCTCGAAGCCGGTCGCCACGTACCCGTCATCTAGACGCTTAGCGAGCGTCGCTCGATGCGCCTCGCGCCACGCCATGGCCAAGGCCGTGTCCGCGAAGACCCCGTGGCCCTCCGCGGGGACGGCGACCCTCAGAGGCGCACCCGGTGCGGCGCCGACGCTGTCATCGATCTCCGGGCCACCGTTCGGGCCTCGCATCAAGAGCCAGGCCTCGGGGGCGCGATCTACTGCGTCGACGCCCGGCTCGTCGACCCGACGCACCTGTGCATCATCGGTAGGTTCGTCCTCGGGAGAAGCGTCCGCGGAGGACGCATCCGCGGGATACACGTCCGCCACTGGCCAGACCGCCAGGAGACGGTCGCTGTCTATCCCACCGCCCAGCGCGCCAGGCATCGGACCGTATACGTCGACCAGGTAATCGTGTGCCCGCGCGCCGAGCACCGAGAGGTTGAACCGCGCGTTCTTCGCCAGCAGCGGGTCGAACGTCCAGTCGATCCAGCCCAACCCACGCTGCCTGCACCATTCGGCCTGGTAGCGCTTGAGCGCGCGGCCGACGCCGGCGCTACGGTACTCGGGCATGACGGCAGCCATATGGGAGTGGAGCCCCGCCCCGACCATCCCCCGGCCGTGCGCCGTCGCCACGAACCCGTAGGCGAAGCCGATCAGATCACCGGCAGCTCGAGCCGCGACGACGAGGCCTCCGGCGTGCACCGCCGCCGACATGGCTGTCGCCGGCACCACCTCGAGGTCGTCGACGCCCCAGACGGCCTTCTGCATCGCCTCTATCGGCCTCAAGGCCGTGACAGACGCGAGTTCAACGATCTCGAACGGTCGCATGGCGGGTCCGCGCATACGGTTCGCAGGATATTAGGCGGGTGCGGTGTTGGGTGCGGTGTTGGGTGCGGGTGCGGTGCTGGGTGCGGCGTTCCATGCGGTCGTCGGTGTGGGTGCGGTACTGGGTACGGCGTCGTGTGCGGTCGTCGGTGTGGGTGCAGTGGACGCGGTGGTCAGGGCGGAAGCCGTCTGCGCAGGGGCCGTCAGCGTTGCGGTCCTGTCGGGTCGCCCGCCGTAGGCGAGACGCCACTCAGGCTCAGCTGGGGCTCGTCCACCTGCCAGCCGGTCGAGCGTTCGATCTCTTCCTTGAGGAACACGCCTAGCGGCTTGCCGTTCACCATCGGCGCAGGCACGTCCAGGACCTCCCCCGTCTCCTTGCAGACGACATGGTAATGCGGCGACACGTTGCTGTCGTAAAGCGACTCGCCGTTGGCGCCCTTGAACTCGCACACCAGACCAGCCTCGGCCAAAGCCGAGAGGTTCAGGTAGACAGTCGACAAGCTGAGGTCCTCACCACGACCCTTGAGGTCGAGGTAGAGGCTCTCGGCGCTGACGTGCCTGTCCTTCTCGGAAAGGTACGCCAGGATGGCCTCCCGTGGTCGGCTGTATCGCAGACCGCGTTCCTTGAGTACCTGCCTGACATGGGCGCGGTCGGCGCCCTCTGTATCAGCTTGTCCGTTGACAGCCATCATCGTGCCTCGCGTGTCCCGAGCCTAGCATGTCGGAATCCTTCCGACTTGTGATTACGCTTCGATGGCGCGCGGTGGCCGTCGCGAACGGCCACGTTACCCGTACTTGACTTGGCGTCGCATGGCTTTGTGAACGTGACGAGCGTGCTCGGGCCAGTCACCCAAGCAGGTCCGCGACCGCAGCCCTCTCCTCGAGGAGCTCGGCCTCCGAGGCCTTCATCCGGTCTCGGACCGTAGCGCTGATGTCGAGACCCGAGACGACGCTCACCTCGCCGGCGCTGACCGTCACGGGATAGGAGTAGACGACGTCCGTTTCGATGCCGTAGTCGTCACCCGCGACCTCGGTAGGGATGCCCATGCTCACCCAGTCGCCTTCCGGCGTGCCGAGAGCCCAGCTCCGCATGTGATCGATCGCCGCGTTGGCCGCGGAAGCGGCGCTCGAGGCGCCCCGGGCGTCGATGATCGCGGCACCGCGCTTCTGGACCGTTGGCACGAAGTGGTCCTTCACCCACGAGTCGTCCACGAGGTCACGCGCCTGCTTGCCGGCGACCGTGGCGTGGTCGAGGTCGGGCACCTGGGTACTCGAGTGGTTGCCCCAGATCGTCATTCGCTTGACGTCGGCCACGGCCACGCCGGTCTTTGTGGCGAGCTGGCTAAGGGCCCGGTTGTGGTCGAGTCTCGTCATCGCGCTGAACTGGCTCGGCTTCAGGTCGGGAGCGTTACGCATGGCGATGAGGCAGTTGGTGTTCGCGGGGTTCCCGACGACGAGGACCTTGACGTCGCGAGCGGCGCGCTGGTTGAGGGCTCTCCCCTGCGTGGTGAAGATGGCGCCGTTGGCCTGCAACAGGTCCTTGCGCTCCATGCCGGGACCGCGCGGGCGCGAGCCGACCAGAAGGGCGTAGTTCGCCCCATCGAAGGCCTCTCCTGCGTCGTCGCTCGCCTTCACGTCGTGAAGAAGCGGGAAAGCACAGTCGGCGAGCTCCATCATGACGCCCTCGAGGGCCTTCATCGCTGGCGTGATCTCGAGCAGCTGAAGCTGCACCGGCTGGTCCTTGCCGAGCATGTCTCCCGCCGCGATGCGGAACAGCAGGGCGTACCCGATCTGCCCAGCAGCGCCGGTGACGGCCACACGTACTGGTTGCTTCATCTAAGACTCCTCGCTGGTGTCGGTGATACCCGGCGCCATGGACGTCCGAAGGCCGCTGAGGTCGGTCGCGCGCTCGCTTCCAGGGGTTCCGGTCATGAGCGCCTCGGCAGCCATCTCCTACTGGACGCGCTGGACGATGCTAACCGACCGCCAAGTCCTCGAACGAAGCAGATGTTTCACGTGAAACACCTCGTCCTGGGGCGGCTCACGCGTGCTGGGCGGGTAGTTATGCGCCTCACGCCTGGTAGCCGAGAAGCTCGAGAAGGCGCTGGAGCTCGTCACGACTATGGAAGTGAAGTTCGATCTTGCCGCGTTCGTCGCCTGTGATCCGCACGCGGGTACCGGCATGGCGACTCAGGTCGTCTTCGAGTGGGTGGTGCCTTCCGCTCGTCGTCGCAGGCGCTCTCTTCTCGGGATCGGGTCGCCTCAGCAGCTCCGCCTGCCTGACGGACAGGCCTTTCGACACGATGGTGTCGAGCGCCCACTCCCTGTCGGCGTCCGGTTGCGCGAGGACGGCCCGCGCATGTCCTGCGCTGATAGCTCCCCCCTCGAGCGCTTCGAGCGCTCGGCTCGGGAGCGTCAGCAGCCTCAGTGTGTTCGCGACGGCGCTCCGGCTCTTGCCGACAGCCTGGGCGACCTGTTCCTGGCTCAGTCCGTAGTCGAGAAGCTGTTTGTAAGCCCGGGCCTGTTCTACGTCGTTGAGGTCCTCCCGCTGGAGGTTCTCGACGATCGCGATCTCGAGCGCCTCCTGGTCCGACAGGTCACGCACCAGCACGGGGACGGACTCGAGCCCAGCGATCTTCGCGGCGCGCAGGCGTCTCTCTCCCGCCACGACCTCGTATCCCCCGTCGACCTCGCGCACCAGTATCGGTTGGAGGACGCCGCGCTCACCGACGGAAGCAGCCAGTTCCGCGATCGCCGCCTCGTCGAAACGCTTGCGGGGCTGCAACGGTGAAGGGCGTAGCTTCGCGGTCGGAACCTGCTGTGCGCCGCCCTTGTCGGCCTTAGGAAGCAGCGCGTCTAGGCCTCGTCCTAGTCCTCTAGCCTTCACTGACACGCTCGATCACCTCCTCTGCCAACTCCCGGTAGGCGATAGCCCCCTGCGAAGCCGGCGCGTACTCGAATATCGACCTACCGTACGACGGCGCCTCTGCCAAGCGGACGGTTCTAGGGATCACGGTCCTGAACACCTGCGATCCGAAGTGGCGTCGCACGTTCTCCTCCACCTCTTGGGAGAGGCGCGTGCGACCGTCGTACATCGTCAGGAGGATGCCGAGGATCCGTACGTCGCGGTTGAGCGAGCCGCGCACGCGATCGACGGTCTCCATCATGCTGGCGATACCCTCCAGCGCGTAGTACTCGGTCTGGAGCGGCACGACAAGCTGATCGGCTGCTCCGAGCGCGTTGAGCGTGAGGGCCCCCATGGACGGTGGTGCGTCTATCACGATGAAGTCGTACGTCGGCCGCACACCGATCAGGGAGCGGCTCAGTAGCGTCAGGTTGTCTCGGCTGGCGTCGAGCTCGACAGCGGCACCCGCCAGGTCACCGGAGGCCGCGATCAGGTCGAGGTTCTCGACGCTCGTCCGAACGACGGCGTGACGCGCGGAAGCGTTGCCGGAAAGCACGTCGTAGATGGTGGTCTCGGGGTCTGTCACGCCCACGCCGCTGCTGGCGTTGGCTTGCGGATCGAGGTCGACCAGCAAGATCCGGCGCCGCTCCGCCAACCCAGCGGCCAAGTTCACCGCCGTCGTCGTCTTGCCGACGCCGCCCTTCTGGTTGATCACGCCGATGGTGGGCAAGCCCGGCCTCCGGT
>CAZFAQ010000077.1:0-6894 GCA_964517055.1 uncultured bacterium | reverse complement strand
GTGCGAGCGCCCACCTGACCTCGTCCTCCTCGCTCGCGAGCCGGTACGCGCCGGCGGCCCCGGCCGGCACACCGTCAGCCGCGGGGGCCCTACCCACGACAGAACCCCCGCCGGCGCCGGCTACGAACCTGGCGGCCAACCACGGTCCGATTCCGTCCGCCGGCACGGCATCGTCCTCGACGCTCCAGCCCAGCGCCGCGAGCGCCGCCGCGGCGTCTTCGCTCGCCCTGAAACCTAAGGGCAGGACGATCACCGAACGCGGCCCAGCCAGCGCATCTACGAACTCGAGCTCGCCCGCGCCAAGCCGCGAGTACCCGTACACGAGCAGCGGCTCCGTGGCACGGACGGACGCCGCCGCGCACCAAAGCACCTCGGCTGGGTCGACCGCTCCGAGCCCCCCGAGCTCCTCGCTGTAAACGGCTGCGATCCGCGCGACCTCCGCCGTCCGCGGCGCTAGGGACGCGTCCGAGAGGACGGCCTCCAGCAACCCAGGGCGGGCTACCAGCCCGGCCCTGAGCAGTTCGTTGACGACGGGCTCGAGCCGCCGCGCCGTGCCGCGCACGTCGGCAGACGTCCCGGCGCGCGTGACCGCCACTCGCAAGGCCAGGAGACGGGCCAACGGACCGGCAACGCTCGACCCACTCGACCGCAGCAGTCTCGTGGCGCGCCTCGACAGGCTGACGGCCCCGGACCGGCCTCTACTTACGGCCCGTGCTGCGCGCTCGTTGGGCGTGAGGAGCGTTCGGCCCTGGACGAGCCGCCCGGCCACGGCCAGCGGGTCGGATGCCAGCACGACCCGGCGCTGCGGGGCAGCTCCCTCGGGCGCGAACAGTTCGCCCTGGGACGAAGACCCCATGAGCGTTCCGGACGTCGGCGCCTCTTGGTTCACGCGTTGACCCGCACCTCGAGGCGGCTACCGGTCTCGCCGCCCTCGACGAGCAGCTGCACGGGGATGCGCTTCTTGAGCTCGTCGACGTGGCTGATTATGCCGACCATGCGGTGATCCTGTGGCAAGCCCCTGAGGATACCGATCGCGTTGTCGAGGGCGGCGGGGTCTAGGCTCCCGAAGCCCTCGTCGATGAAGAGCGCGCCGTGCTCTGTCGAGCCGCTCTGTTGCTGGGCGACCTCGGCCAGGCCGAGGGCCAAGGCCAGGCTCGCCAGGAACCCCTCGCCGCCTGAAAGCGTGCGCACGGCGCGCTCCGCCCCTCCGCTGAACGAGTCGTGGACGTTGAGTTCTAGACCGGTGTCCTGCGTGCTCTCCGGCTCCTTGAGCGCCAGGCGGTAGCGCCCGCCTGTCATGTGCCTAAGGTGCCTGTTGCCCTCCGTGAGAACCTGCCCGAAGATCGAGCGCAGCACGAACGTCTCGAGGTTCAGACGCGACTCGCCCTTCACCTGACCGGTCGCGACGTCGTAGAGGCGTTTGGCTGCCCGCTTCCGCTCCTCAAGGGCGGCGTCCTGCTCGGCTAGCCGGTCGTAGCGGGCGATGTTCTCCTCTATGCGTTCGACTCGGCTGGAGGCGGCGTTCCACGCCTCGGTGGCCGCGGTCGCAGCCTCGGTCGCGTCAGCCAGCGCCCGTTCGAGTGCCGCCACGTTGGGCTGCTCCTTGCCCTTCACCTTCTTCTCGAGGGACGCGATCGCGCCGGTTACAGCGTGCGCGGCCCCGTGATGCGCCTTGACGCTCTGCTCCAGGTCGGCCATCTCCTCGGCAGGCATGGCCGCGGTGTCGAGCTCCTCGGCTGAGGCGAAGCCCGAGCCCGCGAGACGCTCCTCGAACCGTGCCAGACAGCTCGCCGCGGCCTCCTCCGCCGTCGTGAGGCGCCCTTCGAGGCCGGTCACGTCGCGTCGAGCCTGGTCGACGGCGCGGCCTGCGACCTCGAGGCGGTCCTTCGCCTGCTCGAAGCGCTGGGTCAGCTCGTCCAACGCCTTCTTGGCGGCCGACTCGGCGGCCCCGAACGCGGTCGGATCCCTAAGCTCTTCCGGCAACGACGCCAGCAGGGCCTGGACGGCCCCCTCATGCCCGGCGACGGAGTTCGCCGCCCGGGCCTCGATGTCGGCTGCCGCGGCTGCGGCGGCCGTCAACGATGCCAGCTCGGCGTCCAGAGCCTCGACCTCCGTGGTCAGGTCCGCTACTGCGGACCGGGCTGCCTCGGCGGCGCCGACGACGGCGACTGCCGCCTCCAGCTCGGCGTCCAGCGCACCGGCGTCCGGGTCGTCATGCCACGCGCGGGACGTCCTCAGTTCGAGCGCCCCGGCCGCCAGGTCGTGCCGCCTGGCGTGGAGGCGCGCCACCTCGCCAGCCCCCTCGCCGAAGCGTTGGATGACGCCTGTCAGGCCACCCGATCCGTCGCCGTGGGCTGGCTCGGGGTGGTCCACGCTCCCGCACACGGGGCATGGCTCGCCGGCGACGAGGTCGTGCGCGAGGAGGCTGGGCGCGTGAAGCGCGATCTCGGCCAGCGCGGCCGCCAACGGGTCGTCGCCCGCGGTCGCCCCGGTCAGCTCGGCGTCGACCTCACGCAGCTCAGCGGTGAGCCTCGCGAGCTCGGTGGCCGCGCCGACCGCGTCCCGCGCGGCACGCTCACGGTCCTTGGCCTCGGCAAGGGCGGCAGCGGCTGCTGCGCTGCCCGCCAACGACTCGCGCTTGGCCTTGAGCTCCTCCTGAGCGTTGACGACAGCCTCCTTGGCGCGTGTGTGCGCCTCGCTGGCGGCAGTCAGCTCGGAGCGCGCGGCGTCCAGGTCGGCGCGCAGAGCGGCGGCGTCCTCGACCTGCTCCTTGTGATGGCGCAGCCGCGCCGCCTCGACCTCGAGGTCGGCGAGACGAGGCCGCTCGGGCTCGATGGCCGCTGACGCGAGCCGCGCCTCCTCCAGCTCCTTCTCGGCCTCACCGAGGACCTGGCGAGCCTGGGCTAGCTCGGCCGTCAGGTTCTCTCTCTCTTCTGCCTTCTCGGCCAGCTCACGGCGCACGTCGCCCAGGCCATGTGCGCGGCGGGCTCGCTCCAGTGCCTGCTCGCTGGCGCGCACCTCGGCTGTCCTGGCTGACAGCTCCTGAGCGCGCGCCCGCGCAGCCTCCAGGTCCGCGAAGTCTGTCTGCACGGTCTCGCCGGCCACCTTGTCTGACTGCGCCCGCGACCTGAGCTCGTCGAGCCGCTGACGCTCTGCCAGCGCCGCGGCCAGGTCGTGCAGCGCGCTCGCCAGGAGCTCGTCGGCAGCGGCCCGGTCGTCGACACCGAGGGCGTCCAAGGCGTCGCTGCGCTTGGCCTCGTTCATCTTGCCGTCGCTGATCAGGGCGTTGTGCTTGCGCCTCAGGCCCTCGACCAGCCGCGTGAAGCGCTCCGTCATGAAGATGTTCGCGAGGACCTCGCGCCGCGAGCCGTCGTCGGTCACGACCTTCCGGAACTCGCCCTGCGGCAACACTATGGTCTGCCTGAACTGCTTCGCGTCGCAGCGGAGCATCTCGGTGATCTCGGTCGTCACCGCGCCCACCTTGTCGGCGACGACCCGCCCCGCCGTGACGTCCTCGAGCTCGGCCGAGTGCGGCTGCACGGTCGTGCCGCTGCCGCGCTTCTTGGGCCTGACCTGCTCGGGCCTGCGCTTCACGCGGTAGCGCTTCCCGAGGTGCTCGAACTCGAGCTCGACCTCGGTGCCGCCGTACGGGTCGAGGGTCGAGACGACGTCCCTGCCCTGCCTCTCGACGCCGGTCGTCTCGCCGTAGAGCGCGAAGCACATGGCGTCGAGCACGCTGCTCTTGCCCGAGCCGGTCCGGCCGTGGATCAGGAAGAGACCGTGGGCGCCAAGCCTCTCGAAGTCGACCACCTGCCGGCCCACGTAGGGGCCGTAGGCCTGCATGCTCAGCCGGACGGGCCTCACGCCGCCACCTCGGCTTCCGCGCCCTCCACCTGACCTGACACCTCAGCCAGGACCTCCCGTTCGAGGTCCGTCATGCCCTGCCCGTAGACGATCTCGTAGAGCTGCTCGAGTGCGTTCTCGGGCTTGATCTTGCGGTAATCGCCGCGCAGCCGGATAGCGGTGCTGCCCAACGCCACGTTGGGTTGCTCGAGGATCGCGTGCGGCAGCACCTCTCGCAGCTGCGCGATCGCGTTCTGCACGGGCCCCTCGTCGGCGATGCGCACCAGGGTGTAGTGCATCCGCCCGGCGCTGGGCAGCTGGCGCGCGCGCCTCACGACCTCGGCGAACGTCAGCCCCTCGACGACCTGCACGAGTCGGCCCGCCGCCAGCGGCACGAACTCGTGCGTCACCGAACCGTCTGCCCGGACCTCGACGACGCCAACGCCCTTCGGCTGCGCCGCCGTGTCGCGTGGAGCTACGGGCTCGCCACCGAGGTCGGTCGGCACGCCTTCCGCGAACGAGAACGGGTAGAGCGAGCCGGAGTAGCGGACCTCACCGGACCGGCCGACACGCCGAGCCCCGTGGATGTGGCCGAGCGCCACGTAAGCGAAGCCGTCGAACGCGGAGGTCGGCACTCCACCGGCGCCGCCGACCATGATGGCGTCCTCGCCTTCCGGCTCCTCGCCCGAGCCCTCGACGAACGCGTGCGCCATCAGCACGGACGGCCTCTCGGTGGACCTCGCTAGCCTGCCGACGACGCATCGCATCGCCGCGCCGTAGTCGAAGTCACCGATGCCGGGGGCCTCGTCCCTGTAGGCGGCGTTGACGTGAACAGGCTTGTGGAACGGCACCCCGTACACGTCGACGCCGGCTATCGTCACCGGCTGATGACAGTCTGGCAGCGCCCTGACGTAGTGCAACCCGGCACGTTTCGCCAGCCCGCGATGGGCAGACAGGCGGTCAGGGTGGTCGTGGTTGCCAGGGATGACGACCATGGGAACGCCAAGCTCGGCCACGATGGACTCGACGGCGTTCTCCCACAGGTCGAGTGCTCCGAGCTGTGGGACCTGGGTGTCGAAGACGTCTCCGGCCAGTAGCACCGCGTCGGGCTCCGCCTCGCGCACCAGCGAGACGAGGCCGTTCAGCAGCTCCTCCTGGACCTCGTGGAGCGAGAAGTCGTGGAGCCGCTTGCCCAGGTGCCAATCGGCCGTGTGGATGAAGCGCACCGCTACCCCCTATGGCCACAAACGTAACCCCGGGGCGCGACAGGAAGCGTCGCAGTCCGTCAGGTCTCGTACCGGCCGGAGGTCATGGACAACTCGGAGGCCACGCGCTCACGCACCGAGGCAGGCTCCAGCACCTCGACCATCGAGCCCCAACCCAGGATGAACGAGAGGAGCTCGTGGGCGTCGCCGTCCTTGGCCAATCGTCCCTTCAGGCGCACGTCGAGCGAGCCATCATCGCCACGTCCGGCGACCTGGATGCTCCTGTCGACGCGCTCCTGCTCGAGGAACCAGTTGGCGACCGACGGATGCGCCCATAGCCTGACCTCGACCGGCTCGCCCTCGACGGTGATGCCCCACGCGCCCTCCAGGTACTCGAGGGGGTCGAAGTCGGCAGGTATCTCGTACGCTTCCTCGAGCAACATCGCCCCGTGCATCCGCGACAGCCTGAACGCCCCCACCTTCTTGAAGTAGAGGCGCTCGCGGGCGATCACGTAAGGCTGGAGGTTGCGGCGGTTGAGCTCGTAGAAGTAGACCTCGTACTCGTGCCGGTGGCGTCTACCCGAGCTGGCCGGTTGGTAGTCACAGCGCAGCACGCGCCTCCCGAACCAGGCCTGAGCAACTAGGTCAAGGGTGCGGTCGTGGTGGCCGGTCGACAGGCTATCGACGGCGGTGGCGAGCGCTGTCCGCGCCGGCTCAGGCAGCTGTCCCGCCAGCTTGCGCAGGGCGCTTAGGTAGTGCGACTCGCCGACCCCGGTGTGGACGAGCAGCCGCGTGGCGCTGTGGACGGCGAGGGCCTCCACCGCGTTCAGCGCAGAGCCGCCCGACCTTATCGAGTAGCGCGCGGCCTCCTCCTCGACCGTCGTCGTGTCCCTCAGGTCGCCGAGGTCGCGCTCGATGGTCCTGCGCGTCACGCCGAACAGGTCCGCCAGCTCCCTGACCCCGTACGGCTTGAGAGCCAGCAGCTTCTCGAGCTCCTTGAGACGGTTCGCCTTGTTAAGCGTCCTGGTCACGTCTTCTGCAGCCTAGCGCCTCACCAGACTGGCGCCATGGTGTCGCTCACTGTGACGGCTAACGAGAGCCGAGGTCCCGCAGGATCAACCGCTCGGCTTGGGCCGGTCCGAGACGACCGCAGCGTACGCGGCCCAGGGCCCTATCGCCTGCCTGTACTGCTTCGCCATCACACGGGCGACCTGGGCGATGTGCCCGAGGTCGTGGACCACCCAGGTGGCGAGGAGCTGGCCCAACGTGACTGACCCGAACTGCGGGTGCATGGCCCTCGCACTCAGGTCCTGCTTCGTCAGTTCCCACGACGCCACCTCCGCGAGGTTGACCCGCCTTAGCGCCTCGAAGCGGTCGAGGAGTTCCTGGACGGGCTCACCCGCGTGAAGCTCGCGGTGGGCGAAGCGGTCGAAGGGCGGGAACACCGCTGACTCGTCGCCCGCCCTTATCACCCTGGCGCGAGGCAACCAGTTCGTCGACTCGGCCTCGAGCAGATGGCCGACCACCTCGAACGGGCTGAAGGTGTCGGGCCCTTCGTCAGCCTGCAACCAAGCGTCGTCGAGCCCGCTAAGCATCTGGCGGAGCGTGGCTGGGGTCCTGGTGAGGACCTGAGAGGCTCCCTCGAAGTCGTAGTCCACTGTCCCCTCCCATGGAACCGGGCGCCGGTGCTGGTCCCGGCGCCCTGCCGTTGCGGTTGTGAGGATACTGCCGCGCCCTCAGGCCGCCAGTCGCGTAACGAGGTCCTCCATGCGGTCGTACGAGACCTGCATCCCGCCCTCCATGCCGCTGTCGAAGATGGCCTTCATGACCTCTGGCGAGTAGCACT
>CAZFAQ010000076.1:0-7080 GCA_964517055.1 uncultured bacterium | reverse complement strand
CCGAGCTCATGCTCGACCTGGGCATGGCCAGGCGCCTCAGCTACTACACGGGCGTGACGTTCCGGGTCTACACGCACGATTTCGGCCAGCCGCTCCTGGGTGGCGGGCGTTACGACGGCGCGCTGCTGCCCCGCGCGGCAGGCTTCGCCCTCGGACTCGGGCGTGTGCTCGCCGCCGTCAGGCAACAGGAGAACGGCCAACGGTCGTGAGCGACCTCGTGCTGGCGCTACCCAAGGGCCGCGTGCTGCGACGGGCGCTCACGACTCTGGCCGCTGCCGGTGCCGAGGTGGATGTCCCGGACGACCCGCGCGCCCTGCGCTACCCAGGGGCGGGCTTCAGCGTGATCGTCATGCGCAACGCCGACGTCCCGACCTACGTCGACCTGGGCGTGGCCGACGCAGGCATGGTCGGGCACGACGTCCTGCTCGAGGCCGGCTCGAGGCTGTACGCGCCTGTCGACCTGGGGTTCGGGGCGTGTCGGCTGTCGCTGATCAGGCCCAAGGGCGCAGACGGGGTCGTCCAGCGCGTCGCTACGAAGTACCCGCGCGTGACGGCCGACTACCTTCGGCGCTCCGGCAGTTCAGCCGAGGTCGTGACCCTTCAAGGCAACGTCGAGCTCGCCTGCCTGACCGGGCTCGCGGACGCCGTCGTCGACGTGGTCGAGACCGGCGCCACGCTGGTCGCCAACGACCTCGTCGAGGTGGACGTCATCACTTACAGCACGGTGCGGTTCGTGGTGAACAGGGCCGCGCTCAAGCTCAAGTCGGCGCGGCTGAGACCGCTGATAGCGCGGTTGCGTGAGGTGGCAGCCTAAGGGCGTCACCGAGTCCGATGGTTCGTGCTCGCTCCTATCGGGGCTTGGCCTCCGGCCAAGCCCGCGAAGCTCAGAACTTCCCACCCGTCTTGAAGCCCTTGCCGCTCCTGACGCGACCGCCCGTCTTGAAGCCGCCGCCGCTCTTCTTGACTCCCCCGCCCGATGACCTGGCCCTGCCGGTGCCGCCGAAGGAGCCTCCCCAGCTGCCGCCACCGCCCCACCCGCCCTTGCTGCGCCGGCCCCCGCCGCCGCCCAGGACCTCTCCGAGGCCACCCAGGACCTCCCCCAGGACCTCGGCGCCGATCTCGGCCCCGATGCGCCCAGCAGGTCCCCACACAGACCCGCGTCCGAAGCCGCCGGAGCCGAAGCGGGGGTCCGCCCGTCGTGCCTTGTAGCTGTGCTGCTGCTGCAGCACGCGCCAGAACGCTTGGCTCGTCAGCGCTCCCATCAGTAGCTGCGATAAAACGGTGCCGAACACGTTGCCGTTCGAGAAAGTGGAGCCGGGGTCGTCGTAGCGGCGCTTGGTGAACTCGCGCCTGACCTGCTCGAGCTCCGAGAGGCGCTCGCGGTTGCGGCCCGCGACCTCCTTGAGCTCGGCGACGGTGCGGGACTGACGGTCCTTGGCCGCCTCCAGGTCCAGCAGTCGAGCCACCACGACGTCGTCCTCCGGGTACGGGGTGGCCAGCGCGTCACGCCTGAGCGCTTTCATGTCGTCGCGTCCGAACTCGGACGCCAGGTAACCGACCGCGCGCTTGAACTGGTCGTCCTCGCCCTTGGCGAACGTCTCGAGGTTCGCCAGCTCGCCCTTGAGGGCCTCGGCGAGATCGGCCAGCGCGGTGTCGACCTCGGCGATGACCTCGCGGGCCCTGGCCCTGTCGGCTTCGAGCTCCGGCACGCCAGCATCCGCCAGCGCCTGCTCGTCGAGATCCTTGAGGCGCGCGAACTCCGCGTCGGCGAGCTCGCCCATTCGCTCGGCGTGCTTGCGCAGCTGCACAGGCAGCTCGCTGAGCCGGGCGTAGTTCGCCCGTGCCTCCTCGTAGCCGATGAGCCTGGCGACCCTGCCGTCGAGCCACTTGACGATGCCGCCTGCCCGGTACGCGCTGGTGCCGAAGCCGCGCTTCCAGAGGTACATGAACAAGGGGTCGGCGCGGTACGCCTTGCCTTTCGATCCCTGCTCCTGCTCGGAGGTGGTCGCCTTCTCGTCAGCGTGAACGGCGACGCGCTCGGCGGCGCGTGCGGCCTGTTGCTGTTCCTGGTAGGCGGTGTCCTGGGCAAGGCGCCGCTGCGCCTCGACCTCGGCGACGTCGATCGCCGACGTCGCCTCCTCCAGCTGTCCGTGCAGCGCCTCGCGACGGTCGGTCAGGTCGACCTGACGCGCCTCAAGGTCGTCGAGGCGCTTCTGGATCACCTCCGTTGCCTCGTCACGCGAACCGAGCAGGTCGAGGACCTGTCTGTCGGAACGCTGGAGCTCGGTCGCGACCTCGCGGGACAGCAGGTACTTGACGCGCACCTCGGCCAACTGGCCGAGCAGCTCCTTGCGCTCCACGTCAAGCTCCAGGAGCTGGGCGTTGGCGTTGGCGAGGTCGGCGTCGAGCTTGCGCGTGCGCTCCTGCTCCTGCCGGATCGCGTCGGTGATGGCGCGCAACGCCTCGGCGCCGGTCATGCTCGCCACCTCAGTCCCACTCCGTTATCGCTCCACCTGTGGTGGAGAACTCGTAGTCGGGCTCCAAGTACCCAGACCTCTTCACGCCGAAGACGTTGTCCTGGATGATGCCGTCGTCGAGCTTGTCCTGCCTGACGCGCTCGAACGTCGCCTCGTCGACACGCAGGCCCCAGGTGCTGACGCTCATCACGACGTTGGTCTCCTCCGACTCGATGGGCACGCGCACACGCTGGCCGCCCTGGCCGATCGCCTCGACGATCAGGTAGTAGTTGCGGGCACCTGTGTTCACGTCGGGCACGCGCCAGACCCCGGTCTCGGGGTTCGTGACGATGCGCAGGGTGTACGTCTGCTCGAGCCGCTGCTGTAGGTCCTCCAGCTCCCCGAGCGCCGCGCGGGCGTCTGCTTGGTCCCCACGGGCCAGCGCCAGTTGCGCCTGCTGGTAGTAGTCGTTCGCGCGGGCCGTGGCGGCAGGCGCCTCGGAGAGGGCGAGGACCGCCGCGCGCGTCTGAGTCAGGTCGCTTACCAGGGCGCGACGCGGCGCCCTCACGGCCGCGTCGTAGCCGAAGACCGCGATGGCAACGACGAGGACTGCGCCAAGAAGCAACGCCGCGTTGCGGCCGCGCCGCACCCAGAGCATCGCCCAGCGCCTGGCGCCAGGCGCGCCCCTCGGCGTGTAGACGAAGCGGTCCTCCTTGAGGGCCTCCACGCCCTCCTTGAGGATGCGGTCGGGGACGTCTATGCCTTGGGCGGCGTAGATCTCCCGCAGACGCGCGACCATGTCCTCGTCGCGCGCCCCGGCCGCCAGCTCCCTGGCTATCAGGTGCTCGCGGTGCCGCAGCGTGTCCACGACGTCCATGGCGAGCATGACGTCGTCGAGCTGCACCGGCCCTTCGGCCGCCTGGGCCTGAGCGTCTCCCATCTACCCCGCTAGGCCGTCTGCTCAGCGAGCTGGGCGCCGTCACGCGCCAGCTTGGCCAGGCGGCGCTTGCCGTCCTCGACGGCGTCCCTGATCTCGTTGGCGTTCTGCGTCGCCTGTTTCCGCATGTCGGCGATGATGTCGCGGCTTCTCTCCTGGTAGGCGACGACGGAGTCGATGAGCTTCTTGACGGCGTCGGCGCGGACGGTCGGGCCGTAGCCGGCCTTGAGCGCCTCTTCCTGGATCTTGCCGCCGATCTCGGACAGCGTCTCGAGCGACTGGCTGACGCCCTCCTTCATGGCCTCGACCGTGCGAGTGGCCTCGTGCAGGCCGAACATGCCCGTGAACGAGGCCGAGAGGGCCGTCAGGACGGTCTCGTTGGTGCTGAAGAAGCTGACGGCCTGCGCCCTGACGCGCTCCTTGGCCGTCGTCGTCTGCATGAGACGTGCCATCACGACCTCGGACGTGTTGTAGCTGATGGTCAGGTTGTCCGAGAGGTCCTTGGCGATCTGGTAGCGGGCGTCGGAGTTCTGCAGGGCCCTGACGGCCTCGTCGCGGGAGAGCTCGAGCCTGGCGCGCTCCGCCGGGTCCTCGGCCGTGTAGGCCTCGACCGACTGGTTGCGTTCCCTGACGAGTTCCTGGGCAGAGGCGACCTCGGCCTCCGCCTTCTTGAGCACCTCGAACGCGAGCACCTCAGACTGCTTGAGGGCGCCGCGGAAGTCCTGGTACGACTCGAGGATCAGGCGCTCGCGGCGGATCTGGTCCTGGGCGTCTGCCGTGACGTCGAGGTACGTCTTCTTGATCTTGTCGAAGCGGTCGGCGATGTCACCGCGGGTGAACTTCATCCACATGTTCGAGAGGCGCTCGAACGTCGTGATCTTGCCGTCCTCGATCTGGTCGACGAGGCCCTTGGCGTCGTCGCGGATCGAGCCGAACGACTGCGCGATCTGCTCGTAGCGGGTGCCGATCTCCATGGCAGCCACCTGCTCGCGCACGACGTCGTTGAACAGCGAGGCCTGCGCCAGCGTGCGCGTGATCGCCACGACGCGCTCCTCGTCCAGGTCGCTGATCCGCTGCAGCAGGGCGACGATGGGCGCGTCCTGCGTCGCGGCGTCGGCTGGTACCAGGCCGAGGTCCCGAAGGGCGTTCATGGCCTTGTCGAGGTAGCGCATGGGGGAGAGCCCGGCGGGCGCCGGCGTGGCTTGGGTTGCCTGGGTGGTCGGGGCGGGTTCGTCCGTCATCTTCTTCGGGTCCTCTCTAGTGCTCGCGGGGTCCCGGAAGCCGGGCACAGGAACACAATCATATGGCGGATGGCCGAGGCTGCTAGCCCGCCGCGGAGTGGCCGTCGAGCACCTGGTAGATGCCACGGACCGCGCCCGGCCAGCGGTTGACGGCTTGCGGGAGGTCCTTGAAGCGCTGGGGCGGGGCGTCGGCGCTGGCGTCCTCGACGGGCACTCCGGCCGTGTAGCGGTTCTTCACCGACTCGAAAACGTCCTCGATGAGCCGCCGCTGCCATCGCAGCGTGCGCGCGTCCCCGACGGGCCCGTGCCCCGGGACCACGTGGCGCGGCTCGAGCGCCTGCAGACGGTCGAGCGCCAGAAGCCAGCGTTCAACGTCTTGCCTGATGAGCGGGAACAGCCCGTTGAACACGACATCACCCGAGACAGCCACGCCCTGCTTGGGTAGCCATACGAAGCTGTCGCCGTGTGAGTGGGCGGGCCCGACGTACGTGACCTCGGCGCTCACCCCGCCCAGCTCGAGGCGGTGAGAGTCGGTGAAGACCACGTCCGGTACCAGCACCTCGTCCTGCGCCAGGCTGGCGTGGGCGATGACCTGAGCGTCCGGGAACGCGTCGTTCCCACCGACGTGGTCGCGGTCGCCGTGGGTGTTGATGACGTAGGCGACGGGCCGCCGACCTCGCTCCTCCGCTCGAGCCCTCACCGGGTCGACGAGCTCGGTCGAGACCATCGTGTCGATGACGAGCGTCGCCTCGTCGCCGAACACGAGCGTGCTGTTCGAGAGCGCGCGGTCGCCCTGGACCGGGCCGAGCCCGACCACGACCCTGTCCGTGACGTCCGTGAGCAGCACGGGCCTGTCGCCTCCCAGCGGCGTTGGTGCCATGACGTCAGGTTAGCGCCCGCGCTCTCAAGGTCATGTGCGGCGCAGCTGGCGGACCTGGAGAGGTACTTCAACGCCTACGAGTGAACCTGCGCTAGCAGGCTCAACCGGCCACCTCACCTCTCGCCGCGTGACCAGCCGAGCACGACGACGCCCACGCCGATGAGCACGAGCGGCAGAATCCAACGTGCCAGGCCGCCCCAAGGGTCGTTGGCGAGCAGGGTGATGAACGCCCAGGCGAGCGCCGGCCACAGCGCCCAGCGGGCGCCGCCGCGCTCCGGAGGCAACAGGTAGGCCGCGGTGAACGTGCCCGTCATGCCGAGGAGGAACACGATGCCCTCGTCCCAGCGTGGGAAGAGGGCGTCGGCGGTCGCGGTGGCGGCCAGGCTTGCAAGGACGCCCGAGGCGATGAGCGACCAGGTGCTGTTGCGCCGGCGCCTCAGCGCCCACAGGCCGAACGCCAGCGCCCACAGGAAGGCCGGCCCGACGAAGCGGTCGTTCGGCATCAGCGCCATGGCTCCGACGACGAGGAGCGCCAGTCCGACGAGGCGAGCGCGGCTCATACGCTGGCCTCTCCCACTGGCGGCCGGCCGCTGGGGGAGCCGTCAGGCGCGGCCAATGGCGCCTCTACGACGACCGTAGTGCCCTCGCCGGGCGCGCTCCGCACCCTGAGCCGCCCGCCGACCGCCGCAACGCGCTCGTGCATCGAGGTCAGGCCTAGGTGACCTGGCCGGGCGGCCTCAGGGTCGAAGCCGACTCCGTCGTCACTGACCGTGATGACAACGTGATCGCCCCGCACCTCCAAGCCGGCGGTCACCAGCTTGGCCCTGGCGTGCTTCGCGACGTTATGCAGCGCCTCCTGGACGACCCTCAGCAGCTCCCGCTTGGTGGCGAACGGCAGGTCGGGCTCGTCCGCGAAGCTGGCGTCGGTCGTGACGGCGTGCCGCAGCTCGAGGCCGTCTAACTGCCTGCGCATGGCGCCCACGAGGCCGACCTCTGCCAGCTCCTCCGGCCTCAGCTCGAAGATCAGGGCGCGCATCTCGGCGAGGGCGCCCTCGGCCAGCTCGATGACGGAGTCGAGCGCCTCACCAGAGGCCTCGATGTCGTCGCCTAGCCGCCGCCTGGCCGCGTGCCCTGAGAGCACGACGGCGTATATGGCCTGGCTCACTGAGTCGTGCAGCTCGCGGGCGAGGTTGCGGCGCTCCTCGTCCGCCGCCTGGCCACGTGCCCTCTCGTACAGGCGCGCGTTCTCGATCGCCACGGCGGCCTGAGCGGCTAGCCCGGCCGCCAGCTCTAGCTGCTCCTCGTCCCAGCCGCGGCCAGGCGGTGCGTACGCGTGCAGCACGCCGACCACCTGGTCGCGTGCGCGCAGCGGCAGCGCCGCCTCGTCGCGGTGAACTACGGCCGCCTGCGCGATGCCAGACGCGGCCGGTCGCTCGGGGTCGTCGCGGGCTGCCCCCTCGCCACCCTCCGGCACGTCGCCAGAGGACGCCACCGTCTTGAGGTGGCCGTCGGGCTCGATCTCCAGGACCTCTGCCGCCACGGCCGTACCGGTGCCGATGAGGCGCG
>CAZFAQ010000075.1:0-7109 GCA_964517055.1 uncultured bacterium | reverse complement strand
GCTCCTCCTTGTCGAGCGCGGCCACCACGGCGGCGAGCTCGGTCCGCGAGAAGGTACGGCCGTGGAGTATGTGCTCCTCGAACGCCTGGTAGGCGACCGGGCTGACCGCCTTGACCACCGTGGCCACGGCGTCGCCGTAGGCGCGGATCTCGTACTGCGCGTGCCAGTCGAGGCGCAGCCTGAGGAAGTGGAAGAGGTTGTTGAGGTCGCACTGCCAGTACATCTCTGTGTAGAGGGAGAGCGGCAGGTTGATGCGTGCCAGCTCCCTGGCGACGTCGTCGCCCAGCAGCGACTCGTACTCGTCGTAGGAGCGCGCCTGCCCAGCCGCGAGGACCTCCAGCACGCGCTCCTGGAGCTCTTCCGGCACCTCGCGGTCGTCGCCTCCCTGCCTGTTGACGCGGCTCTGGAACCGGACCTCGTGCCGGCGCGGGACGTAGAACTCGTCGCGCATGACGCTGTAGCGGCCGCTTATCTCGTTGAGCCTGGCTGTTCGGTGCCTGATCCATTGGCGCGCCACGAAGATCGGCATCTTGACGTGGAAGGTCAGGATCACCTGCTCGAACGGGCTGGTGTGGTGGTTCCGAAGGAGGTAGTCGATGAGGGCGGCGTCCTCGCGGACGGTCTTGGTGCCCTCGCCATAAGAGACGCGCGCGGCCTGGACGATCCGCTCGTCCCCACCGAGGTAATCGACCAACCTAACGAAGCCGTGGTCGAGCACGGGGATCGGTCTGTCGACGAGGTCATCGGCTGCTTCGACATGCACGCGGGCCATGCGTCGGATGCTACCAGCGTGCTCGCACCTAGAGGCCGCCGAGAGGGGTCTGCGCCCAACGCGGCTCCTGCGCCGCCCGGCTCTCATGAGAACGCCGGCGACGGGCACATGAGAAAAAGCTGAGTAAGCTGGTTCACATGGGGCCAGAAACCCCATGGCCATCGCATTCTTGGGCTCTCATGCGACCTTCACGACGTTTGACACCGGTTCATGATCTGTGGTCTACTCTGAGACGGACTCTCGCGAGTCTTCGGCCGCATGGGAAGGAGGTGACACCCACTTGAACCGGCCTTACGAATCGCGTCGGTCCCCGATGAGCCGCAGGTAAACCCGAAGCCAATCGTCCCGGCGAGGAAACTAGGAAACTCCCTGGACGGACGGCAGATGGCCCTAGGGGCCCATCGGCACAGAGATGTCCAACAGTTCAAGGGGTAAACCACATGAAGAAGCTCTTAGTCACGCTCATGGCAGCTGCGCTAGCCAGCGGCGCCTTCGCTCAGTCCTCGTTCCCGGACATCCCGGCGAACCACTGGGCAGGCGACGCCGTCGACCGCATCGCTGACCTAGGCATCGTCATCGGCTTCCCCGATGGGACGTTCCGCGGTAACGAAGCTTTCACGCGTTACCAGGCCGCCCTCGTGGTCAGCCGCCTCCTCGACGTTCTCAACGAGAACCTGGACGCAGCCAACGCGCTGACGCAGGCCGACATCGAGTCGCTGCGCAACGCAGTCCAGGAGATCGGTTCTGATGTCGCCGCCCAGGGCGTGCGTCTCTCCTCGGCCGAGTCCGCCATCGCGGGTCTCTCCGACGGGGTCGCCGCCAACACGGCCAGGCTCGACGAGCTCGAAGCTCGTCTCGCCGACGCCGGCGCTGGCGTTCCCGACTCGGTCCTCCGTGACCTCCAGAACCAGATCGCCTCGCAGCGCGTCGCCATCGACACGGCGCAGGCGCAGGCCGACGCCGCCGCAGCCCGCGCGGACGAGGCCTACAGCCTCGCCAACCAGGCCAACTCCCTCGCCCGCCAGAACGCCGATCAGATCGCGGCCCTCAACCGGGTCGCCCAGCTCCTCGGCGACCGCGTCACGGCTCTCGAGTCGAGCGGTGGCGGCACAGTGGTCGTCCCTGGTGGCGACACGGCTGGCCTGAGCGGCGCTATCGAGCGCAACCGGAGCGACATCGCGAACCTTCGCGAGTTCGTCATCCTCCTCCGCCGTGATCAGGTCGCCCTGCGCGACCGCGTCGCGGCACTCGAAGCCTCAGACGCCGAACAGTCGGCCGCCATCGCGGCCCTCGAAGGCCGCGTCACGGCTCTCGAGGAGAACCCGCTCGGCATCACCGGCAGCATCACGGTCAAGTACTTCGTCGGCCGCGTGCTCGGTAACCCGTTCGACGTCGACCGCGTCTACGGTCTGAACAACGAGCGCCAGATGGACGACGGGACCTCCGTCTTCTCGTCCGGTGCGGAAGACCTGAACAGCGACAGGGATACCGTGGACGTGGGCGAAGTCGCCCAGGACCGCCACGACATCGAGCATGAGCCCGGTGCCGCCACCGCCACGCTGAGCCTGAGCTTCGCCTCCGGCTCGCTGTTCAACGGCGCTGGCAGCCCGAACGCGCTCAACACGTTCGAGGCCGTCCTCGAGATCGTCATCGAAGAGAACACGAACGCCGCCACTGGCGACCCGATCGTGTTCGAGATCGGCGAGTTCACGGCGACCTTCGCCCCGATCGGCGCCGCTCCGCTTACGTTCCAGTTCGGGACGGAAGTAGAGACCAGCTTCACCCCGTACGTCGTTGCCACCGAGGACCCAGGCTTCGTTGCCACCCTCGCCGGCGTCGAGTTCCTTTCGTTCCTCGACCCGACGGTCACGGTCGTATACACGACGCCAGCCCTCAACGCGTACCTGCGCGGCGTCCGCGCCACCCTCTCGCCCCTCGAAGGCGTGAGGATCGGCGGTAGCTTCGCTCAGTACACCGAGAACGCTGGCGACAAGGACGACGTCAACGCTGACAACGTCACGCGCACCGTCTTCGGTGTCGACGGCACCGTCTCGCTGAGCGTCTTCGACCTCGGCTTCGAATGGGCCCAGGGCTCTGGCGGACCGCTCAGCGACGAGAGCGTGCTCTACGCGACTCTCGACGTCGACGTCGCCAGCGCCGGCATCCCGATCCTCTCCTCGCTCTCGGCCAACTACCGGTCGATCGGCGACCAGTGGACGGACAACGGCTACAACCTTGGCGCCGACGATGGCGACTTCCCCTTCGCTGAAGACCAGACGGGCTTCGGCGTGGAGGCCGGCCTGGCGCTCTTCATCGTCAACCTCGATGCCTACTTCGACTCCTACGGCACGACCGCTGGTGACAGCGTCATGGCCTTCGGCGTCGATGCTACGGCTCCTCTGTTCGCCGGCTTCAGCCTCGGTGGCTTCTTCCACCAGGCCTCGGTGAACGGCGAAGCGGTCGACAACGTTCGCGGTTACGTCAACGCCAGCGAGGTCCAGGTGGCCATCGCCGGCCCCGACGTCGAGCGCGACAGCAACTACAACACCGGCTTCGGTGTCACCCTCAGCCATGACGGCGACGCCGATAACGCCCTGGTCAGCGGTCTGAACCTCGAAGCGAGCTACTCTCAGCTCGACGCCGACTTCAGCCGCACGCTGCTCGAAGTGAGCGCCGACATGGACCTCACGGTCTCGATCGTCACGCTCACCCCGTACGTCAGCTACACGATGGACAACGACTCCGACGTCGGCAGCGTTGACTACACGGAGCTGAAGGTCGGGGCAGGCATCATGACCGAGGCCCTCAACGTCTACACGCAGCCGAGCCTGATGGGCGCCGTCAACTACCGCACGACGGATTACGACGACGCTGCTGACTACACGGCCACGGAACTGCAGTGGAGCGTTGGCCTGGTCCTGAACCAGTTCATCTTCGACCACAGCACGCTGACCGCAAAGTACGGCTCGTGGACCGGCACGAACGTCAGTGCCTCCACCGCCTCCGACGCCACCGACTTCGCCACCGACATCAGCGGCGGCGACGTCAACGGCACCGGCACCCAGAGCACCTCGGGCTACGAGGTCATCTGGAACTACTACGACCTCGAGTTCGCCTACGGCACGTACGAGAACGACAACAACGGTGTTCTCTCCTCGGCCCAGGCCTTCTCGATCGCTTACACGGTCGACCTCGACTGACGTGAGTAGCGGCTGACGCCGCTGTGGTAGCAAGGACCCCGCCTCCACCCGGAGGCGGGGTCTTCTCTTTGCGGCCGGACGTAACCGCGCCTTGTGCGCTGCTCGGCGGGCACGGCGGGGCCCCGCCCCTCTTGCGATCAGTCGATGACGCTCAGGCCGCCGGGAACGAGCTCGGCCACGAAGCGCTGCGAGGAGCCGGCGTTCTCGCCGTCGGCGTGGCCGCTCCTGGCCTCTTCCCACACGATCTCCACGTGCCTGGCGTGGTGAAGCTCGACCTTGGGGTGCTTCAGGTGCGTGCCGAACATGACCCGGGGGAGCACTCCCAGCGTCCCGAACAGGCCGAGGTCCTTGGCGACGAGCACGTCTATCAGCCCGTCGTCTGGCTGGGCGCCGGGGGCGTAGACGAAGCTCCCACCCGTGCGGGGTCCGTTCTGAGCCGCCACGAGTAGCGCTGTGCCGTCGTGGGCGACGGCGCCGTCGAGGCTCACCCTGACAGGCCGCGACCGAGCTGAGCCCAGGCTGATACCCAATGCCCATAGGTACGCCGCCAGTCCCTTGAGCACCTTGGGAGCGCGCTCCACCCGGCCGGCGACGTCGGCGTCGAAGCCGGTGCTGAACGCGTTCACGAACGGCGCGCCGTTCACCTTGCCGAGGTCGACCTGGCGCCTCCGGCCGCGCAGCAGGTTCGCGACGGCCCCGGCGACGTCACCCCGTTTCATGCCGAGCGCGTGTGCGAAGTCGTCGCCCGAGCCGAGCGGGACGACGGCGAGCGCCCTAGACGTCACCGCAGCGCCACCCTCGGCCCTCAGCAGGCCAACGACGACCTCGTGCACGGTGCCGTCACCACCGACGGCCACGACGGTGGCGCCCTCCGGCGTTCCCGCCGCCAGCTCGGAGGCGTGGCCCGGGCCGGTCGTGATGTGGAGCACGTGGTCGACGGATGCTGCCTCGAGGAGCCGTACGAGCTCGTCGAGGGCGTCACTCGCCCGACCCCGGCCCGCGACCGGGTTGAACACGACCTGTAGCACGGCGGATTCTACCGTCACGCGTGCTGAGCCAGTAGGAGCAGGTCGGGGCGCCCGCCCGCCGGGAGCGTGGGCTCGTGCGTCCCGACGAGGGTCTCCCCGCCCTCGGCCCCGTAGACTGTCCACATGCTGAAGACCGCGGACCTCTTCGACCTGGGCCGCGTCCCTGACGAGTTGCGGGCACTACTGGACGGTGAGCTGCCGTGGTCGGCGCTCGCGCTCCTCGACAGGTACGGCGCCGCTCTCGTCCCGGACGCTGGCGACGTTCACCCCACCGCGGTCGTGGACGGGCCGCTGTACATGGCGGCCGGCAGCCGTGTCGGCCCGCACGCCTACCTGACGGGCCCCGTCTACCTAGGTGAGGGGGCCCAGGTGGGCCACGGCGCGCGGCTAAGGGGCCCCGTGGTGCTCGCCCCGGGCGCCGTCGTAGGACACGCAAGCGAGGCGAAGCGCTCGCTGTTCCTGGCCGGCGCCAAGGCGCCGCACTTCAACTACGTCGGTGACAGCGTCGTCGGCCACGACGTGAACCTCGGAGCGGGCGTGAAGGTAGCGAACTTCAAGGCTTTCGGAGACGAGGTCGTATCGGGCGACGTGCCCACGGGTCTGCGCAAGTTCGGTGCGGCGATCGGCGACGGCGTGTCGATCGGCTGCAACGCCGTCCTGGCCCCAGGCACGCTCGTCGGAAGAGGCGCCGTCATCTACCACGGGGCGACCGTGAGGGGCCACGTCGCTGCCGGGGTTGTCGTCAAGCTCAGGCAGGTCCAGGAGACGGCGCCGCGCCGAGGCTGAGGACGTAGCCGCGTGATACCACTGCGGGACGCCAACCCGGTCCACGGGCGCCCCTACCTGACCTGGGCTCTCGTCGCCGTCAACGTGCTCGTGTTCCTGTACACCCTGTCGCTGACGGGGCGCGCCCAGCTCGAGTTCGTGTTCGAGATGGGGTTCGTGCCCGGGCTGTTCGCGCGGTCGCCTGGTGGCGAGGTCACGAGCCTGTTCACTAGCCTCTTCCTGCACGGCGGCTGGGGCCACCTGCTGTCGAACATGATCTTCCTCGTCGTGTTCGGGGACAACGTCGAGGACCGTCTCGGGCGGCTGGGCTTCCTCGTGTTCTACCTGGCGGGCGGAGCGTTCGCCACCCTCGCCCACAGCCTGTTCGCCGGGTCCTCCCTGGTGCCGTTGATCGGCGCATCTGGCTCGATCAGCGCCGTCCTGGGGGCGTACTTCGCGTTCTTCCCTCGGCAACGTATCCAGACCTTCGTGCCACCGCTGCTGTTGCCGTGGCTGATCATGTCGTTCCTCGCGCCCGTGCCCCGGTTCTTCATGTGGTGGTTGCCTGCCTGGGTGTTCATCGGCTACTGGGCGCTGCTACAGGTGTTCCAGGCAGGCGCCTCGCTAGGCGCCCCCGTGCAGGACGGCGGCGTGGCCTGGTGGGCGCACGTCGGCGGTTTCCTGTTCGGGTTGGCCTGGACCTACCTGCTGGCTTCGCCGCGACGCGACGCGCGAGCCTAGGCCGGCTCGATCATCCCGTAATCGCCGTCGTCACGGCGGTAGATCACGGTGATCAGGTCTGTGTCCAGGTTGCGGAACACGAAGAAGGTGTGGCCCAACGCCTCCATCTGCCAGGCCGCGTCCTCGGGGGCCATCGGCCGCATGACGTGGCGCTTGACGCGCACGATGGACGGGCCTTCGTCCTCTGTCTCCGCCTCCGGCTGCGGGGGCACGGCCACGTCCTGTGTCATGGGCGGCATCGGTGCAGCCTCCGAACGCTTGGCCAGCATGCGGCCCTTGAAGCGCTTGAGCTGCCTGTCGAGCTTGTCGACGACGAGGTCGATGGCGGCGTAGGTGTCCTGAGCGCTCTCTTCGGCGCGGATGATGCCGTTGGGTAGGTTGACCTGCACCTCGACCTTGGCCGGGTTGCCTGCTTCCTGACGGGTGTCGTACGACATGACGACGCTCGCGTCGACGATCTGGCTCGAGACGCGGTCGAGCTTCGCCAGCTTCTCCTCGGCATAGCTGCGCATGGCGTCGGTGACCTCGACGTTGCGGCCGATCATCTGGTAGATGTTCATGGCGCTCCCTCCGGTCGCTCCCCTGCGGGCGCGCGCCCTCGTT
>CAZFAQ010000074.1:0-7986 GCA_964517055.1 uncultured bacterium | reverse complement strand
ACGCGGTACGCGCGCTCACCATCGACGCCACGCAGGAGGCGGGCGACGGCCACCCAGGCATGCCCATGGGCGCCGCACCCATGGGTTACGTCCTCTACGTCGACGCCATGCGGCACGACCCGGCGCACCCGGCCTGGCCGAACAGGGACCGCTACGTGCAGTCGGCCGGCCACGGCTCGATGCTGCAGTACTCGCTGCTCCACCTCACCGGCTACGACCTGCCGATGGACGAGCTGCGCCGCTACCGGCAGTGGGACAGCAGGACCCCTGGTCATCCAGAGCAAGGGCACACGGTGGGCGTGGAGACCACGACGGGCCCGTTGGGCCAGGGCATCTCGACGGCAGTAGGCATGGCGCTGGCCGAGGCCCACCTGGCGGACCGCTTCAACCGACCCGGCTTCGAGGTCGTCGACCACCGCACCTACGTGATCGCCTCCGACGGCGACCTGATGGAGGGCGTCTCCGGCGAGGCCTCCTCCTTCGCCGGGCACCTGGGGCTCGGCAAGCTGATCGTCCTCTACGACGACAACGGCATCTCCATCGACGGCAAGACCGAGATCACCTTCTCGGAGGACGTGCTGAAGCGCTACGAGGCCTACGGGTGGCACGTCCAGCGCGTCGACGACGGTGAGAACGTGGCGGCCATCAGACGAGCCGTGCGGGCGGCAGAGGCCGAGACCGCCCGGCCGAGCATCATCGCCGTGCGCACAGTCATCGGCTTCGGCGCGCCCAAGCTGGCAGGCACGTCCAAGGTCCACGGCTCTCCGCTAGGCGACGAGGAAGCCGAGGCCACCAAGGCGAACCTCGGCATCGACTGGCCCGCCTTCACGGTCCCGAAGGACGTGCTCGAACACACCCGCGGTGTGATGGCTCGCGGCGCCGAGGCCCGCGAGGGCTGGGAGGCCGGGTTCGAGGCGTACGGTCGCGAGTACCCAAGAGAGGCCGCAGAGCTCAGGGCGATCTTCACGGGCGCAGCACCCGACCTGTCAGGGCTCGAGCTCCCGTCGTTCGAGGTCGGTGGCAAGGTAGCCACCCGCAAGGCGTCTGCTGCGGCCCTGAACGCCGTCGCCACCGTCGTGCCTGGAATGGTCGGCGGCTCGGCCGACCTGGCTGGCTCGAACTACACGGACATAGACGGCGAGAGGCCCATGCTGCCAGGCGACAAGTCCGGTCGGATCATCCACTTCGGCGTACGCGAGCACGCCATGGCCGCCATCGCGAACGGCCTCGCGCTGCACGGGCTGTCGCCGTTCGTCGCGACGTTCCTCGTCTTCTCCGACTACCTCAAGCCGGCGTTGCGGCTCGCGGCTCTCATGAACCAGGGCGTCGTTCACGTCCTCACCCACGACTCGATCGGCCTGGGCGGCGACGGCCCGACCCATCAGCCCGTCGAGCACCTCATGGCGCTCAGGGCGGTACCCAACGTCGTGGTGCTGAGGCCCGCCGACGGCAACGAGACAGCACAGGCTTGGCGCCTCGCCGCCGAGCGCGAGGACGGCCCCACCGTGCTGGCCCTCACGCGTCAGAACGTGCCGAACCTCGAGGTGCCGGATGGCGCGGTCGCCAGGGGCGGCTACGTCATCGCAGACGCTTCAGGTGAGGGACGCCCAGACGTGATACTCATCGGCACCGGTTCCGAGGTCGCGCTGTGCCTGGAGGCCAGGACGTGGCTCGAGGAGGACGGTGTGCGCGCGCGCGTCGTCAGCCTGCCGTGTTTCGAGCTGTTCGATGCGCAGGACGACGCGTACCGGGAGTCCGTGCTACCGGAGGCCGTCACGGCCCGTGTCACCGTCGAGGCCGGAGCGACGCTGGGCTGGGAACGTTACGCTGGCGACCGCGGAGAGGTCATCGGCCTCGACCGCTTCGGGGCCTCGGCCCCGGGCGACGTCGTGATGCGGGAACTGGGGTTCACCCCAGAGGCCGTGATCGCGGCAGCCCGGAGAGTTCTAGCCCGCAAGTGAGCCGCCTCGCCGGCTAGCGACATAAGACCCGTCGCCTACGTGTTAACGAGCGGGGCCACGGCACGCTTATGATGACTCGCTTGGCGACCAAGCCCCTGTAGTCCACCTGGAGGTCAGATGACTAGGTCCCTCAGAGCAGCACTTCTCTCGCTGGTGATGACCGGCGCGGCCGGCGCGTTCGCGGCCGACCTACCGAGCTTCCTTCCCACCGAGGTCCTGGCAGCCGTAGGCGTCGAGGGCCTGGCAGCCCACGAAGCCAAGGCCCGGCCGTTCATCGACGAGTGGGAGCGGCTCGACCTGTCCAACCTCCTGGAGGCCGCCTTCGCCGACGAGGCGGAGGAAGAGCTCGGTGACATGCCGAACTTCGACGAGCTCGACGCCGGCCTGCTCGACCTCCTGGGGCGCGAGGCCTGGCTCATCGTCTCCGCCAGCTCCTTCAACCCGCTGCCTGCCGTCACGCTCATGGCGCGCGTGACGCCGGAGGGCATGGCCGCCGTCACCGGCCTGCTCGACTCGCTCGACGACGAGGGCGAGACCAGCACGCTGACGGAGGGCGGCATCGAGTTCACTGTGGTCTCCTCACCGGAGGCCGACACCATGCTCGGCGCCGTCGCCTACGCCACCTTCGACGACGTCGTCCTCGTGTCTTCTAACCCCGACGTCGCGCGCGGCGTGCTCAGGCGCTATCAGGGAGCCGACGAGCCGAGCCTGGCGACCAACAGCGGCTACCTGGGCACGGTCGGCGCCCTCAGGCCAGGCAACAGCTACTTCTTCCTCGACCTGGCGGCAGCCACCCAGGTGGCCGGGCCGTTCGCGGGCGGCATGGGCTTCGATGCCCTGGTGTCCCGCCTGACGGCCGCGGCTCGCACGGCTGGCGTGTACGGCGTCGTCACACGCATCGAGACAGACGGTGTCGCTTCCGAGGCGACGCGCGTCCTCGGCGACCGCTCGGGCGACCCCATCCTCTACGACCTGTTGGCGGGCGGCGCGCCCGTCAGCGACGCGGCGTTCTCGTTCACTCCCCCGACTGCGCTTGGTGTGTCGGCCTCCACGACCGACGTGCCAGCCATATGGGCGTGGCTCGGCGACGTCGTGGCCTCCGAGCCGTCGATCGGCATCACGGACCTTGACGAGATGGTCGAGATGTCGGTCGGCATCGACCCGGGCCAGGCCCTCTTCGATTGGATGGGCGACGAGGTCGCCACCGTCACGCTCGGCTACGGGTCGGCGTCAGCGATGCCGACGCAGCTCGAGAACCCGCTCGGTGACTCGGTCTACCTGATCGAGACGACCGACGAGGCTGCCGCCAGCGCCGGCGTCTCGCAGCTGCTCACCATGGCGATCGGGTTCGGCAGCTCGTTCGTTGACCCCATGGGTGAAGGCACCGCCCCGGCGCCAGCCGAGCGTCAGGTCGCGGGCGTCAGCGTGACCGATTGGACGGTCACCGATGGGTTCACGCTCAGCACGGCCGTCACCGGCGGCTACCTCCTGGTGGCGACGACACCGACCGCGATGGACGCCGTCCTTGGCGCGCGTAGCGGCGCCGCCGGGCTCTCCAACGAGCTCGCCCCTCTCCGGCAGCGCGTCCCGTCCGGCGTCAGCTCCTTCACGCTCTCGAACGACCGCGCGGCGCTCGCCTACACGAGCGAGACGCTGGTCGAGCAGTTCGGGATGTTCAGCGGGATGGGCGGTGGCGACATCGACTTCGATGCCGTCGAGGCCGCTACCGAGGCGTTGGGTGAGTTCCTGCGCTTCGCGACCGAGCGCCTCGGAGGCACCGTGGGCCACAGCCAGGTCTCCGGTCAGGTGGTCAAGAGCCAGTCGTTCTCGTTCGTCACCTGGTGAGCTGATCCCACAGGCGCGCGACGCGCGCCGCCAGCTCGTCCTCGTCGCCCGCGTTGACCACCAGATGGTCGGCGCGGGCGACCTTCTCGACGGGGGGCAGTTGCGCCGCCTCGCGGCGCGTCACCTCTTCGCTCGTCATGCCGGAGCGCGCCTCCAGTCGGGAGACCCTGAGGTCGAACGGCGCGTCCACGACGACTACCTGATCGTAGAGGTCCTCCAGACCGCTCTCGTAAAGTAGCGGCACGTCGTAGACGATCACCTCTGGCGGCGTCTCCCGCGCCTCCAGCTCGCGCGTCAGCTCGAGCGACCGCCTGCGCACCCACGGGTGGACGATGGCGTTGAGCTTGGCGAGCGCCTCTGGGTCGTCGAACACCCGCGCCGCCGTCTTGGCCCTGTCAAGCTCCGGCCCCAGCTCGCCAGGCACCACCAGCTCGCGGCCGAGCTCGCCCGCGATGCGGCCCAGTACCGCCGGGTCTCGCGTCGCTTCCCGCGCCAGCACGTCGGCGTCGATGACGGCCGCCCCATGCCCCGCCAGCAGCCGCGCGACGCTCGACTTGCCCGAGCCGATACTGCCCGTGAGGCCCAACCTCAACGGTCGCCATGCGCTCCCGGTGACCTCCACCACCCCATCATCGCCCACCGTGCTTTGTAGGCTCGGGACATGCCGTGGCGGCGAGGCAGGAGACGCGCTCCGGACCCTGAGCGCTTCGCACCCTGGCCGGAGGACGGGGTCCTGGTCGGCGGGGCCGTGCGGGACGCTCTGCTCGGTCACGAGCCCGCCGACCTGGACTGGCTGGTGCCCGACCCACATGCCGCTTGCGAAGCAGCCGCCGCAGCCCGCGGCGGCTCGTGCTTCCCGCTGGACGAAGCGCGCGGCCACTGGCGAGTGGTGGGTGGAGCCGCCGCCAGGACGGAGGACTTCGTGCCGCTGCGTGGCGGCATGATCGTGTCTGGCGGCGGTCCGACGCTCGGCGCCATAGAGGAGGACCTGAGGCGTCGCGACCTGACGATCAACGCCATGGCGCTGACCGCAGCAGGCGAGCTCATCGACCCGACCGGGGGCACGGATGACCTCTCGCGGCGGGTGGTGGCCATGACGTCTGAGGAGGCGCTCCGTTCGGACCCCGTCAGGCCGCTGCGCGCGGTGAGGTTCACAGGCGGGTTGGGCTTCACGCTTGAGCCAGGCACCGAGACCGCCGTCCGGGCCATCACCGCCGAACAGCTCGCAGGTACCGCATCGCTGCCCGCTCCGGAACGCGTACGCGACGAGCTGACGCGGCTCGTCTACGGCCGCCCGGCCGCCAGCCTGAGGCTCGCCAACGATATCGGTCTGCTACAGACGTTCCTGCCGGAGCTGGCCGCGTGCGCCGGCGTCTCCCAGGGGCCGCTGCATCACCTCGACGTCTTCGGCCACTCGCTGGAGGCGTTGGAGGCGCTCATCGCGACCTTCCCGGACGCGGGTTTGGCGGTCAGGCTAGGTACGCTGCTACACGACGTCGGCAAGGCGGTGACCCAGGGCGTCACGCCGCTCGGACGGCCCACCTTCCACGGTCACGACGCCGCGGGCGCCGAGCTCACGACCCGGGCTCTGACAAGGCTACGGTTCGACTCGGCGACGGTCAGGCGCGCCAGCGCGCTGGTGAGGAGGCACATGCTGCCGCTCCCCGCGACCGAGCGTTCGGCTAGGCGCTTCGTCCATCGCTACCGCGACCTGCTCCCCGACCTGCTGCGCCTGATGCTCGCCGACCGGGAGGCCGCACGCGGACGTGCGGCAGGTCCCGCTGGCAGGACGCGCTACCGCATCGCCATGAGCAGGGTGCTGGCCGTGCTCGAGGAGCACGCGCCCGAGGCGCCCCTGCTGACCGGTCACGACGTGATGGCGCTGCTCGGCCTGCAGCCCGGTCCCGAGGTCGGCGAGGCGCTCAGCCTGGTAGCCGAGGCCAGGGCCGTAGGAGACGTGAGCGACGTGGAAGGAGCCGAACTGCTGCTCGAGCGGTTCGCCGCGGCGCGAGGCTGGTCGAGAGAGCGCTAGTTGGGTGCCTGTCCCCCGAGCTTGGCGATGAGGCTCGCCATCTCGATCGCCGCCACGGCGGCATCGGCGCCCTTGTTGCCGGCCTTGCCCCCCGCTCGGTCGAGCGCCTGCTCCATGGTGTCGGTCGTGAGGACCCCGAAGATCACGGGCACGCCCGTGTCGAGGGCGACGCGCGTGACACCGCTGGTGACCGCCTGGCACACGTGGTCGTAGTGGGTGGTCTCGCCGCGAACGACAGCCCCGAGAGTCACGACGGCGCCGTACGTGCCCGAGGCGGCCAGCGCCTGCGCGACGACAGGGATCTCTACCGCGCCCGGGACCCAGGCGACATCGACAGAGTCGTCCAGCAGCCCGTGGCGAGCGAACGCGTCCAGGGCCCCGGACAGGAGCCTCTCGGTGACGAGCGAGTTGAACCGGGAGACGACGACGCCGAAGCGCTGCGCAGCGCCGGTCAGCTCGCCTGTCAGGTGGGGCATCTGCCTACTTCCTCAGGGGAGGATGACGTCGAGCACGATGTCGTCGACGTCGTTCACGATGGCGTACTCGGCGCGCTCGGCGGGGAAGCGCACGGTGAACACGTTCCAGCCAGGCTCGAGCTGCAGCTCGACCCCGCTACCGCTGAGGGTGGCGGCCCTGTCGACGTAGAGCAGGGTGAAGAAGCCGACCGGGTCCTCCAGCTGCGCCACGCCTATGAACCACTTGTCCTGAACGCGGTCGAAGACGCCGTTGTCGTTCTCGTCGAGGTACATGTTGAACCGTCCGACGGCGACGTTGACCCCTTCCGGCGTCACGCGGTACTCGTTCTGGAGCCCCGGCAGGATGATGCCGCCGCTACGGAACGGTCGCAGTTCGGCTTCCGGCACGTCTTCGGGCGTCACGGTGAACGTGCCGCCGACCGGCTCGACGCTGGCGACCTCGAGCCCCCAGACGTTGTCGGCGTCCACCACATGTATGGCGACACGGGTGCCAGCGGCGAGGGGTTCTTCGCTCATGACTATGCCTGAGAGCGGGGCAGTTGACTGGGCCGTGGCGGCCCCGAAAACGGCCAGCATCACGGCTAGCAAGACTCGTCTCATGGCAGTCTCCAAGTCAGAACAGGGTATCACGGGCCCTTTCCTGTACGGTATTCGCGCACCTAAGGGAACCTTCACCCACGGTGGGTCCGAGGTGTCGGCGGTTCGTCGCCCTCGGCCTGTCGCGGTCGGCCCGGGCAGCCGCTCGGTGGAGATGCTAGCAGACCGCTCGTGAGCCTCGTATGTGCGGGCTGGGGCGCCCCCCGGAGGCCGGCGCCGGAGCCTGACCCCGCGAGGCTCCGTAACCGGCCTCGCATGGTCTCGGGATGGCGTGGTCTCAGGTCGCGTCCCGGTCCGTCCGGTAGCCGTCCGGGCGTGCCGAGTGCCACTCCCAGGCGGAGGCCACGATCTCTTTCAGGTCAGTGATCTTGGGCCGCCAGCCGAGTTGCGACCGCGCCTTGCTGGCGTCTGCGACTAGCACCGGTGGGTCGCCCTCGCGCCTCACCGTCTCCTCGACATCGAACTCGCGCCCGGTGACCTCACGACAGACGTCGATGACCTGCCTGACCGAGAAGCCCTCGCCGCTGCCGAGGTTGTAGGCAGCACCCTGCCCGCCCTGCACCGCCTGCAACGCCAGCACGTGAGCGCTTGCCAGGTCGGCGACGTGAACGTAGTCGCGGATGGCCGTGCCGTCCGGCGTCGGGTAGTCGGTGCCGAAGAGCTTCACGCCTGGGCGCAGCCCAGCCGCGGCGCGCAGGACGAGCGGTATCAGGTGCGTCTCGGGGTCGTGGTCCTCGCCGCGGCCCGGGACCGCGCCCGCGGCGTTGAAGTACCTGAGTGCCGCGTAGCCGATGCCCTTGGTCGCCGCCAGCCACCGCAGGAGCCGCTCGATGGCGAGCTTCGTCTCGCCGTAGACACTCTCGGGCGCGAGCTCGGCGGTCTCCGGGATGGGCACCGACTCTGGGCGCCCGTAGACCGCAGCGCTCGACGAGAGGACGAACCTCGTCACCCCGGTCGCGACACACGCCTCCAGGAGCGCCACCGCGCCGCCGACGTTGTGACGGTAGTAGCGCAGCGGCTCGCGCATCGACTCGCCGACCAGCGACAGCGCGGCGAAGTGCACGACGGCCTCGAC
>CAZFAQ010000073.1:0-8229 GCA_964517055.1 uncultured bacterium | reverse complement strand
GCAGTAGAGAGGTCCAGCTTCCCGAAGGGCCGCCGGGAAGCTGGAAGGGAGGGGCCGGCGGAGGCGCCTGGCCGGCGTAGCGGACTTTCGTAGCCCGCTCGAGCATGTTCCCGAGACCGGTCGTCAGCGCCCGCGAGCCTTATCCCTTGTTACGCCGCGACGTGCCGAACGGATGCGGGCCAGCATTGGACGTTATCAGATGTGATAAGCTAGGCACGTGACGCCCTCCGCCGACGAACTCGCCGCCGTTCTCGAGTCGGCCTCTCGGTTGCAGTCGGTCTTGCCGGACGCGGTGCTAGTCGGAGGGGCTGCGGCCGCGCACTTCGCAGGCCATCGCGACTCGTCCGATCACGATCATGTTCTCGTAGACCTGCGAGACAGGTTCGATGCGGTCCTCGACGCTCTCGAAGCCACCGATGGCTGGGTGACCAACCGGGCAACGCCGCGGAAGCTGATTCTCGGCGAGCTCGGTGATATCGAGTCGGGCGTTAGACAACTCATCCGGAAGCGGCCGATCGAGGTTTCAGTCGTCTCTCTCGCCTCGGGCCATCAACTCAGGGTGCCGACCTTGCCGGAGATACTCCGCATCAAGGGTTACCTGATCGTCGCGCGCAACCAGACGCGCGAATATCTAGACGTGGTCGCGCTTGCTGAGTCGATGGGCGTTTCTGAGGCCGCTACGACGCTCGCCTCGATCGACGACTACTACGCGGATCAGCATGACGGGGGAAAGGGGGTGGCGTCGCAACTCGTGCGCCAGCTCGCCGACCCACTACCTAAGGACGTCCGGACCACCCGAGAACTGCACCGGTACAAGAACCTAGATCCGCGTTGGCATGAGTGGTCGGAGGTCGTTGGTGCCTGCCGGCGTCTGGCCGAGTCTATGGTGACGGGCGGCGCGCCATGAGCAGGCTCAAGTTCAGGAACATAGACGCCGAGCCATCCGATCCAGTGGAGACTTGGCCGACCGAGGGCTTCATCGCGGCGCTCGAACGTGGGGAGATCGGCGACTGGCACGCGATCGCCGTCGCGGTGCGCCGAGATCCATGGGGGTTGGCTGCCAGGCGCCTAGAAGACGCCTTGGCGGTCACTAAGCCTTACGGGATAGGCCCGTTGATGGCGCAGGTACTGGCGGGAGCACGCGACGCCCGCGAGCGAGAGGAGCGGGCCGAGGTAGCGGCTCGTGTGAGCGGGTACCTTGACGCCTCCGGACTCAGCCGCTCCGAGTTCGCCTCGGCGATAGGCACGTCGGAGTCTCGCCTTTCCACCTACCTGACAGGCAAGGTAGCGCCGGGGTCGACGCTCCTGGTGCGCATGGAGCGCGTGTCTGAGGACCTCAACTCGGAACGTTCGACAGCAAAACGGTTAGCCCCTCGGCCATCGTCGGATGCGTGAGTATGGCGTCACGTAGCGCCGTGTAGGGCAGGCCGCCGAGCATCGCCATCTGCACGACCGCTACCACCTCGCCAGCGTCCGCTCCCAGCATCGTGAAGCCGAGGACCTCGTCGCTCTGACGCGCGATCAGCATCTTCATGAACCCGCGTGTCTCGCCGATGGCCCGTGCCCGTAGCACGGTAGTCATGGGCGTCCGCGCGACCCTCACATCGACTCCCTGCCTGGCGGCCGTGCGCTCGTCGAGTCCCACACGCGCCAACTGCGGATCTATGAACGCGCAGTACGGCACGAGGCGACCCTTGGTCGAACGCTCCCGGCCCGCCAGACCCTCCCGCACGACGCGGAAGTCATCGAACGCAACGTGGGTGAACTGCGGGCTGCCCGCGCAATCGCCCATCGCCCAGACGCCGTCGGCTGTGGTCCGCAGGTGCTCGTCGACCCTCACGAACCCGCGCTCGTCCAGCTCGATGCCGGCGTCCTCGAGCCCGATGCCCATGGTGTTCGGTGTGCGGCCTGCGGCGACGAGGAGGTGAGAGCCTGTGATGGTGAGGTCGCCCCCCGGGATCGTGACCTCCAAGCGAACGCTCTCGCCCGATCGGCCCGTAACCGCTCTCGTCTCAGCCCCGAGGACCACGTCGATCCCGTCCGCCTCGAAGACCTCCTGCACCGCGGCTGCTACGTCCTGGTCCTCGCGGGCGAGTAGTTGCGGGCCGTGCTCGACCACGCTCACGCGGCTGCCGAGACGACGGAACGCCTGCGCCAGCTCGATCCCAACGTAGCCACCGCCGAGCACGATCAGGTGGTCGGGCAGTACCCCCAGCTCGAGAGCCTCGACGTGGGTGAACGGCGCCGCCTCCCGGAGTCCAGGGACGTTCGGAACCGACGCGTGGGTGCCGAGGTTCAGGAACAGCCTCTCGGCCTCGAAGCGGCGGACGGTCCCATCCGCCTCCCGCGCCTCGAGGGTCCTCGGTCCGACGAGGCGGCCTTCTGCCAGCAAGAACTCGATGCCGGGCACGTCGAACCGACGGCGGTGGATCTCGACCATGCCGTCGACCATCTCGCGCTTGCGCCGACGGACTGCCTTCATGTCGATCGCGATAGGCCCGGTCGCGATGCCGTAGTCGGCCGCCCGCTCAACCAGGTGCGCGACCTCGGCTGTGCGTATGACGTTCTTGCTCGGCAGGCAGGCGATGTTGGGGCAGGACCCGCCGATGAGCTCGCGCTCGATCACGACGACGGGCCGCCCCTCCTTGGCCAGCTCCCAGGCGACGTACTTGCCTGCCTCGCCGCCGCCGAGGACGACGTTCTCGACCCGCTCTGTGCTCGTCATCCTCGCAGCCTAGCGCCGGGTGCTAAGGCCGGCGTTAGGCGAGGGCGCTGTCGGAAGGTCATGCCTGGCCTCCTTGGGCGACAGCGACCGCTCGCCCGGGCCGCCGCGCTACGGGCACGTAAACGACGGCCGCGATCGCGACCAGAGTGGCGGTGACGAGGAACGCGACACGGTAGCCGTCGGCGCCTCCGCCGCTACCTATCAGGATGCCCATCATCCACTGGACTACCATCGCGCCCGCCATGCCGAAGAAGTTGAGACCGGTTATGGCGCGCCCCGTGAGCGCGGCAGGGAAGATGGAACGCACCTCTGCAGCTAGCACGACGAAGTAGGAGCCGAACAGCCCGAAGCTCAGGTAGATGACGCCGATCGGTGCGGAAGTTAACGCCAGCGCCATCAGCACCTGGGTCGCGAAGAACAGCGCCGCGCATCCGAGCACGACCAACCCCCGCCCGAAGCGGTCTGCTAGCCAACCGCATGCGAGGTTGCCGATGACGACGCCGACACCCAGGGCGACGAGCGCGTTGCCGACCTGCAGGTCGCCGAACCCGTACAGGTCCGCGAGGTACGGCCCGCCCCATAAGCCCTGTACGGCCAGCATCGATCCGATGGTCGCGAAGTTCATGAACGAGACGCGCCAGAACCTGCCGTCTCGAGCGATGGTCGCGAAGCCGGCGCCCGGCTCCTCGCCGCCACGCCAGTCCACGCCGGCGGGAGCGTCGCGGGTGCCGATGACGATCGCCAGGGCGGCTACGGTCACCACGCCAGCGCCCCACGCGAAGATGGCCCTCCATCCCAGCTCGGCGGCCAGCCACGCCATTGGCGTACCCGCTAGCAGCGCGCCGGAGGCGCCGATCCCAACGAGGAACCCTGACACCGTCGCGAACCGGTCCGCCCTGAACCACGACGCGAACGCCTTCATGGCGCCCATCAGGACACCTGCGAAGCCGACCCCGAGCAGCGCGCGGGCGACGCTGAGCGTTAGGTACGAGTCTCCGATCGCGAACAGAGCGGACCCGGCCGCGCCGATGACCATGAGGACCGGCGTCACCAGCCTCGAACCCCAGCGGTCTAGCGCGGCGCCGAGAGGAAGCTGGGTCACCGCGAACGCCAGGTAGAACAGGCTCGTCATGAACCCAAGTTGTTCGTTGCTCAGGCCCACGTCTGCCCGTAGGTCGGCCGCGATGACCGCGTTGGCGGAGCGGTAGAAGTACGACAGCAGGTAAGCGAACAGCCAGATCGCGAAGATGGACCAAGCGCGGCGCACTCGCGCAACCATACCCACGCGAGCGCCGAGCCTCGTGTCCCTGACTATGCGTCACACGTGCGCTACGTCATGGCAAGAGGACAGGGTCGAACTTCACGTCGAGGTAGTTCGACCCGACGCTGATGTACTGCATCAGGTCCTCCAGCGCGCCTGAACTCGTCACGTCACCCCAGCGGTTGTGGCGTAGGTCGAGAGACGCGTTCGAGTCGTTCAGTACGAACAGGGCGGCCTCTGGCGCCTGGTCGATGGGGAAGTCGAAGTCTGTCGCTGTGACGCTGCCTGTCACCACGGCGTCCGTGAACCGGAACTCCAGCGCCCTGCTCAGGTTGACGAAGCTGGTTCCTCTCATGGAGAAGTCCATGTCGACTCCATGAGCCTGTACCCAGATCGCGGTCGCGTTCGGTCCGGGTTCACCCAGGGCGGTGAAGACGTTCGATGCCGCCTCCAGGTTCCGTGGGCCCGACAGGTACAGCATCGGGCCGGTGACGTCCGTCCCTGTGACGAAGTTCTCGAAGACCTTGGTCGTGGGCCCCGTTCCAACGACGCGGAGTTGGGGACCCGTGATGCGGTTGTGCTCGAGCATTCGGTTCGCCTCGTTCGCACGTACACCGACCCCCCTCGAGGCGGTGAAGTCGTTATCTATGACGTAGATGTATCCCTCTCCGTGACCTTCGATCCACAGCGTCGTCGCTGGTCCTGCCAGCGTCAGTTCGTTGTCTTCGACGGTGAACTGGAAGTAGCCGTCCTGCACCGTGCGGCAGCTCAGGAATGTCGTAGAAGGCGTGGCTTCTGTCGGGTCATCGACGGCGATCACGTTGTCCTCGAACTTGCAGGTCGTCGCGTACGCGTCGAACAACAGGCGCGGCGTCTCGGAGCCGGCGATGCTCACCACGTTGTCGCTGAAGTTCACCCGCTTGGGGCCGCTTACGAACTCGTCCCTGACGTGCACCTCGTGTTGGGCGACGAGCGTGTTCTCGGTGATCTCGTACTTGCCGAGGTGACCGAGGAACACGTCTATGCTCCCTGTGCCTTCCCGTAACGCCTCCATCCCGTTGTCACGGATCGTCGCGTCGCCAGGCGCGTTGCTCATCTCTAGGTAGACGTTGCCGGCAGATCGAACTTGGTTGCCGGTCACCTCCAGCAGGTTCGTCCCCTCGCCTAACGCGCGCAGGCTGACCTCCACTCCATCGCGGCGGCCGACGCCGTCTATGAACCTGCCGGCTGAGACGTCGATGTTGTCTACGGCCCGCAACGTCCCTGGCCAACCTTCGAGGCCGTCGGACTCGACGATGACGGTGTCGTGGGCCCAGATGCGCTCGTTGGCGACGAGGTCGACGGTGCCGGCGTAAGCCTTGATGAGAACGGTCCCGGTCTCGTCGTCGGGTGTGCCGTTGGACTGCACCTCGTCTGCTTCGATGACGCTCCCCTCGATCAGGATGCCCACGGCCGCTGTGGGGTCGGCGAGGTAGCCGTAGGCGAAGACGCCGACGTTGCCGTCGTTGGCCCTCAGCGTCGAGCCGCTCACGTTAGCGCCCTCCCAGGCGTGGATGGCGACCTCGGCCTGCGCGATGAGGGTCGAGTCGAGGACGCTGGTCGCGCCGTTCATCACGTGCAGGCCCAGCGAACCGGTGGTCATCCTGCTGTTCTCGACCTCGATGCTCGGCGTGCCGTAGAACCGAGCCGTGCCGGTGACGGTCAGACGACTGTCCCTGATGCTCAGATGGCTCTTGCCCTCGCCCCCATCACCGAGCTCGCCACCGGCTCTGAGCCCAGTGAACTCCAACCCTTGGAGGAGCACGCTCGTGACCTCTGACTGAGCCGGTCCCACGCCATGCACGGACCGCTGGTCCAGGTAGGTGGCGTCTATGCGCAGGTCGATGAGGCCCGCTGAGCCGCCATGGTCTACCAGGATCGCCACGCCGCCGGAGCCCAGTTCGAGCGTCGTGCCGTCAGGATGGCCGTGGAGGTGGACACGGTCGACCACGAGCTCCAGCCCCTCAAGCGAGATCGTGCCCGCCGGCAAGAGCACGTGAGTACCCGGCTGCAGGCTGTCGAGGAACGGTGCCAGCTCCTCGGGATCGCCTTCGAACAGCTCGCCTACGAAGAAGGCGGCGCTGGTCTCGCCGCCCGCGTTCACCTTCACCACGAGCTCCTGCCAGGTCGGCGTGGTGCCGTCGGGGACCGTCAACTCGATGATCTCTGGAGACCATGCGCTGACCGTCGCCTGAACGCCTCCGATCGTGACGATGCCGGCTCGACCAAGGCCTGAGCCGTTGACGGTGATAACAGCCCCCGCGATGCCGGCGGCCGGTTCCACGGCGGCGATCGTCGGCGAGCCGGGGTCTACCTGCACCCCCGCTCCACAGGCCGCGAGGAGCGTGACGACGAAGATGAGGGCGAGCCAGCGGGGCGTGCGTTCCATGCCAGTCCTCCATGTGCGGGGAGACGGCGGGAACGCCGGCCCCTGTTGGAGGACAGGTTCGTAAGCAGCGCGTCACACGAGCGTTACACCACACGGAGAGGCGGCGCTGCGACTGTCAGTGGGCTCTCCTGCCTCTCAGATGAGCAGCAGCACGATCGACAGCACGAAGATGACCCACAGGACGGGGTGGACCTGCGCTGCCTTGCCCGTGAGGACCTTCAGGAGCACGTAGACGATGAAACCCAACACGATGCCGGTGGTTATCGAGTACGAGAACGGGATGGCGATGAGCGCGACGAAGGCGGGTATGGCCTCGCCGTAGTCCTCCCAGTCGAGCTCCTTGAGCGTGCCCATCATGAACAGGCCGACGACCACGAGCACAGGCGCGGTGGCGATGCTTGGTATGAGGCCGAGGAGCGGAGCGAAGAACATGAACGGCAGGAACAGCAGCCCGGTGACCACGGCGGTCAGGCCGGAGCGTCCACCGGCGTTCACGCCCGCCGCCGACTCGATGTAGGAGGTCGCCGATGAGCTGCCAACGATGCCGGACGCGGCCGTCGCGAACGAGTCCGCGAGGAGCGCCTTGCCGACGTTCTTGGGCGTGCCGTCCTCCTCGACGAGGCCGGCGATCTTGGCGACGCCCATGAACGTCGAGATCGAGTCGAAGACGTCCGTGAACACGAGCGCGAACACGGGGCCGATGACAGCCACCGTGAGCACGCCGGCCAGGTCGAGCGCCAGGAAGGTCGAGGGCGAGGGCGTCGAGACGATCGACTGTGGGAACGTGACCGTGCCCTCGATCCAGCCGAACGCCTGGAAGATCATGGCCAGCAGCGAGGTCGCGACGATCGCGATCACGAGCGCGCCCAGCACCTTGCGGACCAGCAGCCAGCCCGCCACCACCAGGCCGATGACGAAGAGCACGAACAGGGGGCTGAGGCCCCCGAACGTGACGACCGTGGCGGGGCTAGGGACCACGACCCCGGCGTTGATCATGCCGATCAGGGCGAGGAACAGACCGATGCCCGCCGCGACCCCGAGCCGCAAGCCGGGAGGCACGGACCTCACGATCGCCTCGCGGATGTTGAGCCCTGGCAGCGAGATGATGATGGCGATGATGCCGGAGAGGAGCACGGCGCCGAGCGCCTGCTGCCACGTGAGGCCCATGCCGATGACCAGCGTGTAGCTGAAGAAGGCGTTGAGGCCCATGCCTGGCGCCAGCGCGATGGGCAGGTTGGCGTAGAGACCCATCACGATGCTCGAGATGCCGGCGATGAGCACCGTGGCGAAGAGGGCGCCGTCCATCGGCATACCGGAGTCCGACAGCACGATGGGGTTCACGACGATGATGTAGGCCATCGTCAGGAACGTCGTGATGCCGGCGATCAGCTCGGTGCGCGCTGTCGTTCCGAGCTCCTTGAGCTTGAACGTCGACTCCAGCCACTGGCTCATGGGCGTCTCCCTGGTGGACGCATCCATAGTCGACCGTCCCTCGCCGACGTTAGGTCGGTGAGGGGACGCCCGTTCGTTCTGTCGCCCACGGGCACGAAGGTAACACGGCCGCGGACGTCCTGACTCATGGTTCTCATCACCTTGTCGTCGGCGGTGTCGACGAGTGGCCCCGCGGCATTGGACCCGGCTCCAGCCGCCCGCCGTGTACCCTTGGCGCCAACATGGCCGACGACCTGAGGACCTTCTACGAGCTGGTGAAGCGCACGCGGGCCGGTGTCCTGAACTGGCTGGAGGCCCTGCCGTCCGACGTCTTCAACGCCGAGCGCGACGACTTCGCGTACGGGAGCCTCAACCGCATCTTCA
>CAZFAQ010000072.1:0-8406 GCA_964517055.1 uncultured bacterium | reverse complement strand
GTAGCGGGTCGAGGAACGAGAGCTCGAACGTGGACAGCGCCTTGCGGCGGTCGCCCACGATGGCGCGCGTTGCGGCCAGCAGCTCGTCGCTCGTGAGGGCGTGCTCCTCGCCAGAGGAGAGGGCGACGAGCGCTGCGAGGAACGCGCGGGTGCGCTGGTCCCCACCCGGCTCGACGAGCGCGCTCAGGCGGTCGAGCGCCTCGTCCGACTGGCTGTCGTCATGGTCGAGGTGAGCCCTGGCCAGCGACAGCAGCGTCAGGGTCCTCAGCTCCTCGTAGGACCTGCCTGCCAGCGCGAGGATCTCGTCCCTGGTCGACTCGGAGAGTTCGGGCCCGTGTGCCGCCACGAAGCGCTTGGCCTCGGCGGCGGTGGGCGCGGCCAGCCTCAGCGGTCCTTCGAAGGGCGCGGTGGCGGCCTGAACCGTCGTAGGCACCTCGACCGCGCTGACGTAGAGGCTCGTGCCAGGCAGCTGCGCCAGCGGGCCCACCAGGGTCTGCCACAGCCACTTGGCGGCGCTGACGCGCGGCACGTCGTGGGTGTTCAGACGCAGCGGCTGCGTCCCGAGGCTGCCAGGCGAGCCGAGCCCCTGAGACAGGTGGATGATCAGGACGAGCTGCCTTCGGGCGGCGCGCAGGTGCTCCATCACGACGCGCACCACCTCCGCCTGGGCGTCGGCCTGGACGGCGAAGGGGCCGGCGCTGCCGATGCGAGCCAGGCGAGACTCCATGAGCCCGTGCGGCATCCCGATGTCGGCCGCCAGGCGGGTGAAGGCTGCGTCGAGGTCCGGCGCCGAGAAGTGGAAGCGGTGCACTGACAGGCTGTCGTCGCTGTCGAGCTCCAGAGCCTGCTGCACGTAGTCGGCGAGCATCGTCTTGCCTGCACCGGTCCTGCCGGTGACCAACAGCTTGGGGTTCGCGCCGGACCGTATACCGCCGACGAGCGCGCGGTAGACACGTTTCTGCTCGCGGCCCAGCACCTGATCGACCTCCAGCTCGGCCGCCGCGAACGGGGTGCCGAGCTGGGTGAGCGCCTGGTCCTGGATGGGCCCGAGCCCCAGGTCCTCGCGCAGCTGCTCCATGATCAGGAACAGCTCGCGCTTGTCGTGGAGCCGCCCCTTGTCGCGGTAGATGATGTTGCGCACCACGTTCGGGTTCGCGCCGCGTAGCTCCATCGCGTGCCGGAGCCAGTTGATGCTGCCGATCGTGGCTACGTCGTCGCGCCGGCCCTTGGCTGCCCGCGCGGTCTCGTCGAAGACGTACCGCCACGGGCTGGTCTTGTCGCCGCTCATGTGGCTAGTTTACTTCGCGGCTCTCGGTGGTACACAACCTGAAGCGAGACAGCCATCGGCCGGTGCTATGCTTCGGCCCATGAGCCTGCTGGCCAAGGCAGCTTCCGGACGCCGGCTCACGGCCGAGGAGGCCATAGCGCTCCACGACCTGCCGCTCTTCGACTTAGCGGCCGCGGCGCACGAGGTGCGCCTGGCTCGCACCGACCCGGACACGGTCTCGTACCTCATCGACAGGAACATCAACTACTCGAACGTCTGCAACGTCGGCTGCAGCTTCTGTGGCTTCTACAGGACGCGGCGCCAGGCGGACGCCTACACCCTCACGTACGAACAGGTAGCGCAGAAGGTCGCCGAGCTCGAGGCGATCGGCGGGACGCGGATCCTGATGCAGGGCGGCGTGAACCCCTACCTGGAGTTCGACTGGTACCTGGGCCTGCTCAGGCACCTCAAGGCCAACCACCCGGCCGTCCGCATCGAGGCGTTCAGCCCGGAGGAGATCAGGGGCATGACGCGGCTGACGGGCATGAGCACCCGTGAGGTGCTGACGGCCCTCCAGGCAGCCGGTCTCGACGGCCTGCCTGGCGGGGGCGGCGAGATCCTCGTCGACGACGTCAGGCACGCACGTCACGTCGCGCCGGCACGCATCTCGGCGGACGAGTGGATAGACACGATGGCCGTCGCCCAGGAACTCGGCCTGTACTCGACGGCCACCATGGTGATCGGGTTCGGGGAGACCACGACGCAGCGCGTGGAGAGCCTCATCAGGGTGCGCGAGGCTCAGGACCGGGCGCTACGGTCTCATGGCAACGGCTACTCGGCGTTCATCTCATGGACGCTGCAGACGGAGGGCGTCCGGATCCACGGCAAGGCGCCCGGGGCCGACGCTCACGAGTACCTCCGCAACGTCGCCATCAGCCGGCTGGTCCTCGACAACTTCGTGAACTTCCAGGCCTCGTGGCCCACGATGGGCTACAAGGTCGCGCAGACAGCGCTGTTCTTCGGCTGCAACGACTTCGGCAGCACGATGATGGAGGAGAACGTCGTCTCCCAGGCCGGCGCCACCCACAGCTCGACGTCAGAGCAGGAGATCGTCAGGCAGATCGTCGACGCCGGCTTCTCCCCTGTGCAGCGAGACAGCCTCTACAACGTCGTGGCGCGCCCCGACACGGCAGCTCTCCTGGCCGCCCCCGCGGCCTGACGAGGGGTCGGGTCGTAGCGGCGTGCCGTTCGAGCCGCTCGACAGCCTCATCGCGCGCCGCGAACCGACAGGCGCGGGTGGCCCCGGGTCTGGTCGCTACGTGGTCAGCGCCGAGGTCGTCTACGAGGGCCTCGGCACGCCGCGTCACGACGCGGCGCTGGCGGTCTTCGAGGAGTCACCCGGCCAGCTGGTTGTCACGTCCATAGGGGACAGGTCGACGCTACTCGCAGCCCACCCGAGCTCGACGGTCATAGACGCCGGCCTGGCGATCAGCCCCGCGCCCGTCAACGCCCATACCCATCTCGATCTATCGGCCATGACGTACACCCCGGGCACCTACCTGGCCTTCCTGAACGCTGTCGTGGCCCACGCGCAGGGCGGCGGCCGCGGAGCCGATGCCGCCCGACTCGGCCTCGCCGAGGTGAAGGCGGCTGGGGTCTCGGTCGTCGGTGACATCGTCAAGAGCGAGGCCGTGATGGAGCTGCTGTTGGCAGCCGACGGTCTGACCGGCGTGGCCTACTGGGAGGTCCTGGCTCCACGTGACGAGGACGCCGACAGCGTCTTCGATGAGACGGTGTCCGCGCTGGCGCGCTTCCGTGGGTCGGAGCGACCCGGCGGTGTGCGCGTCGGCTTGTCACCGCACGCCCCTCACACGGTAAGCCCGCAGCTGCTCTCCCGCCTGACCCGCTGGGCCAGGCAGGAGGCGCTGCCGGTGGCGATACACGTCGCCGAGACGCCCGAGGAGCGGGAGCTCCACCTGAAGGGCACGGGTCCGTTGGCGGACGCCATGGCCTCCTTCTTCGGCTTCCCCTTCGCTCACCGCGGGGTGTCGCCCGTGCGCTACCTTCACGACCTCGGTGCGCTCGAGGGCGGTCCGACCCTCGTGCACATGGTCGCCGTCGACGACGACGACGTGCGCCTCGCGCAGGCTGCCGGCTGCGCCATCGTGCACTGCCCGCGGTCGAACGAGGCGCTGAACAGCGGCCGCTTCCCGTGGGAGCTCTACGCCAAGCACGGCGCCGACGTGGCCCTCGGCACGGACTCGCGGGGCTCGTCTCCCGACCTCGACCTGGTCGCCGAGGCCCACCACGCGCTGGCGCTACACGGTGAGCGCGCCAGCCCCAGGGGCGTCGTCAGGGCGGGCGTGAAGGGCGGGTACCGCGCGCTCGGTATGCGACCGCGGCGCGTGAGTGCGGGGGCGAGCGCCGCCGAGTTCGGCGCCTGGACCCGTGCGGGTGATGCCGCACAAGTTACATGAGCCTGGGAAGTGCGGGACGTACATTGAGCTCTAGGCCAGGGCCCAGGCCCGGCGGGTCGATGGAGAAGCTAGGAGAGAGATGACAGACCAGAACCTGCAAGAGTTCACCGACGAGAACTTCGGCGCCGAGGCGTCAGACGGGCTCGTGCTCGTCGACTTCTGGGCCCCTTGGTGCATGCCGTGCCGCGTGGTCGGCCCGGTCATCGAGGAGCTGGCCGACGAGTACGCCGGCACGGTCAAGGTCGGCAAGCTCAACGTCGACGACAACCTCCAGACCGCGCAGAGCTACCGGGTCATGAGCATCCCGACCGTGATCCTGTTCAAGGACGGTCAGCCGGTCGAGCAGGTCGTCGGGGTGGCCAGGAAGGCCGACTACCAGGCTCGGATCACCAAGCACCTCAACTAGAACGTCAGCCGACGCGCCTGACGCCAGAAGGCGAGACGTGCCACTCGACGCCCTCGAGGCGGGAGGACGTGAGGGACAGGCGGTAGGTGGAGCCGTCGTTCGCGAACTCCTGGAGGGTCCACTTGGCGCCCTCTGGGAGCTGCAGGTCGACGAGCACGTTCGTGGTGTACGTCCCAGACTCGAGGCGACCGAGCTCCATGCGGTGGTAGATGACGTTGGCCGTGCGCTCGAGCTCGGCCACGGCCGCGTCGTCGACGCCCGGGAGGGTCGTGGGCGCGCAGGCGGCGAGGGCCGCAAGCGCGGTGACGAGCAGCGCCAGTAGTGCACCCTGCCTGTTTCTCATGTCTGGGATGCTACGCCGCCCTTATGAGAAGGGTGACCGGCGGCACGTTCACGCCTGCGGGCCGAGGCGGGCCCGCGACCACGTGATCACCGCAGCACAGGGGCCATGCCGAGGTGCACGACGTAGCGCTGGGAGCCCTGCTTGCGCAGGTAGGCGAGCAGCAGGTCGTACATCTCACTTTGCAGCGCCTTGGCGTCCTCGTAATCGAGCATCAGGTTGTCCCGCCATGCCGACAGCACGGCAGGGGCGCCCGGGTCGAGCATCGTCACGTTGGCGTCCGGCGTGACCGCCGTCTGGACCTGCAGGCGACCGCGCTCGTCCCTGTACACGCGGGTGCCCCAGTTGCCTAGCGCCTCCATGCGCGTCCTGACCACGTTGCGGCGTAGCAGCTCCTCCGCGTAGCGCTCGCGCTCGGCGAGCGCCGCCTCCAGCGACTCGGCCTCGCTCGCTTCGAAGGGCACGAAGAAGACGTCGGCGACGGCGGTATAAAGCCGGATAGGACGGCCGGCGCGCGCGACCTCGCGACTGACTGCCAGTAGGCCCAGCGACACGAACCGCCTGACCCGGCTCAGCACGGTGTTGGGCTTGTCGCCGGTCAGCGCAGCTGCCTCGCTGACGCTCAGCTCGGAACCGAGGAACGGCGCGAGGTGGCGTACCGTTGACTGGTCGAGCAGCGCTCGCGCGGCCGCGGGGTCCGTGACGACCACGGTGCGGCGGTCGGCGGCGTCTTCGCTACGTGATTCCGATTCCTTCACGTCACGTAGTATAGGCGCACACTCGTCTCAGGAAGCGGGCACGGCACCCGCGTCAGGTAGGGAGCGGAGATAGATGATCGCCAGAGAGAACCCCAACACCTTCAACGCACGCGCGACGTTCGACACCGGCTCTGGACAGGCTGAGTACTACCGCCTGGCTGCCCTGGAGGAAGCCGGGCTGGCGAACGTAGGGCGCATGCCGTACTCGATCCGCGTGCTGCTCGAATCGCTGCTGCGCAACGAGGACGGCTACGTGGTGTCGGCCGACGACGTCAGGAACATGGCGGCCTACGACCCCAAGAACGTCAGCGGCCTCGAGATCCCGTTCATGCCGGGCCGCGTCATCCTCCAGGACTTCACGGGCGTGCCCGCCGTCGTCGACCTGGCGGCGCTGCGCTCCGCCATGCACCGGCTCGGCGGCGACCCCAAGCTCATCAACCCTCAGGTGCCAGTAGACCTGGTCATCGACCACTCCGTTCAGGTCGACGAGTACGACAGCCCGCTGGCGCTCTTGAGGAACGCCGAGATCGAGTTCGAGCGCAACCGCGAGCGCTACGAGTTCCTCAGGTGGGGGCAGTCCGCCTTCGACAACTTCAGCGTGGTCCCGCCCGCCTCAGGCATCGTCCACCAGGTCAACCTCGAGTACCTGGCTAAGGGCGTCATGTCTCAGGAGAGGGACGGTGGCGAGGTCGTCTACCCAGACTCCCTCGTCGGCACCGACAGCCACACGACGATGATCAACGGCCTGGGCGTCCTGGGCTGGGGCGTCGGAGGCATCGAGGCCGAGGCCGTCATGCTCGGCCAGCCCTACTACATGGTCATGCCTGAGGTCGTCGGGTTCCGGCTCTCCGGCCGTCTGCCCGAGGGCGCCACATCTACAGACCTCGTGCTCGTCGTGACTCAGATGCTCAGGAAGAAGGGCGTCGTCGGCAAGTTCGTCGAGTTCTTCGGCCCCGGCCTGTCGACCATGACGGTGCCCGACCGCGCCACGATCGGCAACATGTCGCCGGAGTACGGCGCGACGGTCGGCTTCTTCCCGATCGACGCCGAGACGCTGCGTTACTACAGACAGACAGGCCGCCTGCCGGACGAGGTCGAGGCGCTCGAGCGGTACGCCAAGGCCAACATGATGTTCCGCGACGACTCCACGCCGGAACCCGAGTACGCCGACACCCTCGAGCTCGACCTCGGCACCGTCGAGCCGTCGGTCGCGGGGCCCAAGCGTCCGCAGGACCGCATCCGGCTCGGCGACGTCAAGACCCAGTTCGCAGCCGACCTGCGCAAGCCTTTCGAGGAGCGCGGGTTCGCCCTCTCGGACGAAGCGCTCAACAAGACCGGTCGCCTGAACATGGGGCCGGTCAGCAAGGACCTGACGCACGGTGACATCGTCATCGCCGCGATCACCTCGTGCACGAACACGAGCAACCCGTCCGTGATGCTGGCGGCCGGCCTGGTCGCGAAGAAGGCGGCCGAGCGCGGCATGCGCGCCAAGCCGTGGGTGAAGACCAGCCTGGCTCCCGGTTCGAAGGTCGTGACCGAGTACTACAACGACACGGGACTCATGACCTACCTCGAGCAGGTCGGCTTCTACGTCGTCGGTTACGGCTGCACCACGTGCATCGGAAACTCGGGACCTCTGCCCGAACCGGTAATCGAGGCCATCCAGGAAGGCGACATCGTGGCGGCGAGCGTGCTCTCGGGCAACCGCAACTTCGAGGGCCGCATCAACCCGCACGTCAAGGCGAACTACCTGATGAGCCCGCCGCTCGTCGTCGCGTACTCGCTGGCCGGGTCCATGAACATCGACATCGTCAACGAGCCGCTTGGCGAGGACTCGGACGGCCAGCCCGTCTACCTCCGCGACCTGTGGCCGACGTTCGCCGAGGTCACCGAGCAGCTCGAGAAGGCGATGAACCCCGAGACGTTCAAGCGCATCTACGACGGCATCGAGAAGTCCAACGAGCAGTGGAACGCGATCCCGGTGCGCGGCGGCCAGCTCTTCGAGTGGGACGACTCCTCGACCTACATCCAGGAGCCACCCTTCTTCATCGACATGCCGGACGAACCGCACACCGCCCAGCAGATCAACGGTGCCCGGGTGCTCGTGAAGGTCGGCGACTCCGTCACCACCGACCACATCTCACCAGCCGGCTCCATAGCCGTCAACAGCCCAGCCGGCCAGTACCTGATGGACAACGGCGTCGAGAAGTGGGACTTCAACTCGTACGGGTCGCGCCGAGGCAACGACAGGGTCATGACCCGCGGCACGTTCGCCAACATCCGGCTCAAGAACCAGATGGCCCCAGGCACCGAGGGCGGTTACACGACCGACTTCACCGACGGCGAGGTCAAGAGCATCTACGAGGCGAGCCGCAACTACCTGGAGGCCGGCGTACCGACGATCGTCCTGACCGGCCACGACTACGGCATGGGCTCGAGCCGCGACTGGGCGGCCAAGGGCACGTACCTGCTCGGCGTCAAGGCGGTCATCGCCAGGAGCTACGAGCGCATCCACCGCTCCAACCTCGTCGGGATGGGCGTCCTGCCGCTGCAGTTCCTCGACGGCCAGGACCCTGACGTGCTCGGCCTCACCGGCCGCGAGACGTTCGACTTGAAGGTGCCAGGCACCCTCGAGCCCAAGCAGCGCGTCCCGGTGATCGCGACACGCGAGGACGGCACCACCGTGGAGTTCGAGGTGCTCAGCCGCCTGGACACGGTCGTCGAGGTCGACTACTACCTCAACGGGGGCATCCTGCACACGGTGCTCAGGAACATCAAGTCGACCACCGCCAAGGGGGTAGCCTCCTAGCCTCCAAGAGCTAGCCAGGCGTCCGGCGCCGGGCCGTGGGTGGCGACACCCTCTCAGGTCCGGCGCCGCTTCTTGGGCCCGACGCGGCAAACCGCACGGAAGAGCCGGCGGGGAGCGCGTTATCATCCTCCTCACATGCGCGACCTGTTCGGGTTCTTGTTGGTCATCGTCGTCATCTTCTTCGTGGTCGGCGAGCTGCGGGGCTGGTACCTAGGGGTGCCTACCCAGACGCCGATCCTCGTCTACAAGATGGACCACGTCGCAGATACCTCGCGCCGGACCGTCATGCGTGACGACATGCCCGTCGGCTTCCGCGGCAAGGTCAGGCGTGGGCAGGTGACCGTCAGCG
>CAZFAQ010000071.1:0-8575 GCA_964517055.1 uncultured bacterium | reverse complement strand
TTTACGCCTGCTCGGTAGTCACCGCGATGCATGGAGCCGGTCAGGTCGAATCGCCATGCCAGGTCGTGGTGCGCATCGGAGAGAAGAACGAGATCTGGGCGCATGTCTACACCTCGACCCAGTCGCCCGGCCCGTTCGGCGGCTCGTCCGGACTCCTGGAGACACCGGACGTGATCACTGCGTCTGGCCATGGCGGGGTCTTCGCGTCGCCCACTCTGCTGGCCAGGTTGCAGGCCGGCGCGACCCTTGACGTCGATCCGGTGACGGGCGTTCTCACCACGGTCGCCAGCGCAGACTCCCGGCTGGTCGCGATCGTCGAGGAGACCAACTCGGAGCGCAAGACGTTCGTGTACGACCTCAGCAGCGGCTGGCTCGTCCGATACGTCGTCGAGGTGTTCACGCCGATGGGCAGCATGACCACACGGACCGATCTTACTCGCGTCGAGTAGTGACTGCCACGTTCTCCCTGACTTCTTCAAGCGTCGTGTTCACGCCGGGCGCTTCCTCCACGAAGCCGATGAAGCCTGGCTGGTCCACGGGGGCCGGCGCTGCGACGTCGCTCAACCGGTTGTTGCCGCGGCGACCGTGGTCGGGACACGCCGAAGCTCACGAGACCAGACCTGACGTTGACGCCCCTTTGACGCTCTCAGCTTAGTCTCATACTGCCGAAGAACTGAGGACCACTCGGATCGAGTTTGTCGAGGGAGGGATCGCTACGTGGGAGTTCAACTCTTACAGCACCACTGGCCTCCGCCGCAGACGTCGGGGTTTCGGGACCTTGACCTGCCGCAGACCACCGCGGGGCTTCAGTGGTGGTACTTCCATAGCCACGTGCGCGCAGGCGGTCGCGACTTCTCGCTTTTCGCTTCGTTCTTCAGAGCCGTGACAGGAGGACGCGAGTCCGACAGGGCGCCGCGCCATGGGCACGCTCTTACGTGGGCGGTGACGGACCTCGCAGCGGGTAGCTACCACAGAGACTCTCGTGTCGACCCGGATGCGCCAGAGATCGGCCTCGCGAACCTCCGCGCCAAGCAACCCGCCCGCGATGACTGGATCGATAGGGCGGTGGCCGAGGTGTTGGAACGGGGAGTCGTGCCGTTGCCCGATCGTTCGTTCGCGGGCCCCGTGACGTTGCAGGAGACGACTCTTGACCTCGAGTACGGCGACTGCCGCCTGTCCTGGGATGGTGAGGACGCCTATCGCCTCGTGCTCGGTGACTCCGGCGACAGCTTCGGCTGCGACGTGATCTTCCTGCCGAGCAAGGCACCGGTTCGTCATGGCGGCGATGGCCTCATCAGGGGTCTTGGTAGCGGCGAGATCTTCTACTACTCGATCCCACGTTGCGCGGTCGAAGGGACGATCAGGGTTCGGGGGGAGACTCTTACAGTCGAGAGCGGACAGGGCTGGTACGACCGGGAGTTCACCGGATCCGTTCGAGAGGGGCCGCCAACGGCCCTCCGCGAACCGACGAAGGAGAGGACAGAGGACCTGGCGTGGAACTGGTTGGCCGTCCAACTCGACGATGGGACGGACATCTGCGCCTACGAAGCGTTCAACATCACTACCAGCGAACAGGCGGAGAAGCAGCTTCTCGTCGTGTCGCCCGACGGGGCCTCTGCCAAGTCCAATGACTTCGAACTGACGTGCAGCGAGCCTTGGTGTAGCCCCCGCACGTTCCAGAGCTATCCGACCCGCTACGCACTTCGCTCCTCCGAGTTCGCCCTCGACCTCGTGATCGAAGCGGAGGTCCGAGATCAGGAGTTCATGACCGTCATCGCCAGGCCAGCGTTCTGGGAGGGGTCGTGCGGCGTCAGTGGGAGCGTGCTCGGGCGTCCCGTAAGCGGAAGGGCGTTCGTGGAGCGAACCGGTTTCGGGGTGGTCGCCGACCTCACCTCGTTGAGCAGCGCGGTTGGCCGTGAGGTGCGGGCCGCGCTCGACGAAGTCGTGCCCCGCGACCCCAGCTATGAGCAGATCCGACTCTTGGTGGCGACGGAGACACAAGGGCACCTTCTCGAAGGGGTAGACGTACGTACCCTGACGACCAACCTGATCACACCCATACGTGACATCGCGGACCGCGGCGGCAAGGCATGGCGTTCGTACGTGGCGCTCGTGTGTTGCGACGCCGTTGGAGGAGACTCAAGCGACTACATGCGGTGGATCGCGGCGCCCGAACTCCTTCATGTCGGTTCCATGATGGTCGACGACGTGCAGGACCGATCGGCTGTTCGTCGCGGAGGACCCGCCGCCCACGTACTGCACGGCGAGGCGTTGGCCATCAACGCAGGCACAGCGGCGTACTTCCTGGCCGAACGCGTCCTGGCCGACAACCGCCTGACCAGGGATCAGCTCCTGCGCATGTACGAGCTCTACTTCCTGGCGTTGCGAACCGGTCACGCGGGGCAGGCGCTGGACCTCGCCGGCGTGGGAGACCAGATGCGAGAGGTCGTCGCTAGCGGTGAGGTGAGTGGACTGACGAAACGTGTGCTTGCTTGTCATCGCCTCAAGACAGCGGCGCCTGTGTCGTGCATGGCTGCGATGGGAGCGTTGGCCGGCGGGGCCAGCGACGAGCAGATCGAAGCGCTGTCCGCGTACATGGAAGCGATGGCGCTCGGGTTCCAGATACGAGATGACGTGCTGAACGTGACGGGCTTCGAAGGGGGGCGTAAGAGCAGGGGGGAGGACATACGGAACGGCCTCGTCACCCTGCCAGTCGCGTACGCGATGGGCATGTTGCCCCTAAGACGACGGCAGTGGTTCTGGGAGACCCTGTCGACGTGCCCGCAGGACGAGGCAACGGTCTCGGAGATCACGGCGATCATCGAGGGAACTGAGGCGCTAGCCGCCTGCAACGAGTACGCGTCCGACCTGGTCGAGGAGAGCTGGAGGGAAGTCGAGAGTGTTCTCGAACCGTCCTTCTACTCGGTCATGCTCAGGGCGCTCGGATGGTTCGCCGTGGAACGGCGGACCTGACAAGGAAGCGTACCGGCTGCGGTTTGCCTCGCAGAGTACCCTCAGTTAAACGGAGGCGAAGACGACGCACAGAAGACTACCTGGTCCACGTCAGGCAGCGCCCACCGCCTCAGGCTCCAGGACTTTGGCTACTGCCTTCTCGACGATGTCGAGCCCGCGCGCGAAGGTGTCTGCATCGATGGTGAGTGGTGCCAAGATCTTCACCACCTGGTCGCGAGAGCCGGAGGTCTCGATGATGAGGCCGTCCTCGAAACACTGTGCGCAGATCTTCCCGGCCAGCTCACCGGAGCCGACGTCGATGCCACGGAACATGCCACGCCCCTTCACGTACGCGCCGGGAATGCGCTCGGCGATGTGGCTCAGGCGGGTCTCGAGGTAGCCAGCGCGCTCGGTGATGGTGTTCTGGAAGCGACCGTCGGCCCAGAACTTCTCCAGTGCCACGCGGCCCGTGACCATGGCGTGGTTGTTCCCGCGGAAGGTGCCGTTGTGCTCGGCGGGTCCGAAGACGTCGTACTCGGGCTTGACCAGTACGACCGCGAACGGCAGCCCGAAGCCGGACAGGGACTTCGCCATGGTGATGATGTCGGGCTGCACGCCCATCTCCTCGAAAGAGAAGAAGGTGCCGCTGCGGCCGACCCCTGCCTGGATGTCGTCGATGATCAAGAGGGCGCCGTGATCGCGAGCGACCTCGGCCACGCGGCGCACCCATGCTGCGGAGGCCGGGTTGAGGCCGCCCTCGCCCTGTACCGTCTCGAACAGGATTGCGGCTGGGGGTTCGATCCCGCTGGAGGGCTCGTCTAGCATCGTCGCCAGGACCTCGGCCGTGTCGATGTCGGGCCCGAGCGCTCCGTCGTACGGCATGCGCGTCACGCCACCGAGCTGTTGTCCGGCTCCGCCGCGGTTGTAGAGGTTACCGGTGGCGGCGAGCGCCCCGATCGTTACGCCGTGGAACCCTGTGGTGAAGGCGATGACGTTGGTCCGGCCGGTGGCCTTGCGTGCCAGCTTCAGTGCCGCTTCGACGGCGTTGGCGCCGGTGGGCCCGGTGAACAACACGCGATGGTTCATCCCACGAGGTTCGAGGATGAGCCTCTCGAAGTTGCTGAGGAACGCGGACTTCACGTCGGTGTGCATATCCAGCCCATGCGCGACGCCGTCGTTGGTGATGTGCTCGATGAGGGCGGCTTTCATGTCCGGGTCGTTGTGGCCGTAGTTGAGCGAGGAGCAACCGGCCAGGAAGTCGATGTACTCACGCCCGTCAGCACCGGTCAACTTCGCGCCGCTGGCCTTGGTGAAGACGGTCGGGAAGCTACGGCAGTAACTGCGAGCGGAGGACTCGCGGCGCTCGTAGACAGCGGTGTCGAGCGTGTTCGTGTCGCCAGGTGTGCGGATGGTCATGGTTCTCCCTTGCTTCGGGCGTTCGCCCACAAGTCGCGTCGCTTGAGGGTGGTTGGCTGCGCAGCACCGGGCTGATGGGTGGTGGCAGTAGTGGATACGCTGAGGCGTCACCTCAAGTTGCTTGCCGGTCTGCCCGGCATCGTCATCTTCCCATCAGTGTAAGGGTGGTGAGTGCTTCGCGCCGCGTTGGCGGAACACCCGGGTCTCTCAGGCGCAGCGTCCGGCGCGCCGCGTCCTCCCTCGCGCGTTCCTTGACGCTCGTTTGACGGTCCGGCCTTAGCGTTGTTTCATCTAGCCCGCGCGTGCGCGGTTGACCTTGCCCGTCCTCGCGGCGTGGTCGGTCGAACCGCGAGGCGCCTGTCGTGGTGCGAGTGCGCGCAGTGAAGAGGTCGAGATGAAGTCAGTTGTCCGGTTCATCGTTCGGTCGAGGTGGGTCTCGTTGGCGGCCGTCGGGGGCGCGCTCGTTTCTGTTGCGGCGGCACAGGTCGATTGGGTCGCCACGCAGACCGGCGTGGTCGAGTTCGTGCTGGCGGGCGAAGACAAGGAGTTCTACACGTTCGCGTTGGAGGTGCCTGAGAACGTCGCGGAGGGCATGCGCGAAGGTCCGGTTCGGGACCGGCTCGAGGCAGCCGCGGGGACGACAGAGCATTCCGCCACGTGGAGCGTCTCCGATCCGGTGGTCTTCGGCGGGATGGTGTTGTCGGAGCCGGCCGATCTGCAGGTGACCTTGGGTTCGCGCCCCACGCAGGATCAACACGCCGGCCTTGGGCTGATGCAGCTGGACTTCTCGCTGTCGCTTGACGGTTTGGAACTCAGCGACCCGGAGCAGTTCCCGTGGTACCTGAGGTTCTACCCGGAGTCGATCTCCGTCACTGACTTCTACGCGTTGACGGAGGGGACGCTCGAGGTCATGAGCGTAGAGAGAGTTGATGACGTCACCTTGCGTGTGACCGGCAGCTTCGAAGGTGTCTTGTCGCGGCAGGCGCGGTTGGGTGCCGTCGTCCACAACCCGGACGACACGTTGCCGATCAGCGGAACGTTCGATGTCCGGCAGGTGGTGGGCGTCAAGTCGCTGAGCGAGGTGCTGGGGTCGTCTGCTCAGTGACGGGTTCGAGGTTCAGTTCGTCGAGGTGTTCGGGTCCGGGTGCAAGGCGGGAGGTCGGGGTCCGACGACCCTCTCACGTCAAGAAGCGTCATCGCAGCCTCTTGCTCGTGAACGCAAGGACGTGAGGAGAGAAGTGCAGGACCTTGGTCCTGAGTTCGTCCCGGTCGAAGTCGGCCGGCCTCAGACCGGCGTCTGGTCCACTAGCTCCCTTGGCTAGGTCGGTCAACCCGAGGCCGTGGTCGAGGACGTTCCGGAACTCTTCCGGTGCAAGCTGGCGTGGGGTCAGTCCGACCTTGACCAGGGTGGGCCAGAACGCGTTTCCAGGACCGGCGTAGTACACGCGCCTCCGCGCGGACTCAGCGTCTCAATGTGGGTCCCAAACGTCTGCGATATGGTCAAGCTTGCCGACGTCTACCATGCGCTGGAAGTCGTCGCCGTTGGCGTCGACGCTCACGATGACCGGCTCGAGCTCTCCCGGTAACAGTTCCTTGAAGATGATGCGAGTTCCGCCGGCGTAGTAGCGCGGGTTGCGTGGTGGGGTGGAGACTGGTGAGAGGTCCGCGAGTATGAGCTGTGGACCGCTTCCTGCCGTGGGGTGGATCCGGTAGAGGCCGGCCTCACCGAAGTCTTCCGTCTGTTTGTCCGCGGCCCACGAGAAGAGGATGTCGCTGCCGTCGGGTGAGAAGGTGATCCCGTAGAGCGGGTTGTAATCACCCAGCTTCGTCATGGTGTGAAGCGGACCGCCGCCTGCAGGCATGCTGACGAGGGTGTAGTCAGCCACGTACAGGCCGTCTACCTTGGAGGCCTTGAAATGTTCGAGGATGATCGTCTCACCGTCGGGCGAGATCGCGAAGCTTTTCAGGCTTTCGGCCTTCGCGTTGAAGTCCGACAATACGGTCGTGACTCCGGTGGCTACGTTGACGACAGCGAGCTCCATGTAGGCGGGGTTGTTGGGGTTGAGGGGGTTCTCGTCGGGGCTACGTTGCTTGAAGTAGACATACTGGCCGTCCGGTGAGAAGGCTGGGGTTTCTACGTAGAGCGTCCCATCGGTGAGCGTCTTGAACACGGTGCCGTCGCAACGCTGGACGTACACCTGATTGTTCTGACTGAAGCTCGTGAGGCCCGTCACCCAGTTACCGTCGTCCGAGACGTCTGAGACGTAGTAGTAGCCGTACACGCCTCTCTCGCCCGTCTCGAGATCGATAGTTTCCGTCACGTCGAACGGCTGGCCGTGACGGATGAACAGCGTCGGTGTCTTGTAGCAGCTCGACGTAGAGCTTGGAGAAGTGATCTCGAAGGCGAGGGTGCCGACGCCGACGGTGGTGTCTGTGCTGGTGTCGACGACCGTGACGCGAACGACCTCCGAGCCGGAGGTGTCACCCCGCAAGAGCAGTGAGGAGGAGGCGGTGACGACCTCGGTGGCTTCGTCAGCTCCGTCCGGGAGGTACGTGCCGCGTTGTTGGTCCAGTGACCAGTGGTACTCCAGGTTCGCTGCTTGGTAGAGGCCACTAGGGTCCTTGATCGAGACCTCGAAGGTGGCTGTCGCGTGGAGTGACAGCTTCCCCTGCGGTTCGACGGTAGTGGACGTGACCTGAACGTTCGAGTCGCTTGAGCCGCCGGAGCTGCAGGCGGCAAGCGCCAGCAGCGTCGCGAGCGCCAAGCTGAAGAGGATGGAGGACCGGCTCCTACCGCGGTTGTAGCTCATGCTTGGAGTCTAGAGAGGGGCCCTTAAGCTGGAACTAAACGGCAGACGGCTGAGGTCGTCGCCCATGGTCCCTTGGCGTGTTGGATCGCTACGTGCATGGCGAGAGGGTAGGGGGAATGCTAGGAATCACGCGCGAAGGCGAGCACTTGACCGTCCGGGTCGAGGGAGTAGCCGACGTCGGCGCCCCAGGAACGAGGTTCGACGGGGCTCAGTACCGGCGCAAACTTGCAGTAGTCCCATTGTGGGACTAGCATGGGTCGTGCGCGTCATTGCCGTAAGGGCACTCAAGAACTTCTGGGCCAACCACCCGGAACACAGAGACGCCGAACAGCCGACGCTCGCATGGTACCGGGAGGTGCTCAAGGCAGACTGGGAAAACCCAAACCAGCTCAAGGAGCAGTATCGGAATGCAAGTGTCCTCAGGGATGGCCGGGCGGTTTTCAACGTCGCTGGCAACAAGTACCGGATCGTTGTTTGGATCAACTACCCGTATCGGATCGTCTACATCCGATTCATCGGCACACACGAGCAGTACGACACCATCGATGCCCAGACCGTCTGAAAGGGGAGGGCGATGAACATAAGACCTATCAAATCGGAAGCTGACTACATCGCTGCGATGGCCGAGATCGAAGGCTTGATGGTGGCAGAGCCCGACACGCCCGAAGGTGATCGCCTTGATGTGCTTGTCACTCTTGTGGAAGCCTACGAGCGGCAGCATTTCCCGATGAACCTGCCAGACGCCGTTGCTGCGATCGAGTACTCCATGGAACGAAATGGACTGACCGTAAAGGACCTAGCGGATGCAATCGGCCGGCCCAATCGCGTCTACGAGATCCTCAACGGTAAGCGACGTCTCACGCTAAGGATGATCACGGAACTGCACCGGTCCTTTGGGATACCTGCGGAGAGCCTGCTAACCCAGCGGGACTAGGACGGGTGTCGAGCGAAAGCCCACACGCCTCACTGGGTACAATTGCATCCTTCTTAGTCTCTCCCGAACCGCGGATTCGAGTCGCGGTAGGTCGCCGTTGACCATCTCCCACGCCATCTTGAGATCGACACGAAGGCGTGTGCAACTCGTTGGTGTGCTGCCCAATAAGCTGAACCGCTTCCAGAATCTCGCCAAACAAACCTTGGCGCTCTGCTCACAGAGTCGTGAAATTCTCGCCCAGAATCCCGTCCCGCATTGCCGGATGCCGTGACCCCGGACTGGCGACGTCCACATTATGGCCAAGTGCCTTGACGAGGTCCAGGCTGTCATCGTCCGTTTTCAAGGGGTGCTCACGGTCAAGTTCTGAATCCTGGCGCTACGCGTGGTGCTTCAGGGCAAGCACCAACGATTTCGTCGATTACCGTAGCCTTCCTGACAACGCCGAGTTGTGCCTTTGTCTCGT
>CAZFAQ010000070.1:3126-8625 GCA_964517055.1 uncultured bacterium | reverse complement strand
TCGGTGTCGATGAAGCGCTGCTCGCCCGTGTAGAACGGGTGGTTGCCAGACCACACGTCGACGTGTAGCTCGGGCTTGGTGCTGTACGTCTCCATGACGACGTCGCCGTCACAGATCACCTTGGTGGCGACCATCTTGGGGTGGATGCCCTTCTTCATGTCGTTCGCTCCCTCGCGCGCCCCTGACCGTCGCGGTCGCGCCGGGGCGTCATCGTGTGTTGCGTTTCGGTTGCCCGACGTCCGCACGGCGGCGGGCGGGCCTCGGCCGCCGTGAGCGGCCCGCGAGATGTTAGCACGGCGGAGAGGTAGCTGGGGCTGCGCGGGCATACTCCTGGTGGAGCGACGCTGCCCTCGGGCCTACTTGTGCCCCTCGGGCCTGCTCGCCCCTCAGGCCTGCTCGCGCACCTGGCGCTTGACGCGCGAGAGGATCGCCGACATGCCACGCAGCCGCAGGGGCGAGATCAGCTCGGCCAGGCCCATCCTCGTGTAGAAGTCCTCCGGGGTGCTCAGCACCTCGTCCGGCGTGGTCCCGTCGAGGACCGCGTGCACGACCGACGCGAAGCCGCGCGTGGTTGGCGCCTCGGGCGGCGCGTCGAAGTACAGCCTCACGGTGCCGTCGTCCTGCAGGTCGGCCTTCACGAACAGGGGCGTCTGGCACTCGTGCACCTGCTCGAGCTCGCCCATGCCATCTGGTAGAGCCGGTAGGCGGCCGGCGTACTCGAGCAGCAACGGGAGCCGCAGCGCCTTCGGCGCGCCCGAGAACTCCTCGACGACCCGCTGCAACCGGGCGTTCTGTGTAGGTGCCTCGCTCACCACGACAGGCTAACGCGGCGAGCGACGTTGGGGCGTCGTATCCTCTGCCAGGTGTCCGTCGGCAGCAACACGAACTTCCCTGACAGCCTGGAGGTCGGTCCGCAGAGGCGGGTGGCGGGCAGCCTGGCCGTGCCCGGTTCGAAGAGCCTCACGAACCGCGCCCTGCCGCTGGCCGCTCTCGCGAACGGGACCACCCGGATCACAGGCGCGTTGGTGGCCGAGGACTCCGAGGTCATGCTTACGGCGCTCGGGCATCTCGGCGTCGTCGTGCGTGTTGACGGCACGACGTTCGAGGTGGAGGGCGCCGGCGGCCCTCTGCCCGCGCGTGGGGCCAGGCTCGACCTGCGCCTGTCGGGCACCAGCCTCAGGTTCCTGACCGCGGTCCTCGCAGCCGGTGATGGCGAGTACGTGCTAGACGGCAACGAGCGCATGCGGGAACGGCCGGTGCAGGACCTCCTCGACGCGTTGACGGCACTGGGAGCGGACGCCAGCGGGGTGTCCGGCAGGCCACCCGTGACCCTGATCGCCAGCGGGCTGGCGGGCGGTGCCGTCAGCGTGCGCGGCGACGTCAGCTCGCAGTTCCTCTCCGGCCTGCTCATGGCTGCGCCGCTCGCGAGGGCGCCCGTCACGTTGAACGTGGCTGGCGAGCTCCTCTCCAAGCCCTTCGTCGACATGACCGTCGACCTGATGGCGCACTTCGGCGTGGGCGTGGCGCGCGACGCTTACAGCGCGTTCGTCGTCGCCCCCTCCACGTACCGCGCCTGCCACTACGCGGTAGAGGGCGACGCCATGGCCGCAGGCTACTTCTGGGCGGCCGCGGCGGTCACCGGCGGCAGCGTCACGGTGACCAACCTGGGCAGCGGTACCAGGCAGGGAGACGCCCGCCTGGCAGCCGTGCTGCAACAGATGGGTTGCAGCGTGAGTTGGACGGATACGTCCGTGACGCTGACAGGCCCCGAGGCCGGCAAGCTGCGGGGCGGTGAGTTCGACCTCAACGACATGCCCGACCAGGCCCAGACGCTCGCCGTAGTCGGGCTCTTCGCAGGCGGCCCGGTCTCGATCCGCAACGTCGCGAACATGCGCGTCAAGGAGACCGACAGGATCGCCGCCATGACCACCGAGCTCAGGCGGCTGGGCGCCAGGGTGGAGGAGGAGCCTGACTCGCTCGTCGTATGGCCTCTCGCGGGCTCCCCCGGCGGCCCTGTGGAGCTGGAGACCTACGGTGACCACCGCATGGCCATGGCGCTGGCCGTGGCTGGCGCCCGGCTGCCTGGCGTCGTCATCAGGGATCCAGGGTGCGTCGCGAAGACCTACCCAGGATTCTTCGACGACCTCCTCGGCCTCCTGAGGTCGGGGCTATCATGACCGCCATGACTGACGGGACCAGGCCGATCATCACCATCGATGGTCCCGCAGCCTCTGGTAAGTCGAGCGCGGCCAAGGCAGTGGCGGCCCGGCTAGGGATCGCGTACGTGTCGAGCGGGCTGTTGTACCGCGCCGCCGCGCTCGTCGCCCTGGACGAGGGCGTGCCGCTCGGTGACGAGGCGTCGCTGCTCGAGATGCTCGGGCGCCACGACGTCAGGCTGCTGCCCGACGCCCAGCGCGACCGCCTGACCGTGGACGGCGTCGAGGTCGCGCACCTGCTGCACACAGACCAGATCGACGAGCGCGTGTCCGAGGTGGCGCGCCAGCCGGGCGTCAGGGCATGGGTGACTGACAGGCTGCAGGAGTTGAAGGGCCCGTTCGTCATCGACGGCAGGGACATGGGCACAGCCGTGTTCCCGGACGCCCGCTGGAAGTTCTACCTGACGGCCTCGGCCGAGGTGAGGGCCAGGCGCCGCGTCGGCGAGAGGGCCAACGACCTCGGCAGGGTCGAAGAGTCGATACGCATGCGCGACGAGCGCGACGTCAGGCAGTCGGCGCCGGCGGCCGACGCGGTGCACCTGGACACGGGGCCCCTCACCCTGGAGGCTGTCGTGGACTTCGTCTACTTCAAGGTGGCGGCCCGTTGGCCCGAACGGTTGAGCGCCGCCACGGCTTGATGGCGAGCGTCTGATGGCGACGAGGGGCGGCTCAGAGGCGCAGAGGTTCAAGCTGCCCGCTGCCGGGCTGACCGGTGCCGTCGTCACGAGCACGAAGCACAAACCAGAGGCGCACCCGCTGGCGCGCGACCTCGCAGACCGGCTGGCGAGCCACGGCGTTGACGTGACCCTCGACCTGTCGGGCGAGGCCCCGCTGGGAGAGGCTCTGCGCGGCGCCCAGGTCGTGCTGTCGGTAGGCGGTGACGGCACACTGCTGGCAGCCGCCAGGCGCACCGTCGGCTCGGGCGTGCCGGTCATGGGCGTCAACCTCGGCAAGCTCGGGTTCCTGGCCGAGTTCGGCGCCGAGGAGGCGCTCTCGTACGCCGCTGGCCAGGTGGAGCCGGACTGGCCTGTGCAGGAGAAGACGATGCTCGAGGTGCGCGTGGCCGGTCGCCAGGGCGTCTACCACGCCCTCAACGACGTCATGCTCTCCCAGGGCGTGATGACGCGTCTGGTAGGCGTCCGCATGCGCGTCGACGGCAGGCCGGCCACCGAGTACCGGGCCGACGGCGTCGTCGTAAGCACGCCGGTCGGGTCGACCGCGTACTCGCTGTCGCTCGGCGGGCCCATCCTCGACCACGGCCTCCACGCGCTGGTCGTGACGCCGGTCGCTCCGCACTCGTTCACCAACCGGCCCATCGTGCTGGCTGGCGACTGCGTCATAGGACTCGAGATACTCACCCGCACCGACGAGATCGCACTCGTGGTCGACGGCCAGCAGGACGTGCCAGTAGGCGTGGGGGACGAGGTGCTGGTCACGGCCGCCCCACGCGGCCTGACGCTGCTGTCCACGGGCGCACGCAGCGCCTTCGACGTCCTGCGCCTCAAGCTCGGCTGGGGTGCCGGCCCGCGGCCGTTCACGGTGGAGGCGCCGCTCCCCGAGGACGCCTAGGGCCTCGCGTGCCGCACCTGCTGACCGTCTCCAACGGGCGCGGCGAGGACTACATAGCTGCCCGGGTGCTGGAGCAGTTGCGGGTGGTGGCGCCTCACGTACGCGCGACCTCCTTCCCGCTGGTAGGCACCGGCGAGCAACTGACGGCTTCTGGCATCGAGGTCGTCGGGCCGCGGCGCGAGATGCCGTCCGGCGGGTTCACCATGCACTCCCCGGCCGTGCTGTGGCGAGACCTGCGGTCGGGGTTCCTCGACCTGACCTCGAGCCAGGCCAGCTTCCTGCGGCGGCAACGGCCGGACGCCGTGCTCGTGGTCGGCGACTTCTACGCGCAGGCCCAGGCGGCGTTGGTGCCTGCCCCCCGGCGCGTCATGCAGACACTGGTCTCGGTGCATCACGGTGGCGGTAGGCCCGGCCTCCTGCGCTACTTCATGGAGGGCTTCAGACCACCCGAGCTGTGGCTCATGCGCCGCGCCGAGAAGGTCTACGCCCGCGACGCCGCCACCGCCGCCTACCTGCGGCTGGTGGGAGTGGACGCCGCCTGCCTTGGCAACCCGATGATGGACGGTCTGGACGACGCCCCGGTCGTGACGGGCGCGCCTGAGGGCGTGCCTGTCGTGGCGCTGTTGCCCGGCTCAAGAGGGCAGGCCGAGGCGAGCGTGGCGCTGATGAGGCGCGCCCTAGAGCTGCTCCCTAGGGCCCACGGCCTGGTCGCCTGGACGGGGGCGGCGGTGCCCGACCTGCCGGACGGGTGGACGGAGGAGGCGGTCGACGAGCGCGGCGTCGTCGCGGCCTGGCGTCGCGGCCAGACGCGCGTGTGGTGGGTGCGCGACCGCTTCGCGGCCGTGCTGCGCTCGTCCCTGGCTGTCGTCGGCACTGCGGGCACGGCCAGCGAGCAGGCCGTGGGACTTGGCCTACCCGTGGTCGCCTTCCCGGTGCCGCCCTTCTACGGGGAGGCGTACATGCGCAACCAGAAACGGCTCCTGGAGGGCGGCCTGCTCACGACCACGGCCGAACCGGGGCGGGTAGCCGCCATGCTGAACCTGGCGCTTTCGGACGGGCCGACCAGGGAGCGTGCTCGTACGGCCGGGTTGGAACGGATGGGCGCGGCCGGCGCGGCCGCCGCGGTGGCTGGCGACCTAGTTGCCTGGCTGGATAGCTCGCGGCGAGGCTAGCTAGCGACCGCCTCGAGCTCCGGCAGGGCGTGTGCGGGAGCCGGCTCGCCCAGCAGCTCCGAGAGCCTGGAAGCACAGCGGTAGTGCTTCTTCGCGTATGCGCTCTCGCGGTACGACGGGTCGAAGACGTCCGAGATCGGGCCCTCGCCAGAGACCCTGAGCAGCAGCTTGCGGTCGTAGAGCTGGTCGACGAAGTGCACGAACCTCAGGGCGTCGTTCTGGTTGCCTATCGTCCGGGCGCCATGCACGTACACCGTCTGGACCTGGCCCAGCAGCCCGCCGAGCCGACTGGGGTGATGCTCCCTCAACGTCTCGAAGAGTTGCGTCCAGGTCATGGACAGCCGCGGCGCCGGCGACGGCTCGGACGCCTCTAGCCGGGCGACCTCGCGCTCGCTCAGCCAGCTGCCGCCGGCGTGCCTGGCACGGAAGTCCGGCCCGTCTATCGGCACGACCTCGAAGCCCTCCTTGAGCGACTGGATCTCGCGCTGGAAGTCCTCGGCGTTGAAGCGGCCCCGCCCCTGCGCCTCCGGCGGGGTGTTGGA
>CAZFAQ010000070.1:0-3026 GCA_964517055.1 uncultured bacterium | reverse complement strand
GCCGCAGGTGCCCGCAGGTCGCTCACGGAGAGAAGTCGCGGCACTCGTGCGAGCGTATCACCCGGTCACCGGCGCCCCGTGGCCATGGGACACGGCATGGGGTCGCGCTTATCGAGAGTGTGATACGTCTGGGCCACAGAGATACCTGCCCGGGAATCGGCGGCGCGGCTGGCAGCTTGTTCGTTACTCTGCCTCTCAGGCGAGGTGAGACGTGATCGAGACCGTGAACCCCAGACCGGTCGTGAAGGTCGGAGCGCGGCCAGACCAGGCTGCCAGGCAGCGCTTCTACCGGGCCCTACTCGACCGAGACCACGAGTACGACGGCGTCTTCTACGTCGGCGTCCGCACGACGGGCGTGTTCTGCCGGCCGACGTGCCCGGCGCGCAAGCCGCTCTACGCCAACTGCGAGTTCTTCAGGACGGCCAAGGAGGCGCTGCATGCCTCGTACCGGCCATGCATGCGCTGCCGGCCCCTGTCCCACCCGAACGACGTGCCCGAGGTCGTCGCGCGGCTCGTGGATGCCGTCGAGCGCGAGCCCGAGCGCCGGTGGCGCGACCACGACTTCAGGGAGCTGGGCGTGGACGTGTCGACAGCCCGCCGGCACTTCAAGCGCCGCTTCGGCATGACGTTCGTCGAGTACGCCAGGGCGCGGCGCATGGGCTTGGCGCTGGATACCATCCGCAACGGAGGCAAGGTGATCGACGCGCAGCTAGGAGCCGGCTACGAATCCGACAGCGGATTCAGGTCGGCGTTCAACCGCATCATCGGCACGGCGCCGAGCGACCCGGGCGCCAGGCCGCTCGTGGCGGCCTGGCTAGACGGCCCGCTGGGGCCGATGCTGGCGATCGCTGACGACGCCGCCCTGCACCTGCTCGAGTTCGTAGAGCGCCGCGGCCTCGAGACCGAGCTCAGGCGTCTGCGGTCACGGTTCGCCATCGTGCCCGGCCGTAGCGCGGTCATCGACCAGGTGGAGCGCGAGCTGTCTGAGTACTTCGCCGGCGAGCGGGCCACGTTCGACGTGCCCATCGCAACCCACGGCAGCGACTTCCAACGAAGCGTGTGGCAGGAGCTCGTACGCATACCGCCGGGCACGACGGTCTCGTACCGCGAGCTGGCCGAGCGGGTCGGCCGACCAACGGCGTTCCGGGCCGTGGCGCAGGCCAACGGCGCGAACCAGTTGGCGCTCGTCGTTCCCTGCCACAGGGTCGTGAACGCCAACGGTGAGCTCGGCGGGTACGGAGGCGGCGTGCCCCGCAAGCAGTGGCTGCTCGAGCACGAGCGGCGCTGGTTCTCCGGAGAGGCTCCTACCGCTGGGCAGGCGCGGCTGGAGTTCGGTTAGACTCACGCTCGAAGGTCGTCGCGTGGGGAAGCCGGTGAGAGACCGGCACTGTCCCGCAACGGTGACGGCGCGAAGGTAGCGCCGAAGTCCGAGTACCGCGCGCCGATCAGCACTGCACCCCTTGCGAGGACGAGGACGGGCAGGCCAGTGCCGGCGACGCGCTACCAGCTCGTACCCGGCGGCCCCCACCCCCAACTCAGACCCCGCAGGCCGGAGGATCAGCATGGAACTTCGCCTGTCACTTGCCGCGCTCCTGGCCGCCCTGGCGCTCGCGTTCGCGCCCACTTCGTCGGCGCAGACCGTCGTCGACGACCTGGGCCGCGAGGTCACCTTGACCGCGCCACCGGCCGCCGTCGTCTCACTACTGCCCAGCCACACCGAGACGCTGTGCGCGCTCGGCGCCTGCGACCTGATCGTCGGGATCGACAGGCACACCAACGTGGCCGAGCTCGATGACCTGCCCCGGCTCGGCGACCCGTTCGCGCCCGACTTGGAGGCGATCGTGGCGCTCGAGCCGGACCTCGTCCTCGTCGACGAGTACAGCGGCCTCCACGCCGCGCTCGAGGACCTCGGCCTCACGGTGTTCGCCGGCTCGCCGCAGACGGTCGACGAGACGTACGCCTACTTCGCCACGCTGGGCGACCTGCTGGGCAAGGACGCCGAGGCTGAGGCGTTGGTGCAGCGCTTGATGGCAGAGGTCGAGGAGGTGGTGGCGGCCGTCAGTGGCGTCGACCGCCCGACCGTCTTCATCGAGATAGACCCCACGCCCTTCACGGTCGGGCCGGGCTCGTACGTACACGAGCTCCTGACCTTCGCCGGCGGTGAGAACGTGGTGCCGGCTACGCTAGGCCAGTTCCCACAGGTCGACCCTGAGTTCGTCGTTGCCGCCGACCCTGACGTGATCCTGCTGCTAGACGCGCCCTTCGGGGTGACGGCCCAGAGCGTCACCGAGCGGCCCGGGTGGGCCGGGGTCGCCGCCGCGCGCACCGGACGCGTCATCGAGCTGAGCCAGGAAGCGGCCGACGCCATCAGCCGCGCCGGGCCGCGCCTCGCCGAGGCCGTGCGGGCGTTGGCCGAGCTCCTGCACCCCGGCATCTTCTAGGCCGAGAAGGCTACCTGTGCAGGCGCCGGTCGAGGGCCGTCCTACGGGGGCCGCCGGCCACGATGGCCGCGGCGGGCGACTCCTGTTGCCGCTGTCAGTGGTCGGGCTGGTCGTCGTGCTGCTGGTCGCCGGCGCCGTCGGCAGCGCCGACCTGACGCCCGGCCACCTCCTCGGCGCGCTGGTCAAACGACTGCGGGGAGAGGAGCTGAGCACCCTGGAGGGCATCGCCTGGCGCATACGCCTGCCGCGCGTCCTCCTTGCGGGACTGACGGGGGCCGCCCTATCCCTCGCCGGCGTGCTGTTCCAGGGGGTCTTCCGCAACCCGCTCGCGGACCCGTACCTCATAGGCACGGCGAGCGGGGCGGGCTTCGGCGCGGTCCTCGTGTTCGTCCTGGGCGCGGTCTTCCCACCACTGGCCGCTGTTGGCGCGCCTCTGGTCGCGTTCGCGTTCGCCCTGCTCACCGTCCTGCTCGTCACCGGCCTCGCCAGAGACCTAGGCGGGCTCCCGACGGCCAGGCTGATCCTCGCCGGCGTCGTCGTCGGCTCCGTGTTCTCGGCCGCGACCTCGTTCCTGCTCGTCGCGGC
>CAZFAQ010000069.1:0-9034 GCA_964517055.1 uncultured bacterium | reverse complement strand
GGGCTGCTGATGAACAGCGCGCGCTTCTTGTCGCGTGACCGCGCCCGGCGCCATGTCTGCTTACGTGACGGCGTCTCCTGGCCTCTCTCTATGAACTCCTGGACCACGAGGTGCTCCTTACCAGGTTGTTCGCCGGAGAGCCCGCCGACAGCGGCAGCATCCGCTCGAGGAAGCTACGCAGCAGGAGGTTGAACCTGACAGGGTCTCTCAGGTGCGGGGCGTGGCCGCTGCCTTCGAAGACGGCGAGCTCGCCGTGCGGCAGGTGCGCCAGGAGCTCCTCTGTGTTGGAGAGCGCCGTCACCTCGTCCTCGTCCCCGTGGACGACGAGCAGCGGCTGACCGATGCGCGGCCACAGCTCGCGCATCCACGGCATGCCGCTGTCCAGCATGGTGCGCGTCAGCATCTCCGGCGTGATGTCGTCGCTCCACGCCACGATGTCGTCCTGACCCTTGGTCGAGTGGGGCTCGGTGAAGATGCGCTCCGCGAACCACCGTCTGAAATCCGGCAGGTCTTCCCGCCAGTGCACGGCGTTGAACTTGTTCCAGCCCTCACGATCTGGCGGCGCCTCGGTGAAAGAGGCTGGCAGGCGTCGCAACGGACCGCCGATGGTGACGGAGGGCGCGACCAAAGTCAGCCCGTCGACGCGCGTCGAGTGCTCCACCGCCAACACCGCCGCCCAGCGGCACCCGGCGGAGAAAGCGAGCAGCGTGGAGGTGTCGGCCCCCACACGGTCCATCACAGCGATGGCGTCTGCGGCGAAGTCGTGCGCCTCGTACCCGGTCTCGGGCCTCCCCGACCTGCCGTTACCGCGGCCGTCGAACGTCACGACGCAGTAGCCGAGCCGCGCAAGGAACGGCACCTGCATCTTCCAGACACGCGAGTGGACCAGCGACCACGTCGGCAAGCAGAGGACGGTCCTGGGGGCGTGCTCGTCACCGAACACCTCGTATTGGAGCCGCACACCGTCTCGAGGGTTCACTGCCTGTCCGCACGTGCTTGGTTCCTGCGCCCTCATAGCCTGCTCCTCCCCGATCTCCTCTGCGCGCGGCCGCTTCCTCAGCCCTCGCTGGCCCTACCGCTCGGTACCGCGGCTGCGCGCTCCAAGCCCTCCAGGTAGTCGCCGATCCGGCCGAGCATCTCGAAGTACGGCGCCTGCGCCTCGTCGAGCCCGATCAGGTGGAGCTGCTCCATGCCGTACCAGAACGCGCTGAACGCGTACGCGACCTGCTCGGGGGCATGATCTATGCCCAACGTCGGTAGGTAGCGTCGGCAGACGTCCGTCAGCAGCCCTCCCCACGAGGCGACACGGCGGCGTCCGCGCTCGGCCAGCTCGGCGTCTGCATACCCGCGGGCCTGCAGCTCGTGGTGGACGCGAACGAAACCGTCCTGAAGGTCCTGCCTGTAGTACTCGACCGCGCGCCGCCACTTGCCAGACAGAGGCTCACCGTCGTCGGCGTACAGGGCCACCTGGCGCTCGTATCGACCGTGTTCCAACCTGTCGTATAGGGCGAGGAGCAGACCCTTCTTCCCCCCGAAGTAGTAGTTGACGAGCGCGAGGTTCGTGCCGGCCTCCTGCGCCACCTTGCGGGCCGTGAGCGACTCATAGCCGTCTCTGGCCAGGATGCGAAAAGCGCCTTCGAGGATGGCGTCGGCCGTCGATCGCTTGCTTGACTCCGCAGCCATCGTGTCTGTAGTCGTGGCCTCCGCTAGCTCCGCCATGTGCCCCTCTCCGACCCTGCGACGACCGAAGGGGCTGTTGCCGCCGCTCGGTATCAAACGCATGTATGAAACGCTCGTATAACCTAGGGTCTGGGCCCCCGTCTGTCAAGCCCCGCCCACCACCGGCTCTACGGACCTAGCCCGATGGGGTACCCCGGTCACGAGCCGGCCAAGAGCCGATACGATCGCCTGGATGCCCGAGACAGAGCCCCTGAGCTTCGCCCTGGTAGGCGCCGGCGCCAACATCGCCGCTCAGCACCTGAGCGCGTTGGCGAACACCCAGGGCGCGAAGCTGGTTGCGGTCTGCGACGTAAGCCCTGCGGCGGCCACGCGGTTAGCGTCCGCGACGACCGCGCCCTTCTACACCGACCTGGAGACGATGCTCGCGGAGGTGGCGCCAGACGTGGTCTCGGTGCTCGCGCCCCACCCCTTCCATGCGCCGATCACCGAGACCGCGCTGGCGGCGGGTGCCCACGTCCTCGTCGAGAAGCCGCTGGCCGTGACTACGGCGGAGGCCGACCGGATGGTCGCCGCAGCGGAGCGTCACGATCGCGTCCTGGCCGTCTCGTTCCAGCACCGCTTCTCACCGATGACCGAACGACTGCATGCCTTCATGACCTCGAACGCGCTGGGGGACGTGGTCCGGATCGAGGTCACCGAGCCCTGGCTGCGCACGGCGGCGTACTTCAGGGTCGCGTCCTGGCGGGCGACGTGGCGGGGCGAGGGCGGAGGCGTGCTCCTCAACCAGGCTCCGCACGCGCTTGACATGTTGACGCATCTGATGGGCCTACCGGCACGGGTCACAGGGCTGACGCGAACGGTGAGGCACGCCACAGAGTGCGAGGACTCGGCCCACGCGCTCCTGGAGTGGAGCGGAGGCGCGATCGGCTACTTCGCCAGTTCGACCCTCGAGCCCGAGACCGGCAGACGGGTCGAGATCGTCGCTGACCTGGCCAAGCTGACGGTGAACGGCGGCCTGCTGGAGGTCACCGATTTCACTCCCGGGCTCCGCGAGCACGCGCTCACCGACCCCGAGCCGTTCGGGAGACCGACCCTCACCGTGCGCGAGTCCGAGACGCTCGAGTCATCGGCCAGCCACGATCATGTCTACGCGGACCTGGTCGACGCCATACGTAAGGGCCGCCCGCCCCGCACGGACGGGGTCGACGGACGAGCGTCGCTGGAGCTGGCCAACGCCATCGCGCTCTCCTCTTGGACGGGCAGGGCCGTGGAGTTACCGCTCGACCGTGAGGAGTACGACGCAGAACTGGCCAAGCGACGAGGACCGGACTGAGCACAGCGGCAGTTCCGTGGGGTCAGGTCGCCAGGCCCCGTCGCATCACGTTCCTATGACGATCGCCTAGTCCGCACCCAACTTGACAGGCGCCCGCTCGGCGATGGAGCGGTAGATGGCCTCGATCAGCTCGACCGACCGGAGGCCCTCACGCCCGTCGACGACCGGCTTCCTGCCCTGTTCGAGCGCGGCCAACAGGTCGGCGTACTGGCGAGCGTGGTTCTCGTACGAGATCGCCGTGGGGTCGGCCGCCCCACCCGTGGCAAGACCGCCGAACTCGGCGAGCACCGCGGCCCGCTCCTCGTCGCCACCCGTCCTGGTACGCCAGTCGACGAGCACGTCGTCCTCGACGATGGCGGCGCCGTCCTCGCCGTGGACGTGCAGCGCCTTGGGTCTTCCGGGCCACAGCGACGTGGCGGCCGAGACGCTCCCGAGCGCGCCGTTGGCGAACCGCAGCACGGCGACGAGCGTGTCCTCGACCTCGATGGTGTCGTGCGTCAGCGTGTCTGCGTAGGCGAAAACCTCGGCGACAGGCCCCATGACCCAGAGGAGCAGGTCGACCTGGTGGATGGCCTGGTTCATCAACGCCCCGCCTCCGTCGAGGGCCTTCGTGCCACGCCAAGCTCCGCTGTCGTAGTAGGCCTGGTCTCGGTACCACTTCACGTAGGCGTCGCCCTGCACGAGCCTCCCCAACCGGCCCTCGTCCACGGCGCGCTTGACGTAGGCGTTGGCGTCCGCGAAACGGCTCATGAAGATGGTGGCCAGGACGACGCCGGCCTCGTCCGCCGCATTCACGACGCGCCTGGCACGGTCCACCGTCACCTCCAGCGGCTTCTCGACGACGACGTGCTTGCCCGCCCTGATGGCCAGCTCCGCCACCTCGAGGTGGGACCCCGACGGCGTGCATACCGCCACGACGTCAACCACTGGGTCACTGACCGCCTGCTCGACGGAACCGTAGGCTCTCACACCGAGCCTGTCGGCGAGCGCCGTGGCTTTGGCCGACGTGCGGCTGGCCACACCCGTCAGCCGGGCGCCGGACTGTGCCTTCACGGCGTGGACGTGCGCCGCCGCGATGTTGCCGGCGCCGATGACCGCGACACCGTAGACCTTGCCGGGCACGGTCAGCTCATCGCCGCGCCGAGCATCTCCCGAGCGGCGTCCACACAGGTCTTGGCGGCCGCGACCGTGTCTTGGCCAGGGGGAGCGTAGTGAGGCTCGAGCACCAGGCTGCCGGCGTAGCCGTCCCTGGCAAGCGCCTCGAACTGACCTGGGTAGTCGATGGCGCCGCGACCGAGCGGCACGAAGGTGCCGAGCTCGCCACGACCAGACCCGAGGTCCTTGAGGTGCACGTGCACGAGGCGGCCCGCCGGCAGGGCGCGGTAGCCGTCGGGGTACGGGCGCTCCTCTCCCGCCGCGAGCGCGTTGCCTGGGTCCCAGAGCACACCGACGTGAGCATGCAGGCTGGGATCGAGCCGCGCATCGAGCCTGGCGAAGAAGCGTCCAAGCTCGTGCCCCGTGCCCACGACGCAGGCGTGCTCGTTCTCGACCGCGAGCACGACGTCGTGCCGCGCCGCGACCCGGGCGGCCGCTTCCATATGGTTGACGATCCGGTCTACGACCTCTTCGGACCACGGCATGCGCAGGAACGTGAACACCCTGACCATGCGCGTGCCCAGTCGCCTGGCGATCTCGCACGCTCTCTCGAGAAGCTCGAGCTGAGCCTTCACGGTTACGGCGCCGGCGACGCTGAACGCGGCCGCTTCGGCACCCGCACGCTCGTCGAGCGGAGACTTGAAGACCGGGGAAGCTACGGCGCTGACGCGTAGCCCACGCTCACGCACCACGTCGCCGGCCCGCTCCACCTCATCGTCCGTGAGCGTGACCACGTTCTTGCCGTCGACGTTGCGCAGCTCGACCAAAGGGAGCCCCCACCGCACGGCGTGACCGCAGGCGACGGCAAAGTCCTCGTGCACCTCGTCCGTGATGATGCCTAGTTCCACGTCGGTGCCGGCTCCATGGCAGGCACGCTATCACCGCTTGCGTTCCCTACCGTTCCTCCTTCAGGCCGACACCGAACAGCGGCCTGGTCTCGAACCGCTCACCGAAGCCGGCGATGACCGGCCGTGCCCGCGCGATCGCACGCTGCACGCTCTCGCGCTCCAGGGAGGCGCGGTGGCTGGCCTCGTCCACCCACACCTCGGTGACCCAGAGCGCGTTCTGGTCCGTCGGGTCCTCCGCGACCACGTAGCTGAGGCAGCCAGGCATGTCTGCTGTCGACTCGCGCAGCGCCGCGACAAGCTCGGCTCGGTTTCCCTCGGTGGCGATCATCTTGCCGATGAGTCCATGCATGCCGTGGATGTTAGACGCCGCGCCCGTGAGCAGGTGGTCTCGTAGTGGTATCTTCCCGGCACGCATCGTCATCGGCGCCTGAAGCCGGGCAACCGGGTGGCACACGCGCCACCGGCCCGCCCGAGTGACGGGCCGGCGAAGGGAAGGTCAGGCATGGCATACGCAAGACGGCTAGCCACATCGCTCCTGCTCGCGGTCGCGCTCCTCGGCGGCACGGCGCTGGCACAGGGCGTCCTCGAGATCGCCACGGACACCGCGCCCGTGGGCCTCGACCCCCACAAGGTCACGGCGTTCTCCTCGTTCGTGGTCATCGGCCAGATCTACGACGGCCTCGTCGAGGTCAACGCCGACCTGGCCGTGGAGCCGGCTCTCGCCGAGTCGTGGTCCGTCTCGGATGACGGCCTCACGTACGTCGTGCAGGTCCGCCAGGGCGTGCGCTTCCACAACGGGCGCACGATGACGGCCGACGACATCGTCTACTCCTACGAGCGCATCGTCGACCCCGAGACCGCCTCGCCCCAGGCCAGCCGCTTCGCAACGGTGGCGTCGGCGGTAGCCACGGGCGAGTACGAGGTGACCTTCACCCTCAACCAGCCGTTCGCCCCGTTCGTCAGCAACTTGGGCAACCTCTACGTGGTGCCTCAGGAGGCCGTCCAGGAGTTCGGCGACCTTCAGCAGAACGCCGTCGGCACCGGGCCGTTCATGCTGGACGAGGTCGTCCCTGACACCTACGTGAGCCTGGTCGCGAACCCCGACTACTATCGCGATGGCCAGCCCGTCCTGGCCGGGCTGCGCTACAACATCGTCCCCGAGGCCTCGACCCGCGCCGCTGGCATGCGCACGGGCGCCTATCACCTCATTCCGGACGTCGACCCGGCCACCGCCGAGACGCTGCGCGGCGTGCAGGGCGTCGAGCTGCTCGGCATCCAGGACCTGGCGTACACGCTGCTTGGCCTCAACGTCTCGCGCGAGCCCTTCGACGACCCGCGGGTCCGGCAGGCGATCAACTACGCCGTCGACCGCGCTCAGATCGTGGAGGCCGTCTACTTCGGCAACGCCGTTCCCGGCGGGCCCCTCAGCCCCGGCCTGGCGGAGTGGGCGCTGGACACCAGCGAGTTCGCCTGCTACGCGACCGACCTCGACATGGCGCGACAGCTGCTGGCCGATGCCGGCTACCCAGACGGCTTCGAGACCGAGATCCTGACCTTCGGGACCATCCAGGTCGTGTCAGACACCGCCCAGGTCCTCCAGGCGCAGCTAGCGCAGGTGGGCATCCAGGCGAACGTCAACGTCGCCGAGTTCGGCACCTTCGTCCAGGACTGGACCAACTCGAACTTCGACATGTTCGTGTCGCTCAACGGCGGCAGCTCGGACCCGGACGGCTACATGCACCGCACCTTCATCACCGACGGCTCGACGAACGTCTTCCAGTACTCGGACCCCGAGGTCGACGAGTGGCTCGAGGCCGGTCGTACGACCACCGACCAGGCCGCCCGCTACGAGATCTACGCGAACCTGCAGCGCAAGCTGGCCTGCGAGGGCCCCATCGTGCACGTCGCGTACGGCACGCTCTTCACCGCCATCGCCGACGAGGTGGAGGGCTTCCAGCAGATGCCTACCCGCGGCCTGCGCTACCTGCGTGAGGCGTCCATCGAGTAACGGCGCTCGGACCGCTGACAGGCGGCCCCTCCCGACGGCTAACGTGTCGGGAGGGGCCGAAGCGTCTAGCCAGCCGATGAACGCCTGGAGACATGTGCCGGGAGAGCCACGCCGGGCGGGACACTTACGCCGGGAGATGACGGTCACGAGATGAAGGTCGCGGCATGACCCAGTACGTGATCAGGCGCCTAGGGGACCTCGTCTTCGTCCTCTTCGGCGTCTCGGTGCTGATCTTCCTGATGATCAGGTTCATCCCGGGGGACGCCGTGGCCATCATGCTCGGCGCCAACACCGACATAACACCTGACAGGGTTCAGAACCTGCGCGAGCAGCTCGGCCTGCACCTGCCGTTGCACGTGCAGTACTGGGACTGGCTGAAGGGCGTGCTGCGCGGCGACCTCGGCAACAGCATCTGGACCGGCACGCCCGTCAGCCGCGAGATCGCGGCGCGGCTACCTGTCACGCTCGAGATCACCGGCCTGGCGCTGATGGCCGCCATCGTGGTGGCCATCCCGCTGGGGGTGATCGCTGCCCGCGCTCGTGGCACGGCCGGTGACGTGGTCGTCAGGGTGGTGGCGATCGTCGGGCTGACGGTGCCATCGTTCTGGGTCGGCGTGATGCTCCTCTACCTGTTCTCCGTGCGTTTCCCCACCTGGCCGTCGATCGGCTACGTTCCGTTCGCGGAAGACCCTGCCGGCAACCTGGCGCGTATGGTCCTGCCCGTGATCGCGGTGAGCCTGCCCATGGTCGCCGGGCTAACCCGCATCCTCCGCTCGAGCCTACTGGAGGTGCTGGGCAGCGACTTCGTGCGCACCGCCAGGTCGAAGGGTGCGACAGAGCGCAGCGTCCTCTACAAGCACGCCATGCGTAACGCCCTGATACCGGTGGTGACGGTCATTGGCGTCCAGGTGGGCTACCTCCTCTCCGGGGTGGTCGTCATCGAGCAGGTCTTCGCCATCCCTGGGGTGGGCCGCCTCGTCATCGGCGCGATAAACGAGCGGAACTACCCTTTGATCCAGGGGATCATCCTCGTCGTCACAGCGGTCTTCGTCTTCGTGAACCTCCTCGTCGACCTCGCTTACGCCTGGATAGACCCGCGGGTGGAGTACTCGTGAGCAGCCAGGCTGCCGCCGCTGCCAGGAGCGCAGCGCCGCGAGGCCGCCGCGGGTTCTTCGCGCGCTTGCTGCGCAACCCCGTCGGGTTCGCAGGGTTCGTGCTGTGCGTGATCGTGATCCTCGCGGCGGCCCTCGGCCCCCTCCTCTCCCCGTACGACCCGGTCGCGCAGAGCATCCTCGAGCGCTTCCAGGGCCCGACGCCCAAGCACCTCCTGGGCACGGACAACTTCGGTAGGGACACGCTAGCGAGGATCCTCCACGGCTACCGCACCTCCATAAGCGTGAGCCTAGGAGCTGTAGGCCTGGCTACCGTGCTCGGTGGTCTGATCGGGCTGCTGGGCGCCTACTTCGGAGGCTGGACCGACCGCATCCTGATGCGGCTCATGGACATCTTACTGGCGTTCCCGATCATCCTGCTGGCCATAGCCATCCTCGCGGTGCTGGGCCGCGGCAGCATGAACACGGGCCTCGCCATCGGCATCGTCTACACACCTATCTTCGCGCGCCTGGCCAGAGGCCCCGCTCTCACCGTGCTGAACTGGGACTACGTGTCTGCCGCGCGGGCGCTCGGGTCTTCTCCGGCCCGCCTCCTGCTCAGACACGTGACGCCCAACATCCTGGCCCCGATGATGGTCCAGGTCACGCTCTCGCTCTCCACCGCCATCCTGGTGGAGGCCAGCCTCAGCTTCCTCGGTCTCGGTACCCAACCCCCGACCCCGTCGCTGGGCCTCATGCTCTCCGAGAGCCGTAACACCATGCTCCTGTCGCCGTGGGTGTCGGTGTTCTCCGGGTTGGCGATCCTGCTCGCTTCTCTGGGGTTCAACCTGTTCGGGGACGGGTTGCGCGACCTGCTCGACCCGACGCTCAGAGACGCGTAGGCAACGCGCGACGAGCA
>CAZFAQ010000068.1:0-9246 GCA_964517055.1 uncultured bacterium | reverse complement strand
CCACGGCGCTTGGCGCCGGATGGCCCCCCTGACGCACGACCAGGTAGAGGAGCGGCAGGCAGGCGGCCACGCCGAGCATCCCCATCGTGCCGTAGCCGGCCGTGGCCATCACGAGGCCGCCCAGCATGGCGGCCGAGGCGGCGGCGCCGCCCACCAGCAGGTCGTTGAAACCCTGCATGCGACCCTTCTCGCCGGTCGTCAGGGCGTCCGAGAGCATCGCCGAGCCGGAGACGTAGCAGAGGTTCCAACCGAGGCCTAGCAGGAAGAGCGCGAAGGCGATGGGCAGGACGTTGGGAGACAACGGCGCCATAGCGCACGACGCCAGGAGTAGCACCGCTCCGACGGTCGCGACCGGCCTGCGGCCCCACCTGTCGGTCAGCCAACCAGACAGCACCGAGAACGCGAACATCCCCATCGTGTGGCTCGAGAAGACCAACGAGATGCTCGCCAGCGAGTGGTCGTGCCCGTGCATGTGGAGCGACGTCATCTGCATCAGCCCGACCATGACCATGTGCGCGGTGACCACGCTGAGGACAGCGGTCCGGACGCGGACATCGGCAAGCATCTGGCGCACCGTGCGTGGCGCTGCCTCCTCGACGTCACCCCTCTCGAAGGCGCCCAGCTCGGCGCCTATCTCCTTGGGCTCCGGGCGCAGGAACGTGAAGAGGACGCCGGCCGTTAGCAGGAACCCAAGCGCGGTGGCGATGTACGGCCCAGCGATCTCGCTGAACCCGAGGGAGGTCATGAACCGCCCAGTGGGGGCGACCAGCGCCGGGCCCACGACGCTACCGACGGTGCCGCCGAGGACCACCGTGGCGATCGCCTTGGCGCGGTGCGCGCGTGGCGTGACCTCGGCCGCTACGAAGCGACCCAGCTGAACGGCCGCGTTGCCTGAACCCGAGACGGTGAGCCCTAGCAGAACGACGAGGAGGCTGCCCATCGCCACGCCGACCATGGCCAGGACGGCTCCCAAGGCTCCGGTGAGCAGCGCCGCGGACAGCGCGCCACGGCGACCCATCGTGTCGGACAGCCGGCTCCAGACCAGCGAGCCCACGGCTATGCCTACCTGGTTCACAGCCGAAGGCAGGCCGGCCAGCGAGGTCAGGCCCGAGAGCTCGGCGCCGACGATGGCGGCAACGGTCGCCGCAGCCACGGTCCCTGCCGAGCCGAGGCTCTGGCTGACGAGAAGCGCTCCGGTGATCCGGCGCGACTGCGCACGCCGTGAGGCCCCGATGTCTCCGGTGGGGACCGGCGGCGTCGCGAGCGCTTCGGCGCGGTAAGAACTCACGCGAGGAAGACTACACCCGGCGGGCGCGGCCGCGAGATGCCGCGGTCAGGCGGTGTCGCCGGCGGCACCCCTGGGAGCCCCCCGCACGGCGCGGTTCGCCAGGTCCCTCACCTCGCCGATCAGCTCCTCGACGATGTCCTCTAGGAACAGCACCCCGACCGGGCCCTCCGGTCCTGACACGACGCCCAGGTGGGCGCCCGAGCGGCGCATGCCTTGCAGCGCGGTCTCGGCCTCGAGGTCAGCCGGCACGTCGGCCAGCCGCCTGATGTTGCGCTCCGGCAGCGGAGTGTCCAGGGCTGCGCCCGAGAGCGCGATCACGTCCTTGAAGTGCACATAGCCGACCATCACGCCCTCACCGTCAAGGAGCACGTAGCGCGAGTGGCCGTGCCGCGCGACGGCGTCCTCCACCTGCCTTGGCGTGACCGCGCGCGGGAGCGTCACCAGGTCGCTCATCGGCACGGCAAGGTCGCTGGCGCTCTTGGACGTGAACTCGAACGCCTTGCTCACGGTCCCGCTGACGTCCCTGAACAGGCCGGCACGCTCGGACTCGGCGACTATCGAGGCGACCTGGTCGAGCGTGAAGGCCGAGGTCGCTTCGCTCCTCGGCTGGACACCTATCAGCCTCAGGAAGGCGTTGGCAGTGCCGTCCAGCGCTCTGATGACCGGACGCACGGCCCTGGCGACGCCGACCAGCGGCGGCGCCAGCATCAGCACCGCTGGGCCGGGGCGCGAGAAGGCGAGGTTCTTCGGCACCATCTCGCCAAGCGTCACGTGCAGGAACGAGACGATCACCAGCGCCACGGCGAACGAGACACCGGAGACGGCGCCCGGTGCCAGACCGATGGCGTGGAGCGGCCCCTCGAGCAGGTGGTGGATGGCCGGCTCGGAGAGGTTGAGGATGAGCAGGGAGCAGACCGTGATCCCGAGCTGCGAGCAGGCCAGCATGAGCGTCGCGTGCTGCATCGCCCACAGCGCGACCTTGGCTGCAGCGTTGCCTGAGCGCGCCAGGGGCTCGACCTGAGCGCGCCGCGCCGCCAGTACCGCGAACTCGGCGCCCACGAAGAAGGCGTTGGCGGCCAGGAGCACGACCAGCCAGACGATGCCCCACCAGGCGCTCACTGCTCCTCGGCCTCGCCCTCTGTTCGTCTTGGTGCAGGCACGAAGCGCAACCTGTCGACGCGCAGGCCGTCCATCCTCACCACGTAGAGCTGTCCCGCCGGGACCGCCACGACGTCCCCGCGCTCCGGGACCCTCTCGAGCTCGGCCATGACGAAGCCGCCGAGCGTGTCGTAGTCCTCGTCCTCGGGGATGAACAGGCCGACGCGCTCCTCGATCTCGTCGAGACGCAGCATGCCTGGCAACGTCCACGAGTCGTCTGGCCACTGCCTGACGCCGACGTCTGGGCGGTCGTGCTCGTCTGCGACGTCGCCGACCAGCTCCTCGACGAGGTCCTCCAGGGTGACGACGCCGGCCGTACCTCCGTACTCGTCGAGGACGACTGCCAGCTGGCCGCTGCCGCGCAGCTCGCCGAGCAGCACGTCGACGGTCTGGGTGTCAGGCACGTAGTTGGCCTCGCGCATGAGCTCGCTGACCGGCGTCGTGGCCCTGGCCTCGCGGGGCACGGCGAGCGCGCCCTTGACGTGAACGACCCCGATCACGTCGTCGATGCCGGAGCCGGTGATCGGGAAGCGCGAGTGCCCCGTGTCACGGGACAGCGTCACGACGTCCGCGGCGGTCGACGATGCCGGCAGCGCCGACATGCGCGTGCGGGGCGTCATGACGTCGCCAGCCGTGTACTCGGCGAAGTCGAGGGTCCGGGTAAGCAGCGTAGCAGCGCGTGGGTCCAGGCTGCCCTCGCTGGCGGAGTGCTGGACCAGGCTGGCGAGCTCCTCGACGGTGCGGGCCGACGAGAGCTCCTCCTGTGGCTCGACACCGAACGCCCGGACCACCGAGTTGCTGAAGCCGTTGAGGCCCCTGACGATGGGCCCGAAGACGGTCGTGAACGCGATCTGGAACGGCGCCACCAGCTTGGCCGTGAGCTCTGGCAGGGCCAGGGCCAGGTTCTTGGGGACGAGCTCGCCGAAGATCATCGAGAGCAACGTCGCCACCGAGATCGCGATGACGGTAGCCACGGGCCGGACGAGGTCCGAAGCGAGACCGATCGCCTGCAGGGGGCCAGCCAACAGGCGCGAGACGGCCGGCTCCATGGTGTAGCCGGTGAGCAGCGTCGTCAGGGTGATGCCAAGCTGCGCGCTGGACAGGTGAGTCGACGTGTGCCTGAGAGCCGAGATGACCGCCCCCAGGCCCTTCTCGCCTCTCTCGTGCCTGGCCGACAGCAGCGAGCGGTCGAGGTTCACGAGCGCGAACTCGGAAGCGACGAACAGTCCGGTCCCGACAGTCAGCAGTAGGCCGATCCCGAAGAGGAGCCAGTCGCTCATAGGCGGGCCGCGAACCCCCTACTGGCGCGGCCTGCCGACGTCGGGAGCGACCTACGTCGCGGTCCCTCTGGATCAGGTTCCATGTTCCGAGCGAGTATACAGAGCGCCCCGGCCGAGGTCGTGGCCGGGGCGGTTGCTGTTGTCACGGCGCTGTAGGCGGGAGCCGTGGCTGCCTGGGCGCTGCCCAGGGTCTTGCCTCTTGCTGATCAGAGACCGGGCTGGTTAGGGACCAGCGGGTCCTCGAGCGGGGTCGGGTCGTTGACGTCGTTGCCTAGGTCCTGGATACCGTCCTGGATGGCGTCGCCAGCGTCACGGACACCCTCTTGGATGTCGTCACCGAGCTGGTCGAGGTCGTCCCCGAGTCCGGGCTCGTCGCCCATGGGCGCGAGCGGGTCGTCAACCGGCGCGGCCGGGTCGTCCAGGTTCTCCTCGGCTTCCTCGTCGGCGAGCTGCTGGCTCACCTCGGTGAGCATGTTCTTGGCCTCACCGACGTCGTCGCGCACCTCGCGTACCTCGCTGATGAGCATGGCCGGCTCGTTCTCGTCGGCCGAGCTCAGGTCCATGAGCCGCTGCTCGACGTCATCGAGTCGGTCCGCCACCTGCTGGATCTGGTCGCGGATCGCGGCGGCGTCCTCCTCGGACATGCCGGCGTCGTTGGTATCGCAGGCCGCCAGCGCCAGCACCAGGACGGGCGCCATCAGGATCCCGAGAAGCCTTCGCCTCGCTCCTCCGTCTACTACCTTCGTCGTCACGTTCATTGTGGCCTCCCTCGAGAGGTCGCCGGCCCGTATGGCCCATGGCGACAGGGGTCTTCGACCACGCCGAAGATCGCCTGGCCCACACCGTGCACCAGGTCCTGTGAGAAGGCCCGGCCGGGTCGTGAGATGCCCTTAACGCGCCGCCCATGCCAGTCTCCTCTCGTTCTTACCCGGCTAATCTGCGCCGCACGCGCCCCGTGTGGGCCGCGATCCTCACCCTCATGCTGAGCAGACGACTACAACGCCGGGCACGACCCTTCGGCGAGACAGCCGCGAAGTTGTAGCTTCTCGCCATGTCAGAGCTGAGCGGAGCCCGCGTACACATCAGGTCGATGGTCCCAGAGGACTGGCCCGGCGTGCTGAGCGCCTACATCGACGGGATCAGGACCCGCCAGGCCACCTTCGAGGTCAAGCCGCCTGCTGATTACGAGACGTGGTCGGGGTCGCGCCTGTCGGACTGCCGCCTGGTGGCGTGCCCGGCTCGGGACGGGTCGAGGGTCCTCGGCTGGGCGGCGCTCTCACCGGTATCGAGCCGGCCCGCCTACCGAGGCGTCGCCGAGGTCGGCATCTACGTCGCGGAGGCCGAACGCGGTCGCGGCGTCGGGCGCTCCCTCCTCGAACGACTCGTGCTCGCCGCGGACGATGCGGGGATCTGGACGCTGCAGAGCGCCGTGTTCCCGGAGAACCTGGCGACCCGCCGCCTACATGCCGCGTGCGGCTTCAGGGAGGTCGGCTTCCGCGAGAGGATCGGCAAGCTCGACGGGGAGTGGCGCGACACGTTGCTGTTGGAGCGCCGCAGCCCGCGCCTGTGACGAAGGGCTGGGCCTAGACGGCGGGGTCACGCCGGCTGAACGGCGTCGCGGAAGGCGCTGGCGAGTCCCGTGGCGCCCGCCGAGCGCGCGAGCAACAGGCCCGGCCTACCTAGCGGGGCCTTGAGCTGGACCCGGCGACCTTCACCCGCCTCGTGAACGTCCCCGGTGAACGGGTCGACCCAAGCACCGCTACCGGCAGGCAGGTAGGCGTCGACCTTCGTCCTGCCCTGGTGCACGACCGGGGCCACCAGGACCGAGCGTCCAAGGAAGAACTGGCCGTTGGCGCCGACCGTTGCCGGGTCCTCGGGGTAGGCGAGCCACGGATGCCTTGTAAGGGGCAGGCCGCGCGTCGCTGCCTCGGCCATGAGCGCGCGCCGGAGGTCGCGCCAGGCGAGGAACAGGCGTGAGGAGCGCGCGAAGTCGGCGAGGGTCTGCTCGTTGCTGTACACCTGCAAGTTCAGGCGCGGCCTGTTCCCCTCGTGCGTGCGGAGCACCGCCGTGAACGCCATCAGCTCTCCCCAGCGCGCCAGCAGCTCGCGCGACCTGACCCGCTTCGGGAGCGGGTAGACGGTCGAGGTGTAGCCGCCGACGTCGCCGTGCTGGAGGCTGTAGCCGGCGAAGCCGGAGCTGAGCAGGCCCGTGAGCGCGCTCCTGAGCCCGTCGTGCTCGTCCCACGTCACCGTCTGATCGCCGAGCCAGAAGAGCCCGGCGTCTCGCGGGCTACGGCTGTAGCCAGATCGGAAGAACGTCACGAGGTCGCTAGGGCGTCGGCCGAGGCGCTCTGCCAGCCTCTCGCGCAGCGCACGGTTGAAGCGCGCCCACGCCTCCGGGTAACGGTTGTGCCACTCGTGAGCCGTGCCGCTCGCGAGCACGGAGTCGAACGGCAGACCCTCGCCGAAGTCGGCCATCCAGCCGTGCGCACCGGTCTCGGCCAGCTTCTCGGTGAGGGTCTCCAAGTACCACTCGACCGCGGCTTCGTCGCTGAGGTCGACGAGGCCGGCTTCGAAGTCGCCTTGGTCGGTCATGTAGACATCTCCGGAGCGCGTGCGCACGAGCCGGCGCTGTTCTTTAGCGAGGGTGAACAGGTCGGGTCGACCTCCGGGGCGCAGGGCCATGTCGGCCAGGAACGGGTTCACGTAGACGAGGGCCGCGAGCCCTTTGTCCTCGAGCCATCCCAGCAGCTCGTGCCAGTCCGGGTACCGCTCGGGGCTGAGCTGCCAGTCCCACCACAGGCGCTGCCCGAACCCGACGCTCCTGTTCCCTACCCAGTCCTGAAGCCACACGCCGGCGAGCGGCGCGCCGTGACGCTCCAACGCCCCGACCACGCTCCTGACCTTCTCGCCGCCACCCTGGAGCCCGACGATGGCGCCCCTGTCCGCCCAGTCAGGCAGCGGTTCCATGCGACCGGCGTGCCGCGTGTAGGCCTCCACCAGGTCGCCGGGTGAGCGGCCAACCACCACCCGAGCGGTCAGCTCGGGCGCGTAAACTCGGGCGCTCATCACGGTCTGGTGGCGCATGTCGAGCTGCATCGGGTGGCTGTCCACGAGGTAGAGGCCGCGCGGCTCGCTCGTGTATAGGACAGGCGCGGGGGCGTAGGTGCTCCACCACTGGCCTCCGGCACCGCCGTAGAGCTCGGCGAGGAGCGTCAACGGCTGAGCACCACGACCCACGCCCTGTTCGACGGTGAGAATCGGCAGGCGTCTGCCTGCGAGGTCGAGATGACTGAACTGTACGCCGCCCCCGAATACCGCCGTGCCTGAGCCACGCTCCCACAACAGCTCGGCCCAGGGACCGGGCGCCGGCATGTCGGCACCGGTGGCGCCGCGCCTGACGGCTTCGGGCGCCGCCTGAGCTCCCGGGCCCACCAGCCGCAGCGAGACCTCGAGGGTCTCGTCGTCGACAGCCCGAAAGGTGATGGCGTACGGCGAGTCGCGGCTGCCCTGCGGTCCAGCGAAGTGCCCCGCGAAGCGTAGCTCGCCTGCTTCATGTGCCGTCTCCTCCAGCACTTGGTCTGCGAGCCGACGGCGGACGCGTTCGTCTATGCCGAGGTGCCCGGCGAGACCGGTGAACCTGACCTCTCCTCTGATGGAGGCAGCGAACGCCCCCGGCGCGGGTGACGACATCGCGATCCCGCCCGGCGCCGCCGGGTGCCTGACGACCAGGCGCGCCGGCCCTAGCTCGACCTCGAAGGCGCCTACGCGCCACGCGCCGGGGCGCGCGTCGCCGCTCAGCACGAGCCGGCCAGGCAGCGCCGGGGGCGGCATCAGCGCGCTGCGGTAGCCGAGCACCGCCAGACGGGCGACGCCGCTGCCCAGCGTCCTGACCATCAGCTGCGTGGGGGCCGGCGGGCGCTCTGCATGGCCGCGTACGCCATCCCGAACATGACCGCCGCCATGAAGTAGAGCAGCGGTCCGCCACCCTCGATAGCGCGGTACAGGAGGAGGCCTCCGGCAGCGGCGAGCACGACGATCAGGAGGATGCGTGAGAGCGACATGACCCGGCACGTAGTGTAAGTCAGCGGCCCGGGGCGCGACCCTTGGGGCCGCCCTCGGCGAGCCTGGTGGCACCAGGCTCCGCCACGTCAAGCGACCGTGGGCGAGCCGGCTCTGGTACCGTCTTGCCAGTGACCACGCCGCTTCGACGGGCCACCCTCAGCGGCCTGAGTCTCACGTTCCTACTCACGCTGTCCCACTCCGCCAACGACGCCTTCGCCAACGTCCTGCCGGTCTTCCTGCCATCCATCCAGTCCCGCCTCGGCCTCGGCGAGGCCGTCCTGGCCGTCGCCGTCGCCGTGGTGTCCATCTCCTCGAACGTGCTCCAGCCGGTGTTCGGCGGCTTCGTCGACCGCTGGGGCCGGCGCAAGTCGGCGGCGCTTGGGCTGACCGTCGGCTCGGTGTTGATGGGGTTCATCTCGGTCGCACCCAGCTTCTGGTCCCTGCTGTTCGTGCTCACCGTCGGTGGGCTCGGCTCGGCGATCTACCACCCGGCAGCGGCGGCCATGGCGCGCGACACCGGGGCGCAGCGCAGCCTGAGCATGAGCCTCTTCGCGGCCGGCGGGTCCTTCGGCTCGGCCCTGATGCCCGTCGTCGTGCTTTGGGTGGTGCGTACCGTTGGCCCGCAGTACGTGCCGCTGCTCTCGGTTGTCGGCGTGCTGTTCGGGCTGGCGCTCTACGCCTTCACACCCCCCCGTGACAGGACCGCCCCCACAGCTCCGCCGAGGCGGCTGTTCGATCTGAGCCTCATAGCTGGGCCGGTCGGGCTGCTCTCCGTCGGAGGCATCTTGCGCGCCATGGCGTTCATCAGCTTCACCAACGGCATGCCGCTCTTCCTCGCGAACGTCCGCGGTTTCGCGCCCGACGCACCTGTCATCGGCCTGACGTTGTCCATCTACATGGGCGCGGCGTCAGTGGGCGGCATCCTCGCCGGGCTCCTGGAACCGAAGGTGGGACGGCTCAGGCTGATCGTCTTCTGCATGCTCGGGGCGCTGCCTGCCCTACTGTTGACGCTCCGGTTAGACGCGCCGTCGCTGCCTTTCTTCGTCGTCGTGGCACTAGCCGGCATGCTCACCAACGCCAGCATCCCACTCCTCGTGATCACCGCCCAGGACCTCGCACCTAACGACGTCGCGGCGGCCTCCGGGTTGCTCATGGGCTTCACGTGGGGCACCGCAGGGGTCATCTACATAGGCTTCGGCGCGTTGCAGGAGGTGATCGGCATCGGACCGGCGCTGGCGCTGGGCTTCGGCTTCTTGCTGCCCGCCGCCGCGCTCGTGGCCTACGTGTTCCGCCGTAGCAAGGCAGCGTTGTGACATGCTCGAAACGTGGAACAAGCTGCCCTGGAGGGACTCTTCGACGCTCAGGACGCCGAGCGTCTGCGACGCACCTTCTATATCGGACGTGAGTCCTGATGCCTATCGAGCGCTACACGAGCATCGACCAGGTCCCACCACC
>CAZFAQ010000067.1:7830-9781 GCA_964517055.1 uncultured bacterium | reverse complement strand
GGGCACGCCGCAGTAGGTGCAGCTGGACCCTGAGGTTGTTCTCCGAGCGACCGGCGTCGGACTCCGGCCACAGCTCCTCGCCCCACCGCGACCTGGGCACCGCCATCGCGATGAGGGTGAGCAGCTCGCGGTGCCGGCGGCTCAACCTGACCTGCTCGCCCATCAGCGAGACCGACACGTTGCCTAGTAGCTTCACCTCGAGCGGCGGCACCTCGGTCACGCGCAGCGAGATGGCCTCGGCCCAACCACTGGATAGCACTGCCGCCAGCGGGAAGTGGACGCTCAGCTCGGGTCGGTCGCGCGGCAGCTTGTCCAGCGGCACCAGCAGCGACGGCAGGACGCGCTCGCGGTGGGGAGAGAGCGCGAGCAGCCGCTCCAGCCGCTCGGTACCGCCGTTGACGACGAAGTCGACCGCCGCGTGGTGCTGCCTGAAGTCGCGGTTTATCACCGAGCCTTGACGCTCCCACATGGCTTCTGCCCGCGTCAGCCTCTCGTTGGCGAGTTCCGGGTCGCCGAGCTGCGCCGCCTGCCATGCGGTCTCTAGAAGCACGAAGGGTCCTTCAGCCACGCCCTTGGCCACCTCGCTCGCCGCCTCGGCGTCGCCCTTGGCGCGCAGGGTGCGCATCCACAGCGCCGCGACCCTCTCCGAGAGCATGTCGTACTCCCACAGGCGCGACTCTGCCAGCAGGTGGGGGAAGCGGCCGACGTCGCCGTCTAAGTACGCGAGCGCCATGCCGACGACGGTCCTGGCGTGCCGGTCGGCGTCGGCGGCCACGGCCCGCAGGTGCTCTCCCGCCCTCTCCCTCTCCCCGACGGCCAGAAGGTGTATCCCGAGGTTGTGCCTGATCGTCGTGAGCGCGGCGCGCCCGAGCCCCGGCCGGTCGCGCAGGACCTGCTCCAGGGCAGCGATGTAGGCGAGATGGTCGCCGGTGATCTCGAAACTGGCAAGGTGCATGAGCAGCTCTGCCGAAAGGCTCGCAGCCGGGTCGGCGCCGGCGGCCCCCGCGCCGGAGACCAGGTTCGTCAGCCGGGACACCGCCGCCTCCAGCCGGCCGGACTGGTGCTCGAAAAGAGCCAGCGCGTGCCCGAGGGCCCAGGCTGCCGCGGCTGGTGCGTCCGAGACCGCGACCTGCGCGGCGGCGATGATCCTCTCGGCCTCCTCGAGCCGCCTGGCGCCAGCCAGCGCGGTGACGACGCGTGCCGCCGCCACCGTCCTGGCGCTCGCCGGCAGCTGATCGTCAGGAAGCAGGGCCAGGAGCTCGTCGACCGCGGGCCCGAACTCGGTACGGGCCGAGCGCGCGATCGCCACGCCTAGACGCCTCATCGGCCGGTCGGCGCCCGGAGCGACGGCGTGCCATGAGAGCCAGGCAGCCGGATCGGCTCCGGCGTGACGCAGCGCAGCGTCGTCCTCCAGTGCCTCGCCCAGCTCCGCGTTGAGGCCCAGTCGGGCCAGGGCTGCCGCGCGCAAGGGCCATGGCAAGCGGTCCGCGGCGCGTGCGAGCTGCTCGGTCGCCTCGTCTGCGTGACCTGTGACGATCTGCTCGCCGAGCAGGGGATGGAGGAGGTACGAGCCGCCGCGCTCCTGAGCCAGCCCCCTGGCTACGAGGTCGCCCGAGCCACTACCTGCCAGTTCCTTCGGTAGCTCTGCGACCGCGGCGAGCAGGAAGAGCTCGGCGCGCAACCCTTCGGGAAGCGCCTCGATGAGGCCGGTAGACAGCTCTTTCAGTGGACTGGTGCCGCCCCCCAAGAGCGCGAAGTGTAGCGGCAACGGCCAGCCGGCCGTCTGGTTCCAGATCTGCTCGATGTTTGTGACGGCGTCACCTGGACCGCTCACCGAACGGGCCAGGGCAACCGCTTCCTCGCGCGTGAACGCCAGGTCGGCCTCCTCCAGGCGGAGCAGCTTGCCTCGCGTCTGGACCCGCGGCAGCTCGAGGCTCGGCAGGGGCCCTCG
>CAZFAQ010000067.1:0-7730 GCA_964517055.1 uncultured bacterium | reverse complement strand
TTCTGATCGGGCAGCCTGTCCAATAGCCGGGCGCGCGCCAAGAACGGGTCTAGGCCACTGAGACGCGCCGGCGACGGCGCCCTGACGACGGAGGTCGCCGCCTTGCTTGGCATGGGGCAATGCTACCGAGCCGCCAACTACACGGGCGCAGGCGCGGTCACGGGTCCGGTGCCAACTCGCGACGCCCTGCAGCGTCTCACTTCACAGTGCACAGCATCACTCGGGTGGTGGCCAGGCGTCAGCCGTCCGGCGCCGGCCGGTACGTGAGCAAGGCCACGCCGCTACCGAAACGCTCCGAGGCCGTCAGCTGAAGGTCGACGCGTTCTTCGAACAGCGGCCTGCCTCGGCCCAAGGCCACCGGATGGACCATGAGCCGGTACTCGTCGACCAGGCGCATCCGAGTCAGCTGCTGGATGATGGAGATGCTGCCGTCAACGCGCACGCCTCTCTCGGACTCGGCCTTGATCCTCTCCACCTCCGCCGGCACGATCTCGCGGTAGATCTCGGTTCCCTCCCACTCAGCGCTCTCGAGCGAACCTGAATAGACGACCTTCCGCATGGCGTTGAAACGCTGGCCGATGGTCCTCTCCACCGGCGAGGCGTTAGGGTCATCTGCCAGGGGCCGGAAGCCCATGAAGCTCTGGTAGCTCTTCCTACCCAGCATCAGGGTGTCGGCATCGTCCAGGGCATCGACCATGTACTTCCCGCGGTCTTCGCCCATGATGATCCAGTCGAGGCCACCTCCCTCGCCAGACACGTAGCAGTCGAGCGTCGTGGCCAGGATCACATGAAGTTCGGCCATGAGTCCTCGTCTCCTCTCGTTCCCCACGATCTTGCCGTAGCGGAACCGTCGCCTGCGTGTGCTTGACAACCCAGTGCGGTACGGATAGCCTCACTTCACTGAGCAGACACTCAATGAAAGGAGCCGCTTTGCCGAACCGCCCCGGGCCCCACGTGACGACGCGCCGTGAGAGAGCGGAGGCGCGCCGGCAACAGATCATCGACATTGCCCTCGGCCTCTTCGCGCAGCACGGTTTCGCAGCGACCTCCACCAAGCGCATAGCTCAGGAGGTCGGCGTTACGGAAGGGTTGATCTTCCACTACTTCGCGAGCAAGGGGGAGCTGCTTCTAGCGGCCGCCAGCCAGCGACGCACGTTCATGGGCGAGGTCCTCGTCCTCCTCGAGGACGCCGAGGGCAGGCCCGCCCGCGAGGTGCTCGGCACGATCGTGTTGGGTTGGGTGGAGGCTATCCAACGCCAGTCGGACCTGGTCACCATGCTGCTCGTGGAGTCACAGACCAACGAAGAGTTGGCCGTGATCTTCCGCGAGGTCGTAGCACGAATGGTGCAGACGATGTCTGACTACCTGGCCTCCCGCGTAAGGGCCGGGGAGCTGCGCCCAGACCTACCGGTCAGGACGAGCGCGATGATGTTCTTCTCGTCTCTGATGATGTTCTTCCTCACGTCGCGCGGCCAGGACCCAGCCGCATGGCGCGAGCACGCCAGCGCCTTCACTGGCGAGATGCTCGATGCCTGGTTCCGCGGCGCACTCGCAGGCCTGAAGCCCGAAAGCAGCTGACCTCGGATGCCAAGACCGCGACCGCAGGTCCGCACGCCCCGGCTATTGAGTAAGTACTCGGTCATTCACATTTCGGTCCTCACGGAACGGAGCCCCCGCATGTACTCCAACATCGTCCCTGCACTCCCTCGCCCCGGGCGGGCACCGGCGGCGATCACGGCATGAGACATATCGCCCGCCTCTCGCTCGACCACAGTCGCATCGTGATCGCCGCGTTCGCGCTCCTCACCCTGTTGTTGGCGTTGAGCGCCTCACGCATCGAGACCGACAACGCCACCGAGTCGCTCTACCCCGACGACTCACGGATCGAGGCCGTGGCCGACGACCTACGTACGACGTTCGCTCACCACGACCGGCTTCTGCTGGTAGTGGAAGGCGACATCTACACGGCGCGTGCGCTGGCTGACATCGGGCGCCTCACCGCCACCCTGAACCGACTGCCAGGGGTGGCCGACGTGACCTCGGTGACCACTGCCAAGCGCATGGAGGATGACGACGGCTTCCTGATCGTGGAAGACCTAGTTCCCACCACGGAGTTGGGAGAAGCCGAGATCGGCGAGGTTCGCCGCTACCTCGAGACGTCGCCGATGTACGAGAACATGACGCTGGTTAGTGAGGACGGTCGCCACGCCAGTCTGATCATCGAGTTGCACGAGGGCCTCGACGCCAACGAGTTGGCCAGGAGCGTGGTCACGACCGTCTCGGCCGAGTGGCCCGGGCCCCATTACCTGGCCGGACAGGCGTTCACGAGCATGGAACTCCAGTCCATCATCGGACGAGACCTGCCTGTACTCGGCGCGATCTCGCTGCTTGCCATCCTGCTGATGCTCTACCTCAACTTCCGCACCGTTCAGGGGGTGCTGGTACCGATGACGCTGATTCTCCTCGGCGTCATCTGGGGCATGGGGCTGTTCCACGCGTTGGGCTACAAGCTCATGGCACTCACGGTGATCGGTCCCATAGCCGTTCTGGCCGTCGGCAGCTCGTTCGCGATCAACATGCTCGGTCGGTACTACTACGAGCTCGCCCACGGCACCGGGAAGCGCGTGGCCATCGAACGCATGCTGGCCGAGACCGGTCTGGGGGTAGTCATCTCGGCTTTCGCCATATCGGCTGCGATGGGAACCTTCACGCTCTCCAGCCTGCAGATGGTGCGCGGGCTCGGTCTGGTGGCGGTCCTCGGCGTCATGGCGTCGCTCCTCGCCTCCATGGTGCTCCTGCCTGCGCTGTTGAACGTACTGCCCGTCCCGAGAAGCGTCTCCGACCCTGAAAGCCCCGGCGGCATCGGGCGACTGCTCGGGGACCTCGGTCGCCGTGTCGTTGCGCACCGCCGACCGATCCTGTTGGTGGCGACCGGGCTGGTAGCGCTCGCGGCGATCGGTGCGACCCGTATCGTGCCGGACACCTCGATCCTTGCGTTCTTCCCAGAGGGCGGCGCGACCAGGACGAGCGTGGCCAAGGTGGAAGAGGTGCTTGGCGGCTCGTCCACGCTCACGGTCTGGCTGCAAGGCGACATGACCGATCCCGGCCTCCTCCAGGCGATGGAGGACTACCAGCGCGACGTCACCCAGTTGGACGGCATGGGCAGGGGCCAATCGATCGCCAACGTCGTGCGCTCCCTGAACCTCACGCTCACGGGCGAAGACGCCCTGCCAGCGACCCGCCAGGCCGTAGCGCAGGAACTACTCCTCTACCAGTCCTCAAGTAGCGTGAGCGACCTGACCCGGTTCACGACGCTCGACTACCAGCAAGGCGTCATCAGTTTCGTCGTGCAGTCGATGTCTACGGAGCGGGTCGGTGAAATCGAGCGGGAGATGGCACGGCTAGCCGACGAGAGGTTCGGCGGCCTCGCCACCGCCAGGTTCACTGGGAACCCGCTCCTCGAACGCGAGATCGAACAGGCCATGCGCCACGACTTCCTGATCAGCCTGACCCTGGCGATAGCTCTCGTCATCTTCATCGACAGCTTCGTGCGCTCCTTCCGCGCCGCGGCCGTGACGATCCTCGTGCTGCTGGCCACGGTGGCGCTCCAGTACGGCTTGCTTGGCTGGCTCGGGCTGCCACTGAACCTCGCAACCATGCTCATGGGCGCGTTGGCGATCGGCGTGGGCGATTACGCCATACACCTCACCGTCCGTTACATGGAGGAGCGGCGCCACGGTCACGACCCCGAGCACGCCATAAGGCGTTCCCTGTTCAGCTCGGGACGCCAGATCCTCTTCACTGCGCTCACCCTCGGGGCGGGCTTCGGTGCCCTCGCCTTCGCGCGCTTCGTACCGGTCGCGACCCTGGGCGGACTGATGCTCATGACCGTTGGCCTCGTGGGCATCGCGACCCTCACCCTTCTACCCGCGGCCAGCCTCACTTTCTTCCGGAACCCACATTCACGCTTCCAGGTCTCAAAGGAGCTGACCCACGATGCATGACCTTCTACGTCTCGTCCTCATCGCCTCACTAGCCGCAGGCTCACTAGCCACGGCCCAGCGCTACTCGACGGCCGACGAACTCATGGCCGCCGTAGAAGCGCGCCCAGATCCCATATCCACGGAAGCGGTCCTCACCATGAGGATCACCACCGCAGGGGGCCAGTCGCTGACTCGCGAGATGCACATGTGGGCCCAGAGCGACACCAAGCGTCTGATCAAGTTCACCGCCCCTGCGGACATCGCCGGCTCCGGGTTCCTCACGATCACCTACGAAGACGGACAGGAGGAGCGGCTCGTGTACCTACCCGCGCTCGACCGGGTACGCCGCATCGCGGGAGGCCAGCAGGGAGATGCCTTCTTCGGATCGGATTTCTCGTACGAGGACATAACCGGGATCGACCCTGACGACTACACCCACCGCCTGATCGAGGTCAGGGACGGCCCGACCTACCTGGTTGAGGCCGTCCCCACCGCGGAGAGCGGCTCCCAGTACGACCGGCTGGTCCTCGAGGTGCCGGAATCGACGCTGGTGCCCGTACGCGTGGAGTTCTACCGGGACGGAGCCATCAACAAGGTGCTGACGGTCAGCGCTCTGACCGAGGTCGACGGCTACCTGCTGGCGCGCGAGCGAAAGATGGAGACGCTGCATGGAGGCGAGGTTGCCACCTCCACTACCATCGAACAGGTCAACGTGAAGCTCGACCAGGAGCTGCCGGACGACCTCTTCTCGGAACGCTTCCTGAGGCGCTGAGGTGCGGCGCGCAACGCTACTGACGCTGTTGCTGACCATCAGCGTGGGTCACGGCCAGGAACTGGACCTTGGGGGCCGCGCCGAAGCCACGTTCGGTGTGACCGTAGACGGCACCCTTCCCGTAGCCGCCGCCGAACTCACGCTCACGCTTCAGGGTGAGGTCGGCTCAGGGTTCTACCCGGACGCTAGCTTCAGGGCGGCGGTATGGGCCGGTTACGACGCTGCCACTGGAGCGTACGGGCTAGAGCTTGACGAGGCGGTCGCCACCGTCTACCTCGGTCAGGTCGAGCTGAGCGTGGGCAAGCAGAGGCGCACATGGGGAAGCGTCGACGGCGTGAACCCCGTCGACGCGCTCAACCCTACCGACATGAACTTCCCTCCAGACGGCCGCAAACTGGCAGTGCCCATGCTCCACGCAGACGTGTACGCCGGCGAGGCGCGGCTTCAACTGGCACTCCTCCCCGTGTTCACGCCTTCCCGACTACCGGGTGGTCAGTGGCAACCAGCGCTGGCGACACCACGACTGCCGCCCGGCGTCTCTCTCGTGGGCGTCCTACCACCGGAGGAGCACATCCCAGCCGCGGAGCTCGGCAACGTGCAGTTCGGAGCACGCGGGTCATTAGACCTAGGCGGGTTCGACGTCAGTGCCACGTACTTCTACGGGTTCCGCACTCAGCCGAACGTGAGCGCACGCCTGGAGCCGACCGGCACACCGGGGCAGGTTCAACTGAGGCCTGTGCTCGACTACGACCGCGTGCACCTACTCGGACTCGACTTCTCGGGAGCGGTCGGCGACGTTGTACTGCGCGGCGAGGCCGCATACGAGATAACAGCCGACGCCGATGGCACCGATCCCACCGTAGGGAACCACTCGCTACAGGCAGTGCTCGGCGGTGAGTACCTAGTTCCCAACGGACCGAGGTCCGTTGTTCAGGCCATCTTCGACCACACCGCAGGCGAAGCCGGCGAGCCGGCCAATACCACTCTTAAGTTGATGACAGCACTCATGTACCAGCCGAGCACCCGAACGAGCCTCGACCTCGGCTGGATCCAGAGCCTGGACGGTAGCGGCCTACTGATGCCGGGCGTCTCGTACGCGTTCGCAGACGGTGTCACCGGCGAGGCGAAGGCCTACGTGTTCTACGGTGGTGACGGCAGCGAGTTCGGGGGCTGGCGCGACAACTCGCAGTTGCGGGTGGGCCTGGTCTACGCGTTCTAACGATCTCGATGATGGTGTCGCGGAGGCAGTCCAGCTGCCGTGCCGGAGTCCGGACTTCTCGCGGGGCGGCCACGCTCCCAGCGTCTGCCGCATCACGATCGGAGCCAGCTCAGCGGACACCCGCGGCGGTCCTATGTGTTGGTCTTCTTGACGAGGCGTAAGTCCATCACGTTCGTGTAGAAGTCGTGGCTGCCGTGGATGTCGTTGGTGAGGGCGCTCACATGGTGGATCCCGGTCAGTTCGAGCATCGACAGATCTCCGATCAGCGTGGCGAGTCGACCGGCGGTCGCGCCGCCAGAAGGTCTTCGTCCGATGTCAGACGCGAGCGAAGCGCCGCGGTCATGGCCCCGAGCTGCGCTAGCTGGTCGTCCGAAAGCGCAGCGACGAACAGCTCCTGCACTGCCTGCAGGTGTGGGATCGAGCCGCCACGAAACGCCTTCGCTCCGGCGGTGGACAGCACGACCTCGGCGCCTCGGCTGTCCTCCGCGCACTCTTCTCGGCGGATCAGCCCACGCCTCTCCATCCGACCGAGGTGATGCGAGAGGCGGCTGCGTTCCCAGCCGACTCGCGCAGCCAGCTCCGAAGACCTCAAGCGACCCGCTTCGGACTCACTGAGGGAAAGAAGGACCTGGTAGTCGCCGAAGGAGAGCGACGACTCCCTCTGCATGCGGCTCGCCAGGCGCGACCTGAGGGCCTCGGAGGTCTCGATGTAGTCGCGCCAGACCTCCAACTGCTCCTTGGTCGGAAGCCGCCGCCCCTTGTTAGCTCTGTTGTCTTCGACCATCCGGCCGCCCTCCTTATTGACATGTCAATGATATTGGTGCAAGATTGACATGTCAACTACCGGCGAGGTCGAGCCGGCAGCGAGAGGTGAGCGGCACTACGCGCCAACGAAGGCCGGGCCGCGAACCACGACATGAGGATCCGGTACAACCGTAGGGAGATAGGTCATGAGCAACAGCACGACGACGACGGACATCGAGTTCGGCATAGACACCTTCGGCGACCTGCCGCGCGACGACAAAGGCGACCTGGTCTCGTACGCGGAGGCGATCCGGGCCACCGTCGAAGAGGCCGTGGTCGCCGACCAGGTCGGCATCGACGCGATAGCGGTCGGCGAACACCACCGCCCAGAGTTCGCCATCTCCAGTCCCGAGACGGTGCTGGCCGGCATGGCCACGCGCACCGAGCGCATCCGTCTGGGCACGGGCGTCACCGTCCTGTCCTCCGACGATCCCGTCAGGGTGTTCCAGCGCTTCGCTACGGTAGACGCGCTCTCGAACGGCCGGGCAGATGTGATGTTGGGCCGCGGCTCGTTCACCGAGTCGTTCCCGCTCTTCGGCTACGACCTACGCGACTACGAGGTCCTCTTCGAGGAGAAGTTGGGCCTCTTCCACAAGCTCTTGGACGAGGAGCCGGTGACATGGGAGGGAACCACGAGGGCGCCTCTCACGGACGCGGACGTCTTCCCCAAGACGGAGGCCGGACGCCTGCGGACCTGGGTCGGCGTCGGTGGCTCGCCACAGTCGGTGATCCGCACCGCCAAGTACGGCTTCAGGCTGATGCTGGCAATCATCGGCGGCGCGCCGCAGCGCTTCGCCCCGTACGTGGAGCTATACCGCCGCGCGACCGAGCAGCTCGGCACCGCCACCTACCCGGTGGGGATGCACTCGCCTGGTTTCGTGGCGGAGACCGACGAGGAGGCGCTGGCGCTGTACTATCCCGGGCACAAGGAGCTGATGGACAAGATCGGCCG
>CAZFAQ010000066.1:0-9839 GCA_964517055.1 uncultured bacterium | reverse complement strand
GGCGGCCTACGCTCTCACTCGGGAGGATTCGCAACGGTGCCAACTCAGGTCGAGGTGGAACTGAAGCAGTACGAGCTCATCAGACGGCTGGTGGCTGTCGAAGACGTGGTCGTGCTCGACGAGCTCGGCCGGGTGCTCGACGAGGCGCAGGGGGACATGTCGCTGAGGCGTCTCGAGGACGCCGAGATGGACCTCGTACTGAAGCAGCTGCTGGCCGAGTGAGCAGCTAAGGGCCAAGTGCCGGGCTCCGGGGGGAGCCTCGGCAACTTCTAGATCACGCCCTGTGACCTGAGGACCCACCACACGACGGCACCGATCGCTCCCCACATCACCCACTTCAGAAGCGAACCAGCCCGCTTACCCCTCAGACCGCCCGTGAAGCTCTCGCGTGCGTCCGCCGCGTCCTGTTTGGAGGTGAGGCGCTGGGCCCTGCGTAGCTGCCTGACGCTCTTCGCAACGTGACCCTTGCGCCTGAGCGCCACACCTAGGTTGTGGTGGGCGTTGGCGAAGTCGTCGTTGATCTTGATGGCGGTCTCGTAGTGGACGATGGCGCCGTCGACGTCACCGTCCTCTAGGGCGAGGTTGCCGAGGTTCGTCAGCGCGCGGAAGTGCTCGGGGTCGATGGCGATGGCGTCCTCGAAACTCGCCTGGGCATCATCGGCCTCTCCCAGGTAGATCTGAGCCGTGCCCTGGAGCGTCAGGGCCTCGGCCCTGAACCACGTCTCGGCCAGCGCCCTCAGGTGCTCGAGCGCCTCCTCGCCGTCACGCTTGTCCAGCGCGGAACCGACCTTGGCCAGCGCCGCTAGGTCGGCCTCCAGCGCGTGCCATGGGGCGATGTTCGCGCGGCTCTCCAGCCTCTCGAGTCGTTGGACCGCCTTCTTGTAGCGGCGCTCCCTAAGAAGGTCCTCGATGTCGGCCAGCGCTGTCAGGGCGGCTCTGGTGGCGTCGTCGTCTGGGGCCAACGACCCTGGCGGCAGCCCCTCCGCGGCGTACTTGGCCACCAGGTACGCCTTCTTGGCTGCGTTGAAGCGGCGGCGCTCCAGCTCGTCACGCCAGTCGACGAGGGACGCCAGGCCAGGGGGCAGCGGCGCGTCCCCAGTACCCGTCGGGTTCGAAGAACCCGGCGAAGGGGCGTCTCCAACGTCCCTGTCTGTCATCTGGGCGACGCTATCACGGCTCGTTCCAAGTACCGCTTCACAGCACCGCTTCACACCGCCGCTTCACACCACTGCGCGGTAGAGGGCCTCGTAGCGGCGGGCCGACGCTCGCCACGAGTTGTCCTGACGCATCGCGCTCTGCTGCATCGCCCTCCACCTGTCGGTGCCCGGGCCGACCTCTAGTGCCCGGGTCGCGCCCCACGCGAGCCCGTCCGCCGTGGCGTGCTGGAACACGAAGCCGGTGCGCTCGTGCTCGACGGTGTCGATCAGGCCGCCTGTCGCCCGAACCACTGGCAACGTCCCGTAGCGCATGGCGATCATCTGGCTCAGGCCGCACGGCTCGAACCGGCTCGGCATCGCGAACGCGTCCGCGCCGGCGTAGATCAGGTGCGCTAGCTCCTCGTCGTAGCCGATGCGCACTCCGACCCGGCCCGGATGGTCGGCTGCCAGAGCCAGCGCCGCGGCCTCCACCTGGGGCTCGCCTGTGCCAAGGAACACGATGCCCCAGCCGGCGTGTATCAGCCGCGGAGCGGCCGCCACGAGCAGGTCGATGCCCTTCTGCTCGACCAGCCTGGAGACGCTAGCAAGCACCGGGATCCCGGTCTCGAGCCCGAAGGTCTGCCTGAGCGCCACCTGCGACGCCGCCTTGTCGTTGGGCCGCCTGACGTCGTAGTTGGCCGGCAGGTGTCGGTCGGTCGCGGGGTCCCAGTACTCGGTGTCGAGGCCGTTGAGGATGCCGACGAGCTTGCCTGCCAGGCTGCGGAACGCGCCGTCGAGCCCGTAGCCGTACTCGGGCCGCGTCAGCTCTTGCGCGTACGTCGGGCTCACGGTCGTGACCCTGGAAGCGAAGCCCGCGCCCGCCTTGAGCGCGTTGAACCTTCCGAAGTGGTTCGCGAACGAGCCTGCCAGCTCGGCAGGCAGGCGCAGCCAGTAGAGGGTCTCTGCCAGGTCGGACCCGCCCTGGTACTGCGCGTTGTGGACGGTGAGGACGGTGGGGAGGTGCCAGAACCCGTCTGGCAGGTGCCAGCCGCGGGCCAGCAACAGCGGCAGGTGGCCGGTGTGCCAGTCGTTGGCGTGCACGACGTGAGGACGGAAGCCCACGCGCCTGGCCACCTCGGGCACGGCGCGGGAGAAGAGCGCGAAGCGCCAGGCGTCGTCTGCGTAGCCGTACATGCGCTCGCGGCTCAGGGAGGGGTGGCCTACGAACGCGAACCTGACGCCGTTCGCCTCCAGGGTCCCGACGCCCACGCGCTCGCCGTCCCCAGCGAACGGGACGTCGACGTCGCCTATCCATAGCGGTTGCGCGCCGCCGCCCAGGCCCGCGTACCACGGCGAGACGACGAGCAGCTCGTGTCCAAGGTCGACGAGCGCGCGCGGCAGCGACCCGGCCACGTCGCCCAGGCCGCCTGCCTTGCTGTAGGGAGCGACCTCGGCCGAGGCGAACAGCACGCGCATGACCCAGAGATTAGCCCCGTTACGGGTCCTTTCCCGCCCCCTGCGTATACTCCGTGAGCGATGCGCGGTCTGCCGCGGCCCCGAGGGCCCAAGCTGCCACGCCCTGGAGGCTTATGAAGCGTAGATGGATGATCACCGGCCTGGTGACGCTGATCGTCGGCACCATGGCTGTTTACGCGCAGATATCGCGTGACTTCGCCGGCGAGTTCCTCAACACGGCCGCCGGCCGCGCGCTCATCCAGTCGTACGGTGCCCTCAAGAGCGGCTACCTGCACGACGTGGACGACGAGGCGCTCATCCGCGGCGCCATCAACGGCATGATCGGCGCGCTCGAGGACCCGTACACGGCTTACGTCGAGCCCCGCGCCGCCGCCCGCGACTCACAAGACCTCTCGGGCTCGTTCGAGGGCATAGGCGCGGTCCTCACGCCGCACAACCGCAACACCGGCGAGGGCGTCGAGATCCTTACCGTCTACTCAGGCGGGCCTGCCAGCCGGTCCGGGCTGCAGCGTGGCGACGTCTTCCTCGAGGTGGACGGCATAGACGTCCGCGACTTCACCACCTCCGAGGTCGCCGACGTCGTGCGCGGGCCCAAGGGCACGACCGTCAGGCTCACCATGACCCGTCCGGGCACCGAGGAACCGCTGGTGTTCGAGATCGTACGCGACACCATCCAGATCATCGACGTCAGCAGCACGATGCTGCCTGACGCCGTCGGCTACGTCAGCCTCAGCTCGTTCAACAACCAGCGCCTGCACGAGCAGCTCGTCGAGCACGTCGACCAGTTGATCCTCGACGGCGCCACCTCGCTGATCCTGGACCTTCGCGACAACTCCGGCGGCCTCCTCACCCAGGCCATCCTGATCGCCGACGAGTTCCTCTCCAGCGGTGACATCGTCTTCCAGCGGGCGCGCGGCGTCACGCAGCGCATCGCGTCGGCCGACACGTCTGCCTACGACATGCCGATGGTCGTGCTCGTCAACGAGCACTCGGCCTCGGCCTCCGAGATCGTGGCCGGCGCCCTGCAGGAGAACGGCCGTGCCCTCGTGGTCGGCGAGCAGACGTTCGGCAAGGGCGTCGCGCAGTCGGTCCTGTCGCTCTCCGACGGTGGCCAGCTCAGGTACGTATCGTTCGAGTGGCTCACGCCGGAGCGGCAGAGCATCGCCGAGGAGGGCATCACGCCGGACATCTTCGCGGCCGACACCCGCTACCCGAACACGATCGTCGCCGAGGGGCGCGGGCTCGACGCCGGCCAGACCGTGGAGATCATGGTCGACGGCGTAGTCGTCGGCAGCGCCACCGCGAACGACGACGGCGAGTTCGAGGTGATGGCGCTCGGCCCGACCCGCGAGATCTCGCCTGTACAGGGCGAGGCCATCGTCCACCTGGACACGGACACGGCCCTTCAGGCGGCGTTCGAGGCGGTGCTGCAGGCCAACGCGGCGGCGACGGCGGAGTAGAGCCGACTCTCGCACACGCCGTAGCACCCACCTACGCGTAGCCTTCGAGGCGTGATCGAGGTGCGTGACCTGGTGAAGCGGTACGGCCGCTTCACCGCCGTCGATAGCCTCAGCTTCACGGTCGAGCGCGGACGCGTGCTGGCGCTGCTCGGCCCCAACGGGGCTGGCAAGTCAACGACGATCAGGGCCATCACCGGTCAGATCGTGCCCACCGCCGGTAGCGTCACGGTAGGTGGGCACGACGTCGTCAGGAGCCCGCTCGAGGCCAAGACGCTCGTCGGTTACGTGCCGGACCGTCCTTACCTGTACCCGAACCTGACAGGGCGTGAGCTCTTGCGGTTCCTCGGCAGGCTCAGGCGCGTCGCGGACGCCGAGCGCAAGGCGGCAGACCTCCTGGAGCGCTTCGAGCTGACGCGCTCGGCCGACGAGCTCGTTCAGACCTACTCCCACGGCATGCGGCAGCGCCTCACGTTCTGCGCGGCGCTGTTGCACGCGCCGGAGGCGCTCGTCATCGACGAGCCCATGGTCGGGCTCGACCCGCGCGGTGCCCGCGACGTACGTGCCCTGATGCGCGAGCACGCCGACGACATGGGGACCGTTCTCCTCACGACCCACTCGCTGGCGGTCGCGGAGGCCGTGGCCGACGACATCGTCGTGATGAACAGGGGACGCACCGTGGCGCAGGGCACCCTCGCCGAGCTGAGGAGCAGCGTAGGTGACGAGGCGGCCGACCTCGAGGAGATATTCATGCGCCTGGTCGACGAGAGCGCGCGCGCCGAAAGCGCTGCTGCTGAGAGCGCGCGTGTCGAGAGCGGCGTGACCGAGGGTCAGGCTGGCGGCGGTCCCTCGAGCGGCAGCGATCGACCGACGTGACGCTCCTCGCCATGCGCGTGCGCGGCTCGGTCAACGGGCTCAGGCGCCGGCCGCTACGCGCGTTGGTGGGAGCCGCGCTGCTCGTTGTCGTCTACCTCGGGATGCACGCCCTGACCGTGCGGGCGCTGCGGTTCGTCGCCAACTACCCGGAGATCGGCACGATCCAGGAGGCCGTCATCAGGCGCAGCCTCGAGGGCCTCATGACCGTCCTGATGGTGGCCGTCGCCTTCTCGGTGCTCACGGGCGCGATCTCTACGCTCTACGGATCGCTCGACCTTCCTTTCCTGCTGTCGCAGCCGGTCAGGGCGTACCGGGTCTTCGCGCTCAAGGTCGCGGAGACCTACACGTCCTCCGCGCTGCTGCCGGCGGTGTTCACCGTGCCTGTGCTCATGGCGCTCGGCACCGAGCGGCAGGCACCGCCCGCCTACTACCCGATCGCGCTGGTGGCGCTGGCGAGCCTATACGCGCTCCCGGTGGCGCTCGGCGCCCTGCTGGCGCTGGTGCTGATGCGCGTGTCCCCGCCAGGCAAGGCGCGGGAGGTGGCGACCGCGGCCAGCGTCGTCGTGGCCGCCGGCCTGGTGCTCGGCCTGAGGGCGCTGAGGCCCGAGCAGCTCCAGGCCATGACGCCTGACGAGTTCGAGGAGATGCTGACCGCCTTCGCCGCCCTAGACATCGGCTGGCTGCCCAGCACCTGGGCCAGCGACGCCGTTTGGCAGGCGCTGTCGGGCGCGGTGTCCGCCGGCGGGGTCCTGCTCGTCCTCCTAGCACTGGCGGCCCTTGGCGGGCTGGCTCTCCTCGCCACCAAGGCGTACGCCTCAGGTTGGTACAGGGCCCTCGACGACCAGCCTTGGGGCGGCGGCAAGCGCCGTTCCTCCGTGCGGCCGCCGTGGTGGGAGCGGCTGCTGGCGCCGGTCGGTAGAGGCGTCGTTGTCAAGGACCTGAAGCTGATGTTCCGCGACCCTTCCCAGTGGTCGCAGCTGCTCGTGTTGGCGGCGCTGGCCGGCGTCTACTTCATCAGCACGGCGAGCCTAGGCGTGGGGCTGCAGCGCTTCAGGGACGTGATCGGCGCGATGAACGTCGCGTTCCTCGGCTTCCTGCTGGCGGGCGTAGGGGTGCGCGTCGCGTTCCCGCTCGTCTCGCTCGAGGGGGAGGCCGTTTGGATCCTGCGCACGGCGCCGGTCAGGGCGTGGCGGCTCGTGCTCGCCAAGTTCCTCGGCGCGCTGCCACCGATGCTGGTGCTGGGCGTGGGGCTCGGGATCGCGGTCGCCGGGCGCCTCGAGCTGTCGCCCGCGCTGGCGTTCGCCGCGCCGCTGGCTGGCGGACTGGCGGCGTTCGCGACTGCGGGCCTGGGCGTCGGGCTGGGCGCGGCCTTCCCGCGGTTCGACAGCGTCAACCCCAACGCGGTTGCCGTCTCCAGTGGCGGCCTGCTCTACATGGCGTTGGCGATGGTGTACTCGGCGGTGTCGACCGTCCTCTTCGCCTACCCGGCGTGGCGCTCCGTCGTGGGCGGCCAAGGAGCCTTCGCATGGACTCGCCCGGACGGCCTTGTGGTGTTGGCTGCGCTGGCGGTGGTCTGCGCGGTCTTCACGGTCGTGCCTCTGGTCGTGGGCAGCGCCAGGCTGGCGCGTTGGGAGCCCAGCGACTGAGGCAACCTCAGCTAGGCCCGGCTGCCCTTATCTGCTCTGATACCTGCTGGAAGTCCTGCTTGAAGTTGGCCCTGAACATCTCGACGAGCTTGGCGGCGGCGGCGTCGTAGGCGGCCGGGTCCGGCCAGGCGGAGCGCGGGTCGAGGACCTCGGAGGGCACGCCTGGTGCCTGCGTCGGGTGGCTGAGTCCGAAGAACGGGTCCTCGCGCATGGGCGCGTCGTCGAGCTCGCCTGCCAGCGCGGCCCGCACGAGCGACCGCGTGACGGGCAGCGACATGCGCGTCCCGACGCCGTAGGGACCGCCTGTCCAGCCGGTGTTGACGAGCCATGCCCTGGAGCCGTGCTTGCGCAAGCGCTCGCCGAGCATCTCAGCGTACGTGGTGGGCGCGAGCGGCATGAACGGCTCGCCGAAGCATGTGCTGAAGGTGGCCGTCGGCTCGGTTACTCCGCGCTCGGTACCCGCGACCTTGGCCGTGTAGCCGCTGAGGAAGTGGTACATGGCCTGAGGGACGCTGAGTCGCGAGATCGGCGGCAACACGCCGAACGCGTCGGCCGTAAGGAACAGCACGTCGGTCGGGTGCCCGCCCATGCCCGTGGAGGACGCGTGCGGGACGAACTCGATCGGGTATGCGGCCCTGGTGTTCTCGGTCTTCATGTCGTCGGAGAAGTCGATGGTGCGGCTGCTCTCGTCCACGACCACGTTCTCGAGCAGCGTGCGGAACCTGTGGCTGGCCGCGTAGATCTCGGGCTCCTTCTCCTCGGAGAGGTGGATGACCTTGGCGTAGCAGCCGCCCTCGAAGTTGAAGACGCCCTCGTCCGACCAACCGTGCTCGTCATCGCCGATCAGGCGCCTCATCGAGTCTGAGGAGAGGGTCGTCTTGCCCGTCCCTGACAGCCCGAAGTAGAGGGCAACGCCGCCCACGCCGTCGAGGGGCTCGTTCGCCGAGCAGTGCATGGGGAAGACGCCCTTCTCGGGGAGCGCCAGGTTGAGGACCGAGAAGATCGACTTCTTCATCTCGCCCGCGTACTCGGTGTTGCCGATGAGCACGAGGCGCTTCTCGAAGTCGAGCGCGATGACGGTGGAGCTAGCGCAACCGTGGCGCTTGGGGTCGGCCTGGAAGCTCGGCAGGTTCACGACGGTCCAGCCCGCCTCGCCGGCGCCTGCCGAGGCGCCGAGCCCGCCAACGGCCTCCTGCTCGATGAACAGGTTGCGGGCGAAGAGGGCGTGCCAGGCGTGCTCGGTGACCACGCGCACGTTCAGGCGGTGGCGCGGGTCGGCACCGGCGTACAGGTCCTGGACGAACAGCTTGCTCCGACGGACGTGCGCGAGCATGTCGGCGAGCAGCCGGTCGAAGTCGGCCTGCTCCATGGGCTGGTTCACGGCGCCCCATGCCACGTCGCGGCTGGCTGCGTTACTGACGATGAACTTGTCCGTGGGCGACCTGCCGGTGAACCGGCCGGTGTCGGCTGCCAGGGCTCCGGCCACGGTCAGCAGGCCCTCGCCCTTCTCGACGGCAGTCTCGACGAGCGCCGCGGGCGCCGCGCGGTAGATGACGTCGATCCCGGTCAGCGGGAAACCGCCGTCCTCACCCAGCTCCAGCGCGTCGCTTCTCCGCTCGCTCAACCTCGACCTCCGGTCTGCAAGGCTACCACCGGAACGTGACGCCGAAGCTGACGGCGCTCCTTTCGGTGGACAAGGACGTCGACAGGTCGAGGCCGACGGTCCCGCCGAGCTGGTACGAGAGCCCGAGGCCCAGCTCGGAGCGGGGCCCCTCCAGCACGCCGGACATCGGGAGGTCGAGCCGACCGGAGATCTCGAGGTCGAGCGGCCCCAGCGCGTACTCGAGCGCCACCTCGTTGGTGACGGCGAAGCCGGGGTCGTCCGGGCCGGCCGTGCCGATCGTGTAGCTGGCGAACAGCTCGGGGTTGAGGTAACCGCCGAGCCTCACCGAGACCCCGAACGGGTCGCCGTCCCCCTCGAGCAGGCTCGATATGGCGGAGGTGCGGATCTCGAACACGTCGAGCCCCAGGGCCTCTCGCATCGCGTTCTGGAACTCGCCGAGCAGCAGGACGTCGACCGCGGTGTCGAGGGCGCCCTGCGCCACCGCGCCGCCCAGGCCACCGGCGCCGATCAGGTCGGAGCCGAGCTCCAGCCTGCCCAGCGTCACCAGCGTCAGGAGCTCAGCCTCGGTGAGGGGCCTGACGCCGCCACCTGCGGGTGCCGCCACCGCCTCAGGGTCGGGCACGACCTCGATGAGCGCGTCGGAGGAGAGGGACGGGTCGACGTCGAAGCGGATCTGCCCATCCTCGGTGCGCTCCACCGGGCCCCTGAACGCCAGGTCGACCCTGAAGGTGCGCCCGTCTGGGGCCGCGAACGACACGTCTGAGCTGCCTGTGAGCACCCGCGTCTTCTCGAACTCGGTGTGCGCTGCGACGTCGAGCTCCGGGAGGACGCCGCGGTTGGCGGTGAACGTCGCGATCGCCCGGTCGAGGGTGAACTCGCGACCAGCGAAGCGCAGGTTGCCGCGCAGCGTGCGGGCGTCCCCCGTCAACTGTGGGTCGGCGCCCGTGCCGCTAAGGGTGAGGTCCAGAGCTGCTTCGAGCGACGCGAACGACGTCGTGAGGACCACGCGCTGCGGCGCCGTGATGCGCAGGTCGTCGAAGCGCAGTGAGGCGAGCGCACCGCTGGTCGGCTCGGGGAGCGGCTCCGCGATCCTCACCGGAGACGGTGGCACGCCGCCCTCTGGGACCACCGAGGCGTTCTGGTCGTCCTCAACGCGTGCGGCCTCTTGGGCCGGCACGGGCTCGGCCGGTACGTCTCCGACGTCCGTGGCTGGTTCGGGTTCCTTGGTGACCGGCTGCTCGGCCGCAGGGTTCGCGGGCGTCGTGATCGTGTCCGCGGCCTGCGCCGCCGGGTCGAGAACGACCTCCTCGGCCCGGATCACGCCGCCCAGCGCCACGCCACCCTCCTCGCTGCGCACGCGAAGGTCCGCCGCCACTGTGGCGTCGGCTATGAGCAGCCCCGGGTAGGAGACCCGCAACCCGGTGCCGCCTGCCCGAAGGTCGAGGGGCACCAGCGTGCCCTGGACCGTGAACGGCGAGCCCAGCTGGCCGGCGAGCGCCAGGAACGGCCGGAACTGCGGGTCCTGCGTGATCGTGCCGTGCACGGCCTCGAGCCTGCCGATACCTGGCACGGCCAGGTCGCCCTCGAAGTTGACGTCGACGGCCCGGAGCGCGACCGGGTCGAG
>CAZFAQ010000065.1:0-10040 GCA_964517055.1 uncultured bacterium | reverse complement strand
CGGCCAGGTCGCCCTCGAAGTTGACGTCGACGGCCCGGAGCGCGACCGGGTCGAGCGAGACGTCGGCGGCTGCCGTCACCTGGAGCGCCCCGGTGACGGGTGCGAGCGAGCGCAGCGTCAGGCCGGCGGCGAGCTCCGGACCCTCGATGCTGATGCTCGTGTCCTCGAGGCGATAGCTCGTGCCGGCCACCTGGACGCCGAGCGCCTCCGTCTCGAAGCTGATCCGCGGCTGAGCGAGGCTCCCGTCGGCGCGGAACACGAAGCTGCCGTCGGCGCCGACGCCGTACTGGGCCAGGGCGGGGAAGATGCCGAGCAGCGGACCGAAGTCGGCCTCCTCGGCCACGAGCTCGAAGTCGAGCTCCTCGGTAGAGAGGACACCGGACGCTCGCCAGTCGCCGCGGCCTGAGAAGTTGGCGCGGTCGACGCGCAGCGCGCCGGCGTCGTAAGTGAGCGTGATGTCGCCCTGCGTGACGACGCCGGCGCGCTCCAGCGTCAGCTCCTCGCTCGCCAACGCGGCGTACCCGGCGCCCGGCTCGTCGAGCGGGAGGTCGACCCGGGCGACGCCTGTCAGGAACGTCGACACGTCGCTCGGGCCGACGACCGCCTCGGCCAGCAGGTCGAGCGGGAAGCGCTCGAAGCGCCCTAGCCCGGACAACGTCCCGTCGGCGAGGGTCAGCGTGAACAGCGAGCCGCTCGTGACGACCGCGACGTCGACCCGCGAGAGCGGCCCAGAGACCTGGGCCGTGATGGGGAGCGCGGTGTCGCCGACGGCCAGCTCGGGCGCCAGCACCTGCCCGAGGACGAAGCCGTCGCGGAGCTGCAAGACGCCAGACACCGCTCCCGTCAGGTGAGGGGCGACAGCGGCCAGGACAGGCACCTCTGAGAGCTCGACCGCCCGCAGGCGCACCTGCATGTCGCCCTCAAGGGCGGGGTCTTCGCTCGTCGCCATGGCGGGGACGATCAGCCCGAGCGGCGCGTCGCCTGTCAGGGTCACGGTGCCGGCCTCGGTCTGGAGCGTTGCTGCCCCGCCGATGCGACCGTCAGCCATGGTCGCCTCGGCCCCGACAGCCAGTGGCCCCCAGGCCGGCGGCTCGAGCCTCACGTCTGTCAGCGACAGCGTCCCGGTCGGCCCGCCGATGGGGTCGTATGCGACGCGAGCCGTGACCGAACCGCCCGTCACCTGGCCAGGCACGCCGAGGCCGCCGCCCGACGGCACGCCGAGGGCGACGTCGATGAGCGCGCGGGCCTCCGACAGGTCGTAGGCAGCGTCGATGGTTCCCAGCCGCCCGTCCGACGCGAGCCGCCACGTGCCATCGGCGGCCGTCAGCTCGATCGGTAGCACGCCGAGTGCGGGGTCCTCTGTCGCCAGCGGCAACGTCAGGGTGCCGGTCAGCTCGGCCGACGCCAGCGTCAGGGGTCCGGAGAGCTCGACGCCGAAGCCAGAAGTCGTCAGCCCGAGACCACGGAGCTGAAGACGCGGACCGTCGGCCAGCTCGAGGACCGCGCTGCCGTGGGCGGCGCCGGTCCCGGCTACCGCCAGACCGTCACGCGTCAGGCGCGAGACCAGGGTGCCGAGGTCTGAGGCGGCCAGGTCGATGACCAGGTCGGCGTCCGGAACCGCAGCCGGGCTGACCGTGACGCGCGGCGAGCGAGAGGCTCCGCTACCTCCGAGCTCGACCGTGGCGGGCCCGGCCGGTACCGTGAGTGCCCCCGTCGCCGTGAGACCCTCCGGGGTGCCCCTGAGCCTCACCTCGCCCCTGGGCTGGCCCGGCTGGGTGCCGGTGCCAAGGAGCGTGACGTCGAGGCCCGGAGCTACTCGCCCCTGGACCCGCAACGGCGCGCTGACCGTAGGGAGAGCCAACGTCTGGTCGAACGTGACGCCGGCCGGCCCGATAGTGAGGCGCCCGGCGGCGGCGGCACCGATGCCGCTCGCGTACGTCGTGGTGCCCAGGACGAGCTGTGGCAGCGCCTGGTTGCCCTGGAGCACCCCGGTCGCTGCCAAGGCGGCCACAGGCTCGCCTGGCGGTAGCGCGGCACCGTGCAGCTCGACATCGCCGGTCCAGAGACCGTTGCCGCCGCGGTTGCCGACGAGCGTCAGGCTCCCGCCCAGCACGGAGCCATCAGCGCGAAGGTGGGCCGTGTCGGCCATCAGGTCCAGCCTGGCCGTTACGTCCAGACCCAGGGCGTCTCCGCCCCTTACCGTGGCCTCCGCTACCCCTTCGGCGCCGCGCCCACCAGCGACCAGCTCGGCCCTTAGGTCGGCGGGCAGGACGAGGCCGTCCACGCTCAGGGCCCACGACTGGTCCATGGGGTCGACGCGTCCGGTTATGCCGTCGCCCCTGAGGTCGATCGGCGCGCCGGCCGACGCTGAGGTCAGCTCCAGGTCGCCGACCGGCTGGCCGGCTACCTCCAGGCCGTTCACCGAGGCGTCGAGCCAGGCGTCCGATCGGCTAGTCGACCCCAGGCGGAGCATGGCGTCTCCTTGGACCGCCGGCGCGACAGCGGAGAGCGGTCCGCCTGCGGTCATGCCCGTGAGGCCCGGCTCGACCATGGCGCTCCATCCCTCGAGGCGCCCGGCGCCCGCCATGCGCAGCCCGCCCTCGGCGTCCTCGATGAGGAGAACGGCGTCGCCGGCCCTGACGCTTCCGCTGGCGATCACGCTCTGCTCTGTGACGTTGGCCCTGATGTCCGTCGTCACGTCGCCGTACGCGAGGTCCGTGCGCAGGTCGAGGCGCCCGCGCGCCGGCGCCGCCTCGAGCCGCAACGTGCCACGCAACTCCTCCCGGCCGGTCAGGAGGGCGAAGATTACCGGGTCTGCCAGCGTGCCACCCACCTGCAGGCTCCCGTCGACGAGGGCGGGGACCCCGACTACCCCGACGCCTGCGGCGTCCAGTTGCGCGGTCAAGGACGCCTCCATGACCTGTATGGCGGAGGGCGCGACCACCACGACGGGGCCGCGCAGCACGCCCCTGAGCTCGGTGCCGCCGAGGTCGAGGTCGCCCAGGTCGACCTGGGCCTGCAGGGCTGCCCTGACCCGGCCGTCGAGCGAGGCCGAGCCGGTGAGGCGGCTCTCGCCGCTGGCGAGGACGATGTCCTCGACCGCGATGCCGCCGGTGGCGCTGCCACCGGTGAGCGCGAGGCTGAGGGTCGGGTCGTCCAGCTGGGGCACCAGCTCAGCGATCGGCAGCTCGTCGAGGCGCGCCTCGACCGACCATCCCTCGGCCGCGAGCCGGCCCGTGGCAGACAGGCCCTGGCCGCGGAGCGTGAGCTCGGCGGCGCTACCGGCGATCCTGAGCTCGCCTGCCGCCTCGACCTCGCCCGAGACGCTGACGTCTGCCGTGAAGCGCCCAGTCGAGATCGCCTCGGCAGGCACCCGGGCGACGAGGTTGGCGAGCGGAGACCCGTCTGGTGCTGCGCCGGCAGCCAACTCGACCGTGAGGTCTTCACCCGAGCCCAGGAGGGTCACGCTCGCAGGCTCGAGCGCGACGGGCACGAGCTCGCCGGTCGCGTTCGCCTGGAGCCGACCCGAGAAGCCGGCGCCACGGTTCCACGTCAGGCCGGGTCCCTCCACCGCCAGGGCAAGCCCGTCGAGGCCCGGAGCGAAGACGGTGAGCGCGGGCGACACGTCGCCTGTCGCCGCCAGGGTGACCTCGCCGGGCCCGAACGCGTACGTGGCGTCGAGGCCGAGCCATTCCAGGTGGGCCTCTAGCGGGCCGCCCGCCAGCCGCCACGTGCCCGTCTGGTCGACAGCCTCCGACATGGGCGCCACGACCGTGCCGGCGAGGTCGACTGCCGGCGCCAGCGTTCCGGAACCCTGGACGACGAGCGGCAGCGAGTCACCGAGGCCCGGGACCGAGCCCGCGTAGACGTGCATGGCCGTGACCTCGACCAGGGCGCCGTCCACCACGACCTGGGCTTCCAGGTCACCCGCGAAGCCGGCGACGCCACCCTCGCTGAGGGTGCCGGTGACGCTCGCCAGGCGCCGGCCCGACTCACCGGTCGTCAACAGCGCCTCCAGCCGGGCGCCCGGTAGGTCGACGTGCAGCCTGCCCCGCTCGAACGCGTCGTCCAGCTCCAGCCAGGCGTCGACCGGCCTGCCCGCGAGCTGCCCCGTCATGACGACGCGCCGTTCCTCGTGCCACGCCAGGCGGCCGGCCAGGTCGGCCTCGGGGCCCCGCAGTGTGAAGGCCAGGTCGTCTGGTGCCGAACCGAGCAGCGTCACCTCGGCTCCATCGATGGTGCCAGAGAGGTCGACCGTCGCGCTGAGTGTGCTGGGGTCCGTGCCTAGCTCCACTAGGCCCGTTCCCGAGAGGTCGACTTCGGCTCCGAAGGCCGCGCCTATCGTTCCGTAGTCGACGGCTGCCAGATCGACGGTCGCGTCAAGGTCGGCGCCCTCGCCGGCGACATGCGCGATCAGGACGGGCCTGGCAGGCTGCACCGTCGGGAGGGAGGCTGTCAACTCGCCACTGTAGGTAGCGCCCTCGCCCGCAAGGTCTAGGGCCAACGCAAGGGGCGGGGTGCCGGGTGGTTCGGCATCCGCAACCGCTACGAGGCCCCAGCCGCTGGCCGCGTTCCAGTTGGCGGTGATCTCGACTGGGGAGGTGATGAACGAGGCGATCTCCGCGCCGCCTGCCGGAAGCGCGGCACCAACGGCCGGTTCGGTGAGCGTGAGCACGGCCGTAGCGGAGTCGGGGCTACCGTTCGCTTTCGCTCGCACGCCGGCACCGGCCAGCGTGGCGTCGGCCATGGGGTCAGAGAGCGTACCGGCCATGTCGACCCGGAGCCGGGCTGGCTCGCCCAGGAGCGTCATGGTGAGGTCGATGCCGCCCGTGAGGGTGCCGCCGTCGTCGATTGTCGCCGTGACCCAGTCGCCGCTGAGCGTCGTGCCCCGGTCACCTGCGCCAACAGTGAGCGTCGCCGTGAGAGGAGGAAGTGAGAAGTAGGGGTCGGCCGCCATCTCGGTGCTGCGGAAGCCCACCTGCAGGCCGGCGAGCGGGTCGAGACTGAGGTCGGCAGCGACCGCGCCGTCCAGCGCCCTGGCGTGCCCTTCCAGGCTGGCCTCAGGCGCCACCTGGCCCGCGGCAGAGAGTGTGGACCCGAGCGGCCCGGTCGCCGTCACGTCGAGAAGCAGGGCTGGACCGGAGCCGGTGAGCCTCACCGCTGCGGTGACGGGCTGCTCGCCCGGCAGCGCTAGTTCGGCTCGCAGGCCGCCCGTCCACCCGGTCTCGGGGTCCGCGACGAGCGCGCCGTCCAGGCGCGCCTGCAGGCCGGTCGGCGCCTGGCCCGGCAGGTAGGGGGCCAGGTCGGCCTCGTCTGCGGTCAGCCTCAGGCCGGCGGGGCTCAGGTTCAGGTCGACGTCGTCCCCGATCTCGGCGCGTAGGGTCCTGGCGATGGCGTCGGCGCGTCCCGTGACGGCGAGCGAGCCGGTAGGGCGAGCGCCCTCAGGCAGCGGCGCGGCCAACAGCCCTAGCGGCAGGTCGCCGACGATGCTCAGGTCGGCAGGTGTGCCCGTCGCGGTGAGGACCGGTTCCCCGTCTGGACGTTGCACCGTGGCTATCAGGTCGACGCGCGCCAGGTCGCCGAGAGGCGCGCGTCCGCCACGCACCTCGGCTGTCACGACCAGCTCCTGACCCGCGTAGCTGACCGGGACCCTCAAGGGACCGTCCACGACGAGCTCGTCTCCGACTATCGCCAGTTCCGCCTCCGAGCCCGCCAGCACGACGGTCGCGCTCAGGCCGTCGGTCCACCCGGCATCGAGCGACCACGGCAGGTCGGGGACGTTGACCGGCCCTGCGCTCGAACCTTCGAGCTGGCCCGTTCCGCTGATCCCGGACGCCGTGACCACCAGTCCCTTGGCCGGTCCGACGTCGACCGTCATCAGCTGCACGTCGGCGCTCAGGCTCGCCAGGTCGACGCGGCCGCTGCCGCTCACGGGCAGCCCGCCTGCCTCTCCGGAGAGGTCGAGGGCCAGGTGGTCGCCTCGCCCCGTCATGTCTAGTCGCATGTCCACGGGGTCGGTCACGAACACTTCGGCGACGCCCGTCAGGCCCGTGACGGCGCTGCCAGCCAGGTTGCCCGTCAGGTCGACCGTCAGCGACATGGCTGCGGGCGGTGCGCCTGAACCTGTCACGAGCGACAGGAGGCGGCCCAGGTCGGTAGAGCCGTCTAGCGCCACCTGGGCCGACGCCCCGTCGTAAGTGAAGACGAGCCCGTCCTCGCCGGCGGGTCGGAGCTCGCCCCTGGCTGTCAGCGGGCCCGACCAGTCGGCGCTAAGCAAGACGGGCAGGTCGCCGAGCGCACCTGTAAGGTCGAGCCGGTCATCTTCGGCCGCCACAGCGCCAGCCAGCTCGAGCTCGGCGGGCAGCACGAACTGGCCACCTTCCGTCGGGGCGACCGTCAGGTCGAGGGCCAGCCCGTCGACCTGACCGCTCAGCTCACCGCTTATGACGGGACGATCAGGGTCCGCGCCGGCGAGGCTGACGGGCAGCCCGGCCAGGTCAACGGCGAGGCCCGAAGCGTCGGCCGTCAGGCTCAGGTCGCCGCGCGTCGACCTGCCGGTCAACCGCCATTCCGCAGGGTCTGCGAAGGAGACGCGCAGCTCGGCGCCGAGGGTCCCGTCTGGCGTCGCTCCCGGCCCGGCGACGACGTTCGCGTACACGACCTGACCGGCCCAGCTGAGGCCGGCGGCGCTAAGGCTGATGGCGCTACGAGGGACGGTGACGTCGGCGCTCACGCCTCCCGCCGCCGCTATCTGGGTGGGTTCGACGATCAGGTCCGCCGTGAGCGTGAGCGGGTCCAGGTCGAGCGCGCCCGAGACGGCGGCGGGGCCGAGCCGGCCGACGATGCCGGTGACGGCGCCGTCACGGTAGGTCCCTGCGAGGCTGCCGCGGAGGTCGACCCCGCGTGTGATCGGCCCCGGCGTGATGGGTTCGTCCGCGCCGATGCCTAGGGTCAGGCGGGCGCCTTGCAGGTCTGCCGGGCCGGCGACCCCGACCGTGATCCTCGTGCTGTCTGGAACCTGCGCCAGCCCCAGCTCGCTGAGGGTCACGCCACCGTCGAGGCGACCGTTCGCGAGGACGACGGCGCCCTCCAGGACGGCGCCTGTCTCGTCGCTGCCTGACACGAAGCCCTGCCAGCCGTCCGGGTCCAGTCGCGCCTCGACGACCGCCTGGGCGTCTCGCCCTGCCAGGTCGCCTCGCCACTCGACGATCACCTCGCCGTCGTCGCGCCCGTCCACGGCCAAGAGGACCTCGGCATCTACCGAGCCCAGGCCGGACTGCAGCGCGGATAGGTCTACGCTTGTAGCTCTCAGGGAGAGCCGTTCGCCCGTGGGGCCGGGCCCCACCTGGAACGCGAGCGGCCCGCCGCCTAGCGACGCGGTGCCCTCGGCCCGCACCCGCCCGCCGCGCGGAAGTTGGAAGGAGGTGGTCAGCTGCTCGAGGGGCACCCCCTCTATCTCACCGGCGCCGGTCGCGCTGCCGTCCAGCGTTATGTCGTCCCAGCCTCGTAGGTTGATCGCGACGTCGGCACGGCCGCGCACGTCGACGGGCGGTCCGTCCGGGTAGTTGTTGCGCAGCAGCCAGCCGGCGGCCTGGTCTAGCCCCACAGCGCCGTTGGCCTCGGCCTCCCATAGCCTCGCTTCGACGTTCACGACGCCCGCCGCCTCGACCGGGCCGCCCAGCGCGTTGCCTGTCACCTCGGCCGTGATCACGGGGTAGTCGAGCTCTATGGCGCCACCGACGTCCGTCGCGATCAGGCCTATGTCGTCTACCGTGGCGCCGGTCAGGACGAAGTCGCCCGAGACCGAGGTCCCGCGCACGCGCAGGTCGCCGGTAAGCTCGCCGCCGCGGATGCCGTCCCACCAGTGCCTGGCGATGGCGGCGTCGGCCCGGACGAGGCGTCCCTCGAACGTGCCGGTGATCGTCTCGAAACGGCCGGCCAGGCTGGCCTCGCCGTCCAAGGTCGTTACGGTCCCCATGAGGTCTAGGACCGTGCCGTCCTGGGTCACCTCGAGCTTCGAGACGGTGGCGTCAGGCAGCGTGAAGGGCGCCTCCTGCACGTCGACCTCGACGTCCTGGAGCGTGAGGCGCCGGAGTTGGACGCTGATCGGGCCGGCCGGCCCGGCGGGGCCGGAGGCGAAGCCGGTCAGCAGCTCGGAGAGGTCGGCGGAGCCGCGGGCGCCGCTGACGTGGACGTCGAGAGGCAGCTCGCCGCCTAGGAGCGAGGGGAGGAAGTAGCCGACGCGCACCCTGGCGACGTCGACATCGATGCCTGTGCCGTCGACGCTGGCGCCGTGGAGCGTGACCCCTCGCCACGCGTTCCCTTCGGAGCGCGTGAAGCTCACGCTGGTGCCGCCGTCCTCGAGGGCCTCTACGACGCGGTCGACCAGGTAGCCGCGCACAGGAGGTAACGCCGGCCCCACCGCGAGTATCGCCACGACCGCCACCACGGCGGCGGCGGTGAGTAGGGCTCTGCGGCGTGACATCGCTGCCTGGAGGTCCGTTCTAGGTGGTCCGGCTGGGCGAGCCGGGCGGGGTCGAGGTGGCGGCGAGAGCGCCTGGAAACGCCGTTCCCTACGCGCTTCTCATGACGCACAAATCTATCACGCGTGCATGAGAGGGCAGACCCCGCTAGCATGGACGTCGCATGAAGGAAGCCAGCTCCACAGCAGCTGAAACCGGCCTGACGGCCGAGCATCCGGGGCCGCTGCGCTTCACGGCCCTCGTGAAGGGGCGCGTGCAGGGCGTGGGCTTCCGGATCTTCACCCGCACGCAAGCGCAGGTCCTGGGCCTGAGCGGGAGCGTCGAGAACCTCGCAGACGGCCGGGTCGAGGTGGTCGCCGAGGGTCACAGGGAAGACCTCGAGCTGCTGCTCGTGCGGCTGCGTACCGGGCCCGCCCACGCCGAGGTCGAAGACATCGAGGTCGCCTGGACCCAGCCCGTCGGCCTGGCTGGCTTCCATGTCTACTGACGCGGAGGCCGCCGAGGCCCAGCAGCGCCCGAGGAAGGTCCTCAAGCCCGTCCAACCAGACCGTCTGGCGAGCGTGCCTGGGGTGCTCGGCGAGATCGCCAGGGAGCGAGCCGGCGACTACCAGCATGTAGAACGGTCGGTCCATCAGTTCGACGCTGGTGCGGCCCTGGAACGCGGCCGAGCAGCGGCGCACGAGGTGACGGACCGGCGCCGAGCGTTCGTGGCAGCGCTGAAGCTCAGCCCGGCGAGTGGCGTGGAGACCCCACCCGGCGGATCAGCGGTTGAGACCCCACCCGATGGACCCGACACGGTCTCCCCGCTCCGGGTCATCGCCGAGGTGAAGAGGTCGAGCCCGTCGCAAGGGGCGATCGCCAGGCTCGACCCTGTCCAGGCGGCGCGCCAGTACGTCGCGGGTGGCGCGTCCGCCCTGAGCGTGCTCACCGAGCCGCGACACTTCGGTGGCGAGCTGGCGCACCTGGCCGCCGTAGCGGAGGACCGCCGCACGTGGCAGCGTCACGTCCCGCTACTCCGCAAGGACTTCACGGTCCACCCTGAGCAGTTGCTCGAGGCGAGCGAAGCGGGCGCGGACGCCGTGCTGCTCATCGTCGCGGTGCTCGGTGACGAGTCAGGCGGATTCCTCGCAGCGGCCCACGACCTGGGGCTGGCCGCCCTGGTCGAGGTGCACGACGAGCGGGAGCTCGACCTGGCGCTAGGCACGGGCGCGGAGGTCATCGGCGTCAACAACCGCGACCTGACCACGCTCCGCGTCGACCTCGGCACCGCCCCCAGGCTGCTGGCGCGCGCCAGGGACGCCGGCTTCGGAGGGGTCCTCGTCGCCGAGTCCGGGTACAGGACGCGCGCAGACCTGACAAGCGTCGAGGGCCTCGCCGACGCCGTGTTGGTCGGCACCAGCCTGGCCGGCAGTGGCGACCTGACGGGCGCGCTGTCGAGCCTGAGGGGCGCCTGAACACGGGCGGGGCCCACGAAGCGGCAACGCCGACAGGAAAGGCCAGAGCGCGCGGCTATACTCGCCGGCATGTCTTCAGATAACGACGCGGCGAACGGGCTCA
>CAZFAQ010000064.1:0-10353 GCA_964517055.1 uncultured bacterium | reverse complement strand
TCATCGCCTCGGTAGGCGGCGACCAGAGCATCGTCGCCCGCGTCGACCCGCACACGACGGTCCGCGCCGGCGACCAGATCGAGATGGTGGCCGACCTCCAGTTCCTGCACGCTTTCGACCTCGAGTCGGAGGACAACATCCGGTACGCATAGGGGTTTTGCGGCGCGTTGCGTTGCGTTGAGGGCCGGGGCCGGCTTGGGGCCCCGGCCCTTGCCTTTGGTGGGGTCTAGTTGGGGCTCTGGGCGGGAAAGGGTCGGAGCTGCCCTTGTGAGTGCTGTGATCGCCATGGGGGTCGGGGCGGCCCTAACCCTGGCAGTGCTCTTTTCGGCATAAAAGCCACTACCGACCAGCCCGATACGGAGTTCGGGAGTAGTCCCTTCACCACGAGATCTCAGGAGTGCCACTATCGGCCCCGCCGGTAGTGGCACGGAGCCCATGAAAGGACCCGAAGCGGCCCCAGAACTAGCCGCCCCGTAAGAACGCGAACCGCACCAACGACTGGCCGCCCTCGGGCGACCTGAGAGCAAGACGCCGCTGATACAATCGGCGGCGTCATGTCGCTGGCCTCCTTGAGCGGCGTGGAGAAGGCGTACGGCGACCAGGTCGTGCTCCACGACGCTACTCTCGAGATCCGGGAGGGCCAGAGGCTGGCCCTCATCGGGCGGAACGGGTCCGGCAAGTCGACGGTCCTGAGGCTGCTCATGGGCCTCGAGGAGCCGGACGCCGGGCGCGTTTTCCGTGCCCCCGATGTCGTCCTCGGCATGCTCGATCAAGACCCCGAGTTCACGGAGGCGGACACGGTCCGCGCCGTAGCGGACGGGGCGTTCAGCGAGCTCGACGCGCTCGAGTCGCGCCTGGCGGAGCTCGAGGCAGCCGGCCTCGATGACCACGACACGTTCGACGCCTGGGAGCAGGTCCACGCGAACTTCGAGCGGCGCGGCGGTTACGCGAGGCGCTCCACGCGTGACGGCGTGCTGGCGGCGCTCGGCTTCCAGTACCGGCACGGTGACCTCGTCACGAACCTCTCCGGGGGCGAGCGCACTCGCCTCGGACTTGCCCGCCTGCTCATGAAGCAGCCGGACCTACTGCTCCTCGACGAGCCGACGAACCACCTCGACATGGACATGCGAGCGTGGCTCGAGACCTACCTGGCGCGCTACCCGGGGGCCGCGATCGTCGTGTCCCACGACAGAGCCTTCCTCGACGCCGCGTGCGACGTGACCGCCGAGGTCAGCAGGGGTGAGCTGCGCGTCGGGCACGGCAACCCGTCCACCTACCGGGCCGGCCGCGAGGAGGCCGAGCGCATCCAGGCCGCCACCAGGGCCAACCAGGAGCGCGAGTCGGCGCGCCTCCACGCCTCGGCAGACCAGATGAAGCGCTGGGCCGGTCAGAACGAGAAGCTGCACCGCCGCGCCAAGGCGATGCTTGGGCGGGCCGAGCGCTTCGACGACCGCATGGTCGACGAGGTGAAGGGAGCCGAGCGCAGCACGCGCTTCACGTTCGGATGCGACGAGTCGGGCGACATCGTGCTCAGCGCCGCTCACCTGACCCAGCAATACGAGCGGACCCTGTTCGAGGACGTCTCGGTCGAGCTGCGCTCGGGCGACCGCGTGGCCCTGGTCGGGCCCAACGGCGCGGGCAAGACGACCTTCCTCAAGACGCTCCTCGGCGACCTACCGTCCAAGGACCCGCGCGCACGGGTGCTGACTGGAGCACGCGTGCGCGTCGGCTACTACGACCAGGAGCTCGCAGGCGTCGACGACGAGCTCACGCTGTTCGAGGAGCTTCTCCGCAGGACCGGCGACCGCGAGGCCCACGACCTGCTGGGACGCTTCATGTTCCCTTACGACGCCCAGTTCAAGAAGGTCCGCGACCTGTCGGGTGGCGAGAGGGCTCGCCTCGCGCTGCTGCTGCTGACCCTGGGCCGCTACAACCTGCTGGTGCTCGACGAGCCGACGAACCACCTCGACCTCGAGATGATCGAGGCGCTCGAGGCCGCGCTACAGGCCTACGAGGGCACGCTCCTGCTCGTCTCGCACGACAGACGCTTCGTCTCTGCCCTCGTGAACCGCGTCTGGGAGGTAGACGGCGGGCGCTTCCGCGAGTACGAGGGAGACTGGTCTTTCTACTGGCGCAAGCGGCGCGAGCGGGCGGCGGAGGACGTGTCGAAAGGTGCAACTGGGCGCGCCCATGTACCGGCCGCGGCCACCGGGGCCGGCGGCGCTACCGTGACCCAAGAGCCTGGAGCCCGCGTCGCCAGTGAGCGGTTCGCGGGCCGAAGCCCATGGCAGCTGCGCAAGCACCTGGAGAGCGTCGAGGAGAGGATCTCGGGTGTCGAGGCAGAGCTCTCCGCTGTCGGTGCCGGGCTCACAACGCCCGACGAGGACCCGCAGGCGATCGCCGACCTGGGTGAGCGCCACGCGGCGCTGGAGGCCGAGCTTCTGGGCCTGATGGAGGAGTGGCACGAGCTGACCGACCTGGTCGGCGCCTAGACGAGTCGAGGAGGAGCGATATGCGCTTGGTCAGGTACCGGAGTTACGACGGCGTCGCGTGGGGGACCGTCGACGGCGGCATGGTGCGCAGGCTGACGAGCATGACGGGTAGGCCCGAGGGCAGCGAGACCTCGCTGGAGGAGGTCACCCTCCTGCCGCCATGCGAGCCCAACGTCATCGTCTGCGTCGGCCGCAACTACGCAGACCACATCAGGGAGATGGGCAACATGCCGCTCGGAGGCGACCTGCCGACGGAGCCCGGGCTGTTCCTCAAGGGCCTGAACACGCTCTCGGGACCGGGAGACGACATCCCGTACCCGACCTGGACCTCCGACCTGCAGTTCGAGGGCGAGCTGGCGGTGGTGATCGGCCAGGCGATGCGCAACGTCGCCGCCGCCGACGCGCTCGACCACGTCCTCGGATACACCTGCGCGGTAGACGTCACAGCGCGCGACAGGCAGCGTTCCGACCTGCAGTGGGCGCGCGGGAAATCGGCCGACGGCTTCTGCCCGGTCGGCCCATGGCTCGAGACCGACGTCGACCCCGCCAACGTCGGCCTGCGCACGGTCGTCAACGGCGATGTGAAGCAGTCAGGCCACACGCGCGACATGATCTTCCCGGTCGCCGACGTCCTGGCCTACGTCTCGACGTTCATGACCCTGACCCCGGGCGACCTCGTGCTGACCGGCACGCCGGAGGGCGTAGGGAAGCTGTCTGTCGGTGACACGATCGAGGTGACCATCGACGGCATCGGTACCCTCGTCAACCAGGTAGCGACCGAGGAGGACGCGATGCGCCCGGTGTGGGTCGCGAGGTCGGAGGACGACGGGGAGTGACCGGCAACGAGCAGCCGCTACCCGACTACCCGAGGGCCCGCGACCTGGGCGGCGGTGTCTGGCTGGTAGACACGCTGCACCACGCGCACCCCGGCACCATCGGCGTCTTCGTCCTGTCGCTCCCGCGGGGCGGCTACGCCATGATCGAGAGCGGGCCAGGCGTGACTGTGCCCAACGTGGTCGCGGGCCTAGAGGCGCTCGGCCTAAGCCCAAGGGACGTCACCCACCTCCTCGTCACCCACATACACTTGGACCATGCGGGCGGCGCTGGCGCGCTGGCCCGCCTGACCGGCGCCCAGGTCTACGCCCACGCGGTAGGCGCCCCACACCTCGTCGACCCCAGCCGGCTCATGGCCAGTGCCGAAAGGGTCTACGGCGACGAGCTGGAGCACCTCTGGGGGCGCATGGTGCCGCTCGACCCCGGCCGCGTGACAGCGGTGGACGACGGAGACCGACTCTCGATCGGTGGCCTCGACGTGCGGGTGCTGCACACGCCTGGTCACGCCTCCCACCACGTCAGCTACCTGCTGGGGGACGGAACGCTGTTCTGTGGCGACTCCGCGGGCGTGGTCCTGCCTGGCGCGTCCGTGATCAGGCCGGCGCTGGCGCCGCCGGAGCTGAACATCGAGCTCAAGGAGGAGGTGGCGGAGAAGCAGGTGGCAGCGGGTCCCAGCCGGCTCGTGTTGTCTCACTTCGGGCCGGTCCCCGATGCCGTCGCCCACCTGAGGGCCTACTCGGGCGTGCTCAGGGCGTGGGAGGCCGAGTTCCTGGCTGGCATGGCGGCGGGCGAGGACGACGGCGAGCTCCTGGCTCGCATGCAGCGCTACGAGGACGCCGAGCTCAAGGCGGCCGGGGTGCCCGACGGGATCGCGCACCGCTACAAGCTCACGTCCGACGCGGCCATGAACACCAGCGGCCTGAAGCGTTACATCACCAAGCTCCACCCGGAGCGGGTGGAGGAGTTCAGGGCGCGGCTCGGCGCCGGGGCACGGTAACCGCGGTGCCCTTCCCCCTGGGGCGGCCGGCGCGGCTGGCCGTGCTCGCCTCCGGAAGGGGCTCGAACATGCGCGCGCTGCTGGCGGCGTTCCCAGCCGGCGACGACCTGGGGTCGGTGGCGCTCGTCATCAGCGACAACGAGGGCGCGCCGGCGCTCGCTGCAGCGAAGGACGCCGGCGTCACCGCCTTGCACGTACCGTGGGGCGGAAGGCGTGACTTCGAGGAGCAGGCACAGCTCGTTCTCGACGATCACAGCGTCGACCTCGTGTGCCTGGCCGGATTCATGCGGCTGCTCTCCGCGCGGCTCGTGAGCCGGTGGGAGGGGCGCATGCTCAACGTGCACCCGAGCCTGCTGCCCAAGCACAGGGGCCTGCACCCTCACCGTCAGGTCCTGGCGGACGGCTCGCCCGAGACCGGCTGCAGCGTGCACTTCGTGGACGCCGGCATGGACACGGGCAAGGTCATCGCCCAACGCGCCCTGCCTGTGCTCCCGGGCGACACCGAGGAGAGCCTGGCCGAGCGCGTGCTGCCGCTCGAGCACGACCTGTACCCTGAGGCCGTGCGCATGGTCCTACGCGGGGAGGCTCGGCCGTGAGCGGCAGCCGCCCCTCGCCAGCGAGCTGGGAGGTGGCGCCGTGAAGGTGATGGTGATCGGGTCAGGCGGCCGGGAGCACGCCCTCTGCTGGGCGCTCGACCGCTCCCCGTCCGTCGAGGACGTCGTCGTCGTGCCAGGCAACGACGGGATGGTGGGCTCCGCCAGGGTCATAGGCGGGGCCGGCGACGAGCGCGGCGTCAGGATCGTCGCCGAGGCAGAGGCGCCCGACCTGATCGTGATCGGGCCAGAGGCCCCACTGGTGGCCGGCTGGGCGGACGCACTACGGTCAGACGGGTACAAGGTCCTCGGCCCTGGCAAGCAGGCCGCGCGCCTCGAGGGCAGCAAGCGCTTCGCCAAGGAGTTCATGGACAGGCACCGTGTCCCGACGGCCTCGTTCGCGGCGTTCGGCGATCTCGACGAGGCCCTAACGCACCTGGACATGGTCGGTGCGCCGGTCGTGGTGAAGGACTCCGGTCTCAGGGCAGGCAAGGGCGTCACGGTCGCCGAGAATATCGACGACGCCCGCACGGCCATAGAGGCGATCTTCCAGGAGCCGGACGCCGAGGTCGTGCTCGAGGAGCGGCTCGAGGGGCCCGAGATCAGCGTGATCCTCCTCGTCGACTCGCGTACGCACGTGGCGCTCCCACCGTCGCGCGACCACAAGCGCGCTTTCGACGGCGGCCGCGGGCCGAACACTGGCGGGATGGGAGCCGTCGCGCCGGTGCCCCTCTCCGCCGAGCTGCAGGCCTCTCTCGAGGCCGATGTCGTGGCGCCCGTCATCCGCGGGCTGCGCGAGGACGGCGTCCCGTACCAGGGCGTGCTCTACGTGGGCGCGATGCTCACGCCGCAAGGCTTCAAGGTCCTCGAGTTCAACTGCCGCTTCGGCGACCCCGAGACGCAGGCGTTGATGCCTCTGCTCGAGAGCGACGCGTTCGAGCTGTTCCAGGCCGTCGCGGAGGACAGGCTAGGCGACGTGACAGTCAGGTGGTCGAGCGGCGCCGCCGCCTGCGTCGTGTTGGCCGCGGAAGGTTACCCGGACTCCCCGGTGGTCGGCGTACCGCTAGGCATCCCCCGCGAGCTTCCGGTGGACACGCTGCTCTTCCACGCCGGGACGTCGGGCCGGCCCCCTGTCTCGCGCGGGGGGAGGGTGCTCAACGCCGTCGGTGTCGGCGACGACCTGGCCTCGGCCGTTGAGCGCGCTTACCGGCTGGTCGACGCCATCGACTTCCCGCGCGCGCTCGTCAGACGTGACATCGGCAAGGGCATGTGAGATCCATGGCCGCGAGGCGGTGTTGAGCCGCCGCGGTAGACTCGTCCCCATGCGCGACAAGCTCAACCTGCTCCTCTGCGGCGCGGCGCTCATGTTGATGGTCGTCGCCTGTGCTCCCACCGCCAGCGACGAACGCGTGGAGGTCCAGCAGCTCACGGAGGACACGACGTACTACCCGTACCAGACGGGCGCGGCCTGGCAGTACCTGCCAGAAGGTGCTCGCCTCTCCGACGCCAGAGCCAGCGTGATCGTCGAGGGCCCCGTGGTCGTCGACGGCGGCATCTGGATCTCGTTCCGCGAGATCCGGCCTGGGTGGGAGCAGCGTTCCTACCGCCAGTTCAGGGACACCGGCGTGTTCCTCCACAGCCAGGTCCGCCTAGGCATCACGACCATCGAGTACGACCCGCCCATGCAGGAGTTCCCCGCACCCGGGTCGCTGAGGGTGGGCAGCCAGTGGTCGGGCGACACGACGGTGACGCTGAGCCTGGGTGACGGCTCGCCGCCGGAGAGCAGCACGGTCAACTACGTCTACACGGTCGTCGACCGGAGGACGGTGCAGGTGCCAGCGGGCGAGGTCGAGGTCTTCGTCGTCGACCTCACGACGAGGCTCCTCGACGAGGAGGCCAACGTCTCCGAGCAGAGCTCGCGCCAGTTCTGGTACGCGCCGTACGTCGGCGAGGTGATGCTGAGGACTGGCCACCTACTGGTCGCCACAAACGTGCCGCTCACCGGAGCCGAGTGACGTGAAGACCAGCGGCACGCTACTGGCAGGCGTCAAGTCCCCGGCTGACGTCAAGCGCCTGTCGCAGGCGCAGTTAGCGGAGCTGGCCGAGGAGCTACGTGGCGAGATCGTCCGAGTGTGCTCCATAGCCGGGGGACACCTGGCCTCGAGCTTGGGCGCCGTGGAGCTGACAGTCGCTCTTCACTACCTCTACGACACCGCCAACGACCGGGTCGTTTGGGACGTCGGGCACCAGACGTACGGGCACAAGATCCTGACGGGGCGAGGGGACCGCATCGAGAGCATCCGTCAACCTGGTGGGCTCGCTGGCTTCACGGCGACGAGCGAGTCGCCCCACGACGCGCTTACCGTCGGCCACGCCTCGACCAGCCTCGCGGCCGCCCTGGGTATGGCACTGGCCCGTGACTCCCGCCAAGCGCCGTACGACGTCGTCGCGGTAATAGGCGACGGCGCACTGACAGGCGGCATGGCGCTGGCCGCGTTGAACCAGATCGGGCACCTCAAGCCGCAGATGACGATCGTCCTCAACGACAACGAGATGTCGATCAGCGAGAACGTCGGCGCCATCAACCACTACATGCGCACGCTTCAGGTGCAACCGTGGTTCCAGCGCGCAGAGGACCGCTCCAAACAGGCGCTCACGCGCGTCTGGGAGCCCCTCGGGGACCTGGCCAGCCGGGCCAAGAAGGCGACGCGGCGGTTCTTCGACCCGGCCAGCAACAACCCGTTCCACGCCATGGGCCTGCGGTACGTGGGGCCCGTCGACGGCCACGACATCGACCAGCTGCTCTACTACCTCGACCACATCAGGCAGCTCGACGGCCCGACGCTCCTCCACATCGTCACGCGCAAGGGCAAGGGCTACAAGGTCGCGGAGACCGACCCCATCGCCTGGCACGGCGCCTCGAGCTTCGACCCGGACAACCCCGTGGCCAAGGCGGGCAGCTTCACGTGGTCGAAGGCGTTCGGCGACGCAGCAGCGGCGCTCGCCGACGCGGACGACCGCGTCTGGGTCATCACGCCCGCCATGCGCGAGGGCAGCGGGCTCGTCGGGTACTCGAAGACGCACAAGGACAGGTACGTAGACGTCGGGATCGCCGAGGACGTGGCCGTGACCGTGGGGGCGGGGCTAGCCCTGCGCGGCGAGAAGCCGATAGTCGCGATCTACTCGACGTTCCTCCAACGCGGGTACGACCAGGTCATCCACGACGTCGCGCTCGAGAACCTCGACGTCGTGTTCGCCATCGACCGGGCCGGCCTGGTGGGCGGCGACGGAGCGACCCACCAGGGCATCTTCGACCTCGCATACCTGCGGACCGTGCCCAACGTCGGCGTCGGCATGCCGCGCGACGCGGACCAGATGCGCGGGATGCTCAAGGCCGCGCTGCGACTTGGCGGGCCCAAGGCCATCCGCTGGCCGCGCGGCGGCGTTGCCAGCCCGGCAGACCTGCCTGTCGCCGACTGGCCCGAGGTCGAGTGGGGCACCTGGGAGGTGCTCAAGGAGCCTGCCTCCCGAAAGGGGGCGGTCTGGGTCGTCGGCCTCGGGCCGACGGTCGCGTACGCCCTGAAAGCCGCCGAGGGTCGCCCGGACGTAGGCGTCGTCGACGGGCGCTTCGTCAAGCCGCTCGACTCTCGCCTGCTTCTCGAGCTGGCGGCCGGCGCCCGGGCCATGGTCACGGCCGAGGACCACACCGTGGTCGGCGGCCTCGGCTCCGCAGTCCTCGAGAGCCTTGCCGAGGGCGGCAGCGCCCTGCCCGTGGTGCGCCTCGGCGTCCGCGATACCACCGTGCCTCACGGTGACCCGGCCGCTCAGCACGAGGAGCTTGGCTACGGCCCCGTCGCTATAGGGAAGACGCTCGACGAGCTCGGTTCGCGCCGCGTCGGCGCGGCCGATAGTGAAGTCGTGACCCGTCCGTGACGCGACGCATGTCAGGACCTGCCTGGCTCCGCGGCACGGCGATCGCCGTGCTCGTCGCGGTGCTCGCCGCATGCAACCCGTTCGCCAGGAACGTCCCCCTGGCGGGGACCTGGACCGGTACGTACGAAGCGAGCGAGGGCGACGACACGGGCGTGATGCTCCTCACCTTGCAGGTCGCCGGGAGCGGCGTCACCGGGACCTGGGAGTCGAGCCTGCCGGGCCCGCTATCGCAGGGGACCGTCACCGGCGAGGTGGGACCGCTGATCATGCTCGAGCTCGTCAGCTCGACCGTGGCAAACTGCCGCTTCCAGGCGCTGGCCGAACAGCGCGACGGGTTGCTGGTTGGTGGCTACATGTCCGACTGCGGGGCGGTGCCCAACGGCTGGATCGAGCTCGAGAAGCGCTAGCGAGCTTCAAGGCCTGATCTGAAGTTCGGGCTGGCGTGATGGTCAGCCTCGATCTGGTCCGAGTCTTATCGAGGGGCGCGAACCGGTCACTAGCTGTCCGCGATACCGTATACGTTCTCTCCCAGGAGGCGACTCATGACTAAGACCGCGACCGCGGCTGCCCACGACCCTGGTGTAGAACTGCTTACCAATACGTTCCTGGCTCGCTACCGCGAGATCCTGGAGGGCATGCCGGACGGCGAGCCGACGTGGGTCACCAGCGGAGGCGTGACGGGCGGGGTTCACGGGACGCTGCAAGACGTCACGGCCGACGAGGCCTCGCGGGCCGTCGCCGGCAACACCATCGCGGGCCACACAGAGCACCTCCGCTGGGCGATCGACCTCGTCAACGACTACTTCGCCGGGAAGGAGCCCCCGGCCGACTGGTCCGAGAGCTGGAAGGTCAAGACGGTCGACGCAGCGGGGTGGGAAGCGCTGCGGGCCGACCTGCGGCGGGCCGGGCAGGACCTCCTACGCAACGTCGACAGGCTTGACACCTGGAGCGAAGAGTTCGCGGCCAACGGGGCGCTGGCCAGCTACGGTCACGCCGCATATCACCTAGGCGCGATCAGGCAACTGAAGAAGGTCGTGAGGGCCGGCGTTTAGATCCAGGTCCACACGCTCCGCACGCGACTGATCGCGCAGCACACGCCGTTGACAGCGCTTCAGACGGGTAGGTATCCTGGTCTTTGCTGACGGCACCGCCTGGCGGGCCCGAGGCGCTTTTTCGCGGAGCCGTAGTGTAGCGGTTAGCATATCTGCCTGTCACGCAGAAGGTCGCGGGTTCAAATCCCGTCCGCTCCGCCAAACGCCCGAAGACGCAGCGCCAAGGCAACGAAACGCTGCGTCTTCATCTTGGCCAGGTAGCTCAGTCGGTAGAGCATGCGACTGAAAATCGCAGTGTCGGCAGTTCGATTCTGCCCCTGGCCACCACACGGTCCGTTAGCGGTCCGTCCGACATCGGCGAGCGGTCTTTCTCGACCGCCTGCTCGTGCCGTGCGGGCGCCAACGTAGCTCAGCGGTAGAGCAGCCGATTCGTAATCGGCAGGTCGTCGGTT
>CAZFAQ010000063.1:0-10661 GCA_964517055.1 uncultured bacterium | reverse complement strand
CCGTAGGCGACCTTGAGCAGCCCGAGCAGCTTGGGCAGCGGGAAGCGCTGAAGCAGCTTCAACGAGCGTGGGTTGGCCCCCGCGAACGCGTCGATCCGGTCGAGCATCTCGTCGAACAGGGTCTCCGGGATGTTGAGCGGCGGGGTGAACCTCATGATGTAGTTGCCGCGAAGGCTGAAGCAAGCGTGCACGCCAGCCTCGTGCAGTAGCCGTAGGCCGAGCATCGAGCTCACCGCCTGAACATCGTCTGCAGGCACTCCCGGGATGGGGATCCCGACGATGGGCCGAAGTGAGAACGCGAGAAGCATCCCTGCGCCACGAGCCTCGGAGAACAGGCCGGGGTACCTATCGACCGTCGAACGCATCCGTTCCAGCCCGCGCCGCCCCAGCTCGGCCGACCGCAGGTCAAGGCGCTCGTCGATGAGAATCTCCAGCGACCTGAGAGCGACGGCGCAGGCGAAGCTCCCGCCGCCGAACGTCGAGGAGTGACGCCGTGAGGCCGTCCCTGACAGGAGGGCCTTGAAGATCTGGGCCCTGGCAACGGTGGCGCCGATGGGCAAGATGCCGCCGCCCAGAGGCTTGGCCAGCGTCACGATGTCGGGCTCCAGGCCGCCCGCCAAGCTCGCGAACCAGTGGCCGGTACGTCCGAGGCCGGTCTGCACCTCGTCCGCGATCACCGGCACACCGTGGTTGCCAGCCAGTTCTCCGAGCCGGCGCAGGAAGCCTTCTGGCGGGGGGTAGACCCCGCCCTCGCCAAGCACGGGCTCGACGACTATGGCGATCACGTCGCCGGCGTGCGACCTCAGGGCGCCCTCGAGCGCGTCGGCATCCCCGTAGGGCAGCGTGACCGCCTCGCGCAGTGGGCCGAAGTCCTTCTGATAGACCGCGCTAGGGGTCAGCGACAACGCGCCCAACGTCTTGCCGTGGTAGGCGCGGTCGAAGTTGATGAAACGCGTGGCGTTGGGGCGGTACGCCAGGGCGAGCTTCATGGCGGCTTCCACGGCCTCGGCCCCAGAGTTGCTGAGGAACACGCGGCTGTCTTCGTGGCTGGGTGCCACCGAAGCGAGCAGCGCGACGAGCGCCGCTTCCAACCCGGCCTTCCACTCGCTCACCGACTGGTGAGGGAACCCGAGCTGCTGGTTGCCGTCGACGTACGACTTGACGAACTCCATCAACGGGGGGTAGGCCTCCCCGAACGGTGAGGCAGCGAACCCGCCAGCGTGTATGAGGTGACGGCCCGTCTCGTCCCTCAGCTCCCATGGCGACTCGACGGTGAACGGGCCCGCGAGTCCTAGCAGCTCGAGGATAGAGACGAGGTCGGTGTTCCCATGCTGCTTCTCCGCCGCTAGCACGTCGAAGGCTGAGCTGCCGCTGGCCAGCAGGTCGGACGTGCGGACGGGCAGCCCAGGTCCTGCTGGCCCGTCTACCTCGGTGGCGTCATCTCTGGCCGACCCTGGCGCGGCCGTCCTCACTGCAGCGGGACGGACGCGCTGTTGCCGGCTCCGTCCTCGACCACGACCGCCGCGTCGGGGGTGTTCTCGACCAGCACCGAGAAGCTGAACTCTGGGCCGGGCGTGAAGGCTAGCGGGACACCTCCGATACGGACGGAGGATAGACCGATGTTGTCGCGCGCGATGCCTTCTACACGCAACCTGTTGCCTGCGGCCGCCTCGACAGTGGTGAGCTCGACCGTCGGTGGCGTTGCGTCGAGGATCAGCGTGTACGTCTCGGTGGTGGTGCGGCCGCTGACGTCCGTGACCTCGAGGACCATCGCCACCTCTCCGTCGGTCACGTTCGCCTTCGTGAACGCGAAGTGCACGAGGCCCTTGCCCCGTTCGGCGGAGTAGAACTCGTTCGCAAGCAGGTCGAGCCCGTCGACCCGGATGCTCGCCACGCCCTCGTCGTCCATGGCGTAGCCGCTGATGCGCAGGTCCTCTGTGCTACGCGTAGCGCCGCTGCGCGGGTCGGTGATGGCGATGACAGGTGCCAGCGAGTCGGAGCGGCCGAAGCAGGAGGTGAGCAGTACAGATAGCGCGCCGATGGCCAAGAGAACGGCCGTTCGGAACCGGTGGTCATGGAAATTGGACGGGCCCGTGCTCGGCGGCATGAGGCAATGCTACAACGGCGTTTCTGGTGTCCAGGGACCGATCTGAACGGGCGCGGCGCCCTGAACTACGCCGGTAGTACTCGTCTAAGAACGGGTTAATGGGCGCGTTAGGAAGTTCACATGGCGGCCGCATGGTGTTGTAGCCTCTAAGCGCCTGTCTACAGTCGTGAGCACGGGGAAGGCGGGTCGGCCCCACCCGGGCTACAGGCGTAGAAGTTCAGGGGCAGGGTCCCCGCGAATGCGAAGGGAGCTAGAGAAGAAGTACTCTAAAGCCCTCCGACAAGCGGGGTGCGACTGCGCCCTGAAGACTTTCCGCAAGGGAGATGTGAATGAAGAGAAGGATCCTAGCGCTAGTCGCCGGAGTTCTGCTCGTCGCCTCGACGGCGACGGCGCAGTCCGGCCCCGACACCTATGTCAATCAGGCGTTCGGTGAGATCGTCTCGTTGGACCCCGCTCGCGCGTACGACACGGCGTCCGGGGCCATCATCGAGAACGTGTACGAGACACTGTTCCTGTACGCCGGCGAGGCGATCGACGAGTTCGAGCCCGCGCTTGCCACCGACTACACCGTCTCCGAAGACGGTCTCCACTGGACCTTCACCCTTCGCGAAGGCGTCCAGTTCCACAGCGGCAACACCATGAGCTGTAAGGACGTCGAGTACTCCTTCCAGTACGGCGCCCTGACGGCGGATCCGCAAGGTGCTACCGCCTACCTGACAGGGAACCTCTTCCTCGGCTACTCCGGCGACGGCAGCGACCCAGCCGCCTTCCAGGAGAACGTAACGTGGGAGATGATCGACAACATCGTCGAGTGCCCGGACGGCCCTGACGGCTACACGGCCGTCATCAACCTCATGAACCCGACGCCGGCCCTCATCCCGATCATCACCTACACCGCGTACAGCGTCCTCGACAGCCAGTGGGCCATCGAAGGCGGCGCGTGGGACGGTACCGAAGCCACCTGGACCGACTGGAACGGCCGCCCCTTGGTGGGCGAGTTCCTCCACAGCAACCCCAGCGGCACCGGCGCCTACCAGGTCGTCGAGTGGACGCCGGACTCGCTCGTGGCCCAGGCGTTCCCTGACTACTGGGGCGGCGCCCCCGCCATCCAGAACGTCGTCTACCAGTTCGTAGACGAGCAGTCGACGCGCGTCCTCGCCCTCCAGCAGGGTGACGCCGACCGTGTCCAGGTGAACGAGCGCTCCACGTTGGTGCAGCTGCGCGGGTCGCCCGGTATCACCGTTCACGAGAGCCCCGACTGGTCACCGACCTGCGTCACTCCCATCCACTTCAACTTCGCCATCGACACCTCGAACAACGAGGACGTCGGTTCGGGCCAGCTCGACGGCAGTGGCATCCCCTCTGACTTCTTCACCGATGTCAACGTCCGCCGCGCCTTCTCCCACCTGTTCGACCAGCAGGGCTTCATCGACCAGATCTACGAAGGTGCCGGCGTCGCCCTGACGATGGGCCTGCCGCCGTCCTTCCTCGGGTACAACGACGACGTCGCGATCCGCACGCTCGACCTCGAGGCCGCCGAAGAGTACTTCCGCGCCGCCTACGACGGCGACCTGTGGGAAACGGGCTTCCAGTTCACGGCGATCTACAACGCCGGCAACACGGTCCGCCAGACCGCGCTCGAGATCCTCGCGGACAACCTCTCGTTCATCAACCCGAACTTCGTTATGAACGTGCGTAGCCTGCCGTGGGCCGACGTGCTCAACCGCATGTCCGAGAAGAAGATCCCGATCTTCGTCGTCGGTTGGTGCGCTGACTACGCCGACCCCAGCAACTTCATCAACACCTTCTACGACAACGACGGCTTCTACGCTGGTCGCACCTCGATCAACATCCCAGAGATCCAGGCGCTGATCGACCAGGCCGACGCGACCTTCGATCCCGCCGAACGTGGCTTCCTCTACCGGGAGATCGGCACCTTGCACTACGACCTGGCGCCGAGCATCGTCCTGCCCAACCAGGGTCCGTTCTTCGTGACACGTGACAACCTGCAAGGCACCTACTACAACCCGATGCTCTCCGACGAGTACTACTGGAAGGACCTTTCCAAGGAATAAGGTCAAACTCTATGGTCGGCGCTAGTGCCGACCGTGATTCCGGCTGGGAGCGGTCGCCTTGGCGATCGCTCCCCAGCCGTTACCGAAAGAATAGAGACCTATCTTGCTAGTGTTCATCGCGCGCCGCGTCCTGCTTCTGCCAGTCGTCTTCATAGGCGTCACGCTCGCCATCGTCCTGCTGATGCAGCTCCTCACCCCATATCAGCGGGCCGCCGCGTTCGTGCAGTCCGAGCAGCAGATCAGGCAGATAGAATCGATCATCGCGCAGTACGGCCTTGAGGACCCCTGGTACCAGCAGTACTACCGGTGGATACGGGAAGTCCTCAAAGGCAACCTGGGCTACTCGCGTACCACAGGTGAACCGGTCCTGCAGGCTCTCAAGACCCGCTTCCCCGCCACCCTGGAACTAGCGATACTGGCGATCATCCCCGTCATCGGGGTCGGGATCTGGTTAGGTACGGCAGCAGCCCTCAACCGCGACAAGCTCATCGACCAGGTGACCCGTGTCATGTCTATCGTCGGCTGGTCGCTGCCCACTTTCGTGCTCGGGATCTGGCTGCTCGTCATCTTCTACGGCGCTCTAGGCTGGTTCCAACCTGGACGCATATCAACGCCATACCTCGTCGAGATCGCCGGCCGCTCCGGCTTCACCCACTACACGAAGATGCTCAGTCTCGACGCCCTGCTCAACGGTAGGTTCGACATCTTCCTGGATGCCATCAAGCACCTGATCCTGCCAGTGATCACACTGGCCGTCGTCCAGAGCGCGCAGATCATGCGCGTGATGCGGTCCTCGTTGCTCGATGCGTTGGGCAAGGACTACGTCAGGACAGCCAGGTCGAAGGGTCTGCCAGAGCGCGTCGTGTCGCTCAAACACGCCAGGCGCAACGCTCTGATCCCGGTAATCACCCTCGCCGGCTTCACGCTCGTAGGGCTGGTCAACGGTGTCGTGATCACCGAGACGATATTCAACTTCCCTGGGCTCGGGCAGTGGGCCGCAGCCGCTGCGATCAGCCTCGACTACGCCGCCGTGATGGGCTTCGCGCTCTTCGCGGCCGTGATGGTGGTGATCGCCAACCTCCTGGTAGACGTGCTCTACGGCGTCGTCGATCCTCGGATCAGGTACGAGTGATGGCGGACACGATGCTTCAAGGCGACGTCCCAGAAGCCGGTGAGCCGGTAGGACCCCAGGTCAGCGGTTGGCGAGACTCTAAGGCGTTCAAGCGCTTCCGCCGCAACCCGTTGGCCATCAGCGGGCTGTTGGTCGTGATCGTGTTCGTGCTCACGGCCGTGTTCGCTCCGGTCATCACCGACGTGGGCCGAGGTTGCCTGCGTGACCTTGGGCTCAGCGCAGCGACCCAGAACGACTACAAGAACCCGACGAAGGCGGTCTTCTGGCGCGCGGTCTTCGCCCCGCCAGAGAGCTGCTTCACGATCCCCAGGGTCGGGTTCAGCAACGTGCCACGTGACGCGGAGACCTCGGAGACGCTGCTCGGCACCACCAGCGGCGGCTACGACATCTACTACGGACTCATCTGGGGTACGCGTACGGCCTTCAAGATCGGCCTGATCGTCGTCGGCATCAGCCTGCTGGTCGGTCTCGTGATCGGCAGCCTGTCTGGCTACATCGGCGGGGTCTTCGACAACGTCCTCATGCGGTTCACCGACGTTGTCATCTCGTTGCCGAGCCTGGTGGTGGCGATGGTCGTCGTGATGGTCCTGGGCAACTCGATCACCAACATCATGTTCGCCATCGCTGTCGTCGCCTGGCCCTCGTACGCAAGGTTGATGCGCGGCGAGGTTCTGAGGGTCAAAGAGGAGGACTTCGTAACGAGCGCGAGAGCTCTGGGACGTCGCTCGCTTGGGGTCGTCTTCCGACACGTGCTGCCGAACGCCATCGGTCCGCTGATCATCGTCGCGAGCCTCGACATCGGGTCGATAGTGCTCACGGCCGCCGCGCTGTCGTTCCTGGGACTGGGCGCAGACGTCGGCTACGCCGACTGGGGTCAGATGATCTCGTTCGCTCGCGACTGGATCCTCGGGCCACCTGGTAGGCCGCTGGCCTACTGGTACGTGTCGTTCTGGCCAGGGATCATCATCGTGTTGTTCGTGCTCGGCTGGAACCTGCTCGGTGACGCGTTCCGCGACGTGCTCGACCCCAAGAGCGCCTAGCCGCCGGAGCCATCGGTCGAGCCAGTCACCTCGCCTGCCCTACCGTTCATCTCGAGCAGGAACGCCGTCAACGCCCAGTACTCGTCGTCGGTCAACCGGCCCGGGTCGTAGCGGGGCATCGTTGCCTTCACGTAGGCGAACAGGGCGCTCGGGTCGGCGCTACTGGCTAGCGTGACGGGGCGGTCGGTGGTCGGATGCAGAGCCGGCGGCTCACCGATCGAGAACATGTCGTTGTCGATGAACGGCGTATCGAGAGGCTGGACGACGCGGTTGTTAGGCCGGTGGCAGTGGGTGCAACGCCTGTGCTCCTCGGGGAACGCCAGCCGCGCCTCCTCGATGCCTGCACCCGTTGCGCCGTGGCAGACGGCGCAGTTCCAGGCGTACAGCTCTGCACCTGCCGACGCCGGGTCCGCGGCGGCCCCGGTCTGTGACGCGGGGCCGCCAGGTCCCGCCAGTGCGAGCAGCCCTGGGGCTGCCACCAACGCGACCAGACCCACGAGGATGAGACGCCTCACGCCTGGCGGCCCACTCAGGGTTCCTGGCTGGTTGGCTTCACGGGTTGTCGCGGACCGGCGGTCAGGCTCGCTCTTCGTCGTCTTCGTCGGCGGCTGACGCTGGCTCCGCCTCGTCCATCGCGTCCGTCGCGATGTCTTCGGCTTCAGCCACTGCGCTCTCCACCGACCCCGCCGGCGGCGTTGAAGCGTGGCTCGTGGTCGACGTCACGGGCTCGCCAGCCGACTGGGCCGTAGACGCCTGCGTGCCGGCGCCTTCGGCGGGGACTGGAACCGTGCTGCCCGCCCCAGCGTTGGCCGGCTTGGGCTGCCTGTCCTGCGCAGCTTTCACGAGGAAGTAGACGAGGCCCCCGGCGATCGCCACTGGCACGATGAACCTCAGCAGGTTCCACAGCAGTCCCGCCACCCACTTGAGGGCGACGCCACCGATCGACAGGACCCACCCGACCAACCACAGCAGACCAGTGCCCACCAGCAGGGCGACCAGCCCGAACACGACGAGCTCCACGTACTCCTGTAGGGAGCGTTTCATGGCGGCAGTATAGCAACAGCTCTCGTGAGCGCCGGACCGACCGCTAGACTGGCCGGATGCGTCCAGATGCCGTCGTCGACGTCCAGCGGATGGTGCACGGCGGCGTCGCGCTCGCCCGGCTAGACACGGGCGAGGTCGTGCTTGTCGAGGGGGCGCTTCCTGGCGAGGTCGTCGGTGTCGCCCTCGAGAGGCGCAAGGGGGTCCTGAGGGGCACGACCGTCGATGTCGAGGTCCGCTCGGATCACCGCGTCGAGCCGCCCGAGCACCCGGGGCTCGACTACGGGCACATCGCGTACGAGCACCAGCTTCGGCTCAAGCGCGAAGTCGTCGTCGACGCCCTGCGCAGGGCGTTCGGCGCTCCGCTTCCGGACGTCGCGGCCGCGGCGGACCACCCCGGGCTGCCCGAGGTGCCGGCAGTGGTCCCCTCGCCGCAGACCTGGGCTTACAGGAACGTGGTCCAGCCGGCCGTCGAGTGGGCGCGGGGGCAGGTGAGCCTCGGCTACAGGCGCAAGGGCACGGACGAGGTCGTGCCGCTGGCTTCCGACCCGGTGGCGACCAGTGAGGTGAACGAGGCCTACGCGGTCGTGCGGGACGTCCTTACGACGGCCGCGGGGCCGGGGCGCGACGGCCCGCGCGTGCGTGAGGTCGTGATAAGGGCGAACCAGGACGGCGAGGCGTTGGTCGCGCTGGTTGGCCGTGGGCCCGCGGCCAAGGCGGTGGACCTGGGGCACCGGTTGGTCGATGCTGGCATAGCCGGCGTCGCCTGGTCCGAGGCAGACCCGCGTGGCAGGTTCCGACGCGGCGTCGAACGCGTGGCAGGGCGACGGACGGTTCCGCAGCGTTTCAACCACCTGACGCTAAGCGTGGCCGCGACCTCGTTCTCGCAACCGAACGCGCTCGGAGCCGCGGCCCTGTACCTCCAGGTGACCCAGTGGGCAGGTCGAGGAGCCAGCGCTCTGGACCTGTACGCCGGCGGCGGGGCCATCGCGTTCCACCTGGCCGACCGGTTCGGCGAGGTGACAGCGCTAGAGGTCGAGAGCGGGGCCGTGGCCAGAGGCCGGACCGACGCCGGGCGCCTCGGCATCGACAACGTCCGGTTCGTTCGGGGCAACGCCGGACGCCTGGACCCGCCGACGGGCTACGACGTCGTGGTCGTCGACCCGCCGCGCGCCGGCCTATCGGCCGAGCTGAGGGACGCCCTGATCGCCGGGACCTTCGAGAGGCTCGTCTACGTCTCGTGCGACGCGGCCACGTGGGCACGCGACGTGGCGGACCTCCACCTGAAGGGCCTAGAGCTGCGGCGAGTCGAGCCGTACGACCTGTACCCGCACACGCATCACGTCGAGCTCCTATCGCTGCTGGAGCGCGTGCCCTGAGACCTCAACGCGGGCCCGCACCCCCGGATATGCTCTACCGATATGCTCGCCAAACGGATAGTCCCCTGCCTGGACGTGCACGAGGGACGTGTGACTCGCGGGCAGCAGTTCGGCCGCGCCGAGCTGGGTGAGCTTACCGACGTTGGCGACCCGGTGGCGCTGGCCGTCGAGTACGACAGGCAAGGCGCTGACGAGCTGGTGTTCTACGACATCACGGCGACTGCGGAGGGGCGCGGCGCGATCCTGGGCGTGCTCACCCAGGTCGCGGAGCGCTGCTTCATGCCGTTGACCGCCGGCGGCGGCGTCAGGACCGTCGAGGACTTCAGGGCGCTGTCCCTGGCCGGCGCCGACAAGGTCTCGATCAACTCAGGCGCGCTGGCGGACCCGCAGCTCATCCGCCGGGCTGCCGACCTGTTCGGGTCGCAGGCCGTCGTGCTCTCGGTCGACTACCGCGCCACTGGCGGTGGCTGGGAGGTGTTCGCATCGGGGGGCCGCAAGAGCACCGGGCTCGACCTCCTCGCCTGGGTGGCCGAGGGTCAGGCGCTCGGCGCCGGCGAGGTCGTCCTCAACAGCATCGACGCCGACGGCATGGGCAGCGGCTACGACCTCGAGGCGATCCGGGCCGCCGCAGCCGAGGTCGACGTGCCGGTCGTGGCCTCGGGCGGCGCCTCCGGCCCACATGACATGAGGGACGTGCTCCTGCTCGCCGGTGCGGACGCCGCGTTGGCGGCCGGCATCTTCCACCGTGGTGAGACGACGGTGATGGAGGTCAAGCGGGTGTGCATCGAGGCGGGGTTGGCGATCCGCCCGCCGGAAGAGGGCGAGAGTCCGTATGTCGGCTGAGGGCATGCCGGAGGTCGTCTTCGACGAGCGCGGACTAGTGCCCGTGGTGGTGCAGGAGGCGTCGACCGGCCAGGTGCTGATGCTCGCCTGGGCCGACGAGGAAGCGCTCGAAGCCACCTTGGAGACGCGCTTCGCTCACTACCACAGCCGTTCCCGCGGCGCGTTGTGGAGGAAGGGTGAGACGAGCGGCAACGTCCAGCGACTCGTGGACGTGCGATACGACTGTGACGTGGACGCCGTCCTCTACCTCGTCGACCAGACCGGTCCCGCATGTCACACAGGGGAACTGACGTGCTTCCATCGCTCCGTGCTGGGAGCGGAGGAACGCTCCGCGACCGACATCACCGCCGCCATGCGCACGCTCGAGTCGGTGGTGCGAGAACGGCTCTCTTCGCTGCCTCAAGGCTCGTACGTCGCCAGGCTCCATGAGCGCGGCGTCGGGTTCGTCGCTCAGAAGGTGGTCGAGGAGGCGGGCGAGACCATCGTGGCCGCCCTGCAATCGAGGCCAGACGAGCTGCGCGGTGAGGCGGCGGACCTCCTCTTCCATCTCACGGTGCTGCTGGCAGAGTCCGGCGTTGACTGGGACGAGGTGGGCGCGACGCTCCTAGCCAGACACCGGCAGACACCCGAACAGGACTAGGGCACGTAAGCTCGCGTCTCGATGCGTAAGGTCCTCGCTTGCCTCATCACAGTGCTCGCGGCCTGTCTGGCGGCCTGTGCGCCGCGCGCGGCGTCGCCGGAGGAGCTGGCCAGGGCAGCGGCCGTTCCGACCAGCAGGCCGCCCGCAGGCAACGGCGGGTTCGTGCCGACCGCGCCGGGTGACACGGACGCGACCCGTGAGAGGGACGATGGCACTCCCGACCTCGTGATCTTCGCGTTCTCCGGGCACTGCGGTCTGGTGTGCCATACGCGGAACACGTGGTCGTACCTGGACAACGCCAGCGACCGGACAGGCGGCGTCGCCGTCCTCGACGTGATCAAGGGCGCCTACGAGAACCTCGGCCTGAGCGTCGAGGTGTTCAGCGCCTCCTCGTTCGTCACCGC
>CAZFAQ010000062.1:0-11181 GCA_964517055.1 uncultured bacterium | reverse complement strand
CATCTGGCTCGGGAGAGCCATCTGGCTCGGGAGAGCCATCCGGCTCGGGAGGGCCGTCTCGCTTGGCGATCGTCATGAAAGCCGCCTCGTGGAGCGCAGTCGCCGTGCTCTTCGGCCTTGCCATGAGGCGCTACTGGCTCGCGCCTGGGCAACGCACCTCCAGGCCGCTCCTGTTCGCCGCCGCTGCACTGCTCCCGGTCGTGGGCGTGTTCGAGCTGTGGCACACCGTTGACCAGGTAAGGTCGCCCGTCTCGCTCGACCTGTTGTGGCGCTACGCGTCGACGACCGCACACGGTCACGCCGTGATGTGGCGGTCAGTGGCCGGCGTGCTGCTTGCCGCCACGGTGGCGTTGGCTCCACGCTCCTGGTGGCCGCTGGCCGTCGCATCCGGGGTCTGGCTCGGCTACAGCTTCAGCCGTCTCAGCCACGCCGCGGCCATGGGCGGCACCGTGCCGCTCGTCTACGACCTCGTACACCTGTTGTGCGCCGCTACGTGGGCTGGTGGGGTCTGGGTGGTGGCGTTCGGCCAGTCGGGGGACAGGAAGGCCGTGTCCAGGCTATCTGCGATCGCCCTGTGGAGCGTCGTGCTCCTGGCGCTGGCCGGCGTGCTGAGCGCCTTGACGCACGCCTCGGACCCGTCGCGTTTCTTCGCGTCGGACTACGCGGTGGCGCTCGCCGTGAAGCTCGTCTTCGTGGCGTTGGCGCTCACGCTGGCAGCGGTGAACCGCTTCGTGCTACTGCCGCGTAGCGCAGGGGACGGCGATGGCCCGGGCCTGCGGCGGTCACTGTACGTAGAGAGCGGCCTGCTACTGGCCGTGCTGGTTCTGACGGGGTGGTTGTCGACCAGCCCTGTGCCCCACGGTGAGAACGCGGAGCTCGACGCTCTCGCGAACCTCAGGAGGATCGTCGAGCACCTACTCCCGTGAGGGGTGGACGGCTAGGTAACGGGGCTGAGCTGCGCGATGGTCACTAAGTAGCCACAGAGTGGTCATAATGTTACATCGCCCGCTTGAGCATGGTGATCATCTCGGACTGGCTCATGTCGCTCGAGTCGATCGCGTCCTTGAGGAGCTCGGCCAGCTCGACCAACGCCGGGTTCCCGTCCGCGTCGGTGGCGGGCACGAAGTAGCCGACGAGGTGGCCGTGCCGCTCGATGCGCAGGCCCTCGGCCCCGGCCAGCAGTTTCGTAGCGTTGTCCCTGAACTCCCTGATGCCGACCTGCTTCACAGACCCACCTCCTGGCGAGTACGCCGATGTGACCACGACGTGGTCAGTGTGTGGTCAGCTTAGCACCTGTATCGAGACGTATACTCTCGTGCCATGCCCTTGTCGGACATCGAGCTGCGGGTGCTCGGCGCGCTGATCGAGAAGGAGCGCACGACACCGGACGGATACCCGCTCTCCAGCCAGGCCCTGTTGACGGCCTGCAACCAGCGGACCAACCGAGATCCGGTCACCGACTACCACCTGCAGGACGTACTTGGCGCCGCCCAGCGCCTGGTCGATCGAGGGTTGGCGGAGACCGTCCAGGGCGTCGGCGACCGCGTCGTCAAGCACAGGCACAGGGCCGCGCATGCGCTCGGCTTGGACGACAGGCAGGCGGCCTTGCTGGCCGTCCTGCTGTTGCGCGGTCCGCAGACGCCAGGTGAGCTGCGTACCCGTACCGAGAGGTACACGCGGTTCTCGGACGTCGTGGGGGTGGAGAGGGTGTTGGCCGAGATGGCGGCGGGAGGCGCGCCCCTCGTGAGGCGGTTGGGCCGAGGGCCGGGGCAGAGCCAGGACCGCTACACGCACACGCTCGGCGCCGACGACGCGCGCCTGGCGCCCCGTGTGAGGCGCAACGGTGGGGATGCCCTCGAGGACCGCGAAGGTGTTGGCCGGCCGAGCGCGGCGGCTAGCACCGCTCGAGCGGCCGTCGGCGGCGAGGGCCGCAGGCTCGAGGAGTTGGAGCGTCAAGTGGAGCGACTCAGCGCCGAGCTGGACAGGCTCAAGGCCCGTGTCGTCGCCCTCGAGGACCGGGCCTAGTCGGCGACACGTTGCAGGCGCTGCGGCGAGCGTGGTTCCTCCAGGCTACGGCCGACGTCGCCGTGAGCGGCATGATGGTGTCGAGGAGGTCACATGACAGACGTGATCAACCTGAGCGAAGAGGAGTGGCGCCGCCGGTTGTCTCCGGACGAGTACCGCGTCCTCAGGCAGCACGGTACCGAGGCGCCGCACGTCGGCTGCTACGTCGGCACCAAGGACCCTGGTACCTACACGTGCGCCGCTTGCGGCCACCCGCTCTTCGAGGCCGGCGTCAAGTTCGAGTCAGGAACGGGCTGGCCGTCGTTCACGCAGCCGCTGCCAGGCGCAGTCGATGAGCGACACGACTCCTCGTTCGGCATGCATCGCACCGAGGTCGTCTGCGCCCGCTGCCACAGCCACCTGGGCCACGTCTTCCCAGACGGCCCGCCGCCGACCGGGCTGCGCTACTGCATGAACTCCATCTCGATGCGCCACGTCCCGCAGGGTGAGCCGCTGGAGCTGCTGCAGCCGTGACCCGACCGCGGGTCGCCCAGGCCCTGACGCGCCGGCCCGCGGCGCCGGCGGCCCTGAGGCCTAGCCTGCCTAGGAGCCTCGCCGAGCTGGAGCGGGTCAGGCTCGAGTGCCGGGCGCTCGTCAACCGCTCTGCCAGCCTCTCGGGGCTCGCGGCCGTCGTACCTCTACCTGGCGTCGACGTCGGGGCCGACGTGGGGCTGTTCATGCAGCTCCTCCCCAGCATCAACCAGCGCTTCGGGCTGTCGCCAGGTCAGGTGGAGGCGCTGGACGCGCGCACCAAGGAGCTGGTCTTCCTGGGCGCCACAAGCGTCGGGAGCCAGGTCGTGGCCCGCCTCGTCACGGCCGAGGTCGTCGCTTCGCTGCTGAAGAGGATCGGCGTCAGGGTGGCCGCCAAGTCCGCTGCCAAGTGGGTGCCGATCGTCGGTCAGGCTGCCGCTGCTGGCATCAGCTTCGGTGCGATGCGGCTGGTCGGCAACAAGCACGTCGAGGACTGCTTCAAGGTCGCGCGCGCCGTGATCGAGCGTGATGCGCCGGTCATCGACCTGCCGCCGGTGGCGACGAGCGCCTAGTCGCTCCTGGCATGCGCTAGGAGAGCCCTCACCTCGTCGTCTGAGGTCTGGGGGAACGACCCGTACCACCTACCTACACTGCCGAAGCCGGCCGGGGTGTGCGGGCACACGACCTCGTCTGCCACCCGCCTCAGGAGCGCGACCGAATCCGGAGCGCCCACAGGCGCCGCGATGACGACGCTCTTCGCGCCACCCTGGCGCGCGGCCAGCGCCGCTGCGCGCACGGTCGCGCCTGTCGCGATGCCGTCGTCGACGAGCACGGCGACCTTGCCTGTCAGGTCGAGCGGTGGCAGGTCGCCCCTGAATGCCAGCTCGCGCCGCCGTAGCTCGGCGAGCTCGCGCAGGGTGGCTGCGTCGACCGCCTCTCGCGGTATCTGTAGCTCAGCGACGATGTCGTCGTTGAGGACGACGCGCCCGCCGCTGGCGACCGCTCCCATCGCCAGCTCCTCGTGGCCAGGCACGCCCAGCTTGCGCACCACGAGCACGTCCAGTGGGGCGGCCAGCGCCGCCGCGACCTCGTGGGCGACCGGGACGCCGCCGCGTGGCAGGCCGAGCACCAGCAGGTCGGGCTCGCCGGCGTGGACGGCCAGGGCCTCAGCCAGCTCGCGCCCGGCCTGGACCCGGTCCCTGAAGAGGGCCATGCCCGACCGTACCCGACGTCCTCAGCCCATCAGGTGACCGAGCTTGTCCGCCTTGGCGCGTAGGTAGCGCTCGTTGTGAGGGTTCGGCTCCACTCGCAGCGGCACGCGCTCCACCACCTCGAGCCCGAAGCCGGCGAGCGCGGCTATCTTCCGTGGGTTGTTGGTCAGCAGCCGTAGGCGGCGGACCCCCAGGTCGACGAGGACCTGCGCCCCGACGCCGTAGTCGCGCAGGTCGGGCAGGAAGCCGAGCCGCTCGTTCGCCTCGACGGTGTCCGAGCCCTCGTCCTGCAGCGCGTACGCCCTGATCTTGTTGAGGAGCCCGATGCCGCGGCCCTCCTGCCGCAGGTACACGAGCACCCCTCGGCCCTCGCGAGCGATCGCCGCCAGGGCCGCGTCGCGCTGGAAGCCGCAGTCGCAGCGCAGGGAGTGCAGCGCGTCGCCCGTCAGGCATTCCGAGTGCATGCGGACGAGCACCGGCTCGTCGCCGGCCACCGAGCCCAAGGTCAGCGCGACGTGCTCGTCGCCGCGTAGTTCGTCGACGTAGCCGTGGATGCGGAAGTCGCCATGGATCGTCGGCAGGTCGGCGGAGGCCACGTGCCTCGTCGTGCGCTCCCTCGTCAGGCGGTAGGCGATGAGGTCGGCGATGGCGCCCACCTTGAGGCCGTGCCGACGCGCGAACTCGTCGATGCTCGGCAGCCGCATCATGCTGCCGTCGTCGTGCATGAGCTCCGAGATGGCTGCCGCGGGCACGAAGCCGGCCAGGCGGCACAGGTCGACGGCGGCCTCCGTATGGCCCGCGCGCCTCAGCACGCCGCCGTCGCGGGCGCGCAACGGGAACACGTGACCGGGGCGCGCCAGGTCGTCCGGCCCCGCGCCAGCGGCGATGGCAGCCCGGATCGTTGTCGCCCTGTCCTGAGCAGAGATACCCGTCGTGACGCCGCTTCTCGCCTCGATCGAGACCGTGAACGCCGTCTCGCGTTGCGCGGTGTTGTGCTCGACCATCGGCGGCAGTTCCAGCCGGTCCGCCATCTCGTTCGACATGGCGAGGCAGACGACGCCGCCGGTGTGCCGTATCACGAACGCCAGCTTCTCCGTCGTCACGGCCTCGGCCGCCAGCACGAGGTCGCCCTCGTTCTCCCTGTCCTCGTCGTCCACGAGAACGACGGGTCTGCCAGCCCTGAGCTCTGCGATGAGCTCGGGTACCGAAGCGAAGCCTGGGCTGGTGCGCTCAGGCATGGCCCGACTCCCTCAGCGCCAGGACGCGCTCGACGTGCTTGGCGATGACATCGGTCTCGACGTTCACGCTGTCGCCCTGACGCAGGTCTGCGAGCGTGGTCGCCGCCAGCGTGTGTGGGATCAGCGCGACGCTGAAGTCGGCAGGCGGCCAGTCGGGGCGCGTACTGCCCGCACCGCCGACATCGACGATGGTCAGGCTGACGCCGTCGACCGTCACGCTGCCCTTGGGTACCAGTTGGCCGGCCAGGCGCGCCGGGGCGCTGAAGCGCACGACGCTGGCGCCCTCAGACGCCCTGACCGCCGCCACCCGCGCGACGCCGTCGACGTGGCCGGTGACCACGTGACCCCCGAGCGAGCCGTCGACCCTGAGGGCGCGCTCCAGGTTCACGTCGGTGCCAGGCGTCCAGCGTGGGGCCGTGCGGGTCAGGGTCTCCTCGACGAGCTCGACCCTGAAGCTCCCGCCCGAGGCGGCAGCACGCTCGACGACCGTGAGGCAGCAACCGGACACCGCAACCGAGTCGCCGACGTGGAGCGCGGTGACGAAAGGCAGGCTGGCAGCGACCGTCACGCCCAGCGCGCCGGAGGCGAGCTCATGCACCTCGGCGACGGAACCGATCTCCTCGACTATGCCTGTGAACATCAGACGACCTCCGGGTAGGCGACGCGACCCTGGACCAGCAGGTCGCCGCCTAGCTTCTCGACGCTCAGGTCCGTGACGGAGCGGGCTGCCTGCAGGTCGGCGATGCCCTCGCCGGCCAGCGCGGTGGGGGCCGGCCCGCCGATGAGCTTGGGAGCAAGGAACCAGGCGACGCGGTCCACGGCCCGCGCGGCCACGAACGCCCAAGCGAGAGTCCCGCCGCCCTCGAGCAGCAGGCTTAGCACATCGCGGGCGTGAAGGTCCTCGAGCGCGGCGCTCACGCTCGGCTTGCCCGACTCCCCGGGCAAGGGCACGACCTCGGCGCCCGCCGCCTCCAGCTCCGCCCTGCGCTCGGTGGGCGCGCCCTCCAGGGCGTAGAGCACGACCCGCGCCGGGACCCCCTCGGGGTCGGGCGTGAAAAGCCGGGCGGTCGGCGGGGTCCTCAGGGCCGTGTCGAAGACGACCTTGAGCGGCGTCCTGCCGCCGGGGCGACGCGTGGTCAGCGATGGGTCGTCGGCCACGACCGTGGTCACGCCGACCGCGAGAGCGTCGACCTCGTCGCGCCACTCGTGGACCCGCGCCCGCGCGGCCTCGCCAGTCAGCCAACGCGACTCGCCCGTTCGCGTCGCGATCTTGCCGTCGAGCGACGCCGCTGTCTTGTAGAGGACGTGCGGGCGCGAGAGGCGTTGCGACGTCAGGTAGACCTCGTTCAGGGCCTCCGCTCTAGCCTTGAGCACCCCGACGCGCACGGTGATGCCGGCGGCCTCGAGCCTGCTCACGCCGCGGCCCGACACGCGAGGGTCGGGGTCGAGGTGCGCCACGACGACCGAGCTCACACCGGCGGCCATGAGGGCCTCGGTGCACGGCGGGGTGCGGCCGTGATGGTCACACGGCTCGAGGTTCACGTAGGCGGTCGCACCGCGGGCGCGTTCTCCTGCGGCCGCCAGCGCCGCGACCTCGGCGTGTGGACCCCCGGCGTAAGGGTGCCAGCCCTCGCCTACGACCTCACCGGCCTCGTCGACGATCACGCAGCCGACCAGCGGGTTGGGTGAGGTGCGACCCCTACCGCGGGCCGCCAGCTCGAGCGCCCTGCTCATGTGTCGGCTCGCGCCTGAAGGCGCGCGAACCCTGTCTTCTGTGGTGGTAGACATCCGTGTCCGGGCCGCGACTGCGGCCCGTTCTCAGCGCCTCCTTCTCTCATCCGGACTGTCACCGTCGGTACCGGGATCACACCGGTTCGGGCCCGTAGGCTTCGCGGACTGACGACAGCGCGGACACGCTGCCGAACACCGCCGGTCGGGAATCTCACCCTGCCCCGAAGGATCTGGTTGTGAGGGCGCTTTTCAGTGCGCCCATCTCGACAAGCCGGCGCGGGCGTGTGCCCTGGACCAGCTTCCGACTAGGCGATGATACCGCCCATACCTGGGAGCCCTGTACCCGGCTGTTACGATGTCCCGATGGAACCGAGCCGAACCCATAGCGACCTGCAGCGCTACGCCGACCTGCTGTTAGACGTCGGCGTCAACCTGCAGCGTGGCCAGAAGCTGATCCTCCGCACCTCCACAGAAGCAGTCGAGCTCACTCGCCTCGTCGTCGAGGGCGCCTACCGCCGCGGCAGCCCGTACGTCGAGGTCGTCTGGTCAGACGAAGGCGTGACCCGCGCTCGCTTCAAGCACGCCCCGGATGGCAGCTTCGAGAACGCCCCTGAGGAGGTCGCCCAGGCGATGATCCGGCTGGCGAAGGAGGGTGCGGCGTCGCTCGCGATCGTCGCCGACGACCCAGACAACCTCGTCGGCACGGACCCCAAGCGCATGGCCACCTACCTGAAGTCTTGGCGGCCACGCCTGAAGCCGTACTACGAGATCGCGATGCGCGACGGCATCGCCTGGTGCGTCGCGGCCGCAGCGTCCCCGGCCTGGGCAAGACGCGTGTTCCCCGAGCTGCCGGAGGCGGAGGCCGTCCAGGAGCTGTGGAACACGATCTTCCACGCGGTGCGGCTCGACACCGAGGACCCAGCTGCAGCCTGGGACCAGCACCTGGGCGACCTGCGCGTGGCGAAGGAGCAGCTGAACGCCAAGCGGTACGTCGCCCTGCGCTTCCGCGCACCGGGCACCGACCTACGGGTCGGGCTGGCAGACGGGCACCTCTGGGAAGGCGGCTCGTCCACCACGCCAGACGGCGTCACGTTCGTCGCCAACGTGCCGACCGAGGAGGTCTTCACCGCCCCGCACCGTGAACGGGTGGACGGTGTCGTGCGTGCCAGCAAGCCGCTCGCCTACAACGGCAACCTGATAGACGGCTTCGAGCTGACGTTCGAGGACGGTGTCGTCGTGAACGCCGTGGCGGCCACCGGCCAGGAGGCTCTCGACAACATGCTCGAGGCCGACGAAGGCGCAAGGCGCCTCGGCGAGGTCGCGCTCGTCCCCGCCTCGAGCCCCATCTCACGCACCGGCCTGCTGTTCTTCGAGACGCTCTTCGACGAGAACGCGGCCTGCCACATCGCTCTCGGCCAGGCCTACGCGGTCACGGTCGAAGGTGGGGCCAGCATGAGCCCGGAGGAGAAGCTGGCAGCCGGGCTCAACGCCTCGCTCACGCACGTCGACTTCATGATCGGTTCCGACCGGATGGACGTTGACGGCGAGCTGGTGTCGGGCGAGCTCGAGCCGGTCATGCGCGCAGGCGAGTGGGTGACCCTGAGCAAGGTCGCGCGGTAGCCGGAGCGGGGCCGGTATGGTGCCCGGGCCCGTTACGCCTCGCAAGGAGCCAGGCAACCCCGTAGAGGGGTCGGGCAGCCCTCTGGAGGTCCTCCGGCGGGTGTTCGGTTACGAGCAGTTCCGCGGCCATCAGGCGGACGTCATCGGGACGCTGCTTGGCGGCGAGGACGCCATCGTGCTGATGCCGACGGGCGGGGGCAAGTCGCTCTGCTACCAGGTGCCGGCGATCGTACTGCCAGGCACCACCGTCGTCGTGTCGCCGCTCATCGCGCTGATGCACGACCAGGTCGCGGCGCTGCGCCTCCTCGGCGTGCGCGCGGCCTTCCTCAACAGCAGCCTCGGCCCAGACCAGGCGCGTGAGGTCGAGCGGGACTCGGCAGACGGCCGCCTCGACCTGCTCTACGTGGCGCCGGAACGCCTGCTGACCGACCGCTTCCTAGCGCTGCTCGACGACCTGCACTCGCGCGGGCAGCTGAGCCTCTTCGCGATCGACGAGGCGCACTGCGTCTCGCAGTGGGGCCACGACTTCCGGCCCGAGTACATCAGGCTCGGGATGCTGGCCGAGCGCTACCCGGGCGTCAGGCGCTTGGCCCTGACGGCGACCGCCGACGACGCCACACGCGCAGAGATCGTGGAGAAACTGCGCCTGGCAGACGCCAAGCGTTTCGTGGCCAGCTTCGACAGGCCCAACATCCGCTACGCGGTCGTGCCGAAGGCCGAACCGAAGGCGCAGTTCCTCGACTTCTACAGACGGTCACACGTGGGCGACGCCGGGATCGTCTACTGCCTATCGCGTAAGAGCGTCGACGCCACGGCCGAGTGGTTGCGACGGCATGGCGTGGACGCGCTGGCGTACCACGCGGGCCTGGATAGCGACGAGCGCATGAGCAGGCAGGAGCGGTTCCTGAGGGAGGACGGCGTCGTCATGGTCGCCACCGTCGCCTTCGGCATGGGCATAGACAAGCCAGACGTGCGCTTCGTCGCTCACCTGGACCTACCGAAGAGCCTGGAGGGCTACTACCAGGAGACGGGGCGCGCCGGCCGCGACGGTGAGCGTGCAGACGCCTTCATGACGTACGGCCTGCAGGACGTGGTCCAGGTCCTGCGGTTGCTCGATGCTGGCGACGCGGACGAGCAGCACAAGCGTCTCGAGCGGCAACGGCTGGACGCCCTGCTCGCCTACTGCGAGACCCCGGGATGCAGGCGGCAGACCCTGCTGGCGTACTTCGGCGAGACGCTGGACGAGCCCTGCGGGAACTGCGACACCTGCCTGTCGCCCGTCGACACGTTCGACGGCACGGTCGCCGCCCAGAAGCTCCTCTCGACGGTCGTGAGGACCGGTCAGCGGTTCGGCGCCGGCCACGTGATCGACGTCCTGCTCGGGCGCGACACCGAGCGGGTGCGGCGGTTCGGGCACGACAGGCTGACCACGTACGGCATTGGTGACGAGTTCGACCAGGCCGGCTGGCGCTCGGTCGTCAGGCAACTGCTCGCCACCGGCAGGTTGACGCCCGACCCGGATGGGTTCGGAGGGCTGCGCCTGGGGCCGCGGGCCGCCTCGGTCCTGCGTGGCGAGGACGACGTGTTGTTGCGGCGCGACCGGCTCGTCACCCGGGCGCGCGGAAGGCGCGGTGGACAGCAGGAACGCGCGCTCGGCGCCGAGGTCCCGGAGGCCGACGAGAGGCTGTTCCAGGCGCTGCGAGCGCTCCGCACCGAGATAGCCCGCGAGTCCGGCGTGCCGCCGTACGTGGTGTTCCACGACAGGACGCTGCGGGAGATGGCGGCCCTCAAGCCTCATGACCTGAGCGGGCTGACGCAGGTGAGCGGCGTCGGCGCGGCCAAGCTGGAGCGCTACGGCGAGCGGTTCCTAGAGGTGCTGCGGGGCGCGTAGCCCGTCGGAGGCTCGGTGAACTCGGCCGGCCGGCTGGCTAACGGACCTCGCTGCCGTCCTCCATGACGCGGTCGAGGGTGACCAGGCTCAGCTCGCCCGCATCGTTCTCGGCTGCGAGGATCATGCCTTGGCTCTCGATGCCGCGCAGCTTCGCCGGCTTGAGGTTGGTGACCAACACCAGCCGCTTCCCGACCAGGTCCTCGGCGGCGTAGTGGGCCTTGATGCCGGACACGACGGTCCGGGTCTCGGGGCCCATGCGCACGGTCAGGACCAGGAGCTTGTCGGCGTCGGGATGGTCCTCCGCCTTCTCGACGGTGACGACGCGGAGCTCCAGCTTGGCGAAGTCGTCGATCGCGACCTCGTCCTTGTGCGTGAGGACCGCAGGCTCCTCGGGCTCCGGTTCCGGCTCGGCGCGCGACTCCTCGATCTCCCTCTCCAACGCCTCCAGGTCGATCTTGGGGAACAGCGGCTCTCCGAGGGCGGTGCGTGTGCCTGCCGGGATGAGCGCCCACTGCGCGGCGTTGCTGAGGTCGAACGGCGCGTTCCGGATGCCGAGCTGCTTGCGCAACTCGTGGGCCTTGCCAGGGATGACCGGGTCCAGGAGGATGCTAGCGCAGCGGAGGGCCTCCAGCAGGGTGTTCAGGACCGTGTCGAGCCTTTCGGCGTCGGCTTCGTCGCGCGCGAGCTCCCATGGCTTGACGTCAGCGATGTACTTGTTCGCCTTGCGAACCGCCTCCATCACGGACTCCATGGCTCTCTCGAACTGCAGCGAGTCGAAGTACCGCGCGTAGGTGGCAGGGAGGTCGGTGAAGGCCTTGCGCAGTTCGACGTCCTCCGGCTCCATCGCGCCGGCGGCGGGCACGACGCCGTCCCTGTAGCGCTGCAGCATCCCGAGCGTGCGGTTGAGCAGGTTGCCGAGGTCGTTGGCGAGGTCGGCGTTGATGCGCTCGGCGAT
>CAZFAQ010000061.1:0-11238 GCA_964517055.1 uncultured bacterium | reverse complement strand
CCCAGACCTCTCCCAAGAGGTCGGCGATGGTCGCGCCGACGTCCGCGAAGCTCTGACGCGTCCCTAGGTCGACGCCCGTTCGGCCGGGCGTGTACGCGAGGAGAAGGCCGTGCTCGCGGGTGTGGTCGGTGCCGTGCCAGGTGGGGTCGTTGCCGTGATCGCTCACGAGCATCAGCACGTCGTCACCTTCGACCTCGGCCAGCAGGTCGGGTAGGCGCGCGTCGAACTCCGCCAGCGCGCGCGCGTAACCTACCGGGTCGCGGCGATGACCGTAGAGCGAGTCGAACTCGACAAGGTTGACCATCAACAGCCCGTCGACGCCCGCCGCCATCATGCGAAGCGTGGCATCGACGCCCTCCTGGTTCGTGCCGGCCTTGATCTCCCGCGTGAAGCCGCGGTGCGCGTAGATGTCGGGGATCTTCCCGACGCCGACGACGTCGCGTCCCAGAGCCTTTAGGACGTCGAGGACCGTCGCCCCCGGCGGCGCCAGCGAGAAGTCACGGCGCTTGGCCCCGAGGCGCTCGAACCCCCCGGGGGCGCCGGTGAACGGCCTGGCGATGACGCGAGCGACGGCGTGCTCCCCGACGAGGATGCGTCGGGCCGCCTCACACCACTCGTAGAGGGTGTCGAGAGGCACGACGTCGACATGAGTGGCCACCTGGAACACGCTGTCTGCGCTGGTGTAGACGATGGGGTAGCCCCCGCGCATGTGCTCGGCGCCGAGCTCGGCTATGACCTGGGTGCCCGAGGTTGGGTGGTTGCCTAGGTGACCGCGGCCGGTAGCCGCGTCGAACGCTGCCATCACCTCGGGTGGGAAGCGCTCGTACGTCTTGAAAGGGTGCTCGAGCACCACGCCCATGAACTCCCAGTGGCCGGTAGTCGTGTCCTTGCCTGGGGACCGCTCGCGCATGCGCCCGAAGCTGGCGAGCGGTGAGGTGACGCTAGGCAGTGAGGAGACGCCCTCGATGTTGCCGAGGCCCAGCGCCGTCAGGTTCGGTAGCGCCACGGGCGACGCTCGCAGCGTGTGGTCGAGCGTGTGGGCGCCGGCGTCACCGCCGCGCGCCGGGTCGCCGAACCCGGCGGCGTCTGGCAGAGCGCCCACGCCGACGGAGTCCAGCACGATCAGCGTCACCGTCATGGTCTGAGCTTACGTCCGCCCGGCAGAGGTGACGTGGGATGATTCCAGGGATGGACCTGCCAGAGCACGTGTCCTCGCGTCTCGGGGCCCTCGCTCCCGGTCACGGCAGGGTGCTGGTGGCCGTCTCGGGAGGCGGCGACTCCGTCGCCCTCCTGGCTGCCGCGGTGGACGCTGGCCTGAGCGTCGCCGCCGGCCACCTCGACCACCGTCTGAGGGGCCATGAGTCCGATGAGGACGCTCGTTACGTTGCGGGACTGACCGAAGACCTAGGTGTGAACCTCGTCTCGGAGCAGGTCGACGTTCGCCGCGTGGCCGAGGGAAGACGGTGGAACCTCGAGGACGCCGCCAGGCGCGTCCGCTACGAGTTCCTCCACCGCGCCGCCAAGGCACAGGGCTGCGACGTCATCGCCGTCGGGCACACGCTCGACGACCAGGCTGAGACGCTGCTACTGCAGGCTTTGAGGGGCAGCGCGCTGCCAGCCGGCATGCCAGAGAGGCGCGGCATGGTCGTCAGGCCAGTCCTAGACGTCTCGCGGGAGCGACTGCGCGACTACCTGATAGCACGGGGCCTGGGCTGGCGCGAGGACGCCAGCAACCGCGACGCCTCCCGTGCGCGCGCCTGGTTGCGCTCGGAGGTGATGCCGGTGCTCGCACGTCGCCACCCTGGCGCGGCGGAACGGCTGGCTGCGACAGCGATGGGCCTGCGCGACGTGAAGGCGGCGCTCGACGCCCAGGCGACCGCGCTCCTAGGAGAAGGCGACCTCGACGCCAAAGCGTTGGTCCGCGCACCCGTCGCCGTGCAGAGGCACGCCATCGCTCGCCTCATGCGCGCCTCCCGGGTCAGGGTCAACCGGCCGCTGGTGGAGCGGGTCCTCCGAGCCGTCGAACGGGCCGCCGTGCCCAACGCGGCGCCCTGGCGGGTGAGCGTCGGCCGGGGCCGGTACGTGGTCGTCGCCTACGGACGCGTGTCCGTGACAACGACCGAGGGGCGACGGCTGCCCGAGCCGTTGCATGTCGAGACGGTCGATGACCTGATTAGCGCGTTGGCCCGCCATGGAGCGGCCGGATCGCTGACGCGCGCCGAGGCCGAGGAGCTGCTCGGCGTCCACGGCCGGCTCACGCTTCGTCACCGGCGAGCTGGAGACAGGGTGAGGGTGCCGGCCGGCACCAAGAAGCTCAGCGACCTGCTGATCGACCGCAAGGTCCCCAGGCACGTCCGCGACGCGCTGCTCGTGCTGGCGGACGGCGACCGCGTGCTGTGGGTCGAGGGCGTGCCGCTGGTCGGCGGGACCGCGCCTTCTGATGAAGCCCATATGCGGTCGGCGCTCGCCCTCGCCGAGGAGGCGGCCACGGCCGGTGAGCTGCCGGTCGGCGCGCTGGTCGTGGCGGCCGACGGCACGGTGCTTGCCGGTGCCAGCAACGGCACCGAGCGCGAGAGCGACCCGACCTCGCACGCCGAGCTGGTCGCCTTGCGCGCGGCCGGCAGGGCCTCGGACGACTGGCGGCTGGAAGGTGGCACGCTGTACGTCACCCTGGAGCCGTGCCCGATGTGCTGGGGCGCGGTGCTGCAGACGCGGTTGGCGCGTGTCGTCTACGGGGCCTCCAACCGGCACGAGGGGGCGCTGGGCGGCGTGATGGACCTACGTCACGGTGACTGGAAGCGCCGTCCGGTCGTCGTGCCAGGGGTGCTGGAGCGCGACGCCGCAGCACTGCTTCAGGAGTTCTTCGCACGGGCCAGAAGCCGCCCAGACGCCTAAAGAACCCCGTACCCATGGGCTAGAATCGTGCGGTGGAGATCCGGAACTTCTCGATCATCGCGCACGTCGACCACGGCAAGTCGACGCTTGCCGACCGGCTCCTCGAGCTCACAGAGAGCGTCGCTCCGCGCGAGCGTCGTGACCAGATGCTTGACACGCTCGAGCTGGAACGCGAGCGCGGCATCACGATCAAGGCCACGCCGATGCGCCTCTTCTACACGGCCAAGAACGGTCAGACGTACCTGTTCAACCTGATAGACACTCCGGGGCACGTCGACTTCAACTACGAGGTATCGCGGGCCCTGCGTGCCTGCGAGGGCGTCCTGCTCGTCATAGACGCCGCCCAGGGCGTGGAGGCCCAGACGATACAGAACGCCTACCTGGCGATCGACAACGGCCTGGACGTCCTGCCGGTCATCAACAAGATCGACCTGCCGGCGGCTGACGTTGACGGGGCCAAGTCGGAGCTAGAGGAGGTCGTCGGCATACCGGCCGACCACGCCGTCGCCGTCTCGGCCAAGACCGGCCAGAACGTCGCCGACGTCCTCGAAGGCATCGTCGCTCACCTGCCCGCGCCCAAGGGCGATCCCACAGGCCCACTGCGCGCGCTCATCTTCGATGCCGTGTACGACGCCTACCAGGGCGTGATCGCTTTCATCAGGGTGTTCGACGGCCAGGTGAAGAAGGGCGACAGGGTGAAGGTCGTGTCGACAGGCAAGAGCTTCGAGGTCGACAACGTCGGCGTGTTCACCCCGCAGCCGCTCGTCGCCGATAGCCTCGGGATCGGCCACGTCGGCTGGTTCACGGCCGGCATCAAGGACATCGCAGACACGCAGATAGGTGACACCGTCACCGAGGTGGGGCGCCCGACCGACAGGCCCATCCCCGGCTTCAAACCCGCGATGCCTGTCGTGTTCAGCGGCCTCTACCCGACGGACACCGAGGACTACCCCAAGCTTCGCGAGGCGCTCGAGAAGCTCGGCCTGAACGACGCCGCCTTCACGTTCGAACCGGAGACCTCGGAGGCGCTGGGCTTCGGCTTCCGCTGCGGCTTCCTCGGGCTGCTGCACGCCGACATCGTCCAGGCACGGCTCGAGCGTGAGTTCGACCTCACACTGATCGCTACGGCCCCTGGCGTCGTCTACCGCGTCACGACGACCGACGGCGCCGAGCTGGAGGTCCAGAACCCGTCGGAGCTGCCCGGCCCCGACCGCATCCTCGAGATCGCCGAGCCCTGGGTCGCCCTATCTGTGTTCCTACCCGAGGAGTACGTTGGCGCCGCGATGGGACTGCTGCAGGAGAAGCGCGGCGAGATGAAGGACATGGTCTACCACGGGCGCCGTGTAGAGCTACGGTACGAGGTGCCTTTCGGGGAGATCCTCTACGACTTCCACGACCGGCTCAAGTCCCTGTCGCGCGGCTACGCCTCCATGGACTACCGCTTCGCCGAGTACCGGCCAGGCGACCTGGTGAAGCTCGACGTGCTCGTCAACGAAGAGCGCGTGGACGCGCTGGCGGTGATCGTCCACCAAGACAAGGCGTACGAGGTCGGTAGGAAGATCGTCGACCGGATGTCGGACGTGATCCCGAGGCAGATGTTCGCGATCCCCGTGCAGGCAGCCATCGGCGGCAAGATCGTCGCGCGCGCGACGGTGCGGGCCTTCCGCAAGGACGTCCTGGCCAAGTGCTACGGTGGCGACATCACGCGCAAGAAGAAGCTGCTCGAGAAGCAGAAGAAGGGCAAGGCCCGCATGAAACAACTCGGCACCGTCGAGGTGCCTCAGGAGGCGTTCCTGGCGGTCCTCGGCTCGGAGGACTGACGTCTTGACCGCCCGTCCTTCGGTCTCGCGGGAACGTAGGGGCGCAGGCGGGCTGTCGTTGCGGGCCCAACTCACGCTGGTCATCGCCGTGCTTGCGCTGCTGCCAAGCGTGGTCATGGTCGTGGTGACCGTCGTGCCCGCGTACCGCCGCGCCGGCGGCCTCGACCCGGGTGACCTGTGGTCGGTGCTCGCCTGGCTGGTCGGGTTCGTGGTGATAGCTGCCGGGACCGGGTACCTGGTCTCGGGACAGTTGCTCGGCCCTCTGCTGAGGCTCACACGTGAACTGGGCCGGCTCAAGACCTCCACGGGTCATCTAGCGGGCGAGCGACTGACGCCGCGCCGCGACGAGCCCGCGGAGGTCAGAGCCCTGACGGAGTCGTTCAACGACCTGCTCGAGGAGATCGAGATCGAGCAGGGCAGGCGCACGGCGTTCACGGCCGCCCTCATGCACGACCTCAAGACGCCCCTCGTCGCCGCCGCCAACCTCCTCGGGGTGGTTCGGGACGACGACAGCCTGGGTCGAGAGCAGCGCGTGGAGGTCATGCAGAAGACCGCCAGCGAGCTGCAAGCCCTGATCGAGCTCGTCCAGAAGCTCGTCGACGCGCACCGGTTGGAGAGGCCCGAGGTCCCGCTGGCTCGCGAGAGCGTGGACCTGACGGCGCTCGTGACCACCCTCGTCACGCGGTTGGCGACCCTGGCCGACGAGCGTGGCGTGATGGTCGAGGTGACGGGCTCCGCCATCGCCAACGTCGACCGCCGCGAGCTCGAGCGCGCCCTCTACAACCTCGTCAGCAACGCGGTCCGGTACGCCGAGAGGTCGATACAGATCGAGGTGCTCCCTGGACTGGTCAGGATCGTGGACGACGGACCCGGCCTCGGCGCACCCCTCGACGAGCTGGCGCAGCCCTTCAACGACCAGGGCGTCGACATAGCCGGCCGTCGCTACGCTGCCGGCGCCGGTGGCCTGGGGCTCTTCATCGCCAGGCGCGTGCTGGAGGCGCACGGCGGCAGGCTGGTGGCCGAGTCGTCTGGACCCAGGGGCACCGCCCTGCTCGCGTACCTGGGGCCGTCATGAGCGTCCGCGTTCTTCTCGTCGATGATCACCCCCTGTTCCGGATGGGACTGTCCCTGGCGCTGTCCGCCGAGGGCTTCCAGGTGGTCGCCGAGGCCGGCGACGGGGAGCACGCGATCGCGCTCGCGGCGGCGCAGCCCGTCGACCTCGTCGTCATGGACATACGCATGCCAGGCACCGACGGCATCGAGGCGTGCCAGCGGCTCACCAGCGGCGGTGACGGGCCCGTGGTGGTGATGCTGACGACCCACGACGAGCCAGGACTCATCAGAGCGGCGCGGCAGGCTGGCGCCAGCGCCTTCCTGTCGAAAGAGACAGCGCCGAAGGAGCTCGCCCGCCTGCTGAGGCGGGTCCTCGAGGAGCCGGAGAAGGACTGGATGCCGCACGTTGCGCTGCCGGAGCTGACGCCGCGTGAGGCGGAGGCGTTGGAGCTACTGGGCAGGGGCTTCAGCAACAAGGCCATAGCCAAGGCCATGGGCCTCAGCCCGGAGACGGTGAAGGACCACCTCGAGCGCGTCTTCCACAAGTTAGACGTGCGCGACCGCCTGAGCGCCGTGAAGCGTGCGACCGAGCTGGGGTTGTTGCGCACGCGCTGAGCGGAGCCTGATGACGCGTCCATGAGCAACGCATAGCACCGGCGCCACGCTCCACCCGAAGAGCGTTGGGCACTTGCCCGGTACCAATCGGCATCTGCCCAGCATCGCCGGGCAACGGCCGTGGTACCTGCCATGCCGCACGGCCGCGCCGTGCAGGATCTCAGGCATGGACGAAGCGAGGACGAGCCAGTGCACGCGCCCATCCCTCGTGTGGTGCAACCGTGGCGACGTCCGGGTAACTCAACCAGGCTTCACCCTCCTCGAGGTGCTCGTCGTCCTCGCGGTACTGGCACTTGTGTCGGGGATCGGCATGGCAGCCTTCAGGCCATCGCTGGAGGTCCGGGCAGCGTCCGCCGTGCGGTCGCTTGTGCTGCAGGCGCGGGCCCAAGCGGTCTGGTCAGGTGACAGCGTCGCGGTGGTCGAATCGGCCGGCGGCACCAGCTTCTCGGCGCTGAGCATGACCTCCAAGGGCGGGTGTGAGCCAGGGAGCGCCCTGGCGTCACTACGCCTGCTCGACTTCCCGGGCGTCAGGCTCGTGGACGGCCTGCGCGCGGGCGGCTTGTACTGGCTACCCAGCGGCTCGGGCCGGTCATGCTCAGGCGGCGGCGTCATCAGCGACACGCTGCTGTTCGAGGGGCCGCGCGGCAAGGCGGCTCTCGTGATCTCCAGCCTCGGACGCGTGCGCGTGGAGGCGAGGCCATGAGTCGCGGTGTAGCCTCCCGCGGCTTCGGCATCGTAGAGGTGCTCGTCGGGTTGGCCGTGCTGGCGCTGATGCTCACCTCGCTCGTCGCCCTGCAGGCCGCGAACCTCAGGGCAGTCAGGGAGGCGGGCTCTACGCGGCGCCTCGCCACCGCCGCCGAGTCGGAGGCGCGGTTGCGGTCTCTTCTCGACGATCCCGGTCCTAGCTGCCTGGTGGCCACGCGGTGGCCAGAGGTGAGCGCGTGCGGCGTGGTGCCGTCGTGCGCCGGGCCCGTCTGCGCCGTGACCCTGGAAGAGCTGACGGTCACGGGGCGCAACGGCAGGGAGGTCGTCCTCCTGGCAGCGCGTCTCGCGGCTAGAACGGGTGAGGCCCCGCCATGAGCGACCGGCCGGGTGAAGCGGCGATGACGCTGATCGAGGTCCTCATCGCCATGTCGATCGGGGCGTTGGTGCTGGGTCTCGTCGGTGGCCTCCTAGGCTCTGCCAGGGCTGCAGCTCGCGCCGAGGAGCGCGCCACCGAGCCCGAGCGGGCGCTGGACCTAGCCGCCGAACTGATGGCGGAGGACGTTGCGATGGCAGGCTACGAACCCTGGCGCCTCGAAGCCGCAACGCCTGGCCCGCAGGTCGTGCTCGGTTCGGCGGAGAACGGAGACGCGGTGTCCGTCGGCTTCGTCGACGACCGCTTGGCAGGTCCAGCCGAGGAACGTTGGTTCACGTTCGAAGTCGCGAAGGACTCCCGCGGCGTGCCACAGCTCTACCGCCGTAGCGGCAGTTCGCCCCGCCAGCCGCTCGTGGAGGGGATCGACGGCCTCGAGGTCGAAGCGATAGTCACCGCCGCTGGCGCTTCGGTGCCCTCCTCGGGGCCCGCGCTTCACGAAGGCGTGAGGGGGCTGGTGCTGCTCCTGAGATCGGTAGCCGGTGTCGAGAGGGTCGTCGTGGTGCCCACGCCGTCTAGGCCCGCGCTCGAGGTTCGCTGATGTCGCAGGGTCCAAGCGGCCGCTGGAGCACTCCCCGGGGCCGGGCTCGGGAAGAGCGAGGCTTCGTGATCGTCGCTGTGCTGCTACTGCTCGTCGCTCTCGGTGCCCTAGCCGTCGGCATGAGCCTCGAGACCGGGCTGGCCACGCTCGGTGCCAGGAGCGCCACCGAGGCGGCGGTCGCCAGGTCGAAGGCGCACGCCGGCTCGCTACTAGCGCTGTCCGAGTTCCGGTCCGCCGCTAGCGTCCCTTCAGAGGTAGGCCCATGGGCGCAGCTCGGAGGCCAGGTCACAGGCGAGGTGATGCCCGAGGCCGGTTCGGACCCGGCTGCCCACCGCCTGGTCGTCACGGCGAGGGTCGGCCGCAGCGTGGCCACCACACATGTGGTGTTCGCACTCACGCCTTCCTTCGAGGTGCTCCAGTGGCGCGAGTGACGAAGACCTGCGTTGCAACGGGCTCGCCTACCACTCCGGTTTGCTCCCACGGCCATCTGCCCGCCTTGACACACCGAACATGGCTTGGGAGCATGTTGCGTGCCAATCGGGACGGTCACCTCATCACCCACCGAGCGGGACCCGGCCCGGCGAGACGTCAGGGGCCTCTTGTGCGCCGCCCTGCTGGCCGCCGACAAGCCGCTACCTGCGAAGGACCTCAAGAGCCTGCTGGGTGTCAGCGAGGAGGCCGTGGACCGCGAGGTGGGGGCACTGCACGAGCTCCTGGTGGATCTCGGCCTCGGCATCGAGGTCGAGAAGGTCGCGGGCGGCTACCGCCTCGTCGTGGCTCCGCGGCTCGTCCCGGCACTGGCCACGCTGCTGTCGCCCACACCGTTGCCTTCCTTGAGCTCGGCCGCGTTGGAGACCCTCGCGCTCGTCGCCTACCACCAGCCGATAACGCGCGGCGAGCTCGAGGCTGCCAGGGGCGCGTCCTGCTCGTCGACGCTGGAGACCCTACAGGAGCGCGAGCTCATCAAGGTCGTCGGCCACAAGGACGTGGTCGGCAAGCCCCTGCTATACGGCACAACGGACCGCTTCCTGCTCGATTTCGGGTTGGCTTCCCTGGACGACCTGCCGCCCGTAGGCGACAGCCCGGCCGACTTCCTGCGCGGCTAGGAACGGTCTAGCTGTGCCGAGCTTGGCCTCTCGCCGCCCCGGCTCACAGCTCCTGCAGGTAGCGCAGCGCCAGCCCGTACCCAGCCACGCCCAGCCCCGTTATGACACCCGCGCAGGCGCCGCCCGTCAGGCTCGTTCGCCGGAAGGGCTCGCGGGCGTGCACGTTCGAGACATGGACCTCCACGACGGGCACCCCGATGGCAGCGATGGCGTCACGCAAGGCGACGCTCGTGTGGCTAAGGCCGCCCGGGTTGACGATCACGCCCTTCGCGCCCTCGGCGGCGGCGCCCTGCAGCCAGTCGATGAGCTGGCCCTCGTGGTTGCTCTGTCTGAGCTCCACCGTCGTGCCGAGCTCAGCGGCCAGCGCCGTCAGGTCGGCCCTGACGTCCTCGAGCGTCGACCGCCCGTAGACATGCGGCTCACGGCTGCCCAGCAGGTTCAGGTTCGGGCCGTTGAGGACAAGGATCATCGCATCAGCTCCTCGATATCGCGAGCTCCACGAGCTCGCGCCAGGCGGCGCCCATCTCTTCGGCACCAACGTCCGAGACCACCACGGGTTCCCCGACCTGGGCGAGGAGCACGAACCGCGGCCTGCCGGCGACCGACTTCTTGTCACGCGCCATGAAGGGCGTCAGGTCCGAAAAGCCCACGGCCGGCAGCGGCTCTGGTCGCAGGCTCTTCACGGCGGTGGTCAGGCGCTCGACCACGTCGACCATCCCACGCTCACGGCCGAGCAGCGCCGCGAACAAGAGACCGTACAGCACCGCGTCGCCGTGTGGCAGCGCGTAGCGAGAGGCCGCCTCGAGGGCGTGTCCGAGCGTGTGCCCCAGGTTCAGGTGCGCCCTGACGCCGCCCTCGCGCTCGTCGGCCGCGACGATGCCGGCCTTGACCCTCACCGACCGGGAGACGGCGTCGACCAGCGCCTCGGCTGGTGGCAGTGGGCCCTCGCCCGCCACAGCCGGCACGAGGCTCTCGGCCGCGACGTCGGTGAGCGCTGGATCGCCGATCAGGCCCGTCTTCAGCAGCTCGGCGGCCCCCTGACGGAGCTCCTGTGGAGGCAGGGTGTCGAGCGTCTTCACGTCGGTGAACACGGCACGCGGCTGCCAGTAGGCGCCCACGAGGTTCTTGCCTTCCAGCAGGTCTACACCTGTCTTGCCGCCAACGCTGGAGTCGACCATGGCGAGGAGCGTCGTCGGGACCTGGTACAGGGCGACGCCTCGGAGGTACGTCGCGGCAACGAAGCCCGCCAGGTCGCCGACGACACCGCCACCCAGGGCGATCACGGCGCTGCCGCGGTCGAGCCCTGCGCCGGCCAGCTCACGCAGCACCCGCCCGTACGTCGCCAGGTCCTTGCTGGGCTCGCCGGGCGAGACGGTCACCTGCGTCACCTGCTTGCCTGCACCCTCGAGCGCCGACACGAGGTCGTGGCCGTAGATCCTGCGGACGTTCGCGTCGACGATCAACGCCACGCTGTCGTGGTCCACGAGGCGCGGCACCTCGCTCAGCAGCCCGGCGGCGACCCGAACGTCGTAGGCGGGGGAGACCTGGACCCTGACGGTGCGGTCGATGACGGACGACGTCACGCCGGCTCTGGGAGCGGTGCGCCATGCGGCTTCCGGCTCCAGTCCTGAAGTCGCTCGACGATCTCCTCGACGACGTCCTCGGACTCCCGCCCGTCCGTCGAGACGACGAACGAGGCGACGTCCTCGTAAGCGGGTTGGCGCGCCGCCATCAGGGCCCGTATCCGCTCCAGAGGGTCTCCGAGCTCCAGCATCGGCCGCTTGTGCCGGCGGGTGCGGCGGTACACGGTCTCTGGGCTGGCCGTGAGCACGACGACGGGCCCGCGCGCCTTGAGCAGGTGGCGGTTCTCCTCGCGCACGACCGTGCCTCCGCCCGTGGACACGACCACCTCGTCGAGGCGGACGCAGCGTCTGACGATCTCTGTCTCGTAGTCGCGGAAGACCTCTTCGCCGTAGAGCTCGAAGATGTCGGTGATGCGCATGCAGCCGACGCGCTCGATGACGCGGTCGGTGTCGACGAACGTCAGCTGGAGACGGCGCGACAGCTCCCAGC
>CAZFAQ010000060.1:1507-11262 GCA_964517055.1 uncultured bacterium | reverse complement strand
CTCGCCGCGGTGGGCGCAGAGCTGCGCCTGCAAACGGATAAGGAGATCCTGCTCTCCGAGGGCCAGGAGGTCGGGCTCGAGGTCTTGCGCGGCTACCTGCTCGACGCCGACGCGGCCGGCGATCCGGAGGCACGCGTCAGCTAGGCGGATCGGAAGGTCGCGGGGTCACCCGCTACCCGCTTCGGCACGACGTTCATGCTGTTGCGGCGGGCGGCGAACTCGATGTCTGCCGCGAAGCCGAGGTCGTGGAGGAGTTCGGCGTGCCGCGCCCGCGAAAGGGTCGCGAGCAGGTCTTCCGAGCTTCCGACCAGGCTAAAGGCGAGGATCGCGGCGTCGGTGAGCTGCGCGTCCGGGGCGAGACGGAGTATCTCCTTCGCGATGACCCCCGCCCCGAGGACGTCGTCCAGAGAGGGGCGGTCGGCGGTGCCGGCGCAGGCGAGGAGCACCTGCTCGCTCGCGGCGGCGACGGCCGCCTTGGCCACCGCCCGCGCGTTGACGACCGCCCCGAGGAGCACGTGTCGGGCGGACGACGCCGCCTCGACCGCCCTAGAGCCGTTGCTCGTGCAGAGGATAGCGGCGCCACCCGCACGTGCCACGTCGTGCTCGACGGGCGAGTTCCCGCCGTGGAAGCCGGGCAGCGCCACCCCGTGCCGTTCGCCCAGGACCGCGGCGCCGGTCCGGGCGCCGAGTTCCAGCGCCGCGCCGCTGTCTGCTACTACGATCAGCTCAGCCAGACCGCGGGACAGTAGCGTGGCGGCCGTGGTGGTCATGCGCAGGACGTCGATGACCACCACGACGTCCGAGCCGCGCCCGGGCTCGGGCACGAAGCTGGCGTCGACGCTGACTCGCGAGGGCGATATCTTCACCGGGCCTACGCTAACTGTTGGACATGTTCGGACAGGGTACTCGGCCGCCTAGTTGGCCCTGCTCGACCCCGGTTCGCGGGGTCGAGCAGGCGTGCTCGCCACTAGGGCACGGGTTTGATCGTGATCGTCGCGTTCTCCAGCCACTCGTACCAGAGGGCGACCGCCTCGTGGGTGGAAGGTACGCCATGTTCGACCCAGTAGGGGGTCCTGGTCATGGTGAAGAGGTGGAGCACGAACTGGCCGTTTCCGTCGTGCAGCACGTATAGATGCGACGGTTTGGAAGCGTGGGAGCCGTCCCACGACCTCCACTTGCATACGTCGTGGTAGGTAGGTAAGTACTCGGACGTGTCGACTCGGAAGCGGTGACTGCTGGAACCGTAATAGAAGTCGTCGTTAGTGTTGGCGGGCACCTTATCCGCATGCACATCCCGTACGGCGACCTCGAAGACGGCCGAACCCGGATGTGGGAAGTGGTAGTACATCTCGACGCACTCGTAGGGGCCTCCCGTAGGAGGGCGGTTCTCTGGTGGTTCTGTCATGCCGTAACTGACCCTCATCCCTTCTGCCAGCACCCGGTCGTCCCCTACGACCGTTGCGGTCATCCTGGCGATGGGATGGGCACCTGGTGGAACGCTGGTCGAACCCTCCGCGACGTCGTAGACCTCCAACGTCACGGTGTCTACGTCGGTGTCACGGATGTGGGCGGGGTCGTCGTGGAAGTACCAGATCTCGGGTTCACTGGTGGTGAGATCCATGCCGTCCTCTAGCAGGTCACTCAGCGAACCGTGGTTCCCATTGGTCGTCCACCTATAGAGGTAGACGCCCTCGCTCTCTCCCTTTGGCAAGACGCTCAGCCTCAGCGACGACATGGACGGCGACACTCGGCCCTCGTCTGGCACCAGCACGAACAGGGCGGGCGAGGTGATGACAGACCAGGAGACGGCGGCGGGCGCACTAGCTAGGTCGTGCATGATCTTGGCGACGTCGCCGCTCACCAACAGCGCCTCGACGGCGGCGGCTATCGCCGACGCGCTGGCGCGGGAGCTCAGTCGCTTCTCTGCGCCCTCGAACACGAACTTGTTGTAGTCGCTCTCTGCCAGGGCCTCCCTGACCATGTCGATGAGGTCCATGCGGAAGTTGCCGTTCTCGGCCATCTCGCCCAAGGCGTACTTCATGCCGTCGACGAGGCCTTTCTGACGGTTCTTGAGGAGTATGCCGAGGCCCGCCAGGTGCTCGTCGTGTATGAGCCGCATGCGGCTGCGCAGGTCGGCGAGCTTGCCGGCGTCGAGCTTGGCGATGCTGCCGATGCCGTAGACCTCGAGGAGCGGCAGGAAGAGCTCGTTCAGGAACAGCTCGATGGCCTTGTCGTTCTCGACGTCCGCCCAGTGGCCGTGGAAGATGTCGAAGCGCTCGTCGTCCATGATCGGCCAGGTGGCGTCAGTGCCGCTGGGGCCGACGGCCACCAGGGTGAAGTGCGTGCGGCTGGCGCCCTCGTGGTCCGGGAGGCTCACCTGGGGACTCTGGACCGGCGCCCAAGGTGAGTCGCCGGTGACGACGTCGAGGAGGGCCTCGAAGAACTCGAGCTGTCCTGTGGCTGGGACGTCGATGGTGGCTACTGGGACAGGCACGTCGTTCTCGGTCAGGACCCCCTCTGCGTCTTCCCAACCGGTCTCGTAAGCGAGGATGGCAGCTGGACGCCTGAAGTGGTTCAGCGCGACCACGCCGGAGCCGGCGGGGTTGTGAACGACCTCGACCCCTGCCAAGACCGTCGATGCTGGATCGATGATGATGTTGCCCCCACCCTCGACGGCCGGGTGAAGCGTGGCGCTGCTTGCGGGCTGGTTCGAGGAGGCAGCGTCCGCCCAGCCTGAGGTCGAACGTAGCGCCTGTACCTGCGAGTCGCCTAGCAGGGACGAGTGCACCGCCTCGAGCATGTCGAGCGTGGCCTCGTCGGGCGCAGCGAGACCGTTGCCGCCGGCCAGTAGCTGACGCCTAAGCTCGGCCTCGAGCATGTCGGTCTCAGGTAGGCCGCTCAGTAGGTCGCGGACCGTGTCCTGGTGCTCGGCTGGCAACCACATGCCGCCGACGAGGTAGTAGAGCAACGCCTCCGCCGTGCCGGCGAGCGAGAGGTCGACGGCATCCTTCTTGGTGACGCCGAGTAGCAGGAGGTCGCCATCGGCCGTCGCGGCCCCGATCTCGGTGTTCGCCCCGTCGTATACGTCAGCTTCGAACTCGCCCGTCGCCGTTACTGGGTAGACGCCCAGCGGCGTGCTCACGGACAGGCCGCCGAGGTCGATCCCGTGGCCAGCCGGCAGTTGAACCGAGCCGGTGACGGTGATGACGCCTGTCGGTAGCGGGGGGTTGGGCGAGCCTCCGCAGGCCGTCAGGACCGCACTCAGCGTGACGGCCAGCGCGAGGAGCCTCGGTCGCCTCGATCGGAGCATGTTGGTCATGCCTCAGTTTTGGGACGGAGGCTTAATCCGCGCCTAAACGCGCGGCGTGAGGCGCGTGTCGCGCTGCTGGCCAAGGACAAGGTGGAGACCCGGGCGCGGGACGCCCTCAACACCGAGCGTCGCCTTTCTTCGACTAGCGTTGTCACCCGAGAGCTAGGGTTGCCCAAGCCGCTACAGCTCTAGCCACCAGTCGTTGGCCCGCATCACCCTACCGGGCGGGTACTCGACGTCGCTCTCCCCGCGCAGCACGAAGCCAACCTTCCTGCAGATCGCGTTCGACGCGGCGTTCTCGACAGAAGGTGTTGCGTGCGCGTAGCGGTGGCGAGCCGCCGGCCGCAGGATGTCGAGGGCCTGCGTCGCTGCCAGGGTGGCGAACCCACGGCCTTGGAACTCGGGTACCACCGACCAGCCGATCTCGTAGACCTGCTCGTCGCCGATGGTCAGCTCCCAGTAGCCGACCCAGCCGGCGCCCTGCCCGGTCGCGGTGTCGACGACCTTGAGCGTGCGGCTCGTGCTCGAGTCGGCCAGGCGCTCGATCGCCTCGTATGCCTTCTGACGGGAACGCAGCTTCTCTGCGCTCTCCGGACCGCCAAGGTGGGTCATCATCCTCGGGTCGCCCAGGAGGCGCTCAAGTAGGGGGAGGTCCTCTTGGCCCCAAGGGACCAGGTGGACGAGGTCGGCCTTTCCCTCCCTTGGTGCCATGTTCGTCAAGAGTACTCGGGTTCGAGCTTCGCGGCAGCGGCTCGAGGAGCCGCGTGCCCCGTCAAGATCGCGGCCGCGGTACCATCAACCAGTGGACGAATTCGAAGTACTGACCGCCCGTAACAGGCTCCAAGGGAGCCGCGGTTCCCGCCGCCTAGTGTTCGCCGGCGTTGTTGCGGCCGTACTGGCGCTGCTGCTCTTGAACACCTTCTTCACCGTCGACCAGGGCTACCGAGGTGTTCACCTGCGTCTCGGAGCGGTCGTCGCCATCGCACAGCCCGGCCTGGGGTTCAAGGTCCCGTTCATCGACCGCGTCGTGATGGTACGCACGCAGACGAACTCGAAGATCTACGAGCGGATGGAGACGTACTCGCGCGATCAACAGTTGGCCGAACTACGTATGTCGGTGACCTACCGTCTCGTCCCCGAACTCGTCGACGAGGTGTACGCGCAGTACGGCAGCGAGGATGGCCTGGTCTCTCGTCTCATCGACCGCCGCGTGAACGAACTGGCGCGTACGGTGTTCGGCCAGTTCAACGCGGTCGAAGCTATCCAGGAGCGCAGCTCGCTCAACCGTCAGATCTACGACGCCATCATCGCGGTAGTGGACAAGCCGATGGTGGTGATCGAGTCGGTGCAGATCGAGGACATCGCTTTCAGTAGTGCGTACGAGCAGTCCGTTGAGGCGCGCATGATGGCCGAGGTCGAGGTCGAGCGCCGCAGCCAGGAGCTCGAGCAACAGCGAATCCAGGCTCAGATCGTCGTGACACAGGCACAGGGCGATGCCGACGCCCGCGTGGCCCAGGCGACGGCACAGGCGGAGGCCACAAGGCTTGCTGGTGACGCCGAAGCCAGTGCCATCCGGGCCAAGGGCGAAGCTCTACGCGACAACCCCGAACTGATCGCCTTGACCACTGCCGAGAACTGGGATGGAGTTCTGCCCGTCACCATGGTGCCAGGCGGCGCTGTGCCGTTCCTCGACCTTGGTCAGTAGGCTTATTGACGGGTGCCGCATCCATACTCCGCGGATCCACGACCTGGGCGCGGCTTCGAGGCGTAGCCCGGACCACCAGCTACGGTCCAGATCTACCCCGGCTCGGCATCGTGCCAGACGCTTACTGCGTCGATGAACTCCTGATCAATAGCGGCGTGATCGCTTCTGACGACGGCCAGCGACTGCCTGCGAGCCTCTTCCACGAAGGATGGCGATCTGACGTCCGGGACCCAGATCTGGATGGGCCGGAGCCCCTGCCTCCTGAGGCGGATCTCGTATTGCCGAGACTTTTCTCGCGAGCCCTTACGTGTGGTCCGTTCGCTCATGGTCCTGTAGTTATAGACGCCAGGCCTCCGGCTCTGCCCTATGCTCTGTCCGAACGCGCGAGGAGCACGCCATGGCAGTCGTGAGAGTGCGTCACACCGTGAAGGACTACGCCATGTGGAAGCGGGCGTTCGACTCCGACCCGTTGGACCGCCCCGGTTCCGGGGTGCGACGGTACCGGATCATGCGAGCCGCGAAGGACGAGCTCGACCTGACGATCGATCTGATGTTCAGGGAGGTCGAAGAGGCGGAGCAGATGGCGCAACGGCTGCGGGAGCTGTGGCGGCGGCCAGAGGTGGCGGGCATGTTAGGCGGGCCAACTGCCGAGGTGCTCGTCCATGTCGAGGAGGCGGCGTTGGAGTGACCGTCGGCGCAGGGTACGCGTTTCGGTACGGTAGGAGGCGTATAAATGGTAGCGTAGACCACGTAAGAATGGTAGGGTTGCACGGTGACGTACCTGCCCCGCATCGTCGACGTAGAGCTGGACAGCTTGCTACCTTCGGCCCCGGCGGTCGCGCTCGAGGGCCCTAAGGCGGTAGGGAAGACCGAGACGTTGGTCCGTCGCTCGGCGACGGCCTTCTACCTCGATGACCTAACGGTGCGTACGCTGCTGGCGGCCGAACCGTCTTTGATCACCACCGCGACCGGACCAGTACTACTGGATGAATGGCAACGGTTACCGCAGGTATGGGACGTGGTGCGTAGGCAGGTGGATCGAAGCCCCGGCGCTCCGGCCTATCTGCTCAGCGGTAGCGCGACCCCGTTAGGCGAACCTTCCCATTCCGGCGCAGGCCGCATCATCACTCTCAGGATGCGCCCTTTGAGCCTGTACGAGAGGCAACTGTCCGAGGAGCATGTCTCGCTGAGGAGCCTTTTGAGTGGCTCTAAGCCCTCCGTGTCGGGGGTTTCCGCCGTTGGGCTAGAACAGTATGTGAGGGAGATCGTGAGCTCGGGCTTCCCCGCCATAAGGGCCGCGTCCTCCGCCGTACGTGACGCTCTGCTCGACGGGTACCTACAGCGGATCGTGCAGCACGACTTCCCTGATCAGGGTCTGATGGTGCGAAGGCCCGACGCGCTTCTCGCTTGGCTCCGAGCCTACGCGGCCGCTGCCTCGACCAGCGCGTCGTACAACCGCATCCTCGACGCGGCCACGCCTGGTGAAGCCGAGAAACCGGCGCGATCCACGACCGAGTCCTTCCGTACCGTATTGGCTCAACTATGGATCCTGGATCCGGTGCCGGCCTGGGCGCCCACGGACACGCCACTTAGGCGGTTGGGACGGTCGCCCAGTCACCAGTTGGCGGACCCGGCTCTAGCCGTACGACTCCTCGGCCTATCGGAGGAGGCGTTGTTGCGCGGTCGGGAAGGCGGTCCAAGGTCACTGCGCGATGGTCAGCAGCTCGGACGTCTGTTCGAGTCACTCGTCGTGCAGAGCGTGCGGGTGTACGCACAGGCCGCAGGCGCGCGCGTCTCGTTCCTCCGCACCAGCCGCGGTGATCACGAGGTCGACATCATCGTCGAACGCAGCGACAGCCGTGTGACGGCGATCGAGGTCAAACTGGCCAGCGTGCCGTCCGATGAGGACCTCGTCCACCTCAAATGGCTCCAACGCGAGATCGGCGAGGACCTCCTGGATGCAGTTGTGGTCACGAGCGGACCCTACGCGTACAGGCGGCCGGATGGGATCGCCGTTGTGCCGGCCGCGATGTTGGGGCCTTGAGGATATCGTTCGATGGGCTTGTGGGCATATCCTCACGGATGACGTGGCATCAGAGACGGTGACACACCTTGGTTGGGGGATCCTCAGCACGGCGTGGATCGCCGTCTACAAGGTCGTCCCCGGCATCCTGAAGAGCCCGCTGGTCGATGTCGTGGCCATCGCTTCGCGCGACGCTGACCGGGCTGCGGCGGCTGCCAAACGGCTGCGTATCCCCAGGTCGTACGGGAGCTACGAGGAGCTGCTCGCCGATCCGAGCGTGGACGTCGTCTACATCCCCCTGCCCAACCACATGCACGTGCCGTGGGCGACCAAAGCGCTCGAGGCTGGCAAGCACGTGTTGGTCGAGAAGCCGATCGGTCTGTCCTCCGAGGAGGGCCGCCGCCTCGCCTCGGCCGCTGCCCAGCACCCGGAACTGAAGGTCATGGAAGCTTTCATGTACCGCTTCCATCCGCAGTGGGAACGGACGCGGGCCATCGTGGCCGATGGCGGCATCGGCGAACTCCGGACCATCCAGTCGTTCTTCTCGTTCCCGATCCTCGACCCGAGCAACATCCGCAACCAGCCGGACATGGGTGGCGGCGGGCTGATGGACCTCGGCTGCTACTGCATCTCGCTGGCGCGCCTGCTCTTCGGCGCCGAGCCGTTGAAGGTCGTGGCCTCCGTCGAGTTCGATCCTTCGTTCGGGACGGACCGGTTGGCTTCGGCGATCATGGAGTTTCCCACCGGCACCGCGACGTTCACGTGCGGCACGCAGGTGAGCGCGTACCAGAGCGTCCAGGTGATCGGCACGACCGGGCGCATCGAGCTCGAACTCCCCTTCAACCCGCCGCAGGACGGCCCGGCCAAGCTCTGGCACCAGACCGGGCGCGCCACGACCACCGAGACGGTCTTCCGCGCGGACCAGTACCAGCTGCAGGCCGAGGCGCTCACCAGGGCCATCGTCGATGACGAGCCGGTCCCATGGTCACTCGAGGATTCCATCGCCAACATGGTGGTCATCGAGGCGATCTTGGAGAGTGCTGCTTCTGGTAGGTGGGTCGACGTGGCTGAGGCCAGCCAGCCATGAGCGCCCATGCGGGCACGTTCGCTAACCTGTCCATGTGACGTTCCGGGAAGCAAGATTGGCCGACGCGCCCGCCATCGCCGAGGTGCACGTCGCTTCTTGGCGTACTACGTACCGAGGGTTGCTACCCGATGACCTGCTCGCCGGACTGTCGGTGGACGCGCGCACGGAGCAGTGGCGCCGGCAGCTCGAAGGGTCGGCCGCGTCGGGGGAGACGGTCCTCTACGTCGCTGAGGGCCTGCCAGACGCCGGCAGTGACTCACGCATCGTCGGCTTCGCCAGCGCCGGGCCGCAGCGTGATGGGGACCTGGACTTCGACGCGGAGCTGTACGCGATCTACCTGCTCGCCGAGCACCAGGGCGGCGGCGTCGGAAGGGAGCTGATGCGGCTCGCAGCGAGCTTCCTGCGCCAGAAGGGGTTCAAGTCGATGCTCGTGTGGGTCCTCGCCGGCAACCCTGCTGAACGGTTCTACCAGCGGATGGGTGGCGAGCGCATCGGCGAGAAGGCGATCACCATCGGTGGGGCCGAGTATCACGAGGTCGCTTATGGGTGGCGGAGCTTCGAGCGGGTTCAAGGCACCTAAGGCCTTGGCTAACAGCGATCGCGTCCACGTTGGCGCTCGAAGCCAGACCTGTATGAAAGTATGCACACGTGTTATGCTTCGCACATGCGGACCACCATCTCGCTCGACGATCGTCTTGCAGCCGACGTCAAACGTCGGGCTTCTGCTTCCGGGTTGAGCGTTAGCGCCTACATCGCCAAGGTGCTTGACGACAACCTCAAGCGCGAGGCGCCCTCGCCCGCCGGCCCGTTTCGGCTCGTCACTGTGGGTGGAAGGGGTGTCCGGCCCGGGTTCGATCTGGACCGGCCACGGTCCATCGAGGCGTCGGAGGATGAAGAGCGCTGGTCCAGGGGGGCGTGACCAGTGCTCCTCCCGGACGTCAACGTTCTGGTCTACGCGCACCGCGAAGACTCGATCGGGGAGCACGGTAGGTACGCGGCTTGGCTGACTTCACTTGCGACTGGTGACGAGCCATACGCGCTGTCCACGCTGGCTCTGGTCGGTTTCGCTCGCATCGTCACGAACGGAAGGATCTTCGATCCACCGACGTCACAGGAGACAGCGTTCGAATTCCTTGACGAGCTGATCGCTCGTCCGAACGCCCGTATCGTTTCGCCCGGACCGAACCACGTGAAGATCTGGCAGGGTCTGTGCGTAGCCTCTGGCGCGACCGGCAAGCTGATGGCCGACGCCCAGCACGCTGCCGTAGCCGTGGAGCACGGCTGCACGATGGTCACAACTGACGCGGACTTCAGTCGTTTCCCTGGAGTGCGCTGGCTGCACCCTCTCAAGGTCGGATAACGTCGACCGGGGGCTCGTACTACGGTGACGTGTTCGGGTCGCCGTGGCCGTCGACCATCAAGTATTGCGCCGACGTGCAGAACGAAATCTAACGGCATCGGTCAGCAGCGGCAGGCTCGTGATCCTGAGGTCGGCCAGTACCCGCGTGGCTCCGTCGTACTCGATCCGAGCCAGGCCGAAGTACTCTGCGAACCGCTCAAGGGCACGGATGCGATAGCACCTTCCCACCACGTCTGCCGGTTCCCAGAACTGGTGGTCAGCGACTTCGAC
>CAZFAQ010000060.1:0-1407 GCA_964517055.1 uncultured bacterium | reverse complement strand
GGCGTTGCCGAGAGCGCCCGTGGCCCGGCGGCTCGCTCGACTCCCACGTTCCGCCCGAGCCGTGGGTGGATTACTACGTCGAGCTCGAGTCTGGCGAGATCATCGAGGGGACCGTTTACCTGGACGACTGAGTCGCGTATCTGATCCGAGGTACGGTCGACCTTCTCAATGCGGACCAGCGAACAGATCGCCGCGTTCGGCAAGACTTGTGAGAGGGACGACGGACACGGCATCGCTCAGCGGATAGTGCCGATCGCCGGGGTAGATCACAACGGTTCGTTTGAGTTCCAGATCGGCAGTTGCAGTTCGCAGTGACTGTGTCATGGCCGGGGCGTCGGCGCGCTTCACCTCGACGCCGTAGAGTTCGTCGCCGATCCGCAGCACCAGATCCATCTCCGGTCCCTGGTGCACGGACCAGAACCAGGCCTCATCGTGCCGTTGGGTAGCGAGCACTTGCTCGATGACGAAACCTTCCCACGAGGACCCAACCTTCGTGTGCCCCAGCAGGCTTCGGGCATCAGGGATGCCGAGCAGTTGGTGTAGAAGTCCACTGTCTCGCACGTAGACCTTCGGGGACTTGACCTGTCTCTTGTCGAGGTTCGCGTGCCAGGGGTGTAGTTGCCGTACCACGAGCGCGTCCGTCAGGATGTCCAAGTAGCGGCGGGTTGTGGTCGGATCGACGCCTAGCACCCTGGCGAGGTCGGAGGCGTTCCAGAGATGCGCGTGTCTATGGGCCAGGCTGCTCCAGAAGCGTTGCAGCGCGGACGCCGCCACCTGGACTCCCCATTGCGGGAAGTCGCGCTCGAGTAGCGTTCGGATGAAGTCGCGCCGCCATTCGAGGCTGGCGGCGTCAGAGTCCGCGAGATACGAGCGTGGGAGGCCGCCGCGTAGCCACAACCGTGGGGCTGTGGCGGCGCCCAACTCGGTCAGGCCGAAGCCGCTGACTTCTATGCGCCTGATGCGGCCGGCGAGGCTCTCGGAACTCTGGCGCAGCAGGTCGCCACTCGCGCTGCCCAGGATGAGGAAGCGAGCGGAGTAGTCCTCCCTGTCTACCAGCACGCGTAGAACGGGAAAGAGGTCGGGCCGGCGCTGCACCTCGTCGATCACCACGAGACCTTGCAGCTCACCTAGTGCCGTCATTGGTTCCTGAAGCCTAGCGAGGCTGACCGGGTCTTCGAGGTCGAAGTAGTTGGGAGAGTCTTGGCTAAGCAATTCGCGCGCGAGTGTCGTCTTGCCCGACTGCCTTGGTCCGGTTAGGACTGTGACGGGAACGGTCGACAAGGACGTGGCTACTTGCTCCAGTAGATGGCCGCGGGCTACTCGCATCCTTACGGACCATACCATGAAATTCCGGGAGGGGATGCTGGAATTTCATAACTTTGAACATGGTGTGCCCGGCGGTCACCA
>CAZFAQ010000059.1:7264-12420 GCA_964517055.1 uncultured bacterium | reverse complement strand
TTACAGTCCGTCCCCTTTAACCACTCGGGCACCTACCCACGCTCCGCGCTTGGCCGGGGCCGAGGCCGTTGGCCTCGGCGGACGCTGCCTCCGGGTCGGAGAACTACGTCCTTCTTCTGCAGAACCTGCCTTGCGTGGAGCCACCCATCGGAATCGAACCGACAACCTTCCGATTACAAGTCGGATGCTCTACCGATTGAGCTAGGGTGGCAGCCGAGCCGCAAACCCGAATAGCCAAGCTAGCATGTCGGCCCTTACAGAGTCAAGGCCGTCCAGGACGGCGATTACTCGGAATCGGAGGGTCGCGACGCGGGCACGCGTGGGAGCCGGCGCGACGCCCTCTCGCAGGGGGCCGCGCGCCCCGACCAGTGGCGGCCTTGGGCTCACCGCGGCCCCAAAGCCGGGCCACGGCCTGCTAGCATCGGGACGGAGGCCTTCACATGCCCAAGATCGGGTCCATCGGAATCATGGAGCTGCTGATCATCCTCGTGTTGGTCCTGCTCATCTTCGGTCCCCGGCGCCTGCCCGACATGGCCAAGGGCCTTGGCCAGTCCGTGCGCGAGTTCCGTAAAGGCATCAGGGACATGCGCAAGGACGTCGAGGAGGACGACGAGCCCGCCAAGGGCGCGCCGGTCGCCGCGGCCACCGCTCAGAGCGCATCACAGAGCGTGGCACAACCCCCGGCCAAGCCCGCCGAAGCCAGCAACGGCGAGGGCGCCTAGCCCCACCAAGGCTGACAGGCCGGCATAAGACGTGACGCTCATCGAGCACTTCGAGGAGCTGCGCAAGCGGATCTTCATCGCGCTGATCGCCTGGGTGATCGGCTCCAGCGTTGCGTTCGTGTTCCGCTTCGCGATACTCGACTGGCTCAAAGAGCCGTTGCCTGCGGCGATGACGCTGAACTACTTCAGCGTGCTCGAGCCCTTCACGGTCTCGATGCAGATCGCCGCGTTCTTCGGCGTCGTCCTCGCGTCGCCCGTGATCATCGGTCAGGTCTGGGGATTCATCGCGCCCGGCCTGTACCGGGAGGAGCGGCGCTACGCCATGCCGTTCGTGCTCTTCGCCGTGCTGGCGTTCGTGGCTGGCGCGGCGTTCGCGTACTACGTCGTGTTGCCGTTCACGATCCCCGTGCTGCTCGGCTTCTTGGGCAGCGAGGCCGTTGGCCTGCTGTCGATCGGCCGCTACATCTCGACCATCCTGATGCTGATGGGCATGTTCGGGCTAATGTTCGAGATGCCGGTGTTGGGCTTCCTCTTCGCGCGCATCGGCCTCATCAACCACGCCGCGCTGGTCAAGAGCCGGCGCTGGGCGATCGTCGGCGGCATGGCCCTGGCCGCGGTCATCACCCCGACCGGCGACCCGTTCAACCTGGCGCTCGTCGCCATACCGCTCATCGCGCTGTTCGAGCTGACCGTCATCGTCGTCCGGTTCAGCCAGCGTAGTATCAGGGATGCCGCCCGAGACGGTGCAGAGCCTTCGAGCACGTATTGACGACCTGAACCTCCGCCTTCTGGAGCTCCTGTCCGAGCGCGCGGCCCTGGCCGCCGAGGTAGGTCAGCTACAGGCGTCGGCCGGCGCCTCGCAGTACGACCCCGTCCGTGAGCAGCAGATGCTCGACGCGCTCGTCGCCGCCAACCAGGGGCCGTTCGACGACGCCACCGTCAAGAGCCTCTTCAAGCAGGTCTTCCAGGCAAGCATGCAGCTCTCGCAGCGCGAGGAGAAGCAGCAGTACCTGATGTCGCGCGACCAGCATCCTGACGACACCGTCGTAACGGTCGCAGGTGTCGAGGTCGGCAGCGGCCGGCCACCGGTGCTCATAGCCGGCCCGTGCGCCATAGAGTCGCGCGAGCAGACGTTCATGGTGGCCGAGCACGTGGCCCGGCGCGGTGTGCGCCTGTTCCGTGGCGGCGCGTACAAGCCCCGCACAGATCCGTACAGCTTCCAGGGCCTAGGCGAGGAGGGCCTGGCGATCGGGCGAGAGGCCTGCGACGCCCACGGCCTGGGGTTCGTCTCGGAGATCGTCAGCGCCCAGGACGTCGGCATGTTCGAGGAGTACGTCGACCTCTTGCAGGTCGGCGCGCGTAACATGCAGAACTTCCACCTGCTCAGGGCCGTCGGTCGCAGCAGCAAGCCGGTGCTGCTCAAACGCGGGCTCTCGGCGACTGTCGAGGAGTGGCTGATGGCCGCGGAGTACCTCATGTCGGAGGGCAACCAGCAGGTGATCCTCTGCGAGAGGGGGATCAGGACCTTCGAGCGCTACACGCGCAACACGCTCGACGTGTCGGCCGTGGCGCTGGCCAAGCTCGAGTCGCACCTGCCGGTCGTCGTCGACGTGACGCATTCCGGTGGGCGACGCGACCTGCTCGTGGCCCTCACGAAGGCCGGTCTGGCTGTCGGGGCCGACGGCATCATGATCGAGGTGCACCCAAACCCGGCCGTTGCGCTCTCCGACCAGAAGCAGCAGGTCGACCTCGAGACCTTCGACGACTACTTGGGCGCGACGCTCTACCACGAGTCGCTGTCCGAACAGCGGCTCGAGCTGGCGGGCTTCGCCACGCAGCGATAACGAACCACGGGCGGGACCGGCATGGATAACCTCCTCAACTTCGTCTTCAAGGCCGTCGATGCCACGCCCAAGTACGAGCCAGAGCGTTGCCTGGTGGTCACGCGGGCCTCGAACATCGCCTGCCGAGAGTGCGTCGACGCCTGCCCGCACGACGCCGTCCGCATAGTCGGCCTACGCATCGAGATCGAGCCCGTCGACTGCACGGGCTGCGGGCTGTGCGTCAGGGCCTGCCCGTCTGGCGCGCTCGAGCAGCGCGTCAGCCTGGCGGCGGCCGCTCCCGCCAGATGCTCCAAGGTGACAGGCAGCGCGCAGGGTGTGCAGTGCCTGGCCAAGCTCTCCGAGATGGACATGCTGCACCTGGCCAACCGCGACGGCAACGTCACCTTGGCGCGGGGCGACTGCTCGGCATGCAACATCGGCGGCGAGACGGTGCCGATGGCGGTCGAACGTACGGTGGCGAAGGCCGAGAGCCTGGCCCGGACGTTGGGGCGATCACTGAACGTCGAGGTCAGGAAGACGGAGCGCCTCGACCAGGTCGATCCCGGCAGGCGACTGAGCCGCAGGGCGCTCTTGACGGGCGGCATGCGAGAGGCGGGCCAGGCCGCGGCGGACGCCCTCGGCCAGGTCGAGAGGCTATTGCCGGCGCCCGAGGCCGAGCCGGGCCTCGTCGACCTGCCGACAGAGCACACCCGCATGGTCACAGCGCTACGCGCCACCGACCCTGACCCGGAGACGCTGGTGCCCTTCCGCCTGCCGAAGGTGGCTGACGGGTGCATCCTCTGCCCCTTGTGCACCAAGGCTTGCCCGACGGACGCCCTGCGCCGAGACCTGGAAGCAGGAGGCGGGGAGCTGATCCTGGACCCGGAGCGGTGCGTAGGCTGCGACGCATGCGTGCCTGCGTGCCCCGTGAACGTCGTGAGCATGGAGGATGTCGTCACGTGGGGCGAGGTCAGCTCGGGAGAGCGCGCCATCTACGCGAGGTCGGATGACAAGGGCCACGTGGGGTCCGTCTCCCGCTAGCTACCTAGACCCTGTGAGTCCCTTCAGTAAGCGTTGAGCGACGCCCGTTGACAGGCTTTCGGTCACGCGGCTGGGGCCCCTGCCGGGCGTAACATGTCGCATGACGGTTGACGCCTGGGTCCTCGAGGCGATCGAGTCGAGCGGCGCCAAGGGCGCCTCCTTGCGCGAGGTCCAGCGCCACATCGACGAGCGTCACTTCGAGGAGCTTGCCATCGATACCATCGAGGCGGCCCTCTCGTCCCTACTGGCGGAAGGCCGCATAACGCAGGACGGCGATAGGTATCATCCGGCCAAGCGCACGTCCAAGGAGGACGCGCTCAAGAAGCTGTTCGGGGACGCCTGACTACTGGCGCCCTGTCTGGGAGCCAGTCATGACCATCGCCACCGCCAAGACGGGCGCCGCCGCGCCTTCGATCAAGGACTTCTACGACGTAGACGCGCTCTACACGTCAGAGGAGCGCATGATCCGCGACTCGGTCCGCGACTACGTGCGCTCCGAGCTACTGTCACACGTCGGCGACTGGTGGCTGGAAGGCGTCTTCCCAGAGGACCTGCCGCGACGCTTCGGCGAGATCGGCGCGCTAGGGGTCACGCTGCCCGAGCGCTACGGCGGCGCCGAGGCCAGCTACAGCGCGTACGGCCTGGTGTGCCGCGAGGTCGAGTACGTCGACTCCGGTATGCGGTCGTTCGTCAGCGTGCAGTCGAGCTTGGTCATGTACCCGATCCACCGCTGGGCGTCAGACGCCCTCAAGGACGAGTGGCTGCCGCGCCTGGCGTCGGGCGAGGCCATCGGCTGCTTCGGGCTGACCGAGCCAGACGCCGGCTCCGACCCAGGCTCCATGCGGACCCGCTGCCGGCGCGTGGGGGACGAGTACGTCATCACCGGAGTCAAGCGCTGGATCACGTCAGGCACGCGCGCTCACGTCGCGATCGTGTGGGCCAAGGACGAGGAGAGCGGCGAGATCCTGGGCTTCGTGGTCGAGACCGACCGCGAGGGCTTCACCGCGGTCGACATCAAGACCAAGGCCAGCATGCGCGCTTCCGTCACCTCCGAGCTCTACCTCGACGAGGTCGTCGTGCCTGCCGCCAACCGGCTCGACGTCGCCGGCCTACGCGGCCCGCTCTCGTGCCTCAACCAGGCGCGCTTCGGGATCGCGTTCGGCGTGCTAGGGGCGGCGCAGGCCTGCTTCGACGAGGCAGCCGCCTACACCTCAGACCGCATGGTCTTCGGCGACCCGCTCGCCAGCAAGCAGATCGTGCAGTCCCAGCTCGCCGACATGCTCGCCGAGATCACGAAGGGCAGCCTCCTCGCCTACCGCCTCGGCAGGCTCAAGGAGGAGGGCCAGGACCACCCGACGCGCGTGTCGCTCGCGAAGCGCGACAACTGCCGTTCTGCCCTGAACGTGGCACGTGCCGCCCGCGACATGCTCGGTGGCAACGGCATCACAACCGAGTACGCGGCCATACGCCACATGCTCAACCTAGAGACGGTGGCGACGTACGAGGGCACGGACACCGTGCACACGCTGGTGCTGGGGCGGCACATCACGGGCATCAACGCGTTCTAGAA
>CAZFAQ010000059.1:0-7164 GCA_964517055.1 uncultured bacterium | reverse complement strand
CTCCCGGCGGCCACGCCGTCAGGCGTGGGCGCCCGAGCGGAGCTCGTAGGGACCATCAGACTCGGACCCCGAGGGGACCGAGTAGGAAACTCCCCGTACCTACCCGTAGGGCAACGCCCACCAGGCCAGCGCCACGAGCCCGGCCAGCGCCAGTCCGCGGGCCAGGTGGTTCTGCCACCTGACCTCGCCGAGCACCAGGCGCGCGTTGAGGAACGACGCTACGAACGTCAAGAGGGCCCCAGACGCCAGGATCCAGAAGGCCCCCGTGAACGAGAACGCGTAGGCGACCGAGGCGACGGTCATGACAGCCGCCGCCAGCATGAAGAGACGAGACACGAGCGGCCGGCGCCGGCTCACGGCCCAGGCGCCGAAGACGTTAACGGCCGCGGTCACGAGACCGAGCACCGTCACCAGGACGTGCACGCGGCTCAGTCTAACGGGATGTCGTGCAACGCGGCGAACGCGTCGTCGGTGCCGAGGGCCGTTCGCCATGGAACGGCCTCGAATGGCCGCCTCGTGACCTGCGCGACGCGCCGAGCGAGCCAGGCGTCGCTGCTGGCGCCCTCATCGACCAGCATGCGCACCTCCCCGACGCCTGCCCTACGTGAGAGCAAGCGCGCGGCGCCTATCACCTCGGCGTCCGTGTGCAGCAGCTTCGGGTCGAAGCGCCAACCCTCCTCGCGAGCCCTGGCCGCGTCGACCGCAAGCTGCGTCAAGGTCCGGTCGTCCCTCGCCCCGAGAGCAGCCGCCACCTCGGTCGTCATGACCCACGGCTGGGCCAGCCACACGACCGCGTCGCCGTGCGCCAGCGCCCTGGCAGCCGAACGGTCGGCACCGGCGCGCGCGCGGACGGCGGTGGCGCCCTTCGCCTGGGCCTCGGCCCGCGCCCGGAAGCGCGCCCACACGCGCCCAACCTCGGCGGCGCCGCGAACCAGGTCGGTGAGGAGCCCGACAGCGGCGGTCTCCACGCCCTCGTCTGGGTACGTGGCGGCAGCGAAGCTGCGTGCTCCGGATGGCAGTGCGTCGACGAGCGCCCCAGGCAGGTCGGCGATCCAACGGTCGCTACCGCCGCCGCGTTCGCTCGTGCCTTCCGGGTTCAGGCTCGGGAGCAACAGCAGGTCGGAGTCGGACAGGCTGTGCGCCTGCGCGAGCGCCAGGCGGAACGCCGCGGTGGGAGCCGCATCCACCGGTAGCTCTTGCCAGGCCTCCCTGACCGCAGCAGGGTCGGGCAAGACGACATCGGCGCCGGCTCCCGCCACAAGCTCGCTCCAGAACTGGCCGTAGCGGTCCCACATGAGCTGGGTGACGAAGCCTACGCGCACGACCGGGGAGCCTAGCACGGTCCTCTAGGCGGTGAGCCGCTCGGAGCCGGTGGACTGCCGCTTCAGAAGGGCGTCTCCGAGGACCCGCGCGGCCGCCTTGTCGAGGTACTGGTTGCCGTTCCCGCACTTGGGAGACAGCACGCAGCGCGGGCAGCCTCCCTCGCAGTCACATGCCACGAGCAGGTCGCGTGCGGCGGTGAGCCACTCACCGAACACGTGCGCGCCGGCCCAGGCGTAGCCGACTCCGCCCGGGTAGCCGTCGTACACGAAGACGACAGGGCCTCCTGTTGAGGGGTACATGGGGTACGAGACGCCGCCAACGTCGGCGCGCTCACAGAGCACGAAGGCCGGCAGGAGCTGGATCAACGTGTGCTCTAGAGCGTGCAGAGCCGCCGGCATTTCGGCGGCGCCGGGCGCGCCTTCGAGGTGCTCGGCGTCGAACCACACGGCCTGGGTCTGGTAGCTGGTCTCGGGCAGGTCGAGCGGGCGCTCCTCGAGCACGGCCTCCGAGAAGTAGCGCTTGCGGACGTAGCTGGTGACCCTGTGCGTGACCGTCACGTCGCCGAGGCCCACGCCGGGCGGGAGCCAGTCGACCACCGCACCGGTCTCGGGCCGGCTGCCTGGGCCACGCGCCACGACCCGCAGCACGTCGACGTCGGTCTCGGAGCGGGGCTGCGTGTAGTAGTCCTCGATGTGCGGCAGGAGCCGCGCGATGCCGCTCTCCAGGTCGAGGCTGGCCACCAGGTACGTCTCGCCCTGATGCAGGTAGACAGCCCCAGGGTGCAGGTCGCGCAGCGCGGCGCCGAGGTCGCTCACGCCCAGCGTCTTGCCAGCGCCGTCCTTGAGGCGCACCAGCTTGCCTCCCGTGCCCCGCAGGCTGACGCGCCTGTGCGGGTAGCGGCCCCTGTGCACCCATCCCGTAGGCGTCTCGTGAACTCCCGGCACGTCACTCGGTTCCAACCATGGAGCCAGCATCGCCTCGCCTGGCCTCACCGGGTGCTCGGCGGCGGCGCACGCCACGTGGAGCGGGTGAACGACCCGGTTGTGAGGGTCGGCTATCGCGCTCTCCACCCTGCCCTCGACGAGCCTGTCCGGGTGGGTCAGGTAGTACTCGTCCAGGGGATCGGCCCCCGGGATGAGTAGTGCGAGCGACCGCCCACCACCGCGGCCGGCCCTGCCGGCGCGCTGCCACAGCGCCATCTTCGAGCCGGGGTAGCCGACCATGACGACCGCGTCGACGCCGCCCACGTCCATCCCCAGCTCCAGCGCGCTGGTCGCCGTCATGACCGTGATGGCGCCCTCCCTGAAGCCGGCTTCCAGCTCACGCCTGTCCTCAGGCGTGTAACCGGCGCGGTACGACCTGACGCTCGGCTCCAGCTCGGGCGGGAGCTGTTGGACCGCGTAGCGCCTGATGAGCTCGGCGCCCTTGCGTGAGTTGCAGAAGAAGATGCTCTTGACGCCGCGCCTGGCGAACTCGGCCGCCAGACCGGCCGCCTCCGAGTTGGCGCTGCGTCGCCTCCCGTCGCCGGTGGCTGGCGGCCGCCAGATCAGGAGCTCCTTGGCGCCCGCCGGCGCCTCGTCTTCGTCGATCACCGTGAACGAGCGTCCGGTCAGGCGCGTGGCGTGCTCGCCCGGGTTGCCTATCGTCGCCGAGGCGCATACGACGCGAGGGTCGGCGCCGTAGTGGGCCGCGACTCGCAGCAGGCGCATCACGACGTTGGCGACGTGCGTGCCAAGCACGCCGCGGTAGGCGTGCAGCTCGTCCAATACGATCAGCTCGAGCGAGCCAAGGAAGGCCGCCCAGCGCTCGTGGTACGGCAATATCCCGTAGTGCAGCATGTCGGGGTTCGTGAGGACGCAGCGGACGCTGTCGCGCACGGCAACGCGCCTGTCGCTGGCGGTGTCACCGTCGTAGGTGGCGATGGCTTCCTCGGGGTCGGGGTCGCCGGGACCGCGGAGCCCGGCGTACAGCTCGCGTAAGCGACCGAGCTGGTCGTGAGCCAGCGCTTTCGTCGGGTACAGGACGATGCCGGTGCCGCCCTTGGACACGGCGGCCGCCAGAGGCACCTGGAACACCAAGGACTTCCCGGAGGCCGTGGCCGTCGCCACGACGACGTCCTCACCTAAGCCCAGCGCGCCGAGCGCCGCAGCCTGGTGAGCGTGCGGCTCTACTCCGAGCCTCCTGAGCTCGTCCCCGTATGGCCCAGCGTAGTCGGCTACGCGCCGCCCCCGCCGCGGCGGGAAGAAGTGGTACGACGCGACCTGGTCCTCGTAGCCGGGGAGCTGGGTGAGCAGAGCGTGGAAGCTCGCGTGGGCGTCGTCAGCCAAGCCAACGCGAGCGTACCGCGGCCTCCTGGGCTCTGATAGACTCGCCGCGACCGCGTTGTCGTCGCAGGTTGTCACCTTGGCCCAACTACTGGCAGTCATCCTGGTAGCGCTGGCCGTGCCGCTGATAGCGGCCCAGGCATGGGTGATAAGGGGCATGTTCCTGCCGGACGTGCGGCCGGGGCAAGGTGGCGCGGGCAGATGGCGCCTCAGTTCCCCTCACCCGAAGGTCTCGGTGGTCCTTCCGGCACACGACGAAGCCCATCGCCTGCCCAGGGCGCTCGAGAGCCTGAGCCGGCTCGAGCACGAAGGCGAGCTCGAGTTCGTGGTCGTCGACGACAGGTCTACTGACGGCACGGCGGCAGTGATCGAGCGCTTCGCGGCTCGCGACCCGCGCTTCCGGCTCGTCAGGGTGACCGAGCCCAGCCGCCGCTACGCGCCCAAGGTCAACGCCGTCAAGGCCGGTATCACCGCATCGTCCGGGGAGGTCATCGTCACGACCGACGCCGACTGCGCGCCAGGGCCCGGTTGGGTGAGGGCGCTCCTGAGCGCGATGACGCCCGGCATCGTCATGGTGTGCGGGTACGTCGAGACGCTGTCGCCCGACGAGCAGCGGCGCGGCGCGCCATGGTGGCGGCTGATCGAGGCTGCCGACTGGTTCTCACTGATGCTCGTGTCGCGCTCAATGCTCAGGCACGGCCACGCGTACGCGTCGTCGGCGAACAACCAGGCCTACCTGCGCAGCGCCCTGGACGCCGCCGGCGGCTTCGGCGCCTCGGCCAGGGCACCTTCCGGCGACGAGGACCTGCTGGCTCAGCGCCTGGCCGCCCTGCCAGGTGCCAGCGTCACGTTCACCGCGTCGGAAGAGGCGAGGGTGGTGACGGCCACCGCTGGCTCTCCCCTGCGCTTCGTCAGGCAACGCAGCCGCTGGGTGTCGCGGTACCGCCACGTCGTTCACTACCGGCCGGCGTTCATCGCCGGGCTGTGCGTGCTCGGGTTCGAGAGCATCTGGCTCTGCGCTCTGCTGCTCGCGGCGCCGTTCTCGGCCCCGCTATCGGGCCCGCTCTGGCCGGTCGTGCTCGGCTGCTACGCGGCCCAGACCACGGCCATGGTGGTCGGCATGACCATAGGCGCAAGGCAGCTCGGGCGGCCGTACCTGGGAGGAGGCACCGCCCTCGTGTGGGCCCTCCTCCACCCATGGCTGATCGCCACGGCCGTGTTCTGGTCATGGGTGAGACCGATGGACTGGCGGGCGGGCGCGGTAGGCTACAGGCGCAGCATCGTCAGACGCCGCTGGCGCCTGTTGCTGCGCGCGCTGTCGGCGCGCCCGGAGTAGGGCCGCGCCACGTGGCCTCGTGACGGCCGCGGTGAGCGCTGACAACTAACGCATGGAGGCGAACATGAAGGTCTTCGTACTCGGCGGTGACGGGTTCTGCGGCTGGCCGACCAGCCTGCACCTGAGCAACCTCGGACACGACGTCGTGATCCTCGACAACCTCTCCCGTCGCAACATCGACAACGAGCTGGAGGCTGGCAGCCTCACCCCCATCCGCCCCATGGGTGAGCGCCTGCGGGCCTGGGAGGAGCAGACGGGCAAGAAGATCCGCTTCCAGCTCCTCGACATCGCGCACAACTACCACCGGCTCCTGTCTCTCATACGCGAGGAGCGCCCGGACGCCATCGTTCACTTCGCAGAGCAGCGCGCCGCCCCGTACTCGATGAAGAGCAGCAGGCACAAGCGCTACACGGTCGACAACAACGTCAACGCCACGCACAACCTCCTCGCAGCAGTCGTCGAGTCGGGCGTCGACACCCACATCGCCCACCTCGGCACCATGGGCGTGTACGGCTACGGCACGGCCGGCATGAAGATCCCGGAAGGTTACCTGGACGTCACCGTCAAGACCGACGACGGCCAGGAGGTCGAGCAGCAGATCCTTTACCCCACCAACCCAGGCAGCATCTACCACATGACCAAGACGCTCGACCAGCTGCTCTTCGCCTACTACGCGAAGAACGACCGCGTCCGCACCACCGACCTCCACCAAGGCATCGTCTGGGGCACCAACACCCCAGAGACCAGCTCGGACGAGCGCCTCGTCAACCGCTTCGACTACGACGGCGACTACGGCACCGTCCTCAACCGCTTCCTGATGCAAGCCGCCGTCGGCTTCCCGCTCACGGTCCACGGCACCGGCGGGCAGACCCGCGCCTTCATCCACATCCGCGACACCGTCCGCTGCGTCCAGCTGGCCCTCGAGAACCCGCCAGCACCAGGCGAACGGGTGCGCATCATCAACCAGATGACCGAGACCCACCGCGTCCGCGACCTCGCCAAGATCGTCAGCCGCCTCACCGGCACCGAGATCGCCTACGTCCCCAACCCCCGCAAGGAGGACGCCGAGAACGAACTCCACGTCCGCAACGACTCCTTCCTCAGCATGGGCCTCAACCCCACCACGCTTGAAGACGGGCTCCTCTCCGAGGTGACAGACATCGCCAAGCGCTACGCAGACCGCGCCGACCTGAGCAAGGTCCCGTGCACCAGCACCTGGACGCGCGACCAGAAGCCAGGCGACCCGAAGCTCGCCGAGCGCCGGGAGCCCGTGAACGCGGCCTGAGCCAGCCGCAGCCAAGGGCTCACATGACCGCGACGTGCCGATAGCGGGGCCGCCGTGCGCGTAGCCTTCTTCACCGAGACGTTCCTTCCGAAGATCGACGGGATCGTCACGCGCCTCGTCAGGACGCTCGAGCAGATGGCCCTGCTCGGGCACGAGGCGATCATCTTCGCGCCGCACGACCCTCCTGAGGACTACGCCGGGCACCGAGTTGTCAGGGTGCCCGCGCTGTCCTTCCGCCCCTGGTACCCCGAGCTGTTCCTAGGCCTGCCGAGGCCACGCCTGGGCCGGGAGCTCGACCGCTTCGAGCCGGACATCGTCCACGTCGTGAACCCGGTCGTGCTTGGCCTGTGGGGCACGACCCTGGCCAAGCAGCGCAACCTGCCGCTGCTGGCCTCGTACCACACCGACCTGACGCAGTACGCCAGGCACCTGCGGTTGCCCTTCCTCGTCCGGCCCGGCACTAGGTTCCTGCGCGACGTCCACAACCAGGCCCACGTCAACCTCGTGACCAGCCGCCCGATGATGTCATCGGCGCGCGGTCTCGGGATCGAGCGGGTGCGCCTGTGGCCCAAGGCCGTCGACACCGACCTCTTCAGGCCGGAGCGCAGGACGCGCGCAATGCGCGAGCGCCTGACAGCCGGTCATCCCGACGACAAGCTGATGGTCTGCGTCGGCCGCCTCTCGTACGAGAAGCGCATCGACTGGCTCTACGCGCCGGTGACCCAGGTCCCGGGCGTCCGCCTGGCGCTGGTCGGCTCGGGCCCAGCCGAGGAGGAGCTCAAGCGCCGGTTCGCCGGCACGCGCACGGTGTTCACCGGCTACATGGAGGGCGCCGAGCTGGCCGCCGCCTACGCCAGCGCCGACGTGTTCGTGTTCCCGTCCGACACCGAGACGCT
>CAZFAQ010000058.1:0-12752 GCA_964517055.1 uncultured bacterium | reverse complement strand
GGAACGGGCCGCTCCCGCGGCCGGACCGTGCCAAGGTCAGGATGCACTTCCGCCCTTCTCCCGAGCTAGCGGTGGTCTGGCACCGTTAGATGTAGGCGGCTTGGCTTGGCCGCCGACTCGTGGACGGAGGTTTGGCGCCCCGATGATAGCAGCGACCTCGCGTGAGTGGCAAACTTCACGTCTTCACGGTCGGCGTCTACGACGCGAAGTCGCGACCCGCTAAGGTTGGTGGCCCGGGTCTCAGGTGGCCTTGCGGCCGACGAGCCGGCTCACCAGCTCCTGCAACCTGAGCTCGTGGAACGGTTTGGTGAGGGTCTCGGCGCGCGGCAATCGTCTGAACAGCCCTGCCTTCGGCAGCTCGTCGACGAGCACGAGCACGGGGACGTGGGCGTGCGTCGGCCTTTTCCTCAGCTCGCGCACGACCTCCCAGGCCGAGCCGTGGCTGTCGTCGTCCACCACGAGCGCGCTCGGGTGATGCTCGTCGAGAGCCTGCTCGGTGTCCTCGTAGCGGTAGGCGGCGACGGCGGTGAAGCCGCCGCGCTGCAGGCCGAGCCTGATGAGGCGCTGAAGAGCCGAGTTGGGGGAGACGACCAGCACCAGCGGGTCGTCCGCCGCGACCGGGCTGCGCTCGATCACGCCCAACGTCGCGAGCTGGTGCAGCAGGTAGTAGACGTGCCGCTCGGTCAGGTCTAGCTCGGCGGCGATCGTGCGGGCCGAGCGGCGGCCGTCGACAGAGGCGAGCAGCTCCCAGCCACCCACTGGCATGTCTACGAGGGTGGGATCGCCGCTGCGCACGAACACTGCGTCGGGTGTCACGTCCATCCCCTCGTACTCTGCCTGCCGCGCCGCCAGCCGGATGAGCAGGTTCATGGAGTCGACCGAGTGCTCGAGCGGCTGATGGCTCGCGTCGACGGGCCTGTCGGTGAAGAAGAACCGCCCCTCTGACCAGGTCAGGAGGTCGGCTATGACCTCGAGCACCTGCCTGTCGATGGCCTGGTGAAGGTCTTCCTGTTTCAGCAGCCCGAGCCGAACTGCCATCTCGCCGAGCTGGGTGCCTGGGTTCTCGGAGTGTTGGCGTCTGAGCAGCTCCTGCACCTCGTGGGCCGTGAGCAGGTCCATCCGAACCAGGATCTCGCCGAGGTGAACGCCAGGTGACACATGCGCGTAGCCGATGTGCCCCTGGTCGAAGTAGATGCGCGCGCGCGCCGACCCCCGCTGCACGGTCAGCACTCCCGACTTCTGGCCGGTAGCGATCACCTGGAAGATGTCGGTCAGCGGGACGTTGCGGAGGCTGCCCTCGATCATGCCGGCGCGCCCCCTGGATGCCGGCCCTCGGGCCCGACGCTAGCAGCGGTCCAGCGGTTCACCCTGTGCCCGCCTCGAACAGCGGCTCGGATCCGGCGGGGATTGGCAGCCCCAGGTGGCGGTACGCCTCCTCGGTGGCCATGCGTCCTCGAGAGGTGCGCTTGAGCAGGCCGCGTTGGATGAGGAAGGGCTCGTAGACCTCCTCGAGCGTCGTCCGGTCCTCGCCCACGGCGGTTGCGAGCGTGTCAAGGCCTACCGGGCCGCCCACGAACTTGCCGACGATGGCGTCCAGGATGGCGCGGTCGCGACGGTCGAGCCCGGCGTCGTCGATGCCGAGCGATTCGAGCGCCTTGCGCGCCCTGACCAGCGTGATGCGGTCGTCGCCTGCCACCTGGGCGTAGTCGCGCACCCTGCGCAGGAGCCGCTTGGCGATGCGCATGGTGCCACGCGAGCGCCGGCCGATCTCGAGGGCAGCGGCGTCATCGAGGTCGAAGCCGAACATGGCGGCGTCGCGGCGCACACCGTCGGCCAGCTCCTCCCCGGTGTAGTACTCGAGGTGCTCGATGATCCCGAAGCGGCTGCGTAGCGGGCCCGTGATGAGGCCCGGCCTCGTGGTCGCGCCAACCAGCGTGAAGCGCGGGAGGTCGAGACGGATGGAGCGCGCGGCTGGCCCTTGGCCCAGCACGATGTCGATCTTGAACTCCTCCATCGCCGGGTAGAGGTGCTCCTCGGCGACGCGGCCGAGGCGATGGATCTCGTCTATGAACAGGACGTCGCCGTCCTCCAGCGAGTTCGTGAGGATGGCGGCGAGGTCGCCTGGTTTCTCGATGGCCGGGCCAGACGTCACGCGTATGCCAACGCCCATCTCGTGCGCGACGATGTGCGCGAGGGTGGTCTTGCCGAGCCCGGGCGGGCCGTACAGAAGCAGGTGGTCCAGGGCCTCGCCTCGGTCGCGCGCCGCTTCGAGGTAGACGGCCAGCTTCTTCTTGAGGCGCGTCTGGCCGACGTACTCCGCCAGGGTGGCAGGGCGCAGACGAACGTCCTCCACGACGCCGAGCGTATCACGGGCCTACCGGCGCCCCGAGGCGCGATATCCTGCATGTTCGTCCGCCCGGCGCCGGTCGTGACCTGGGCGAGCAGGAGGATGTGGAGCTGGTGTCCAAGCATGTGATCACGGTGGGTGGCGTGAGCCGTGAGCTGCAGGTCGTGAACGTTGGGAAGGTGTCGGTCGCGCTGCTCAACCTGCTCGGCGACACCGAGCTGACCGAGGCAGCGGCCGACGAGCTCATGACGCTGTTGCCCGCGGAAGTCGAGGTGCTGGTCACGCCGGAGGTCAAGGCCGTGCCGTTGACGCACGCGCTGAGCGTGAGGAGTGGCCTGCCGTACGTCGTGGCTCGCAAGACGGTCAAGCCGTACATGGTCGGCGCCGTGTCGCGCGAGGTCTTGAGCATCACGACGGGCAAGCCGCAACTGCTGGTGCTTGACGGCGCGGACGCGGAGCGCCTGAAGGGGAAGAGGGTCGCCATCGTCGACGACGTCGTCTCGACCGGAGGCACGCTGGACGGCCTCAAGGAGATGCTGAAGGGAGTCGGGGCCGAGGTCGTCGCGACGCTCGTCGTGTTCACGGAGGGTGAGGCCAGGGACGACGTGATCGCGGTGGGCCACCTGCCGTTGTTCCCGGCCGATGCGGGTGCCTAGGCCCGATGTGGGGCCACCGGCACGCGAGTGAGAGGTCGTTAGCGTGAGCTCGGACGCCAAGGAGCGGATAAGGGAGCGGCTACCCATCGCCGAGGTGATCGGGGAGGTCGTCAGCCTCAAGCCGGCCGGTCGCGGCCGCCTGAAGGGGCTGTGCCCGTTCCACAACGAGAAGACGCCGTCGTTCCACGTGCACGTCGACCGCGGCTTCTTCTACTGCTTCGGCTGCCACGCCAAGGGCGACGTCTTCGACTTCGTCATGCAGACGCAGTCGGTGCCGTTCGCCGAGGCCCTCAGGCAGATGGGCGCCCGGGTGGGCATCGAGGTCACGCCCCCGTCACCCGAGGCAGGCAAGCGCCGCGACCTCCTCGACGTCAACAAGCGCGCGAGCGCCTTCTTCCGGTCCCAGCTCGGTCCAAAGGCGACCGACTACCTGACGGGCAGGGGGCTCTCGCGGGAGACCCTGGACGCCTTCGAGGTGGGCTACGCCCCTGACGGGTGGGACGGCCTCCTCAAGCACATGCTCACGAAGGGCACGGCGGAGGCAGACCTGGTCTCCCTCGGGCTGGTCATCGAGAACGAGCGGGGCCGGCGCTACGACAGGTTCAGGGACCGCATCATGTTCCCGATCAAGGACTCGCTCGGGCGGGTCGTTGGGTTCTCCGGCCGCGTCTTCGGGGACGGAACGCCGAAGTACATGAACAGCCCCGAGTCCGAGGTGTTCCGCAAGTCCGAGCTCCTGTACGGCCTCGACATGGCCCGCACCAAGGTCCGCGAGACGCGCGAGGTCGTGGTGGTCGAGGGCTACACGGACGTCATGGCACTACATCAGGTAGGGGTCACGAACGCCGTCGCCGCGCTGGGAGCGACGTTGACGGCCGAGCAGGCCGACGCGCTCGAGCGACTTGATGCCAGAACGGTCTATCTAGCGTTCGACGCTGACGAGGCCGGCCAGAGGGCGATCCTCTCCGGCCTCGACCAGGCGGTGGGGCGCAAGCTGGCGGTGCGAGCGGTCTCGGTGCCCGGCGGCAAGGACCCAGCCGAGGCGGTCCTTGGCGGGCATCTGGACGAGTTCAAGGCGGCGCTGGCACGAGGAGCCTCCGAGGTGGCGTTCCGGTTCGAACGGGTGCTCGCTAGGCATGACGCCGCCACGTTGGACGGTCAGGCCGCGATCCTCGAGGAGCTGCAGGACGTGCTGCGCCCCCGCACGGTCTTCGATCCCGTCTCGGACGAGATGCGGAGGCTCGTGGTGGACAGGCTCGGCATGGACCAGCGCCGCCTCGACGAGTGGCTGGCCTCCCGCGAGCGGCGGCGCGTGAGCCAGGCGGAGGTCAGGGGCATGCGCCAGCAGCGAGTCGAGCTGGAGGGCGTGCGCAGGGTCGAGGCCGAGGTCGTGGCGCTCGTTCTGCTCGAGCCGCGCTTCATGACGGAGCGCCTCTCAGAGGTCAAGGCCGTGCTGCCTGAGTTGGAGGCCGGCGATGACTCGCCGCTCGCGCACCTCTCCGCCGCGATGTCGCGCCACGGCGGTGACCACGAGGCCGTGCTCGCCGAGGTGACAGCCAGGCCCGAAGGGGCGCTGGTGCTCGAGCGTCTCCTGAGAGGCGAGGACGATGACGAGCGCTTCGACCTCGACCTCCAGCTCTCCCGCGCGCTCTCCAGGCTTCGGGAGCTGCGACTCGAGGGACGCAAGGAGGACACCAAGGCACGCCTGATGCGGCGTCGTGACGAGATCGCGCGGGTGCTGGAGGACGGCACGGCGCGGGGGCCGGACGAGCTGGCGGGTCTCTACGCCGAGCTCAAGGAGATCCAAGGCGTGCTGGCCGCGCGCGAGGCGGAGAGGCGCTCGCGGGTCAGACATGTGCCGTGGCAGAGGCGACGGTGAGGCCTGCTCGGGCACGCGAACGCCTTGTTGGGCAGCGCACCCGGCGGCATGGTCGCCTGGTCCGCGTTCCGCCCGCCAAGCACGCCCATGGGCGGATGTGTAGGGACAAAAGTCTCGTTGACACTTAACAGCGGCCCTTGCTATCTTTGTTCGGAAAAGCGTCTGGGGCGTTCACCACGCAATGAACGCTCTTTTTTATGCCCGTCGCACACAGGATCGCCATCTGCGCCGCCCGGCCATGAAGCGTGTAGCCGGGGAGCGCAGTAGGAGGGAGGGCCGCTTGGAAGCACAAGGTGAACGCTTGCTGCAAGAGCTCTTGGCCCAGGAGAAGAAGCTAGTCACGAAGGTCGACGAGGCCCGCGCCAAGGCCAAGGCGTCCGTCGACAAGGCGAACGAGGAGGCGGCAGCCACGCTCGAGGCGGCCCGGGCCAGGGCCGAGGCCTTGGCGCAGTCCGAGGCCGAGGCCGGCCGCAAGGAAGAGGAGTCCGTCAAGCAGACGATCCTCACCTCCGCCAAGGAGGCCGCCGAGACGCTGGCGGCCAAGGTGTCGGCCAACCGTGAGGCCGCGGCTGCCACGGTCATGGAGAAGATCCTGCCGTGATCGCCAGGATGGACCAGGTGACCGTCGTCGGTCGCCGCTCCGTCGCCAAGGACGTGCTGACGGCCCTGCAAGGCCTGGGGGTCATGCAGGTGGTCAGGCTGTCTCCTAACGAGGAGGACGCCGAGCTGCGTGGCCTGAAGCTGCGCGGCGCCGAGCTCAAGGAGCGTGAGGCCTGGGAGCGCGTGCTCTCGCGCACCACGGCCCTCCTCGATGTGCTCGGGCTCGGTGCCGGGCACGTCGCCCGCGGTCCCGCCGTCGTGGACGCGCAGACCGCCGAGGCCGACGTCAAGGAAGCGGGCGAGCAGATCGACCGCCTGGTCGCCGAGCGTGGCGAGCTTCGCGACGAGCTCGAGCTGATCCGAACGTACTTGCCCCTCATGCGCGACCTGGCGCCGATGCTCGCCCAGGTCGAGTCCTCTCGCTACCTGGAGGGCGTGCCGTTCCTCGCAGCCGAGGGCGACGTCGCCGAGCTGAGGGAGGCCCTGCGCAAAGAGTTCGGCGAGGGCTTCGTCCTGGCAGACCGGCCACACCGCAACCAGGTGCTGGTCGTCGCGGCGGTCCTCAGGGGCCAAGCCTCCGACTTCCGCGCCGCCCTGGCACGGGCCGGCGTCTCCGAGCTGCAGCTCCCCGACCGGTACGCTGGTCACGACGTCGCCAAGGTCGCTCACTCGATGGAGGAGCGCTCCCAGGTGGTGCCCAAGAGGCTCAAAGCCGTCGAGGAAGACCTCGGCAAGCTGGCGGCCAAGCACGGCGAGCACCTCGCCGAGCTGAACCTCCACGCCCGCAACGTCACCGAACGCATGGGCGCGGCCGAGGACCTGCTCGAGGGCCGCTACGGCTTCGCCATGCGCGGCTGGGTGCCGTCCCAGGAACGCGAGCACGTCCTCAAGAGCCTCGAGAGCCAGTTCGGCAGCGACGTCATGGCCGCCTGGCGACCCGCCGACGACCACCACGACACCGGCGTGCCAGTCAAGCTCGACAACCCGGCATGGGTGCGGCCGTTCCAGGGACTGCTGGCGCTGTTCGCCCCGCCCAAGTACGGCAGCTTCGACCCGAGCTGGACGCTTGCCGTCTTCTTCCCGCTCTACTTCGGCATCGTCGTAGGTGACATCGGCTTCGGGCTCATCTTCGCGGTCCTGGCGCTACTGCTCAGGCGGCGCGGGGCTCAGGGCAAGGAGTTGGGACTGGGCCCGCTAGGCATCACGATCCCGCCACAGCTGCTCGCTCCCATCAGCACCGTGATCATGTGGTGCGCCGCTTGGGCCATCGTTTGGGGCTTCGTGTTCGGCGAGTTCATGGGGAACTTCCTCGAGCGCTTCCCGGCCGGCCGTCCGGTCTTCTACTCGGACACGCACCACGAGGTGGGACACGGGCTCATCGAGATCATCCTGTTCCGCGTCGAGGAGTTCACGCCGCTGCTGCTCATCACACTGGGCTTCGGCGTCTTCCAGGTGCTGTTCGGGTGGGCTATCCGAGTCCGCCAAGGCCTCATGCACGGTGACATGAAGCACGTCTACGAAGGCGTCGGCATGTTCGCCGGCCTGACCGGCATCGTGGTGTTCGCCTGGGCGTACCTGTCTGGCAACCTGAACACGGTCACGATGACGATCGCCGGCGTCGGCCTGCTCGTCTTCGTGATCGGCGCGGTGCTGGCCAAGATGCCACTGATGCTGGTGGAGATCATCTCGAACTCCGGCCACATCCTCAGCTACCTGCGACTCTTCGCGGTCGGCCTGTCGGCGGCGCTCGTCGCCAACCTGTCGACCGACCTCGGCTTCGGCCTCTCGGGCGTCCTGCCCGTGATCGGCCCCATCCTGGGCATCGTCGTCGCGTTGACCGTCCACACGCTGGCGATCGCCCTCACGATCATCGGACATACGCTGCAGCCCTTGCGTCTGCAGTATGTCGAGTTCTTCACCAAGTTCGGCTTCTACGACGAGGCCGGCACGCCATACAACCCCCTGCGGTTGGTAGGAGGAAAGTCATGAAGCAAGTAGCACGCGTCCTAGTCGGCCTCTCCGTGTTCGCGCTCCTCGGCGGCTTCGCGCTCGCCCAGGAAGTGGGCGGTCCGGGCCTCGGTGCCGGCCTCATCGCCATCGGTGCGGGCCTCGCCATCGGCCTCTCGGCGATCGCAGTAGGCATCGCGCAGTCGGCCATCGGCTCCGCCGGCGCAGGCACGCTCGCCGAGCGTCCGGAGGCGTTCGGTCAGATCCTGATCTACCTGGTCATCCCCGAGACCCTCATCATCTTCGGTTTCGTCATCGCGTTCTTCCTGAACAACCAGATCGGCGGATAACCATGGCCGACCTCTCGACACTGCTCGCCAAGGAGGCGAGCACCGAGATCGAGGCCATCCTGTCGGAAGCCAACGAGCGCGCTGCCCAGATCACCGAGGCCGCGCGCTCCGAAGCCGAGTCCATCGTCGCTGACCGGGAGCGCAGGGCGAAGGCGCAGCGCGAGGCGAGCCTCGTGCGGGCGCGCTCCGCCGCTCAGCTAGAGGCCTCAGCCATCCGGCTGCGGGCGCAGCACGAAGGCGTCAAGGGTGTCTTCGACGACGTCAGGCGTCGCCTCGACGAGCTCGTCGGCGACCGGGGGCGCTACGCCGCGGTCTTCGAGAAGCTCGTCAGCGAGGCGGTCACCGCCACCAAGGACGTCGGCATAGCCGGCATAGAGGTGGCGCCCAGCGACGAGCAGCTCGCCAAGGACGTCCTCGGCAAGCTCGGCGTCAGCGCGACCGTGCAGCCCGTCGACGACGTCAAGGGCGGCGTCCGCGTGCGCACCGAGCGGCGCAGCGCCGTCGAGAACACGGTCTACGACAGGCTCGAAGCCATGGCTGGCGAGCTGGCCTCCGAGGTCTCACAGGCACTGTTCGGCGCCAAGGGAGAGTAAGGATGCCTCGCGACCTCGGCTACATCAACGCCCGCGTCCGCGGGATGAAGTCCAAGCTGCTCGGCCCCGCCTTCACTCAGGCGGCGCTTGAAGGCACCGACTTCAGGGCCTTCCTCTCGGCTCTCACGCAGTCGCCTTACATGCGTGACGTCGAGGAGGCGCAGGCCCGCTACGACGGCCTGGCGGTCGTCGACAGCGCCGTGGCGCGTAACTTCTACGAGACCGCGCGTAGCCTGCTCTCGTTCTCAGACGGCAAGCCGCGCGAGCTCATCGGCCTGCTGCTCCTGCGGTACGACCTCGCCAACATCAAGGCCATCGCCCGCGGCAAGCACGCAGGCAAGGAGTCGGACGAGATCCGCGGCTCACTGTTCCCGGCGGGCGAGCTCAAGCCCGCTCTGCTGGAAGAGGCCGCGGCGGCCGCCGACCTCGCGTCCGCCGCCCAACTGCTGGCCTTCAGCAAGAACGAGCTGGGATCGGCTTTCCTGAAGGCGTCCAGGCGCTACCAGCAGGACGGCGACCTGTACGCGCTCGAGCTCGCTCTCGACAAGGCGTACTTCAAGGCGCTCCTGACGCGGGCTGACAGGGTGGGCGCTCCCAAGGACTTCGTCCGCCACGTCCAGCGCGAGATCGACGCCACGAACCTGATGACGGCTCTCAAGCTGAGGGGCAGGGGGATCGACCGCGACCTCTACGTGCCCGGCGGCAAGGAGGTGCCCGCGACCCTGTTCGACGCGATCATGCTCGATCAGGAGGGTGGGGCCGTTCAGGCGCTCGCCAACACCAGCTTCGCGGGTGTTGCTCAGTCGCCCGAGCTCTCCGATGCCGAAGGCGAGATCCGGGAGGTGCTCGACAGGAGCGCCAAGCGGCTCGCGGCCGACCCGCTTGGCATCGGGGTCGTCGTCGACTTCCTACGCCGCAAGGAGGCCGAGGCCGCCAGGGTCCGTCTCCTGGCTCGCGGCAAGTACTACGGCGTGCCGAGAGGGACCCTGGAGAAGGAGCTGCACGGTGCCTAGGATGGTCGTGCTCACCGACTCCGAGACCGCCACCGGCTACCGGTTGGCAGGCGTGGAGGTAAGGGAAGCCACGCAGGAGGACGCGGTCAAGGAGCTCGACGAGATCATCACGAGCGAGCAGTACGCTCTGGTAGCGGTGGACGAAGGTCTCGTCCCCGACCCGGTCAAGGCGACCGAGCGCGCCATGCGCGGACGCGACCTTCCGGTCCTGTTGAGCGTGCCTTCATTGGGGGCCGCGTTCAGCGAGGGCGCCGACGCCACCGCGTACATGAAGGAGCTGGTGCGCAGCGCCATCGGCTTCGACATCAAGCTGGACTGACAGGAGAACCACTGCAATGGCAATAGCAGGCAAGATTCGGAGCATCTCGGGCCCGGCCGTCATAGCCGAGAACATGATGGGCGCCCGGATGTTCGACATAGTCAGGGTGGGCGAGGAGCAGCTCGTCGGCGAGATCATCCGTCTCGACGGCGACACCGCCTTCGTCCAGGTCTACGAGGACACGAGCGGCCTCGTCGTAGGCCAAGAGGTCGTCTCGACCGGGCTACCCCTCGCCGTCGAGTTGGGCCCCGGCATGCTCAACGGCATCTTCGACGGCATCCAGCGGCCCCTCGACAAGATCCAAGAGGCGTCCGGCACCTATATCGACAGGGGCATCACGGTGAACTCGCTGTCACGCGAGGCCAAGTGGCGCTTCACACCCACCGTGAAGGCTGGTGACGAGGTGACCGCCGGCCACCCCATCGGCACGGTGCCGGAGTTCGCTTTCACGCACAAGATCCTCGTGCCCCCGGGCCAGGGCGGCAAGGTCAAGAGCGTCGTGGCCGAGGGCGAGTACACGATCGACGACGTGGTGGCCACGCTCGAGGACGGCACCGAGCTGAGGATGTTCCACGCCTGGCCGGTGCGCCAGCCCCGCCCGGTCGAGCGGAAGCTCGACCCCGTGGTCCCGTTCCTCACCGGCATGCGCATCCTCGACGTGCTCTTCCCGCTGGCCATGGGCGGCACGGCCGCCATCCCCGGTCCGTTCGGCTCGGGCAAGACGGTCACGCAGCAGTCGATCGCGAAGTACGGCAACGCCGACGTCGTCGTCTACGTGGGGTGCGGCGAGCGTGGCAACGAGATGACCGACGTGCTCGTCGAGTTCCCGGAGCTCGAGGACCCGCAGACAGGCAACCCGCTCATGCACCGCACCGTGCTCATCGCCAACACCTCGAACATGCCGGTGGCCGCCCGTGAGGCGTCCATCTACACGGGCATCACGCTGGCCGAGTACTTCCGCGACCAGGGCTACGCGGTGTCCGTAATGGCGGACTCCACCAGCCGCTGGGCCGAGGCGCTGCGCGAGATCAGCTCACGCCTCGAGGAGATGCCGGCTGAGGAGGGTTACCCGCCCTACCTGTCGTCGCGCCTGGCCGCGTTCTACGAGCGTGGCGGCCGCGTCACGACCCTCAACGGCGAGCAGGCCGCGGTCTCGATCATCGGCGCCGTCAGCCCGGCCGGTGGCGACTTCTCGGAGCCCGTCACGCAGGCAACACTGCGCATCACCGGGTGCTTCTGGGCCCTCGACGCCGCGCTCGCGCGCCGTCGTCACTTCCCGGCGATCAACTGGAACCGCTCCTACTCGCTGTTCTCGCCGATCCTCGAGGAGTGGTACGCGCAGAACGTCGCGCCCGACTACACGGCGTTGCGTGACCGCGCGGTCGAGCTCCTCCAGCGCGAGTCCGACCTCCAGGAGGTCGTCCAGCTCGTCGGCCCAGACGCCCTTCAGGACCAGGAGCGCCTCGTCATCGAGATCGGGCGCGTCCTGAGGCAGGACTTCCTGCAGCAGAACGGCTTCGACCCCGTCGATGCAAGCTGCTCGATGTCGAAGGCCTACGGGATGCTCCAGATGATGATCAAGCTCTACGACGTCGCCAGGGCCGCGCTCGAGTCGGGCGCCACCGTCGACGACGTGCTCAAGAACCCGGTCATCGAGAAGATCAGCCGCTCGCGGTACGTGCCGGAGGACGAGTTCCCTGCCTACCAGCAGGACGTCATGACCGAGCTCGAGAAGGGCTTCGCCGTCACGGCGTAGGAGAGATATGACCAGCAACCTACTGAAGAAGGAGTACTCGGAGGTCAGCTACGTCTCCGGACCTCTGCTGTTCCTCCAGAACGCTCCCGACCTCAGCTACAACGCCATCGTCAGGATCGTAGACGGCCAGGGTCGCGAGCGCGGCGGGCAGGTCATCGAGGTGTCGAAGGAGTACGCGATCCTCCAGGTCTTCGAGGAGACCTCGGGCATCGACCTCTCCAGCACCACCGTCAGCCTCGTCGAGAACGTCGCCCGCCTCGGCGTCGCCCGCGAGATGGTCGGCCGCCGCTTCAACGGCGCCGGCGACCCGATCGACGGCCTGCCTCCGGTGGTCGCCGACAAGCGCCTGCCCATCGGCGGCGCTCCCATCAACCCGGTGTCACGGCGCAAGCCCGAGGAGTTCATCCAGACGGGCATCAGCACCATCGACAGCCTCATCAGCCTGGTGCGCGGCCAGAAGCTCCCGATCTTCTCGGGCTCGGGCCTGCCTGCCAACGAGCTGGCGGCCCAGATCGCTCGCCAGGCGACGGTCATCGGCGAGGACACCGAGTTCGCCGTCGTCTTCGCGGCCATGGGCGTCACCCAGCGCGAGCTGACCTTCTTCACCCAGGAGTTCGAGCGCACCGGCGCCCTGGCGCGGTCCGTGCTCTTCCTGAACAAGGCAGACGACCCGGCCGTCGAGCGTCTCCTCACGCCGAAGATGGCCCTGACGGCCGCCGAGTACCTGGCGTTCGAGCACGGCTACCACGTGCTCGTCATCCTCACGGACATGACCAACTACTGCGAGGCGCTCCGCGAGATCGGCGGCGCACGCGAAGAGATCCCCGGCCGCCGCGGCTACCCGGGCTACATGTACACGGACCTGGCGAGCATCTACGAGCGCGCCGGCGTGGTCGAGGGCCTGCCAGGCTCGGTGACGCAGCTCCCGATACTCTCGATGCCCGACGACGACGTCACGCACCCGATCCCCGACCTGACCGGCTACATCACAGAGGGTCAGATCTACATGGCGCGCGCGCTTCACAACAAGGGCATCTACCCACCGATCAACCCTGGTCCGTCGCTCTCGCGCCTCATGAACAACGGCATCGGCGAAGGCAAGACCCGCAAGGACCACAAGAACGTCGCCGACCAGCTCCAGGCCGCTTACGCCAACGGGCTCGACCTACGGCGCCTCGTCGCCATCACGGGCGAGGACGCGCTGTCCGAGACCGACAAGCTCTACCTGAAGTTCGCCGACGAGTTCGAGAAGCGCTTCATCAACCAGGGCTCCGAGAACCGCTCGATCGACG
>CAZFAQ010000057.1:0-13425 GCA_964517055.1 uncultured bacterium | reverse complement strand
GGTCGCCGCGACGCCTTCGGGCGTGGCGGGCCGCAGCACCCGGGAGGACGCCGCGGTGCTAGTACCCACATGGTCTCATGATGCGGCACCTGGGTGGAGCGGCGATGAAGGACGGCTCAACGGTGTGGGGCTCACTTCGCCGGGCCCTCCTCGGCCCCGAGTTGCTCCCAGCTTGCCTCTCCCCTGGTCAGCTCCGCCAGGCGCGCGGTGAGCGCGACGACTTGGGTCGCTGGCACGGACACCTCCACGACAAGGCCGTGCTCATCGAACGAGCTGGGCGGGTCTGACAGCTCGCGCAGGACCGCGGAGGCGTACGCGAACGGCGCCCTCACCCGCAGCCGTTGGTAGGTGGTCAGGCGCAGGACGCCCGCAGCGTCCAGCGCGCGGGCCACGGCGGCTCCGTACGCGCGGGCGAGGCCTCCGGCCCCCAGCTTCTTGCCGCCGAAGTACCTCACGACCACGGCAGCGCAGCCGTCGATGTCCCGCTTGAGCATCACCTCGAGCATCGGCCTGCCAGCGGTGCCACCCGGCTCGCCGTCGTCCGAGAAGCGCACCTCGGACGCGATCCGGTACGCCCAGCAGTGATGTGTCGCGTCCGGGTGGTCCGCCCTGGCGGCGTCGAGCAGCTCGGCAGCGTCCTCGGGCGAGGCGACCCGCTTGACTCGGGCGATGAAGCGTGACCCGGCGACGACGTCCTCGTGCTCGGCCGGCTTCGCGATGGTCAGCCTCTCGTCGGCCACGTGTTCGGCACGTTACCGCCCGTGCTAGAGTGCCGCAATCATGCGTGAGACAGCCGCCTGGCACAGCGCGTCACGATGTATCCGCGTAGCCGCGGCCTGAAGGGTTCGCCCACAGCGGCCCGCCCACTAGACCTGCAACCTGTCCGCCACGCCCCGCCTGGGGCCCCTGGCTTGCCCCGCGGCGACCGAGCGGTCGCCTGCTCTGACCGGAGAGTCACACCATGGCAGCACTAGAGCTCTACAACACACTCACGCGCCAGAAGGAGCCCTTCGTACCGGTGGTCGAAGGGCGGGTCGGCATGTACATGTGCGGGCCCACCGTCTACTCGGACCCGCACCTCGGTCATGCCAGGGGCCCCGTCGTCTTCGACGTGCTGCGCCGCTGGCTCGAGCACGAGGGTCACGTGGTCAGGCTCGTCACGAACGTCACGGACGTCGGGCACCTGACGGAAGACGACGCTGGCGAGGACAAGCTGGTCAAGCGCGCGAAGCTCGAACGCATCGAGCCCATGGAGGTGGCCGAGAAGTACTTCTGGAGCTACTTCGACGCCATGGCCGCGATGAACGTGAGGCGTCCGAGCATAGTGCCTCGCGCCACCGGCCACATCGGCGAGCAGATCGAGCTCGTCGAGGGGCTCGTGAAGACGGGACATGCGTACGTGAGGGACGGCAACGTCTATTTCGACGTCTCGGAGCACAAGCCGTACGGCGAGCTCTCGGGACGCGACCCCGAGGACCTCGTCGAGGGCACTCGTGTCGAGGTACGCGCCGACAAGGACGACCCGAGGGACTTCGCCCTGTGGAAAGAGGCTGAGCCCGAGCACATCATGCGTTGGAACAGCCCGTGGGGAGAGGGCTTCCCTGGTTGGCACCTCGAGTGCACGGTCATGAGCACCAAGTACCTGGGCGAGGAGTTCGACATCCACGGTGGCGGGCTCGACCTGGTGTTCCCCCACCACGAGTGCGAGCTGGCGCAGGCCCGGGCGGCAGACATGCCGTTCGCCCGGACCTGGCTGCACTGGAACATGATCACGCTGCATGGCGAGAAGATGGCCAAGTCCAAGGACCACTTCGTCACCCTCCAGGACCTGTTCGCGCAACACGACCCCGTCGCGGTGCGCTTCCACCTGCTCAGGTCGCATTACCGCAGCGTCTCCGACTTCTCGGAGGAGAGCCTGACGTCCTCCGCCCAAGGGCTCAGGCGCCTGCGTGAGACGTACGCCGCGGCAGAGGCCGCCGCTGGTGGGGTCGAGCCAGACGAGTCAGCGTTCGACGTGTACAGGCAGGCGTTCGCCGAGGCGATGAACGACGACCTGAACACGCCACGTGCGATCGCCGCCCTGTTCGACGCCGTTCGCGAGGCCCGCCGCGGGTTGGACGAGGGCGCCGGCGCGAGCTTCGCTGCGGGGGCGAAGATGCTCCTCGACGACCTGTTGGGAGGCGTGCTCGGGGTGCCGACTCGGGCGCGCTCGGTCGACGAGGCTACGGAGGCGCTGAGTGGTGTCGTTCAGCTCCTGTTGGACGAGCGCCAGAAGGCGCGGGAGCGGCGTGACTTCGAGGCGGCCGACCGCCTTCGCGACAGGCTAGCCGACCTGGGGATATCGGTCGAGGACGGGCCCGAGGGCAGCACCTGGCGGTTGATCCAAGCCTAGAGGTGATAGGCGGCGTTGCCGCTGGGGCGGGCACGTGGTCGTGCTGTCGTGCAGGCTGTCGGCATGGATCCCGAGGCCGCGGCGAGGGCACTCGCACTGCTGTCCCTTCCTGGCGTCGGGTCAGGCAGGGCGTGGGTGCTCGTGGCCAAGCACGAAGACGTCACCTTGGCTTACGAGGCTGCCTGCACGCCTTCGGCCAAGCTTGACGATCTTCCGGAGGAGCAGGTCGGCAAGCCAGGCGAGCGGGGCGATCGGGACGACCAGGTCGAGGAGCCTGCCCGGAAACGGTCGAAGCTGCCTGACGGGTCCTGGGAACGCCTGCCTGGCCTCCTGCCGGCCGCGCGCGCGGCCGTTGCCAGGGCGTCCGGCTCCGGGCTGGACGTCCTCACCATCTACTCGAAGGGTTACCCACCCATGCTGCAAGAGGGCGCACCCGACCCCCCTTTGGTCCTGTTCGTACGTGGCCGGCTCCCCGATCAGCTCCTCGCGGGCTCCCTGGGCGAGCTGATGGCCGGAGGCGTGGTTGGCACCCGGTCCGCTAGCCCGGAGGGTCTTGCGGAGGGGCGGGTGCTGGGCCGTTCCATGGCGGCCGCCGGCGTCGTTGTGGTCTCGGGGCTGGCGCTCGGCGTCGACGCGGCCGCGCACCGCGGTGCGCTCGAGGCGGGACCAAGTGGCGCACCGACGGTTGCCGTGCTCGGCGGGGCTCACGACCGTCTGCACCCCAAGGAGAACGAACGCCTGGCAGAGCAGATAGTCGAGCGCGGTGGCGCGGTAGTCAGCGAGTACCCACCGGGCGTGCACCCCACGCGTGGGTCCTTCCTGCACCGCAACCGGGTGATCGCAGGGCTGAGCCGAGCCGTCGTCGTGGTCGAGGCGGGGGCCCGCTCCGGGGCCCTCTCCACGGCCAGATGCGCCGCCGAGGCTGGCAGGTACGTCCTCGCAGTGCCCGCGCGGCCCAGCGACAAGCGGCGCGCTGGCAACCTTCAGCTGTTGCGCGAGGGCGCCGCCCCGCTCGTCGACCTGACCGACCTGGCGGACACGTTCTCCTCAGCGGCGCCCGTCTCCGAGGCCCTGCGAGCGAAGGCAGGGCTGCGTGACGGAGGCGCCACGGGTCTCGTCACCATCGCGCGTACCGGCGTCGATGGTCGGTCAACACGGCCCGTCGTCAGCGGCACGACCAGCGGCGTTACGAACCTGCCGCCCGCGGACGCGTCACAGCAGCGGAACGCGGTCGTTGACGCAGCCCTGCTAGACACGCTAGTAGGCAGCGGTGACGTCTCGTTCGACGCGCTGCTCACTGCGCTAGGCAGGACCACGAGCGGGTCCCTGACCCCGGCCGAGCTGGCAGGCGCACTGGTGCGGCTCGAGCTGGCAGGCGCCATCAGTCGCCTCGAGGACGGCCGCTTCGCGGCGAGCGGGCCCCTGTTCGCGGCACTGCCCGAGGCGACGTGAAGGCAGGCAGTATGAACGCGCGGTTACCGATCGGCCGGTCTCGACATGCAACACGGTGCCCGCCGCCGCTTATCCTTTAGGCGGAGTGCCGCGTCGACTCGGGGCCGCCCACGGTGAGCCGAGGGACCTACCTAGCGCGCGGCATGCGATCCGAAGGGAGTACTCCACTTGAAGAAGTTCGCTCTTGCCCTGACCGTATCGTTGGCCCTGACCGGGGCAGCGTTCGGCCAGACGTTGACCGTTTGGACGACGTTCCAGGACCAGTCGCTCGACTGGCTGCGTGAACAGGCGGCGTCGTTCACCGCAGGTTTCGGCGTCGACGTCGAGATCGTTCGCCTAGACGTGGCCGAGCTCAACCAGCAGGCCCTCCTCAGCGCCCCGCAGGGCGAGGCCGGCGACATCTTCGTCGGCGTCCCGCACGACCAGATCGGGGCGATGGCGGTCGGCGGGGTCCTCGCCGACATGACCGGCTACGCTACCGCCTCCTACCTGGAGGACCTGTCCAACCAGGCCAGGCTCGGGTACACGGTGAACGGGCGTCTCTACGGGCTGCCCATGTTCGTCGAGGGCCCGGCGCTCGTCGTCAACAACGACCTCGTCTCGGCCGTGCCGGACACATACGGGGCCACCATGGAGTTGGCGGCCGAGCTCACGACGGCCGACACCTTCGGCTACATGCACGAGCTCACGAACTTCTACTTCTCGTACGCCTGGCTCCACACCTACGGTGGCTACGTGTTCGGCCGTGACGCCAGCGGCTCGCTCGTGCCCGCGGACGTCGGCCTCGACAACGAGGGTGCTGCCGCCGGTGCCGAAGCCCTCAAGGACCTACGTTTCGGTCTCGACCTGATACCGTCCGGCACCACCTTCGACGTCGCCAACGGCCTGTTCATCGACGGCGCGCTGGCGATGATCTACACCGGGCCCTGGTCGATACCGCAGTACCAGGCGGCCGGCATCGACGTGAGCGTCGTGCCGATGCCGCCGTTGGCCGACGGCACTCCGTTCTCCGGCTTCATGGGAGTCCAGGGAGCCCTCGTCAACCAGTTCAGCGACCTCAAGGTCGAGGCCGCCAACTTCGCCAAGTGGCTGACGCGTAGGGACGCCCAGGTTTCGCTGGCGCGGCTCTCCGGTCGCATCCCGGCCTCGGTGTCGGCTCTCGAGCTGGTACAGGACGACCCGATCATCGCCGGCTTCGGCGCCGCGCTGCTCAACGCGGAGCCGATGCCCAACATCCCCGAGATGGGCAACGTCTGGGCCCCCATGGCCACCGCCCTCACGACCATCACGGACTCCGAGGGCTCCGACGCCTCGTCCGCGCTCACCCGGGCCGTCGACGAGATCCTCGGCCGCTAGCCTTCCGCGTTGACCGTGGCGACCGACCCGGTCACCGCCACGGAGTAGGAACTACAGGGCCAGGGGCTTCGTCGCCCCTGGCCCATGTGTAGGGGTACCCTTAGCCATAGACATCTCGCAGCCTTTAGAGGACAACCTCGCGCGCAGCCGCACCACGGCAGGGGGCGTCGTCAAGTCGCTAGCTCTCGTCTTCGTGGCGTTGCTCGCTGGCATGGTGGCAGGCGTGGCCACGGTCGCCCTCGCACGCGCCGTGTTCCCCGAGACGCCGGCCTACGTCGGCATCATCGTCGGCCTCCTCGTGCTGGTCATCGTGCTCAGGGAGTTCGCGCGGCGCTACACGTGGCTGATGCCCTGGTACTACCTGCTGCCAGCCATCGTCTTCCTGCTCACGTTCACGTTCTTCCCCGTCATCCTGACCATCGGGCTGGCGTTCACCGACTACGCAGGCATCCGTAACGGCGAGCTCAACCCCACGACCGAGACCTCCATCACCGGTGTCGACGACGCGACGCTCACGATCTCGAGCCCTGAACTGTTCGACTGCGACGACCTTCGGGACGGCTGCAGCGGTGTGCGCGCCGTGGTGTACGCCTCCGGGGACCTGGAGACGGTCGGCTCGGCGATAGACGGCGATGTGCTGACGCTCGAGGAGGCGCCGCCCGAGGGCCGGACGGTGGACACGGTCGCACTGTTCCTGCCAGACATCGGCTTCGACATGGACGTGCGCGTCGTCGCGCAGGACGGCGCACGGCTGACGCTGCAACGGGCGCCACCCAGCACCCCCGACCTCGGGTCTGTCACCCTTAGGCTCGACAGGCAGCCCGTTCAGGTGACGATCACCGAGGACCTAGGCGACCAGCTCGTCCTCGCCGCTCCGCTGCCCGAGGGGCTCGAGCCCGAGAGCATCGCCAGGTACAACGACTTCGGGTTCATCGGCATACGCAACTTCCGCACGATCGCGGCGCAGGCGTCCAGGGCACTCCTCCCAGTCTTCGCCTGGAACGTCGTCTTCGGCTTCCTGACCGTGATCATCAACCTCGTCGCCGGGGTCTTCCTGGCCGTTCTGCTGAACAACAAGTCGCTTCGGTTCCGGAACCTCTACCGGACGCTGCTGATCGTGCCGTGGGCGCTGCCCAGCGTCATCACCATCCAGGTCTGGAAGGGCCTGCTCAACGAGAACTTCGGCGTCATCAACCGGCTGTTCGCGCTCCTCGACATAGGGAGCACGCCCATCAACTGGCTCGGCAACCACCTCGCAGCGAAGGGTGCGCTGCTGCTCGTCAACCTCTGGCTGGGACTACCGTTCATGCTCACCGCGACCCTGGGAGCGCTGGCCGCGATCCCGGACGAGGTCTACGAGGCGGCCAGGGTCGACGGCGCCAACGCCTGGCGTTCGTTCTGGGGTGTGACCGGCCCGCTCCTCCGCAGCGCCCTCATCCCGGTGACGCTCAGCTCGTTCGCCTTCAACTTCAACAACTTCAACCTCATCTTCCTGCTCAACGACGGCGGCCCGCCGGTACCTTGGGGCACGGCGACCGCCAGGGGGACAGACATCTTGATCAGCTGGGCCTACAACGAGGCGTTCCGTAGTCAGGGGGGCTACGCATACGGCCTCGGGTCCGCCATATCCCTGATCATCTTCGTGATCACCCTCGCTGTCAGCCTCATGAACTTCAAGGTCACCGGCGCTCTCAAGGACGAAGCGGCGACGTGACGCGGGGCTCTCGGCTTCACTACCTGAGCATGGCCGCGGTCACGCTTGTCGTCGCTGTCGGCATCTACCTGCTCATCTCGACGGCGCCCGATCCTGTCTTGCGCGACCGCATGATCGTGATCCCGGGCGGCTGGCAGCGCTTCCTCGGCATCTTCGGGCTGGCGGTCAGCGGGGTGGCGGGGCTCGCCTACCTGTATGGCCTCGCGACCCGGCCACTGCGGGCGGCCAGGTACGCCCTGACGATGGGCACACACGTGTTCATGGTCGTCGTGCTCCTCCTAGTGCTCTATCCAGTCGTCTACCTGCTAGCGGTCTCCTTCAACCGCAACAACACGCTGGCTACGGCCCTGCCACGCGAAGGGAACCTGATCGTGCGGGCCGGCGTGACGCCGGACCCGGCCGACTTCTCTACCGTCCAGTACCTGAAGGTGCTGCAGGAGTTCCACGTCGAGTGGTACCAGGTCGCGCTGTTCGCGGTTCTCGTCCTGGCGGTGCTCGGGATCCTGGCCGTCTCCCTAGGTGCGCGTTACTGGGGCCTCTCGGCCGGCCGTGTCGACACCGTCCGTACGCGCCTGGGCTTCGTGATCGTCATCGCCGCTGCCGCGCTCATCGTCTCGGTGAGGCCCGGCCAGTTCTACGGGCTCGTCGACGACAGGAGGCTGCCGGCCAGCATCGGTGGCATGGTGCCGCTCTACATACGCAACACGCTGCTGGTGTCGGGGCTGACCGGCCTACTGGCGGTGGCGCTGGCAACCCCGGCCGGGTACGCGTTCTCGCGCCTGCGTTTCGAGGGCCGGTACTCGACGCTCCTGACCTTCGTGTTCGTCCAGATGTTCCCTACGTTCATGGCGCTCGTCGCGGTGTTCTACCTGATGAGTCGTCTCGACCTACTCAACACGTTCACTGGCCTGATCCTCGCCTACTCGGGTGGGGCCATCGCGTTCAGCACGTGGATCTTCAAGGGCTACATAGACTCGATCAGCCCCGCGCTCGAGGAGAGCGCGATGGTCGACGGCGCTACTCGCTTCGGAGCGTTCTTACGCGTCGTGCTGCCCGTCAGCATCCCCATGCTGCTGTTCATCTTCCTGAACCAGTTCATAGGCACGTACAGCGAGTTCATCCTCGCCAACACGCTCCTTGTCGGGCAGGAGCGCTGGACCGTCGGCGTCGGCCTGCGCAACTTCACCACCAACCAGTTCGCGACGCAGTGGGGTGCCATGGCGGCATCCTCGGTGCTGGGCAGCATCCCCATCCTGGTCATCTTCTACTCGTTCCAGAACTCGCTCACCGGCCAGCACACCGCCGGCGGTGTGAAAGGCTAGGCGCATGAGGGACGCGCCATCGCCGACATCTGAGACACAACAGAGCGCAGACGCTGTCGAGCAGCGCCGTGACCTCCTCGCCTACGGCACACAGCTGGTCATGGACGGTCGAGCGGCCGACACCGCCATGCTCGGGTCGGTCGCCAACGCCACCGAGTACGTTCGGGGCGTCTTGTCGAGGCTCGAGCCGGGTGAGGGGGCGGAGGTGCTAACGCACGTCGTAGAGAGCGGCGCTGCAGCCGGGCTGAGCGCCGCCGCCAGGTCGGGCGAGACGGGCGTGATGGTCCACACGTTCACAGCCATCGGCCGACTGACGGTGCGTCTCGTGACGAGCCGGAGCGTCAGGGTCGATGAGGAGCGCCAGGCCGTCGTTGAGGCGTTCGGTGTCGGCCGGCACCAGACCCACGTCACAGCTCGGTTCAGGACCATGGCCCCGGGTGCCGAGATGCTCACGCGTCAGTTGAGGGGTGAGCGCGACTACGCCCAGGTACGCCTGGCAGAGCCCCTGCTCCCGTGAAGGAGCACGTCCTCGCGCTCGATCAGGGCACGACCAGCTCACGCGCGATCGTCTTCGACTTGGCCGGTCGCAGCGTGGCGCAGGCGCAGAAGGAGTTCGACCAGCACTACCCGAGGCCAGGCTGGGTCGAGCACGACCCGCTGGACATCTGGTCGTCGCAGGTGGGCGTGGCGGCAGAGGCGCTCTCCCGAGCCGGGCTGGCCCCGACCGACGTCGCAGCGGTCGGCATCGCGAACCAACGTGAGACCACGGTGCTGTGGGACAGGGAGACGTTGGAACCGGTCCACAACGCCATCGTGTGGCAGGACAGGCGCACGGCCGAGACCGTCGACCGTCTCCGCTCGACAGGTGTGGAGCAGCGCGTCAGGCAGCTCACCGGCCTGCTCCTCGACCCCTACTTCTCCGCCACCAAGCTGGCCTGGCTGCTCGACGAGGTGCCAGGAGCACGCGAACGCGCCGCAGCAGGTGAGCTGGCGTTCGGTACGGTCGACACCTGGTTGACGGCCCGTCTAACCGCAGGCGCGGTTCACGCCACAGACGTCAGCAACGCCTCCCGGACGCTCCTCTTCGACATCGACGAGCTCTCGTGGAGCCCCGAGCTGCTCGACCTGTTCGGCGTGCCGGAAGAGGTGCTGCCCGAGGTGGTGCCAACCTCTGGCGTCGTGGCCGAGGTCACGCACGGCCCCTTGGCCGGCGTGCCGCTGGCGGCACTGGTGGGTGACCAACAGGCCGCCACCTTCGGTCAGGCGTGTTTCGCACCGGGGAGCGTCAAGAACACGTACGGCACGGGCTGCTTCCTCGTCCTGAACACAGGCGCCGAGCCGAGCGAATCGGGCAACCGGCTGCTGACCACGATCGGGTGGACGCGCGACGACGACCCCGGGGCTGCGACCTACGCGCTCGAGGGCAGCGTGTTCACGGCCGGCGCGGTCGTGCAGTGGCTGCGTGACGGTCTGGGTGTCATAAGGAGATCCGCCGACGTCGAGGCCCTGGCGCTGAGCGTGCCCGATTCCGGTGGAGTCGCGTTCGTGCCCGCGCTCACCGGGCTGGGTGCGCCCCACTGGGACCCCTACGCCCGCGGGACGGTCCTGGGGATCACCCGCGGCACGACCGCAGGGCACATCGCGAGGGCCGCGCTCGAAGGGGTCGCTATGCAGGTCGCAGACGTCTTGGACGCGATGAGGCGCGACTCGGGGCTGGAGCTCTCCGAGCTGCGTGTGGACGGCGGCGCGGCGAGCAACGACCTGCTCATGCAGCATCAGGCCGACGTGGCGGGCGTGACCGTCGTGAGGCCCGCGGTGCTGGAGACGACCGCGCTGGGTGCTGCCTTCCTCGCCGGTCTCGCTGTAGGTGTCTGGCGGGACGAGGCAGACGTCGCGTCGCTATGGCGCGAAGAGAAGCGTTTCTCGCCGCGCATGGCGAGCTCCGATAGGCGTGCGCTCAGGCAGCGCTGGGAGCGAGCCGTGGAACGCGCGCGCGATTGGGAGCAGCCGAAAGGCTGAACCCGGTGCAGATGCGATAATCGCTGGCGGTACCAGGCCGGGATGGCGGAACGGTAGACGCAGCAGACTTAAAATCTGCCGGCCGCAAGGCCATGCGGGTTCGAGCCCCGCTCCCGGCACCACGACCTAAGCCAGCCTGCGCGCGCTGGGGACTCATGGGCACGGCTCTCAGAAAGCCGTAAGACACCCAGCGGTAGCTTCTGCACCGTATGGCGACGCTCCGCTCCGTCTCCTCCGACATCACAGGTGAGCACCGCCAAGGCCTCTGCCCCGTCTGCCGCTCCCAGCGCGTGACGATCCGATCGCTCCTGGACGTGCAGTACGTCGTCGAGGCCGCTCCCGACTCTGGCGAGCTCGTCGTCCTCGGCGAGCAGGTCGCCTCCTCTGGCTGGGACGAGACCGACCGCGCTGGCTGTGGCACATGCGGCTGGCGGGGCCAGGTCAGCGACCTCACGACCTAGGTGGCCACACCACGCTCGTGCGCCCATACGATCGCCTGAGAGCGCGACCTCACGCCGAGCTTGGCGTAGATGTTCGCGACGTGGTTGCGTACCGTCCTCTGTGCGATGCCCAGCTCCTTCGAGATCGTCTGGTCGGACCTTCCGGAGGCCAACCGAGACAGGACCTGCTGCTCCCTCGGCGTGAGCTGGGCTGCCGGCTCACCGCCGGTGGAGCCGATCCTGGCGCTGTTCAGCCGCTCCACGACGCTGCGGCGGAACCAGGTGGCCTCGGCCATCGTCTCCTCGATCGCCTTCTTGACGGCCTCGCTGCGCCTGAGCTCCTCCGTGCGGGCCGCGACCTCGTCCTGTAGCGACGTGTTCAGCCTGGTCAGGTCCGCTTGCGCCCTGGCGCGCTCGACGGCCGTCTGGATGCGGTACGCGACCTCGAACGCCAGGTCCAGCTCCAGTTGCGACCACGTCCTACGGGTCGACTGATGGACCGTCAGGCTCCCTGGCTGGCCGCCCGTTGGATCAGGCAGCGGCACCCTGGCCAGCGCCGCCACGCCGTGCGCGGCCAGCACCTCGCGATCGCTCGCGCCGAGCGCGGGGTGGGTGTTGACGTCGTCGATCGGTTCAGCTACGAGGCCCTCGCTCGCGCCCATGAAGACAACGTCGAACTCGCCTGTCGGGAAGCGGCCGCCCGGCAGGCGTGGTACTCCCCGGTCGTATGAGGCCAGCAGGACGTGCTCACCACCCTCGACGTGGCTGGCCAGTACCCTGTCGGCCTCGAGTACCTCCGCGAGGTGGCGGCAGGCCGCCAGCGTGATGTCGCCGGGGTCGTTCAGGCCGTTGAGCTCGTCTGCCAGCTCGAGGAGGAAGCTCTGGCGGTCGCGGCTGTCCCTGAGCAGGCGCTCCAGACGATGCTGCTGAGTCAGGTCGTAGTAGTAGCAGACGACGCCGTTTCGCCCGTCCGGCATGGTGATGCGCTCGAGCCGCCAGTCGTAGGCCTCGGTCGCCGGCCTGTCCGTGCGCAGCTCGACGGTGTTCGTGGCGACGAAAGGCTCGCCGGTGGCGAGCGTGTGAGCGAAGCGCTCGTGGGCCTCGGTGGCGAAAGGCTCCTGCCATATCGTCAGCAACGCCTGCCTGAGCCCCTGCCCCAACAGGTCGTCCGTGCCGAAGGTGCGAAGCGCCGTCTGGCTGGCCTGGACGATGTTCAGGTCCGCGTCGACGCTGTACATGCCGAACGGCACGTGCTTGACCATGCTCTGGAACGTCTCGGCGTCGTGCTTCAGCTGGTCCTGAGCCCTAGCCCTCTCGAACGCCGACCAGCTTCGCTCCGCCGTCTCGGTGACGAGCGCTACCTCGGTGGGAGTCCACCGCCTGCTGGTGCCGCTGTGGACGTTGAGGATCGCCAGCCACCTGCCGTCCTTGACGAGCGAGGTCGCAACGGTCGACACGAAGCCGCGCTGCTTCAGCATGTCCCGGGCGGCGGCCCCGAGCCCGGCGTCGAAGTCTGTGTCCTCGATGACGCAGGTCTCGCCACGTCGCAGCCGGTCGGTCAGGTCACCGTGGTCCGTCATCGGGTGACTACCCTCGAGGCTCGTCAGCCCACCTCTGGAGTATGTCTGCTCGATCCGGTACCTCGCGGAGCTCTCGTCCACCTCGGCGAAGTACACGTGGTCCGCGTCGAGGTGCTCGCCGAGCACGCGAAGCGCCTGCTTCATCACGGTCGCGGGGTCGAGGTGACTCCTGAGCGTGTCTGCGAGCCTCAGGCGATAGTCGTCGATCTCGGCGGTTTGCCTCAGCCGCGCCTCGGCCCGCCGCCTGACCTCGACCTCGCGCATCAGGGCCAGGTTCGCCTCCCTAAGCACTTCGTTGGCCGCGGTCGGGCCTTCCACGAGCGCGCATGAGCCGTCCTGCCTGATCACCTCGGTGACGTCCTCGATCTGGCTTATGAACAGCGCCACCCGGCCCTCCTCGTCGAGTAGGGGGGCGACGACCTGGCTCCACCACCTCGGCTCGATCCCCCCCTCGGCCTCAGGGTTCGGGATGTCGTAGCGGATGACGGGAAGCGCCCCTGCCTCTCTGGACCTCGCGACCTCGTCCAACGCCGCGCGCAACCTTCTCTGACCGTCCACGATGGCCGGGTTCCCTGAGCTGGGGAACACGTCGAAGACCTGCCTGCCGAGGAGCCGCGAAGCGTCGGTCAGCGTCGCGCGCTGGTACGCCTCGTTCGCGGCGACGATCACGTAGTCGTCCGGGGTGAAAACCACAAGGGATGCCGGAGCGTCGTTGAACACGGCCTGGAAGTCGGTCAGTCCTCCAGAGCGGAGCGCCCCTCCCGAGGGGCCGGCCTCGGTGGCACTGGGCCTCCCTAGGCTGTCGGCCGGCTCGTCGTCAGCGTTCCTGGTACCAGACGGCGTGCTCGACCTGGCAGGGCCCTTGTCAGCGTTCACACACGCTCCGCCCGCGCAGCAAGTACATGACAGCTCCCCCTGTCTGAGACCTCTGAAGGGTAGGTATAGACCAGCCGAACATGAAAAGGAGTAGCCCCGCCGGGTGGCGGGGCCTAAACGAGCTTGGTAGCGATGGAGAGACTTGAACTCTCGACCTCACGATTATGAGTCGTGCGCTCTAACCAGCTGAGCTACATCGCCAGGCTGTTTCGCCGGGGCTGTGAGCCCCTAGCCCACGGATTATCGCCCATTGGCCGGCGCGGTGGCAACAACG
>CAZFAQ010000056.1:0-13589 GCA_964517055.1 uncultured bacterium | reverse complement strand
GACGCCAGGCACGCACTAGAGAGCGTGTTGGGAGCGCCGGTACAGATGGTATGGCACACTGAGACCGACCTGTCTGGCTACTTGGCGGCCGTGCTGCCGGGTGGGTTCTCGTACGGCGACTACCTGAGGGGCGGGGCGCTCGCCGCCCAGAGCCCGGTCGCTGCCGCCGTCCGGGACTTCGCACGGAGAGGTGGCCCGGTCCTCGGCATCTGCAACGGTTTCCAGGTCCTGACCGAGGCGGGCCTGCTACCGGGCCAGCTCGCGCGCAACCGCTCACTTGGCTTCGTCTGCCGAGACGTGCACCTGCGCGTAGAGAGGGTCGCCGCGCCGTTCACCAGCCGGCTCAAGGTCGGCGCGGTGCTGCGCCTGCCCGTCGCGCACGGCGAGGGCGCCTACTACGCGGACGACGAGACGCTAGACAGGCTCGAGGGGGAAGGGCTCGTCGCCTTCCGGTACTGCACGACGGACGGCGACGTGGTCGAGAGCTCCAACGTCAACGGTGCCGCCAGGTCGATCGCCGGGATCGTCAACGACAGGGGCAACGTGCTCGGCATGATGCCCCACCCCGAGAGGGCAGTAGAGCCCCTGCTCGGCTACGAGGACGGCAGGCACGTGCTCGGCTCTTTGCTCGACGAGGTCATGGCCGCGGCGGCGTGAAGGGCCCATCGGCGAACAGCGGCGATGTCGCCTCGCTGCGCGGCCGTGCGGCCGAGTTCGGGCTCAGCCTCGAGGAGTTCGACCAGGTGGTCGGTCGCCTCGGCCGCGAGCCGAACGTCGTCGAGGCCGGGGTGTTCGGGGCGCTATGGAGCGAGCACTGCGGCTACAAGAACTCTCGCCCGCTGCTAAGGCGCTTGCCGACCAAGGGGCAACAGGTACTCCAGGGTCCAGGCGAGAACGCGGGCGTCGTCGACATCGGCTCCGGCCTCGGCGTCGCTTTCAAGATGGAGAGCCACAACCACCCGAGCGCCGTCGAGCCCGTGCAGGGCGCCGCGACCGGCGTCGGCGGCATCCTGCGAGACATCTTCGCGATGGGTGCTAGGCCGTTCGCTGTGCTCGACTCGCTGCGCTTCGGGGAGCTGACGTCGGCGCGCAGCCGTCACCTTCTCTCGGGCGTCGTGGCCGGCATCGCGTCGTACGGGAACGCGGTCGGCGTGCCGACCGTCGGCGGCGAGGTCGAGGTCAACGCCTGCTTCGAGGAGAACCCGCTCGTCAACGTGATGGCTCTTGGCCTGGTGCGCCACGAGGACCTCAAGCGCGGGACCGTTGGTGAGGCGGGCAACAGGCTCCTCTACGTAGGCTCGCGCACCGGGCGCGACGGCCTGGGCGGCGCCGTGTTCGCGTCTGCCGACCTCTCCGTCGCCTCTGAGGCCGACAGACCGGCCGTGCAGGTCGGCGACCCGTTCATGGAGAAACTACTGTTGGAGGCGTGCCTCGACGCCTACGCGGCAGGCCTCGTCGCCGGCGTGCAGGACATGGGCGCCGCCGGGCTGGCGTCCAGCGTCGCCGAGATGGCTCACCGCGCAGGCAGGGGCGTCGACCTCGACCTGAGCGCCGTGCCCAGGCGGGAGACCGGCATGACGCCGCTCGAGGTCATGCTCTCCGAGTCTCAGGAGCGCATGATGCTGACCGCGAAGCCGGGCCTCGAAGACGAGCTGCTGGCGCTGTTCGACCGCTACGGTCTGGAGGCCGCCTGGGTAGGCGTCGTGAGGGACCACGGCGAGCTGCGGCTGATCGAGGCGGGCGAGGTGGTCGGCGCGATGCCGGTCGCGGCGCTCAACGAACCACCCGAGTACGTCAGGGACGGTGTCGAGGACGAGGTCGCCATGACGGCGAGGACCGCCGACCTGTCAAGCCTGGCGCCTGCGCCAGACCCGGAGGCCGCCCTGACCACCTTGCTGGCCGCGCCGTCGATCGCCAGCAAGGAGGCCGTCTACCGCCGGTTCGACCATCAGGTGATGACGAACTCCGTGGTGCTGCCTGGACGAGCAGGCGCCGCCGTCATGCGCGTCAAGGGCACCGACATCGGCGTGGCGGCGACGGTGGACTGCAACTCGCGCTACGTGTGGCTCGACCCGCGCCTCGGCGCGGCGCACGCCGTCGCCGAGGCCGCCCGCAACCTTAGCTGCGTTGGCGCAGAGCCGCTCGGCGTCACGGACAACCTCAACTTCGGCAACCCGACGGACCTTGGCGTGTACTACCAGATGGAGCAGGCGGTCGCCGGCATCAGCGAGGCCTGCATCGCGCTCGGCACGCCGGTCACGGGCGGCAACGTCAGCCTCTACAACCAGTACCAGGGCGACGGCGGGGTCCGGGCGGTGCATCCGACCCCGACCATCGGCATGGTAGGGGTGCTGGCAGACGTGTCGCACCGGGCGACGCAGGACCTCAAGCGCAGCTCCGACCGGCTCTTCCTGCTAGGCGTAGGCGTCCCGAGCGTCGGCGGCTCCGAGTACCTCTTCCGCATGCACGGCCTCGAGGCCGGCTCGCCGCCGGAGCTCGACCTTGTCGCTGAGGCGGCCGTGCAGCGGGCCGTCAGGCGTCTCATCTCGGCCGGCGTTTGCGACACGGCCCACGACGTCTCGACCGGCGGGCTCGCGGTCTGCCTGGCCGAGATGGCCATGACGGGAGAGATGGGCCTGAGCGCGGACGCCCCCCCCGTCGACGCTGGGCCCCTCCGCCGCGACGTCGCGCTCTTCGGAGAGTCCGCGGCCCGCGTCGTCGTCGCCGTTCCTGCCGCGGCCGAGCAGGCCGTGTCCGACGTCTGTGAAGAGGAAGGCGTGCCGCATGTCGCCCTCGGTGAGGCGGGCGGCCAACGCTTCAGGCTCGCGGTCTCAGGTTCGTCAGGCGAAGGTATCGACATGAGCATCGCCGATCTGCTCTCAGCCTGGAACGGCACCTTCGCCGAGGCGCTAGGCTGAACCGTGGCAGGCGGACTGAACCTTACACAGTCAAGCGACCTGGACAAGCCGCGCGAGGAGTGCGGGGTGTTCGGCGTGCACCTGATGCCCGGGCATCCTGTCACGGACCTCGCCACGCTGAGCCACCTCGCCCTCTTCGCGCTGCAGCACCGCGGTCAGGAGTCGTGCGGGATCTGCGTGGCCTCCGAGGACGAGGTGCGCATAGAGAAGGGCATGGGGCTCGTCACGCAGGTGTTCACGGAGGATCGGCTGGCACGGCTAGACGTTCCAGGCGCGAGCACGGCGGTGGCTCACACGCGCTACTCGACGACCGGCTCGAGCAAGCTCTATAACGCTCAGCCCCTCACCGTCAGGTCGAACAAGGGCGTGTTGGCGCTGGCGCACAACGGCAACTTCACCAACGCTCGTGAGCTGCGCGACGCCATGCTGGCCACGGGAGCCGTGTTCCAGACGACCAACGACAGCGAGGTCATGCTCAACCTCATCGCGCGCTACTCGCACTTGGACCTCAGGCGGGCGGCGGCGATGGCGATGACAGAGCTCGAGGGCGGCTTCTCCGTCGTTCTCATGGACCAGAAGAGCCTCATCGGCATCCGTGACCGGCACGGCGTGCGGCCGCTCGTCATCGGCTCGCTGGCAGACGGCCACGTGCTCGCCTCGGAGCCGGCTGCCCTCGCCGTCGTCGGCGCCGAGTTCGTCCGCGACGTCAGGCCTGGCGAGATGGTCGTGGTCGATGACGACGGTCTCCACTCCGAGCAGGTGCTGCCCCCGAAGCCGGCGCACTGCGCGTTCGAGTGGATCTACTTCGCACGCGGAGACTCGGTGCTCGACGGGGTGTCCGTCCACGACGCCAGGGTGCGTATGGGCGAACGGCTGGCGCACGAGGCCCCGGTCGACGCAGACGTCGTCATCGGCGTCCCCGAGTCGGGGCTGGCGGCCGCCGTCGGCTACGCCCGCGCCAGCGGCGTGCCATACGACATCGGGCTCTACCGCTCGCCGTACGCGGGTAGGACCTTCATCAACCCGACGCAGCACCTGCGCGACCTCAAGGTGCGCCTGAAGCTGGCAGCCACGACAGCCGTGGCAGGCAAGCGGGTCGTGCTCGTCGACGACTCGATCGTCAGGGGCACGACGTCCGGCCGCATCGTGCGCCTGCTCTACGAGGCCGGGGCCACCGAGGTCCACTTCCGCGTCTCGAGCCCACCCATCGCTCACCCATGCTTCTACGGCATCGACACTGCGGCCAGGCAGGACCTGGCGGCCTCCAAGCTGAGCGTCGAGCAGATCAGGCAGCGGATCGGCGCGAGGTCCCTGGCCTACCTGAGCGAGGCCGGGCTGGTGCAGGCGCTAGGTATCTCCTCCGTGTGCCTGGCGTGCTTCAACGGCCTCTACCCGGCAGGCAAGCCGGGCTCCGCGGCCGCCAAAGACGCCACGGACGAGCTGATCGTCCTCGCCTGAAGACGTCTGGTCACAGGTCGCGCTCGCCGGTGCGCCGGCGGCGCTTCAGCTGTTCTCAGTAGGAGCGCCGTTGCATGACCAGCCACACGAAGCGCCATAGCCGCGGTATCCGGCGCCACCGCCGCGGGTCGAGCACCACCCTGAAGAGCCACTCGACGCCCAGCTTGGTCGTCCACCTCGGCATGCGCTTGACCTTGCCTGCCAGCACGTCGAGGGTCCCCCCGACGCCGATCATCACGGTCGCGCCCAGGTCGTCCTCGTGCTCGTTGAGGAAACGCTCCTGACCCTCTCCCAGGCCGGCGAGCAGCAAGGGAGCCCCGCTCTCTCTCACCGCCGCGCAGACCTCCTCGACCTCGCCGGGACGCCGGAAGTAGCCGTGGTGCACGCCGAGCACGCGCGTGCCGAACCGTTCGGTCACGGCCCTGGCCGCGGCCTCGGCCACGCCGGGCTTGCCGCCAAGCAGGAACACCTGAAGCTCCGGCCCGCCCAGCTCGAGGACGCGCGATACCAGGTCGACGCCGGGCACCCGGCCCTTCAGCTCGACGCCTTGCCTGCGGGCCGCCCAGGTGATGCCCACGCCGTCCGCGACGCTCAGGTCGGCGCGCCGGATGGCCTTACCAAGCGCGTGATCCGAGCGCGACATGACGGCTATCTCCGGGTTGAGGGTCACGACGAGGTTCGCGGTCTCACCGGTCCTCCTGCCGCGCTTCACCGCGGACAGCACCCAGGCAGCGGCCTCCTCGAGGCTGACCGTGTCCACGGGCAGACCCAGGACGTACGTGCGCATCGTCAGTCGCGTCCCTGTTGAGAGAACCTGTATAGAGGCGCCGCGCCGGAGAGGTCGACGTCGGTCATGACGGGTACGACAGGCGACACGGCGATCCCGCCGGCCAGCCCCAGGTCCTGGTCGCTGCCGAGTGACCTCAGGAAGTTCCCGACGCGCGAGTGCCACAGCGCCTCGATGGGGTCCGGGTACGACCTCAGGGCCGCGATGGCGAAGGCCGTCGCCCCGGTCTCGTCTGCGTGACCGACGTTAGCCCGCAACAGACCGCCGATGAGACCGGCTGCCAGCGTGTCGTCGAGGTCCGGTTCTCCGCCGAACCCAGCGCAGACGAGGTCGACGCGGGAGCGCGCCAGCGAGGCGGCAAGCTCGGCCACCGCCCCTGCGTTGAACAGCGAGCCGAGGACGACGGCCCTAGGCTCTCCGATCATGGCCAGCGACTTGGGCGCGTTCTCAGTGAGGATGACGGCGCTGCGGCCGCGGACGTCCAGGTGCCTGAGCTCGGCTGGTGAGGTCCCGTGGTTGAACCTCTCGGGCGGGAAGCCGCCTCGCTCGCCCATCAGGAGTACGCCTTCGTCCTGTTCGGCCTCTTGACGCGCGCGTCTCACGGACCCTGTGAGGGCGACCCGCCCCAAGCCCCTCTCGAACAACAGGGGAGCCAGCGTGCCGGTGCGCAGCACGTCGATGAGCACAACGACGTCTTCGTATGGTCCGGCGGGTGCCAGGTCGGTATGGATGCGCATCGTTCCCTCGGGCTCGGCCCGCCAGCTACGGCGACCCCGCCAGCTATGGCGGCCCCGCCAGTTATGGCGGGCCCGGCCTCCCCCCGCAAGGGAGCCGGCCGGCGCGCTCGGCACCGGGCACGCGGACTCTACCATCCGGGCCGTTCTGCCAGGCGTGAGCGACGTGCGACAGGGGTGGTGCGCCCACGCTCGGTAAGCTACGCCGTGCCAAGTGGTGTCCCGATCATGACGAGCGACCTTGGCTCCGCATACGCCGCGGGTGAGCTCAGCGACCTCTTCCAGATAGCTCCCGGCGACACCGCAGCTGCCCTGCGACTCCGGCGCGGCGTCGACCGCGGCGCGTTGGCGAGCGCGCTGCGCCCGCACGCTGAGCGGCTCGGCGCCCCACCAGAGGTCGGGGACAGCCTGGACCGGCTGGCGCAGCCTGGCTCGCTGGCCGTCGTGACCGGTCAGCAGGCCGGCCTCCTGCTGGGGCCGATGTACACGCTCGCCAAGGCCATGACAGCGATCAAGCTGGCTGCACGGCTCGACACGGCCGAGCGGCCGGTCGTGCCGATCTTCTGGGTGGCGAGCCAGGACCACGACGTAGCCGAGGTGGAGGGCGCCTACCTCCTGGACGGCTCCGAGAGGCTGCATCGAACGAGCGTCGAGCTGCCTGCGGGCGTCCCCGTCGGCCGCATCCCGTTCCGGGACGTGATGGTCGACCGGGTCGCCGCGGCTATGAAGGAGCACGACCCTGCCCCGAGGTGTCTGGGACCGGTGCTGACCCTTCTCGAGGAGACAGGCGGCGTGTCCCGAACCTTCGCAGACTGGTTCTCGGCCCAGCTCTACCGACTGCTCGGCCGCCATGGGCTCGTGATAGTCGACCCGCTGGAGCCGGCCGTCGCGGCGCTGTCTGCGCCGGTGTTGAGGCGTGAGCTGTCGGACCCGCTGGCGGGCCCGGCGAGCGTGAACGCGGCCGCCGAAGCGTTGAGGGCACGCGGCCTGGAGCCGCAGCTCGGCCGCGGCGACGGCGCAACGAACCTCTTCGTAGGACTGCCTGGCGAGGACGGCCTGCCGCGGCGCCACCTGCTGCGCGTGGACGGTCGCGGGTTCGTGGCTGACGGGCGTCGCCTCGACAGCGCCGAGCTGTTGTCGAGGTTCGTGGACGACCCCACGGTGATCACGCCCGCTGCGGGCCTGCGGCCCATAGTGCAGGACGCCATGCTCCCAACGGCCGTCTCGGTCCTGGGACCGGGTGAGCTCGCTTACGTCGCACAGTTGAGGGGCGTTTACGAGCAGCACGACGTGGCCATGCCGCTGGCCTGGCGGCGGGCCACCGTGACCGTGCTCGAGCCGGCGGTCCGGCGGCTGCTCGACACGCTGGGCCTGAGCGCGTCCGAGTTCGCTAGCGACCCCGTCGGGTGTCGCGAGCGCCTGTTGCTCGCGCGCGCCGGCAGCGCCAGCGAGTTCGCCAGGGCGGTCGACGCGATCGAGGCGGCGACGGGCGCCCTGCTAGAGCACGTCGACGCGATCGACCCCACCTTGCGCGGGACCGTAGCGCGCGGCCGCCGCCACCTCGACATGACGGTCAGGAGGCTCAGGACAAAGAGCGCTGCCGCCCTGGAGCGTCGCGACGCCGACGTCACACGTCAGCTCGACCGCCTGGCAGCGCACCTGACGCCTGCTGGCCAGCCCGCCGAGCGGGTGCTCTCCCCGTACAGTCACGTTCTCAAGTTCGGGGCGGGGCCGCTACTGGACCGCCTCTACCAGGTCGGTGAGAGCGGCCACCACGAGCTGAGGCTCTGAGTCAGCGCTTGACCGAGTAGTTGGGCGCGTCGGCCGTGATCGTGACGTCGTGAGGGTGCGACTCGACGAGGCTGGCCTGCGTGATCGTCACGAACCGGGCCGTGTCGCGAAGCACGCCAAGGTCGCGCGCACCGCAGTAGCCCATGGCCGAGCGCACGCCGCCCGTCAGCTGGTAGAGGACGTCCTTGACCGGCCCCTTGTATGCGACGACGCCCTCGATGCCCTCCGGCACCAGCTTGGCGCGGTCGGACGCCTTGTCCTCCTGGAAGTAACGGTCGGCGCTGCCGCCTGACATGGCGCCGAGGCTGCCCATGCCCCTGTAGGCCTTGTAGCGTCGGCCGTCTCGGAGCACCTCCTCGCCCGGTGCCTCGGTCGTGCCGGCCAGCAAGGAGCCCATCATGACCGTGTCGGCGCCGGCAGCCAGCGCCTTCGCGACGTCTCCCGAGTACTTGACCCCGCCGTCGGCGATCAGGGTGACGCCGGCCCCCCTGGCGACGTCAGCGACCGCCAGGATGGCGGAGAGCTGAGGCATGCCCACGCCGGTCACGACGCGCGTGGTGCAGATGGAGCCGGGGCCGATCCCGACCTTCACGCCGTCGGCGCCGTGCTCGACGAGGTCGGCCGCCGCCTCTGCGGTCGCGATGTTGCCTGCCACCACCTCGAGCGAGAACGACTCCTTGAGGTAGGCGAGGGCGTCGAGGATCCCTTGACTGTGGCCGTGAGCGCTGTCAAGCACCAGGACGTCGGCTCCGGCCTCCGCCAGGGCGCTGGCCCGCGCCTCAAGGTCCGGGCTGACCCCGACGGCCGCCGCGACCCGCAGACGCCCGAGCTCGTCCTTGGCGGCGTGGGGGTACTCGACGGCCTTGTTGATGTCCTTGATGGTGATCAGGCCGCGGAGCCGGTAGTCGTCGTCAACGACGAGCAGCTTCTCGATGCGGTGCTCGCTCAGGATCTCGCGAGCGGCCGGGAGGCCGGTCCCGACGGGAACGGTGATCAGGTCCTCCGAGGTCATCAGCTCGGTGACGCTCAGGCCGGTGTCGTCGACGAACCGCAGGTCGCGGTTGGTGAGTATCCCGACGAGCCTGCCGTCTTCTCCCACGATCGGGACGCCACTGATCCTGTACTCGCGCATCAACCGCTGAGCGTCGCCGACCTTCGCGCCGGTGCCCAGGGTGATCGGGTCGACGATCATGCCCGACTCGGAGCGCTTCACCTTGCGCACCATCTCCGCCTGATCGGCGACAGACATCTTCTTGTGGATGACGCCGACGCCTCCGTTGCGCGCCATGGCGATGGCCATCTCGGTCTCGGTGACCGTGTCCATGGCCGCCGACACCAGCGGCGTGGTGAGCGCGACCCCGGGCGTGAAGCGCGCCCCGAGGTCGACGTCCTTGGGCAGCACGCTGCTGCGAGCCGGCACCAGCAGGACGTCGTCGAACGTCAGGGCCGTGCCCACGATCTTGTCGGTCCGCTGAGAGGTCCTCGTCAGAGTGTCGGTCAAGTTCTCACCCCTAGGGTCTCCTGGAGCGCTACGCGCCAACGGTCTGGCATCCTGACAGCGCGGCCGCTCCGGTCCGTCGGCACGTGCACGGTGCGCCCGGTGGCGATCAGCTCGCCGTCGCGCCCGCGCTGCAGACGGTAGGCGAAGGCTACCAGCCGGCTACGGGCCTCCGTTAGCGTCGAGACGACGGCGACCTCGTCGTCGAAGTAGGCGGCGCTGCGGTAGACGACCTCGAGCCGCGAGACGGCGAGCGACAGGCCCGAGTCCTCCATCTCGCGGTACGAGAGCCCGCGCTCGCGCATCCACTCGACACGACCCGCTTCGAACCAGACTGGGTAGACGGAGTGGTGAACGACCCCCATCTGGTCCGTCTCGGCGAAACGCGCCCGCAACAGGGTCACGGTCTCGTCCTGTCCGGCATGTTCGGGTATCGGGTTGGGGTCTGTGCGGCTGTCCACCGGCGCCTCTCTGGGCAGCATAGCGCGGCCGCTTCTGGCCGAGGGGCGGTGATAGACTTCGCCGGGGAGCGACCTCTTGAGCAGCCGCAGACCGCGCACCATAGGCGCGGAGTTCCAGTCACAGACGAAGTACCGGCGTGGTCAGCTCCCCGCCTCGCGCTCTCGTGGCGCGCCGGCCTTCAAGGTCTACGCGAACCCCAAGGAGATCGCCAAACTGCCCCAGCCTCATGTCAAGGGCGGCACGGGGGTCTGGACCGCCCTCTCGTCGGCCCGTGGCGAGGCCGAAGGCGGCCGCATCAAGGACGCGCAGCTCTCGCAGCTGCTGTGGGCCGCTGCCGGCTTCGGGCCTGCCGAACAACGCGTGCCGATCAGCTCGCAGCCGGTGTCCTCGATCGAGGTCTACGTGCTCGCGCTGCAGGTCAGGAACCTGCTGTCTGGCGTCTACCACTACGCGGCGCGCGAGCACAGCCTCGCGCACCTGAGCCTAGGTGACCCGCTGCCGACCCTGTCGTCGGCCCTCCTCGTCGACATGGAGCTCGAAGCGCAGGCCGCGCTGCTGTGCTTCACGGGCATGCCGGACAGGCACAGGGCCACAGACGGCGGACGGGCCTACCGCTACCTGTACATGGACGCCGGGGCCGCCGCTCAGGACGTCGTGTTGGCGGCCAGTGCGATGGGCCTGGCCAGCCGCCTCGTAGTCGACTTCTACGACGACGAGCTATCCGAGCTCCTCAAGCTCGACGGACGCGGCGAGCATCCGCTCTGCCTCGTCGCGGTCGGTTCCTAGGTCGAGAGGTAGGCAGGCATGAGCACGCCCGAGACGGTTCAGGACAGGGTGGCAGGCGGCAACGTGGCTGTGGTGGCGCGTCAGGGCGAGCACGCCACCTACCTGTGGCAGCCGGAGGTCGCGTTCGTCAGGGGTGACGGCGCGCTGATCTATGACGCGGACGGCAAGGAGTACATAGACTGCCTCGCCGGCATCGCCGTCGCCAGCGTCGGCCACGCCAACCCGCGCCTGGCCGCTGCCATCGCCGATCAGGCAGGCCGATTGATCGTGTGCCCTCAGAACCTCGGCAACGACGTCAGGGCCGAGTTCCTCGGCGAGCTCTTCGGGTTCGTTAAGCCGCCGCTGGAGCGTGCCTTCCTCAGCAACTCGGGCTCGGAGGCCAACGAGGCCGCCCTCAAGTGGGCGCGCATGGCGACCGGTCGCGGCCGCTTCGTGGCAGCCAAGCGTGGCTTCTCTGGGCGGACGATGGGAGTACTGCCGCTGACCTGGGAGCCCAAGTACCGCGAGCCGTTCGTGAGCGGCGAGTCGCCGGCCACGTTCGTCACCTACGGGGACGAGGCCGAGCTACGCGCCGCGGTCACCGGTGACACGGCGGCCGTGCTACTCGAACCGGTCCAGGGGGAGAGCGGCATCAGGCCCGCCAGCGACGCCTACCTGCGATCGGCACGCGAGGTCACCAGCCAACATGGCGCGCTCCTCATCGTCGACGAGATACAGACGGGCGTCGGGCGCACCGGCACCTTCCTCGCGCACGAGCCTTCCGGCGTGCAGCCGGACATAGTCACGCTCGCCAAGGGGCTTGCGGGCGGGGTGCCGATCGGAGCGACCCTGATGACCGACGCGGTCGCCAAGGCGATGCCGGCAGGAGGGCACGGCAGCACCTTCGGGGGCAACCCGCTGGCAGCGGCCGCCGCGCTGGCGGTACTGCGCGAGATCAGGGAACGTGAGCTCATGGACCACGCTCGTAGCGTGGGGGAGCGGTTGCGCGCCGGTCTGAGCGAGCTACCTGACCCGCGCATCGTCGAGGTGCGGGGGAGGGGGCTGCTCATCGGCATGGAACTGAGCACGCCGGTCGCCCCTCTGATCTCGGCCCTGCTCGAGGAGGGCGTCGTGACGACGTCAGGCGGCAGCGACACGGTGCGGTTCCTGCCGCCGCTGGTGATCTCGGCCGAGCAGGTCGACGAGGTCCTGAGGCGGACCGGCCGCGCCCTCGCCGCCACGGCGTGAGGAATCGCTGAGAACTCAACCGGGGAACGACCTATCATGAACACGATGCTGCAGGTAGGGAACATCGCGCTCGAGCTGCTCGAGTACAAGGTCGAGGAGTACGTCGTCAAGCGCACGGTCAGGGGCGGCGTCAAGAGCATGTGGGACCTGCTCGAACTGGTCAACAGGGACCGCGAGCAGCTCACCGCCGACCAGCGTCGTAGGCTCGACAGCGTCGGAACGGCCCTGCAGTCGGCCTCGGGCAGCGGGCCGTTGCCGACCGGCAAGAGCCCTGGCATCGACGACCTGGTGATCGGCAGAAGCCATGACGTCGAGCTGGCTGAGTCCGAAGCCCCCGCGCGTCCGCCCGACTCGCCTGAGGAGCGCGAGGAACACGCCGTCCTCCAGCGCCTGGCTCGTCGCGTGTGGTGGGACGACCTCGACGGCTTCGTGCAGCAGGTGGCGGCGAGCTGGCGCTCGCAGCGCGACCGCTACGCACCGCGGATCATGTACGCGGCACTCCACAACCTGCAGGCGAACGCCACTCGCTCCACGTTCGTGCGCGACACCAGCCTGCGGGGCTTCAAGGTGGTCAAGCCGATACCGTCACTCTCCGACCCTCTGGTCTCGCTCTCGGACGTCGACTCGCTGGCTGAGATCGCAAGGGACGTCATCAACCTGATCATGACCATCGGCAGGGAAGGCTCTCCCTACCCGGAGCTGGCCATCCCCGAGGCCCAGGCGCTCTCCTACGTCAGGCAGGTCGCGCTGGCGGTGGCCGCGGACCCGTACGCCGGCCGCTCGTCGCCCATAGACCCCAAGCTGCCGAGCAGCAAGCAGCTCAGGCTGGCGATCCAGGAGCTGAGCCGCGAGCGGCTGCCGGAAGACGAGCGGTCGGCGCAGCGACGCGCGCTGGAGAAGCGCTTGGCCGAGGTCGTGTCGATGGAGCGTAACGAGCGGATGTCGTTCCACCGGGACGCCTCGATGCTCCAGGACGTCGTGCACTCGTTCTTCGAGCGTCTGGCCGATTACCTGCCGACGAGCGTCGGGGGTCGCGCCAGCGGGCCCCAGCTGGGCGGCGGCGTGCTGTTCGGCGTCAACCCTGCGCTGCGGGTCGATCACATAGGCCCGGCCGTCACCGAGGTGACGGTCAGGCTCGTCGGTCCGGTCAGGCTGACCATGGGCGGCCACGACTTCGCCTTCTCGGGCGCCGGCTCGTCCAGGGTGCTGTTCGTGGACGACAGGCAGGTGGACCTCGAGAGGAAGACGGTGACCCAGCTCGGCCGCGACCGGCTGGCCGTGTTCCGCGAGGCTGACTACGTGCACCTGAGGCTTCGCGACGAGGGTAGGAGCCTTGCAGTGCGTTTGGCGGAGGCGCTCGTCGTCTTGCACGTCCTGACGAACCCGAAGCGCGAGGAGCTCATGACGGTGGCCAAGGTGATCGCCAACGCCGTCAGGGGCGAGCCGCAGGAGCTCGTGGTGCAGGCGCTCAACCGCGCCAACCACATCGCCTCACGCGCGCCAGACAAGCGCCAGGCGTTGACCGGCCTCTTCCGTGGCGCCGCCCGCGCCACCGGCGTAGACATCGACAACGCTACGGTTACGGGCCTCGTCGACCTCATCGCGGACGCCTTCGATCTCGACCCGGCCGACGTCGACGGCGCCCTGGCGCGGGCCGGCGCTGACGAGCAGTCGTTCCATCAACTGACCGGCGAGCCGCTGACGGTCGAGCTGGCCGGCCAGAAGATCACCGTCAGGCAGTACCGCGGCCGCTCCGGTGGTTCGTTCGAGAGCCTCGTCGCCATGCTGCCGGGCCAGGTGCTCGGCTCGTTCACCGACTACCTGCTGGCGCCACTGGGCTCCGGTACGCTTGTCTTCGTCCGCGGCGATTCCGACCTGGCGGTCCTCTACCTCTCGCAAGCCCGCCTCTACAGCACCGCCGTCTGAGC
>CAZFAQ010000055.1:0-13698 GCA_964517055.1 uncultured bacterium | reverse complement strand
CGCGCGGCTATACTCGCCGGCATGTCTTCAGATAACGACGCGGCGAACGGGCTCATCGGCGAGCGCCGGCCGCTCATGGAAGAGCTCGACAACGGGCTGACAGTCGTGTACGAGGCGATGCCTTGGCTTCCCTCGATGAGCGTCTCGCTGGTGATGCCTTACGGGTCGGCCACCGACCCTCAAGGCCTCGAGGGCGCGGCGAACGTCATGCAGGAGTGGATACAGCGCGGCGCCGGCGACCTCGACTCACGGGCGCTCTCGGACGCGTTGGAGGACCTCGGGGTGCGTTGGAGCGGCGGCGCCGGCCGAGAGAGCTCCGGCATCTCGGCGTCGTTCCTCGCATCCGAACTGGGCAGCGTGCTGCCGCTCCTCGCCTCGGTCGTGATCGAGCCGCGCTTGGACGAGCACGAGTTCGAGCCGTCTCGCGAGGTCGCCGTCCAGGAGCTCCAGTCCTTGGAGGACGCTCCGTCCACCAAGATGTTCGACGTGCTCGTCTCGAGGTTCGTGACGAGCCCACAGGGGCGCAGCTCGTTCGGGACTGCGGATGGCCTGGCGGCGCTGACGCCGGAGGCCGTGCGTGACGAGGCCAGCAAGAACCTGGCCCCGCGGGGTGCGGTCCTGTCGCTCGCCGGTGGCGCCGACTGGGACGAGGTCAAGGGCGCCGTCCGCGCCGCGTTCGGTAGCTGGCGGGGCGAGGGTGGCCGGACGCCGCCCGTGTCGACGTCAGGGCCCGGCCGCAGGCACGTCGAGGCCGAGACCTCGCAGGTGCACATCGGCCTGGCGTACCCTTCACCCGCTCAGGGCACGCCCGAGGCGTACGTCTACAGCGTCGCGCTCAACGTCCTCTCGGGCTCGATGGGCTCACGCCTGTTCACCGAGGTGCGTGAGAAGCGCGGCCTCGTCTACTCGGTCAGCGCCTTCAGCCGCTTCCTGCGCGGCTTCGGCTACACGGTCGGCTACGCCGGCACCACGCCGGAGCGCGCGGAAGAGACCCTCGAGGTCTTCCTGTCCGAGCTGAGGCGCATGGCAGCCGGCGTCAGCGCCGAGGAGTTCGAGCGCGCCAAGACCGGCATCCTGTCGGCGCTCGTCATGCAGGGCGAGTCGTCGGGAGCCACCGCAGGGCGGCTGTCGAGCGACACCTTCAACCTCGGTCGGCCACGCACGCTGTCCGAGGTCACCGGCCGGATCGAGGCCGTCACGCTGGACGAGGTCAACGACTACGTGGCCATGAACCCGGTCCCAGACCCCACCGTGGTCACGTTGGGGCCCGTGAGCGTGCCGGTGGGAGCGGCGTCGTGACGGTGACGGAGGTCGCGCCACGCCTGCGCTTCGACAAGGCTGAGCTGGACAACGGGCTGACCGTGATAGGCGAGCACAACGACGGCGCAGCCAGCGTCGCGGCGGGGTTCTTCGTGAACACCGGCGCCCGCGACGAGACGCCGGACGTGTCGGGCGTCTCGCACTTCCTCGAGCACATGGTGTTCAAGGGCAACGAGCGCTTCTCGGCCGACGACATCAACCGCACGTTCGACGAGCTTGGAGCCAACTACAACGCGTTCACGAGCGAGGAGCGCACCGTCTACTACGGCGCGGTCCTGCCGGAGCGCCTGCCCGAGCTGGTCGACCTGCTCTCGCAGCTCATGCGCCCTTCGCTGCGCCAGGAGGACTTCGACGTCGAGAAGAAGGTGATCCTCGAGGAGATCGCGATGTACGAGGACCGCCCGTCGTTCCACGTCTTCGACATGTCATCTGCGCGGTTCTGGGGCGGCCATCCGCTCGGCAACAGCGTCCTGGGCAGCGCCAAGAGCGTCGGCGGCCTAGAACGTGACCAGATGATGGCGTACTTCGAGAAGCGTTACTCGCCATCCAACCTCGTGCTCGCCGTGACGGGGCGCTACGACTGGGACGCCGTGCTGGAGCAGGCCGAGGCCATCACGAGCGGCTGGCCTGCGTTCGACGCGCCGCGCGAGAGGCCAGAAGCTCAGACGGCGACCGGCTCCGGCGGCAGTACCGACCCCAAGCTCACCCGTGTCCACGTAGCGTTCTACGCGCCCGGGGTGGCGATCACCGACCCCCGGCGTTACGCCGCCGCTGTGCTCGCCAACGTCATCGGCGACGGCTCGGGGTCGCGGCTGTACTGGGAGCTGGTAGACCCGGGCCTGGCCGACACCGCCAGCCTCGGCCACGAGGCGAGCGAGGACCAGGGCATGTTCACCGGCTACGTGAGCGCGGCGCCGGAGCGTGCCGAGAAGGTCCTCTCCCGTTACCTCGAGGTGCTCCGCGGGGCGCAGGACGAGCCGCCGACGCCGGAGGAGTGGCGCCGTGCCCAGCGCAAGCTGGCCACCGGCCTGACCCTGCGGGCAGAGACGCCGCTCGGCCGGCTCACCTCGCTGGGCGTCACCTACCAGACGCTGGGCGTCTACCTGAGCGTCTCAGACGTCGTCGACCGCGTCCTCAACGCCGAGCTGAGCACCGGACTGGAGCTCCTCGAGGAGCGCCCGTTCGACCGCGGCTACACGTTCACGCTGGGGCCGGCGGCGCGGGGCGGTTAGTGCGTTGCCCCGGTCCGGCGAGAGGACTGTGAAGAGCCCTGCGGCGTTCTCACTCCGGGGGTAGGTAGACTCGCTGCCGTGCCCGCCCTTCGCCTGGTTATCACGTGTGTGACGGCACTCCTGCTGAGCCTGGCGACGGCTCAGGAGGGCTCGGCGCCCGCAGGTGACGAGGAGCCGGACGCGAACCCGACAGCGCAGGGCTCGGTGGGGGAGGCCTTCGCGTCCCTGGTCATCACGTCGGCGGGTGAGCAGACCTACGACATCACGACCGGCCTGACGACGCTGCCAGATGGCGGCACGGTCTACGACGCGCGCACAGGCGTCGAGGTCGAGGCGGGCCTGATCCGCTTCGTCGAGGGCGAGTACATCGAGGCAGACGGTGTCGTGGTGAGCGGCGAGTTCGGCAGTTTCCAGGCCGACAACATGCGGGTCGACCTGGTGACCAGCGTCCTCAGCGCCAGCGGCGACCTGTGGCTGGCGCGCTCGGGCCTGACCATCGTGGCCGGCTCCCTCGAGTACTTCGCTGACGAGGACGTGATGGTCTTCGACGGCGGGGTGCAGGGCAACGACCCCGAGTTCTACGCCGACCGCCTGCTACTCGACGTCTCGACAGGCGACGTCCTCCTGGACGGCCAGTACACCTTCACGGGCACGCTCTTCACGATGCGTTCCCCGCAGGCCGGCGGTCGCCTGCACCTGCGGCCCGAGATGAACGGCCAGGAGCAGGTGTACGCCGCGGCTACCGAGGTGAGCCCCGCACTACTGCAACGCTTCAGCGCCTATCTTTAGGCGGTGAGCCTCGTCCACCTGGGGCGCGCGGGCCGGCGAACGCTGTTCGCCACGCTGGCCGCCGCCCTCCTCAGCGCTGCCGCCGCACAGTGCGAGTCAGGTCCGACGACCTCACAGGTCACCGTCCCCGACTACCTCGCGGTCTACTACCAGGACTTCCGGAGCATGCCGGAGCTCGACGAGGTCCTCTTCTACGGCGGGGTGTGCGTCACAGCGGTGGGCGGCGAATGGACGGTGATCGCCGACCAGGTGACTGTCACCGGGCTCAGCGGCGACCTCGGCCTGAGGGCGGACGCCCCCCGGCTCTTCTGGGGAGACCTCCGCCTGACGGCCGTACACCTCGCAGCCACGACCGAGGTCCTGGTCCTTCAGGGGGCGACGATCCAGGGCCCCGACTACTCGGGCAGCGCCGAGAGCATCGAGCTGGACCTCCTGACCAGCGAGATGGACCTCGTCGGGTTCACGCTAAACAGCGTGGCGTTCGCCGTCACCGGGACGTCGGCCGCGCTGATCGGCGACAAGCTCAGCGTGCAGGACCCCGGGCTGACGACATGCATCGGCATGGAGACCCCCACCTACGCCATCGAGGGACGTAGCGCGACGGTCGACCTGACCAGCCGCTCCGTCGTGCTGAACGGCGGGCAGCTAAGGGTAGGTGCCCTGCGCGTACCCCTCAACGAGGAGATCGCCCTGACAGAGGAGACGATGGAGCGCTTCACCCTGCCGTTCAGGTTCCAGAACGTGCCGGACAGAGGCGACCCGAGCCTGCCAGGGACCGGCGTCGGCGCGCGGCTCGTCGGCCTGCCGCTTGGCAGGGGGGCGTCGTTCGACGTCGGGGTGACGGGCCTCGACGCCGAGCATCCCACCGGCCTCGTCGCGCTGGTCCACGCCGAGGAAGACGAGGGCGGCACACAGGTGGTCACGACGTTCGGGGTCGAGGGCAGCGCGCCGGTGCTCATGCTCGACCTGACCCACGCGGTGACCCCGTGGCTAGACCTCGAGCTGGGCGCACGTACCGGCTCGGCGCCTACCCGCAAGGCCCACAACGAGGGCCGCCTCGGCCTGCAGGCGACCGTGCCGGTGTCTGCGATCAAGGGAACGGTCGGCGCCGAGGTGTTCGCGGCCGCGACTGCCATCGCCCCGGCCGGCGAGCCGACCCAGACCGAGCTGTTCGGGAGCCGCCTGGGCGCGGCCGCCGACCTGGCCACCAGCACGGGTAGGACGCCGTTCGGCACGTTCGCCCTCAAGGCACGGGCCGAGGCGACCTGGTACCCGCAGCAGCACACCAGCCAGTGGGGCGTGCGCCTTAACCCGAGCTGGAACCTGACGGCAGCGCCCCTGACGGCCTCTGCCAGCTACGACACGTGGCTCACGGACGCGGGCTCACCGTTCGAGACCGTCGACAGGCTCAGCCCCCTGTCACGCACGCGCGCGGCCGTGAGGGTCGCTGGAGCCCTGGCGGAGTTGGAGGGTGGTGAGCGGCTGTCCGGACGCGTCGGGGTGAGCGCCGTCCACGACGGCGTGCCCGTAGGCGGCGAGCCGGCAGGTTTCAACTCTGCCATCGCCGAGGGTGGCCTTGCCTACGCGGTCGAGGACTGGACCGTCGATATGTCGGTGGCGGCGCAGTTGGCCGGCGTCCTGTCGCCCGCGTCAGGCCGCGACGCCTACGTCACGTACGTAGTCGAGGGCCAGCGCTCCGGCTGGCCGGCCGTGGCCCAGGGTGCGTCCGGCCCCATCGTCCCGCATGGCTCGTTCGCGCTGCGCGCCGAGGCGCTGCAAGGTCTCGGCGACCCGGCGGGCCTCAGGCGCCTCGAACTCTCGGCGGCCGTCCCGTTCGCCTTCCCGTCGCTGGAGCTGAGGCCGTTCATCGGGTTCGACATCGCGCCGACGCTGCTGTCTGGCGACCTGCCGCAGCTGAGCGTCCACGGTCTCGACCTGACCTTCATCACCTGCTGCGGCTCGCTCACCGTTGGCTACTCGAACGACCGCGGCGAGTGGTCGGCGTCGTTCGCGATCGACCTCGAGAGGCGGCCCTAGGGGCGTTGGCGTTGGGCGCGGCCCTTTGCCGCACGGCCGGCCCCTTGCCCCGGGCGGCCGGACCGCTACCGCACCGCAGGTATCATTGCCGCCCATGGGGCCCGCCTAGAACGTGAACGTGCTCGACCGCTACGTGCTGCGCGAGGGGCTGCCACCTTTCCTCTTCGGGCTCCTGCTGTACGCATCGCTTGCGGTGGTCTCGGTGACCATCCCGCGCCTGCAGTGGATCGTCGGCACGCCGGTCGCCGAGCTCTTCGCGTGGCTGGCGCTGCAGCTCCCTCAGGCGCTCGTCCAGACGCTGCCTATCGCGCTCGTGCTGGCCGTGCTCGTGGCGCTCGGACGGCTGGCGAGCGAGAACGAGCTGCAGGCGATGCAGGCAGGCGGCGTCCCGCTCAGGCGGACGGCCTTCACGTTCGTCGGCTTGGGCGCGGTGAGCGCCATCGTCGTGCTGGCCATGAACCAGTGGGTCATCCCCGAGACCAACGCCCGCGTCGCCGAGGTCTACTGGCAGCTGACGGCCGGTCGCTCAGGGCTGTTCCGGCTGGCGCAGCAGAACCTGCCCATCGACGACTTCCTGCTCCACTTCGAGAGCACGACGGGCGGCGGCAACGGCATGCAGGGCGTGCGGATCGAGCGTTGGGAGGACGACACCCTCACGCTGCTGCGCGCCGACTCAGCCGTCTTCGACGACACCGACCTGGTCCTGACCGGCTACCGGATCGACCAGATCGACCTGGGGGCGCTTGACGCCGAGGTCTCGGACCCCGCACTGATGCTCGCCAACCTGATCCGCATGCGCAACGTCCCGCCAGACCCGCAGCAGACCCTAACGGTGACCACCTCGTACACCGAGGAGGACCTGATCGCGAGGTTCTCGGGTGGAGGGTTCGAGGACAGCCGCTCGCTGACGGACCTGAAGCGCGACGCCGAGAACCAGTTCCTGTCGGCCGGCGACCGCCGCCAGACGCGCGTGCTGCTGCAGCGCAAGCTGGCAGAGCCGTTCACGAACCTGGCGCTGCTGCTGGTGGCGGTGCCGCTGTCGTTGAGTTTCGCGCGCACGCGTGGCGTGGCGTTCGGCCTCAGCCTTGTCGTGACGCTGCTCTGGTACCTCTTCTACACGTTCGGCCAGCTCTTCGCGCAGACGGGCGCGCTGCCCGTGTGGCTGGGCGCGTGGCTAGGGAACATCGTGTTCGCGGCGCTGGGGTTGGGGTTGTTGGCGAGGCGCGCAGTTCGTTAGGGCCGACTGGCGATCACGCCAACCGCGCCCTCAGCCAGGCTGACAACCGCTCGCCGTCCGCGAAGACCCGCGCGACGCGTTCCAGCGCGGTGGGGCTCAGCATCCAGTCCTCGACGTCGTAGGTCGCGCTGAGGGCGATGCCCTTGCGGCGTAGCAGCTCGATACGCGGGTGGTCGTCCCTGAAGCCCTGGGGCGCGCGCTTGAGCGTTTCGCCGACGAGCACGTAGCCGCGAGCGAGCACCTCGTCGACGATCGTCTCGAGCTCGGTGCCGAGGCGCTCGTCTGCCACGGCCCTCCGGTAGAGCTTCAGGTGCTCGGGCTGGAAGTGGTAGCTGCCGACGCCTATGAACAGGCCCTCCTTGCCGATCTGCAGGTACTGGCCACCCACCGCGCCTGGCCCGCGCCCGCCGAACTGCACGGCCGCGCGCTCCTTGTACGGCCGCTTGTCCTTGGAGAACCGCAGGTCGCGGTACGGCCTGAACACGTGCCACTCGCCGAAGGCGCCCTCGAGGTCCGTGGCGAGGGCCTCGAGCGGCGCCCGCACGTGGCCGAGGTAACGGTGCTTGTTCGCCTCCCAGAACTCGCGCGAGTTGTCGCGGTGCAGGTCGGCGAAGAACGAGAACCCGTCCGGGTGGAAGCCAATGAAGCTCACAGTTGAAGGGTACGCCCGTTAGGGGCTGGCGGATCGCCTGAGCGGGGCGGTCGGGGTGTCTTCTCGCGCCCCTATGCCAGTAGCTCGATTTCGGGATATGGACGTGAGGGGGTGAAGCCGACTCATCGCGTTGGGAACGGCGATAGTGCGACCTCTTTGGGCTGCGGCTTATACCGCTAGCGGCATACTGGCATAGGGTCTGAAGGAGAGGTATGGGGCGCTCGCCCCTGGCCGACACAGAGACGCGACCTGGGCCAGAGGCGCAGGTGCCAGCACCCAGGCAGGCCCCCGAACAACATGACCCGACGGTGAAAGCCCTTTACACGGACGCATCATGAGAATCCACTGTGCGGTGATAGACTCGCGGCCTGATGGAGACGGCGGTGATCAGCGTGCCTGACGGGCTCAAGGCCGCTACCAGCTACCTCTCGAAGGAGGACCAGCGGCGCGTGCACGAGGCGTACGCCTTCGCCGAGTTCCATCACCGTGGCATGAAGCGGCGGTCGGGAGAGCCGTTCATCACGCACCCGGTCGCCGTGACCGAGATCCTCGCCGAGATGCACCTGGACGTCGAGGCCCTCAAGGCGGGCCTGCTGCACGACACCGTCGAGGACACCGAGGCGACCTTCGAGGAGATCGAGGAGCGTTTCGGTGCCACCGTCAGGAAGATCGTCGAGGGCGAGACGAAGATCAGCAAGCTCGCGGTGCGCGTCTACCACGACGAGCAGTCCGAGAACCTGCGGCAGATGCTGCTGGCGATGGTCAGCGACGTGCGGATCATCCTGGTCAAGCTGGCTGACCGGCTGCACAACATGCGCACCCTCGAGCACATGACGCCCACCAAGCAGGTGCTCATCTCGGAGGAGACCCTCGAGATCTTCGCCCCGCTCGCGCACAGGCTGGGCATCAACCACATCAAGAACGAGCTCGAGGACCTGGCGTTCTACTACGTCGACAGGGAGCGCTACGAGCAGCTCGAGCGGCAGGTGCGGTCGAGGCATATCGAGCGGGAGAAGTACGTCGGGGAGGCCATCGGGCATCTCGCCGACAGGCTGACGTCGGAGGGGCTGAGGTTCGAGCTCTCGGGACGATCAAAGCACCTCTACTCGATCTACCGGAAGATGCACCGCGACAACCGTTCGCTCGACCAGATCTTCGACCTCATGGCCATCAGGGCCATCCTCGACCCAGAGCAGAACGGCAACGGCCTACCTCAGGAGGACGCCGAGAAGGCCGTCTGCTACCGTGCCCTCGGCATCGTCCATAGCCTCTGGACGCCTATCCCTGGGCGTTTCAAGGACTACGTGGCCGTGCCCAAGCCGAACGGGTACCAGAGCCTGCACACCACCGTGATCGGGCTCCTGGGGCAGCCCATCGAGGTGCAGATCCGCACGCGGCGCATGCACGAGGTGGCCGAGTTCGGGGTCGCCGCTCACTGGGCGTACAAGGACGGCATCAACGACCCGGCCGAGATCCAGAAGCGCCTGGAGTGGATGAAGCAGCTCCTGGACATCGACACCACGGCCGAGGACGCCGAGGGGTTCGTCGACGCCGTCAAGACCGACTACCTGTCAGAGCGCGTGCTGGTGTTCACGCCCGCTGGGGACGTCGTCAACCTGCCACGCGGGTCCACGCCCATCGACTTCGCCTACCAGGTCCACACCGAGGTCGGGCACAGGACCATAGGCGCGCGCGTCAACGGCGAGATCGTGCAGCTCACGTACCAGCTACAGACCGGCGACCGCGTCGAGATCCTGACGAACCGCTCCAGCCAGTACGGGCCGTCCAAGGACTGGGTGAACATGGTCGTCACCCGGAGCGCGAAGCAGAAGATCCGCCACTACTTCCGTCTGCAGGAGCGGCAGCAGCAGCTCGAGTCTGGCAAGCGGATGCTCGAGCGTGGCCTTCGCCGCCGTAGCCTGCCGGTCGCTCCGAACATGACGAAGGCCAAGCTGCTCGAGGTCGCGGACGAGCTCCTCAACTCTGACAACGTCGATGACGTCTACCTGGCGCTGCACGCCCAACGGATAACGCCCAAGCTGGTCGTCGAGGCGCTCGTGCCCGAGCTGGTCAGGGACCGCCGGCCCCAGCAGCCAGCCGAGGCGCCGCGCAAGAGCGTGTCTGGCGTCTACGTCGACGGGCTGGACGCGCCAGCGAACCTAGCCCAGTGCTGCAGCCCGGTCAGGGGAGACGACGTCATCGGCTACGTCACGCGCGGCCGCGGGATAAGCGTGCACCGCGTGGACTGCCCCAACGTCAAGCACCTCATGGAGACCGACGCCGACAGGTTCGTGAGCGTCACCTGGGACACGCCGGCTGGCGAGGTGTTCCCCGTTGACTTCGAGGTCGTCGCCGTGGACCGCCCAGGGCTACTGAAGGACGTGCTGGACGTCATCTCCAACATGAACAAGAGCGCTTTCCGCGTGTCGGCCGACGTGAACTCGAACATGGGCGCGCGGATCATGTTCCGCGTGGACGTCAAGGACCACACCGAGATCGAGTACATCAAGGACAACATCGGGCGCATCCGTGACGTGACGCGCGTCTACCGGTCCAAGCCTGGGTTGAAGGCCTAAGGTCGTGCAGATCTGTAGTAAGATGACTCTATGGCTGGAGAAAGAGTCAGGTCCTATACGCCCAAACGTGCGGTCGTACCACTCCCTAGCGCACGCTTGATCGGCCTCCGCAGCAAGAGCGAGTTCGATGTCGTGAAGAGCATAGAGGAGGGTTTCTCTACGGCCGCCGTCGGCCGGCTCGCGAAGGCCCTCTCGGTGCCAGAAAGCCGGGTGCTCAGCTACGTGGACATCCCGGCGAGCACGTTCCATGCGCGTAAGCGGCAGGGAAGACCGCTCTCTGCAGAGGAGTCGAGCCGCGTCTACCGGATCGCAAAGGTCACTGCCGCAGCGGAGGAGTACTTCGATGGCGACAAGGAGGCGGCTAGGCGCTGGCTCGCAAGCCCGAAGTCTGCCCTAGGGTCCAAGACCCCGATCGGTTTCGCGAGGACATCGGAAGGCAGCGAGTACGTGGTCAAGCTGCTGAACCGCATGGCACACGGGGTCATCAGCTGAGCCAGATAGTCACTTACCGGCTCAGTAAGGCCAAGTATCGAGACAGAACGATGAGTGGAGAGGGCGCGTATACCTGGGGAGGTCGCTGGAACAGCCCTGGACAGTATGTCGTGTACACCAGCGGCAACCTGTCGCTAGCAACCCTCGAACTACTGGTGCATCTCGGCGAAGCGACCGAGGTAGCCGGGCTCCGATACGTTTACCACGACGTGCGCTTCTCCAGCGACGCCATGGCGGTTCTGGCCGAGGCAAGCCTACCAGCCGGCTGGGACTCACAGCCAGAGACGCGGGTGAGCCAGAACATAGGGGACGATTGGCTAGATTCACAAGTTAGCGTCGTCCTGGCGGTGCCGAGCGTATTAACTCCCAAGCCTCTCCGATTCGAACTCGAGTACATGAACTACTTGGTCAACCCTCTCCACCCCGATCTCGAGAACTCTGTAGAGGTCGGGACCGTTCACGATCTAGAGCTTGATAGCCGGCTGCGATAGGCCTCATCTAGGTCGCGATCGAGAACTGAGCTAGCCTGGTCGGGGAAACGCCTCAAGACTCGTGCGCCCTCCGTGATCTCGGTCTGTCCCCTGATGACCACTGAGTTCCTGCTCACTGCCCAGGCATCCGCTCGTACACGACGGTGAAACCCGGCTTGAACTGCGAGACGACGAGGTGCCCGCCATCAATCGCCACGTCCCAACCGAACGCGGACTCGGCCGCGGGCGCTGGCGACGTCAGCTTGACGAGGTGGTGCCACGTGTCGCCGTCGTGCCTGAAGACGTAGACCGCGCCGGCGTTGTGCGCCTCGCTGTCCTCGAGGTGGGCGCCGACGACCGCGTACGGGTAGTCGATCGCCACGGCGGAGCCGAACCCGCTCTGCATCTCGGCGTCTGGTGCGTAAAGGACGTCGGCCTGCTCCCAACTGCCGCCAGAGTCGTGGAAGACGTAGACGGCGCCGGCGTCCTCGCCCTGCTCATCGTCGTCCCAGGCAGAGACCAGGACCCAGCCGTCGCTGGCCGCCACGTCGTGACCGAACTGGTCCCCCGCCTCTAGACCGGCCGGCGCTAGCTTCTCGGCTTCTACCCACAGCGCCCCGTCGGGGACGAAGAGGTAGGCGGCGCCGGCGTCTGCCCCGCGCTCGTCGTCCGAGTAGTCGCCTATAACGAGGACCTCCGGCGAGGCGGCCATGACGCGGCCGAAGCTGGTCCCGGTGGTCGCGTCGGACGGCGCCAGCTTGCCGAGCAGGTCCCAGCCACCGAACATGTCTGTCTGGTAGAGGTTGACCACACCGCTCTTGATGTCGTTGGTCGAGCCGAACGGCACGCCGATGAAGAGCTGATCACCGTTGATCGCGACCGAGTAGCCGAAGCGCTCGTCCTTCGCCGGGTCGTTGTCGAAGAAGTGCGCGTCCTCCGGGAACGTGTCGCCTGTACGTTCGTACAGGAAGGCGACGCCCTGGCCTGTGTGGTCGGCCGCGGTCTCGGGCGCACCTATCAGCAACCGGGCGCCTTCCAGGTCGATGGACCAGCCGTAGTCGAGGATGAGCGCTATGCCGCTTGGCGCGGTCGTCACCTTTCGGACCTCGACCCACTCGCCGTCCTCGAGGTCGAAGATCCACACCTCCTCGTTGCCCGAGGTCGCGATCGTCTCGTCCTCGATGTCCAGCGCGTACCCGGTGGGAACGTCCAGCGGCGTCACGAGGTTGGCATGTCCCCCAGAGAACGGCACCACGACCTCCAGGTCGAACTCGCGGGACGCCTCACCGCTCGAGTCCTTCACCACTACCTTCAGCGTGGAAGAGCCGGTCTGTGCGTGTGACGGGGACAACAGTAGCGAGCGGTTCGTGCCGCCACCTATGACCTGGATGCCTGCCGAGGGCAGCACCTGCTGGTCGGAGCTCGTGGCGCTCACGGCCAGGGTGGCGACGTTGTCGCTGACGATGACGAGCGGCACCGTGATGGGCTCGCCCAGCGTCGTCGCCTGGTCCGCGACCTGACCAAGGGCGGGTCCGCCCCCAGGTTGTTCGTCGCAGGCGATCAGCGCGATGAGCGCGACACCGATAGTGAACGAACGGCCCAAGGCTGAAACGCGGAACGGCGAGGTGCGACTGCGCATGCGGTCAGGCGAACGGCTCTGCGACATCAGGCATCACCCTTCGTGGCCCCGTAACCCCGGACCCGGAGATGTGTTTGGCGTAAATCCTACTGTGTCGTGCGCGCCGCGTCGTGGCCTACGATGAGGTCGTGACCGACGAGACTTCCGCACGCATCGCCGTGCTCTTCGTATGCATGGGGAACATCTGCCGCTCGCCAACCGCCGAGGGCGTCTTCAAACACCTGATCGACCAGGCGGGCCTTGGTGACAAGGTCTTCGTCGACTCGGCCGGCACGCACGACTACCACGTGGGCTCGCCCCCAGACCGACGAGCCCAAGCTACCGCCCAACGCCGCGGCTACGACCTGTCGTCGCTCCGCGCCCGCAAGTTCGACAGGGAAGACTGCCGGGCCTTCGACTACGTCCTGGTGATGGACCGCGGCAACTACAACCGCGCCAGGCAGACGTGCGGCGGCTCGGCCGAGAACGTGCGGCTGCTCATGGACTTCGCACCCGGCAGGCCCGAACGCGAGGTGCCCGACCCGTACCCCGGCGGGGCAGAGGGCTTCGAGCATGTGCTCGACCTCATAGAGGAGGCTTGTCGCGGGTTGTTGGAGGACGTGAGGGGGAGGCTCGTCGAGGCTAGCTGATCGTCTGCGGCCGCTGCATGGGGCGAATCCTGCGTGAATCCAGCTGGCCCGCCCATATGCTCCAGCGTTGAAGCATCTTGTCTTCGCGGTCTTCATCGCTCTCTACGTGATAGTGATCGCCCAGAACTGGGCTTTCTATACCGCGGCGGTGCTCATCGTCCTATGGCTGAAGCAGAGCGGCGACCTGAACTCGGTCCCCTTCACGATCGGCCGGCGCGAGCACGAGGACGTCTCAGATGAAGATGCCCCAACGGTTACCAACGGCACCTGACGATCACCCCTTAAGGCTGCTTCTTCCGATCTGACCTGGTTCGGGGGTCGCCACCGCGTTGGACCGGTGGGGCGGGGAGATGCTAACACGCTCTGGTCACATGGCCGGGTAGTGACATGGACTTCTGCCTGCTCATAGCGGGAAATGTGCGCTTTTGTAAGAGCGCTGTCAGACCTTGACCGTAAGATTCTCACTACCGGCTCATCGAGTGCCGGCCGCAATACTAGGGTTGACCGGCGACATCCATACCCATCCGGCAGCCCGCTTGAAGGAGGCGCAGATGCGCACTAACCGTCAGGGTGGTTTCACCCTCATCGAGCTGCTGATCGTGATCGCGATCATCGGCATCCTCGC
>CAZFAQ010000054.1:0-13949 GCA_964517055.1 uncultured bacterium | reverse complement strand
TCTGACACCGCTCGTCGTCGGCCTCGACGATCGTGATGTTGGCGCGGTCGTACGCGAGCGCCTCGGCGACCATGAAGCCGACGTTCCCGCCGCCGACGATGGCGACGTTGAGAGACCGGCGCCTCGGCGCGAAGCGGCGCCTAACCTCCCGCATCTCATTCGTGCCCCCGAGGAACACGACGCGGTCACCGACCGCGAGGACGGTGCCACCCGTTGGGATCTCGAACTCGTCGCCGCGGATGCGCCCGACGAGCAGCACCCCGTCAGGCAGCTTGAGCTCGACGAGCGCAGAGTCGAGGAACGGGTCGCCCGGTTCCATCAGGTACTCCAGCATGGTCACCCGTCCACGCCAGAACCGGGCGCTGTCCACGGCCCTAGGCACGCGCACGATGTCGGCGATCTGGTGGGCGAGGATGCGCTGCGGCCACAGCACCCTGTCGATGAGCAGCCCGACCGACTGGAAGGCGCCCTTGGTCTTGAACGCGTCTATGTAGCGCTGCCTGGTGACGAACGCCAGCGTCTCGGTGGCGCCCAGGCCCTTGGCGGCCAGGCAGGCCAGGACGTTGACGTCGTCGTTCGAGGTGCAGGCGATGAAGGCGTCGGCTTTCTCCACACCGGCTGCCTTGAGGTCGTCGGGGTCGGTGCCGGAGCCTCGCAGGAACTGAACGTCAAGCGTCTCGAACGCCTGCTCCTTGTCCTGCTCGACGTCTATGACGGTGACACCGTGCTCTTCGTGCAGCTCTGCGGCGATGAGCGTTCCGATCTCTCCGCCACCGACGATGACGACGTTCATGGAGCGGCATGTTAGCGCCGCCTGAGCCGGTCGGCTACCCTCGCGCCCTCTCCCGGCCGTAGCGGCAGCAGCGCCAACGTGACCAAGAGTATGTGACCGCCGAGGAGCCACGGCGTCAGGTGGCCGCGCACGACCCATGGGGTCAGCCCGTCCGCCAGGCCGAAGGGGGCGGTCAACGTACCCCTGACGCCCCTATCGAGGCGGGCCACGGTCTCGCCAAGCGGGTTCACCGCTGCCGTGACGCCGTCGTTCCCGGCACGCAGCAGCCAGCGGCGGGTCTCGATGGCCCTCAGCCTGCCCATGTCGAAGTGCTGCTCTGCGCCCGCTCCACGGGCGAACCAGGCGTCGTTGGTGCCCAGCACGAGGAGCCTCGCGCCCTGCCTGACCTGCCGACGCTGGACCTGAGGGAAGACGGACTCGTAGCACACGAACGCGGCCACCGGACCGATGCCGGTGGGCAGCGGCGCGGGCGCCGGGCCGGGCGACGTGCTGGCGAGCGCCGGGAGCCCGAGCAACCCGAACACGCCGTCGTAGAGCCAGGGCAACGACCCGTGGAGCGGCCAGCGCTCGCCGAACGGAACCAGGTAGTGCTTGTCGTAGCGGGCGAGCAGATCGCCCTCAGAGAGCGAGAACAGGCTGTTGAACGAGCTCGTGCCCTCGTAGGCACGACCTCCGACGATGAAGGCCGCACCCGGGGCAGTTGCGCTGATCTCGGCGTGCAGGTCGGCGGCCGCGCGGCCCTCCATCTCGTACCCGATGACGGCGCCCTCCGGCCACACGACTAGGTCGTAGGGAGGCGTCCCGTTGGCGCGCGCCTCGCGGACAGCGCCGTCGGTGAGGTCGAGATGCGTCCTCAGGTCACGCAGTGCGCCCTGGGCGCGGCCGAAGGCGTCGACGTCACCCTGCACGAGCAGGGCGAGGCGTGTCGGGGCCTCCATGGCGGCCGCGGTGGCCGCCCCCAGCGCGCCGCCGCGCTCCCATGCGACGGCGACGAGGAGCAGGGCCGCCGCCGGCGCCAAGAGGAGCCGCGCGGTGGGCGGGCCGCTGCTGGCGCGCGGCGAGACCAGTGGGAGGGCGAGGAGCGCGGCCGGCACCGTGATCAGCAGGCTCAGGCCGTACACCCCGAAGGCGCTGGCCAGTTGCCCGACGGGTGTGTCGAGCCAGGCGTAACCCAGGGTGCCCCACGGGAAGGCGAGGTAACCCTGGGTCCTGGCCCACTCGACGAGCACCCACGCGACGGGCAGTAGCCACAGCGTCCGCCGCCCGCCACCGCCTGCCAGCGTCCACGACAGCCACGTCGTGCCTCCCCAGATGGCTGACAGGGCCAGCACGAGGAACGGGAAGACGGCCCAGAACGCCGGTCCCAGCAGGTCCCCGAGCGAAGCCGGGAGCCAGGCCAGGTAGATGACGAAGAACGGTAGGCCGAACCAGAACCCGAGAGCGAAGGCTCTGCCCCTTGAACGGGCGTTGGCCGTAGCTGCGAACAGGCCTCCGATCAGGAACGCCAGCGGCCACCATCCGTGCGGAGGCAGCGCCAAGGTGGCCAGCGCGCCGCAGGCAGCCGCCACGAGGTAGGTCGTGACGGCCGGTCGCCGCCTCGCCGAGGTCATGGAGGGGTGCTTACGATCCCGAGCCGGCCAGCATTACGGCGAGAAGGGCTACGTGCCCGAGCGTGCGCTCAACGTGGACGTGCTCGTCGCGCGCGTGCGCGCCGCCACCCACCGACCCGAGGCCGTCGAGCGTGGGGACGCCAAGCGCGGACGTGAAGTTGCCGTCCGAGCCGCCGCCGACGATGGCGCCCTCCAGCTCGAGCCCGAGGGCGCGTCCAGCTGCCTGCGCCTCCTCGAACAGCGCCCGGTTGGCCGGCGTGGTCTCGAGCGGGGGACGGTTGAGCCCGCCATCGAACCGCACGCTCACGCGCCGGTCACGCGGCTGGTAGCTGCGCACTGCCTGGTCGACGCGCTCCGACTCGCTGGCCTTGAGGACCCGCAGGTCGACGCTGCACGTCGCCTCCTCGGCTATGACGTTGGACGCTATGCCGCCGCTGGCCGTCGTCAGGTTCACCGTGGTGCCCGCGACCTCGTCTGCCAGGTCCTCGACGAACAGGAGGAAGTGCGCCATCTCGCGCAGGGCGCTGGCGCCACCGGCCGGGTCGTTCCCAGCGTGTGCGCTCTTGCCCGTGAACGTAACGGAGTAGCCGCCGACGCCCTTCCGCCCGATCTTCAGGGCGCCGTCGTCCCGCGCCGGCTCTAGCACGAGGACGCGGTCGTGGCGCTGCGCGAGCTCCTCGATGAGCGCGCGGGAGTCGGCGCTGCCGACCTCCTCGTCCGTCGTCACCAGCAGGGTCACGTCGCCCGCCGGCGTGGCCCCCTTCGACCTGAGCAGGTCGACGGCGTGCACGGCAGTGGCGATGCCGGCCTTCATGTCGACAGTCCCCGGCCCCCAGAACCGTTCGCCGTCGTCCCTGACGGGCATGCGCTCCAGTGTGCCGAGCGGCCACACCGTGTCCATGTGCGTCAGGAGCAGCGTCCTCGCGCCGCCGCGGCCGGTGACCGTGGCCTCGAGCACGTCGCCGACGCGTTCCCGCCGGTGCCTCCGAACGGTCCAGCCGCGGTCCGATAGCAGGTCCTCGAGGTGGCTGGCCAACGCGTCGACGGCTGCCTTGTCGTGGGTCGGGCTCTCGAGGCGCACAAGGCCCTCGAGCGTACTCAGATAGGCGTCCCGTTCGCGTTTCGCGTCTGCCAGGGTGAAGCTCGTATCCATGCGGGCCATGCTAACGCTGGCGAGTGCGTCGACCTGGGCCGCGCCCCCGGCGAGCGCTGCTGGCTAGCCGTCGCCCCCGGAGTCGAGCCGTTCGCGCCATAGCTCCTCGGCCATGAGCCTCACGTGGGGCTCGTGCGTGGTGCGGGCGTACGAGTAGCCGGTCCTCAGGTCGCTGTCCGCTCGCCGCCTGTCGACGCCCCGCCCGATCAGGTAGCGGGAGAGGTAGACCTGCGCCAGCAGGACGTCGCGCATGCGCTGCGGCTTCACCGCGTGCAGGTCCTTGAGTGCGTCGCGGTAGGCGTGCATGGCGCCCCTGACGTCGCCGCGCTCGGCCAACGTCTTCCCGTGTCTGTAGTGCTTCGCCGCGTCGTAAAGCAGCTCGCGCATCGTTGGAGGATGATAGCGCGGCAGACGTTAACCGCGACCTAAACAGAACCGCAGCCGGCCGGTCCTTAGGCGACGACCTCCAGGCGGTCGCGCCCCGCGGCCTTGGCTCGGCGCAGAGCGGCGTCGGCCCTGTCGACCCAGCTCTCGACCTCTGCCAATCCCGTCGGGACCCGGCCGCCCGCCAACCCTGCCGAGAACGTCAGCGTCCAGTCGATGGGCGGCACCTTCTTCTCCCTCAGCTCGGCGCGCACTCGCCTCACCACCTCGATCGCGACGTCGGGCGTGGCGTCGAACAGGACCACGACGAACTCCTCGCCACCCCACCTGACGGCCAGGTCGTCCGGTCTCAGGTTGCGCTTGAGCACCCGCGAGAGAGCGAGCAGAGCGTCGTCGCCGACGCCGTGACCGTAGAAGTCGTTGACGCGCTTGAAGTGGTCGATGTCGATCATGACGATGCTCATGGTCCGGCCGTCGGCCCTTGCCCTGCCCACCAGTCGCCCCGCCCTGACGGCGAACCCGCGCCGGTTGAGGATGCCCGTCAAGGGGTCGGCGAGCGCCTGGTCCACCCACTCCGCGGCCAGCTGGGCCTGCCTGAGACGGCCGGCCAGGAACGGTGAGACCGCGTCTAGGACGTCGAGCTGCTGAGGTTGGCCGTCGAACAGGAGCCGCCCCACCTCGGTGCCGCCAGCTACGAGGGGGAAGGCGTAGCTCCCGCTCTCGCCGACGAGGAGGTCCTCACGGTCGTGCAGGACGAGGCCCCGCAGGTCTGGTACACGCTCCCTCAGGGCCCTGACGAGCCTCGCCAGCGTCGTCTCCCTGTCGGCGGCGTCGGCGTCGATCGCGCCGAGGTCGGTGACGAGGTTGCTCCATGCCCGCAGCTCGCGGTCGGTGCGGGTCCATCTGACGCGCTGCGTGTAGACGATGACGAGCAGGACGACGAGCTGGCAATAGCCGAGAAGCATCAGGACGCCGACGGACCGCGCCTCGAGAGGCTGACCTATGAGGAGCACGGCGTGGACGATGGCGCCGGCGACCGCCTGCAGCGCTACCACGGCGCTCGTGGCGACGAAGAGCTGGGCGGGCTCGCCGCTCAGCTCCAGCCTCGACCCGAGGGCCAAGGCGACGTAGGCGAGCACCCAGACGAGGGTCGCACCGGCGTCGAGCCCGGTCGTGTAGAACAGCCAGGCGAAGGCGCTGGATCCGACGGCCTTGATGAAGAAGGCCAGGACGATGAGGACGCGGCCCTCGGACGCGCGCCCCCTCAGGGCCGGCTCGAGCGCCGGCAACGCTACGAGGAGCATGAGCGCGTCGATGTACGGGAACTGCAACTGCACGGACGTGCTCGCCTGCACGGCCAGCATCCACACGACGATCGCCAGCGCGGGGATCATCAGGAGCCACAGACGGGTGCGCAAGCGGCGGCCACGCATCATCAGCAGGGCGGCCGCCCAGAAGACGACGCCCGCGAAGTAGGTGGCGTCGGTGAGGAAGGTCGCCTCGAGCACGCCTGTGCTGCGCTTGTACGCCCAGGCTAGCTCCTCGATCAGCCAGGCGGTGGCGCCAAGCAGCGCGAACCTCCACGCCCAACCACGCGGCCGCGACAGTGCGATGGCGAAGACGACGCTGGCGGCGGCGAGCGGCAGGCCGACGACCGTGACGGCTCCGGCGAACGTGGCTACGATCGCTACCGACCCTGCGGCGGCCACGACCCAGAACGACCAGGACCTCAAGGGCTGACGTCCCCCAGCGTGAAGGGCGTGGCAAGGCCGGCCTCTGCGGCCTCGCGTGCGGCGGGTGGAGCGTAGGAGAGGGCCATCACTCCGCGGTAGCTTCTCACGGCATCGTCACGACGCGCTGCGAGGTCTCGTAACTGTCCGAGACGCGCCAGCGCGAAGCCCGGTAGGTAGTACGGCTGCTGGAAGTCGCCGCCGACGAGCGCCTCGAGCCTCTCGAGGGCCTCGGCCGCGTGCCCGTGCTCGAGCAGCAGGTTCGCCTCGTGGTACCTCGCTTCGGGTTGCGGCAGGTCTGACAGGGTGCGAAGCAAGCTGGCTGGGTCGCCGACCCCCGTCATCGCAGCGTCCAAGAGCGACCTCACGCGGGCCTCCTCGCCGGACCCCGCCGGCGGAGCGTCGACCAGCTCAACCTTCACCCCCGCTGCCTTCGTGGCCGGGCCCGTCAGGACGCTACGCAGAGCGGGCACCCTGTCGACCTCCGCGACGATGGCTAGCCTCACCCTAGCGCCGGCGTCGCCCGACGGCAGTGTGGGAACCAGTGCAGCCAGCGAACGGCTCACGATCAGGGCCGCGCGCTCCTCTCGCCAGGCGTCACCCGGCCCCGCGCCGAGCTCATGTGTCTGCACGGCCTGCTCACGTTCTATCGCGGGTACCAGCTCGGCCTCGATCCTGGCCGCGTCGAGGGGGGTGGCAAGCAGCTCCCTGACGGCCGCCGCGGCTGCCTCGACCCGGCGCAGCCTCGCCTTCCCGTCGTCGTACATCTCTAGGTAGCGTCTCAGGTCGCCCTCGGCGCCCTCATGGCCCGGGTCCTGGGCGCCGCCCGGCGCGATGCCAACCTCGACCACGGGCACGCCCTTCTCCCTTGCCCAAGGCACGACCGTGTGTGGCAGCGGCAGCTCCGGTGTGTCCTGCCAGGCCGGGTCACCGAGCGCGCCAGGGGCCAGCGCGGTCAACGCGACGACGTCCGGCGCGAACGCCCTTAACGAGTCACGTACGTGCACCACGTTGTAGCGGGGCCACCGCGTGTGGAACGGGCCAGCCGTTGGGAAGATGGCGACGCTGGCGGAAAGGCTCATCCGCCTCATGGTAAGCAGGCGGGGTAATCTGTCAGGCGCGCTGCTGTGGCGCGAGGAGGCCGTCTCGGATGTACCGAACCGAAAGGCAACCGGCGTGGCAACGCGACATCACGTGGGCCAGCGGGGTGTTGCTGGCCCTGACCGTCATGGTCGGCACCTTGCTGTTCACCCAGGCTCAGCTCGCCGCGCCGGAGCGCGGCCAGGCTGTGATCCGTGGCGTGCTCGAGTTGACCCTGCAGCCGGCCGGCGCGGCCGCCGAGCTCGGCGTCCGCTCGGGAACCACCTACCAGGCCGGTGATCCGCTGCCCCTGCTGCCCGGGGTCGACGTGTTCGCCGACCCGACCGAGGTACCTACTTTCGGTGCCGACCAGGGCATCAGCCGCATAGCCGGGGTGCTGGCTGGCCGCCTGGTGGAGGGCGGCACGCAGACCATGCTGGCGACGGTCACCGACCCGCGGCTGGCAGCGCAGCTCGCCGCCGCTGCCGATGGGCCGATCGACTCCCTGGTGAGGGCCTCGCTGGAGAGCACGATGCTCCCGTCCGGCCTCGACGACGGCTCGCGCCTCGCAGACTGGCCGGCGCAGGCGGCAGCCAACCCAGGCGAGCTGGTACAGCCGGTGGTTGGCGTGTTCGTGTACGAGTCGCCGAACCGACTGCGGACGATGACCGATCGCGAGATCGGCGTGGCCGTCGTCGGTCAGCTCGCTGACCTCATCTTGGATGAGGGGCGCGCCGCCGCCGCCGCGGTGATCACCAACCCCAACCTCAGCGCCCGCCTGCAGGCCGGCGTCGACGCGGCCACGGCCGAGGTCCACCAGCTCCTCGAGTCGCTGCTGCTCGGTCGTCAGGCCGAGATCCAGGCGCGCCTGGACGAGGCGGCGCAGGTGCTGGCCGGCCAGCCGGAGACCGAGACCGACTCCCTGCGCGGCCTGCTACCGGCTTCTCAGCTCGCCGGTCTCAGCGAGGCGGAGGCCAACGCTGCCGTGATGACCGCCCTCGCGGAACGCGCCTACCAGGGTGGGGCGGCTCTGGCGGCCGCTCAGCTCACGCGGGCCGAACAGGCCGATAAGGTCAGGGGCGTTGCCCCACTCATCGACGCGTTCACTGCCGAGGCAAGGGCTCGCTACACGCGTTGGACCGCCTTCGCTGGCGTGCTTGCGGCTCTGCTGCTAGTCCTGCTCGTCGGCTTCTCGCGCGGGCTCTGGCGCGTCGGTAACGTCGGCCTCGCCGTGCTCTTCGGCGCGGGCCTAGGGGCGTTCCTGTTCGACCGGTTGCGCCGCTTCGCCCCCGATGAGGCTCCGCTACCGTCGGGCGCGCAGGTGCAAGGGCTCTTCGCGAGCGTCTGGGACGGGATCAGGCACGCCGTTGCCGTGCTGCCTGACGCGCTCATCGAGCTGGCGTGGCGCAACCACATGATCGCGCTGCTGGGCGGCGCGTCCCTTCTGGTACTGGCGCTGGTGTTCTCGGTGCTGCGCGGCGTGCGGCCCCGACGGCGCTCGTTCCTCTAATGGCGTCCTGGCTGGCTTAGCGAGTAGCCGGCTACCTGCTCCCTGCGCTCATGAGGACGCTAGCGGGGTTGCTCGACCGCCGTTCCCATCACGAAGGGCTCGCCCGCTGCGAACGTCCTCAACGGACTGTCCGGCGCTGCCAACGCCACGACGTCCGCGTAGGGAAGCGTGACGAGGAACGTGCCCTGCACGTACGGACCCATCAGGTACGGCGAGAAGTGGAACGTGATGCCCTGCGCCGAGAGCGTGAACACGGCCAAGTCGTCCGCTCCCAGGCTGACGACCTGGCCCTCGACGACCCAGGTCGCACGCTGATCGCGCAGTCCCTGGATCACCATCTCGGAGAGGCCACGTAGCCAGCCGGTCCGCCTCCCGAACAGGTCAGCTAGGCCGACCCTGGTGACGCCGGTGGGGCCGGCCTTCAGCAGGTAGGAGTGGTGGAACGTGTTCGGGTGGGCTCCGCCCGTGTACGTGTCGACGGTCGACAGGACGCTCAGTAGATCGCCGGCCGCTCCCGCTACCTCAACCCGTTCTTCCCTGTACCAGCCCCAGCCGATGTAGTGCTCGGCCTCGAGCGACCGGCCGTCGGATATGAACGAGCGCCAGGCGGGCATCGCGTCACGCTCGAGCCACTGGTTCAGCTCGGGCCGCTGCGTGAGGAACGGCAGCACCACGGCCGACGAGATGCGGCCCTGCGTGAACTCCCACCTAGCGGAGTGAGCCACCCGTTGCAGGCCGAGCTCTAGCGGCTCACCGGACGACCACCTGAACGTGCCCGTGAGCTCCGTCCCCTCGTCGGCGAAGTCGACGTCACGGGTCGCCGTCAGGACGGCTACCGTCTCGCGCAGGGGAGGCTCGACCACCGCGTCCGGGTCGGTGGCTGCCAGGTGCGCGAGCTGCGCCGCCCACCACGGGTCCTCGCCGACCTGCAGTTCGGACAGCATCAGCCGCAGCTCGGTGCCATCACGCAGGTGGCCGGGGCCGAGCAGCACCTGCCCAAGCTCCGGCAGCTGTATGCGGCCGAAGGCGAACCCGTCCTCGAAGAGGGTCAGGTGGAGGTGAGCGAACTGTGTGTCGCCCTCGGCGCTGAGGGTGCCGGCGTACCAGGTCGGCCCGACGGGCGCGTCCCCGACCGGTTGTGCGGAGGCGAGCCCGCCGACCGTGACCAGGCCAAGGATGGCCCCGAGGACGCGCCTCGTGACCGCGAACCGGAGGCTTCTCTTCATGGCCCTAGGTTAGCCGGGGACCGGCCACGACACGGTGCTACGCTGGCGCCCATGTCGCCGGGAGCACCGCGTGTGACAGTGATCGGCGCCGGGATGGCGGGCACAGAAGCGGCCCTCGTCGCGGCCCGTCTTGGCGTGGGCGTCGACCTTTACGAGATGAGGCCCACGAAGCTGACGCCTGCCCACGTGACCGGCTCGTTCGCCGAGATGGTGTGCTCGAACAGCTTCGGGGGCGAGGGCAGGAGCAACGCCAAGGGGCTGCTTCAGGCTGAGATGACGCTGGCGGGCGGCGTGGTGATGCGCTCCGCGCTAGCCAACCGCGTGCCGGCAGGCGGCGCGCTGGCCGTCGACAGGGACGCCTTCAGCGCTGCCGTCACGGCCCGGGTGAAGACCGAGCCGCTAGTCACGGTCCACGGCGAGGAGGTGACGAGCGTCCCTGACGGCAACGTGGTCCTGGCGACGGGCCCGCTCACGAGCGACGGCCTGGCAGCAGCTCTGCGGGAGGTCGTCGGTGACACGTTCCTCGGCTTCTACGACGCGGCGGCTCCGATAGTCACTTACGACTCGATCGACATGGACGTCGCCTACCGTGCCGGTCGGTACGGCCAGGACGCCGACTACATCAACCTGCCGTTCACCAAGGAGCAGTACGACGCCTTCTACGCCGCCCTTGGCGCGGCGCGTCAGCACACCCCGCACGACTGGGAGAACCTCGAGTTCTTCGAAGGCTGCATGCCTATCGAGGAGATCGCGAGGCGCGGCTACGACACGCCTCGCTTCGGGCCCATGAAACCCGTGGGCCTCGAGGACCCGCGCACGGGTCAGCGGCCGTACGCCGTCGTCCAGCTCAGGCAGGAGGACGCCACAGGTCGCATGTGGTCTCTCGTCGGCTTCCAGACGGGCCTCAAGTGGGGCGACCAGAAGGAGGTCGTGCGCCTGGTGCCGGGCCTGGAGAACGCGGAGGTGGTCCGGTACGGCGTCATGCACCGCAACACCTACCTGACCGCGCCGGCCGTACTGGAGCCCACCCTGGCGTTCCGCGAGCACTCCCGCCTGTTCACAGCCGGCGTCCTGGCCGGGACCGAGGGCTACCTCGAGTCTTCGGCTACCGGCTGGCTCGCGGGTCTCAACGCCGCCAGGACCGCGCTCGGCCTAGAACCGGTCGTGCCTCCGGAGCACAGCATGCTTGGAGGGCTGGTCCGCTACCTGGCTTCCGCCAACCCAGAAGGTTTCCAGCCCATGAACGCCAACTGGGGGCTCGTCCCAGACGTACCCAAGCGCAAGGGCTCGTCACGCAGGGAGCGACGCGAGCAGATGTACGACGCTGGGTTGGAGGCGTTCCGGACCTGGCTGGCAGAGGTCGCCCCCGGCGGAGCAGCTTCGCCGGTACCGGCCCAGACGGTCCTGGTGGGGTCGTGAACGGCTCGACCATCGACCTGCGTAGCGACACCGTCACGAGGCCGACCGCAGCCATGCGCAGGGCCATGGCCGAGGCCGAGGTCGGTGACGACGTCTACGGCGAGGACCCGACGGTCAACAGGCTCGAGGCGACGGTCGCCGAGCTGGCCGGTTTCGAGGCCGGGCTGTTCGTGCCGTCCGGCACGATGGGCAACCAGGTCGCGGTGGCCGTGCACGTCGGCAGGGGGCACGAGGTCGTCATCCCCGAAGGCGCGCACGTCTACGAGTACGAGCCCGGTTCGATGGCGGTCATCTCCGGGGCAGTGCCTCGGTTCGTGAGGGCTCCGAGGGGCCTGCCGGACCCGGCCGACGTCGAGGCCGCCATCCACGGTCGCGGCCACCAGGCGCCGACGGGTCTCGTCGTCCTCGAGAACACCCACAACACGGCCGGCGGCACGGTGCTGCCGCTCGCCGCCGTCTCGGAGGTCCAGGCGGTCGCCCGTCGCAACGGGCTGCCCGTTCACCTGGACGGTGCGAGGGCCTTCAACGCCGCTGTCGCCTTGGGCGTCGACGTGGCCGCGGTCTGCGCGGGCTTCGACACGGCATCGCTCTGTCTAAGCAAGGGCCTGGGCGCACCGGTCGGCACCGTCATGGTCGGCTCGCGTGAGCACGTCGAGGAGGCCCACAGGTACCGCAAGCTCCTGGGCGGAGGCATGCGCCAGGCGGGTGTACTGGCGGCCGCCTGCCTGGTGGCCGTCACGGAGGGTCCTGGCGGGCTGGCAGCCGACCACGCGCGCGCCCGCAGGCTCGCTGAGGGACTGGCCGGCCTGCCCGGGATCGAGGTCGACCTGACGAGCGTGCAGACGAACATCGTCTACTTCGCCGTGCGCGGCTACTCGGCCGCGGACCTGGCGGCGCGCTGCGCGCGCGAGGGCGTGAGTTTCAACGCGATGGGCATCGCAAGGTGTCGACTCGTCACTCACCATCAGGTGGGAGACGAGGACGTGGACCGCGCCCTGGACGTCCTGACCGCGGCGGCTGAGGCGTTGGGCGCCACCGCGGCTGCCTGAGCGGCGCTCGGGCACGTGGACGCCGCCAAACACGCCTACCTACTCGCCCACCCGGCGGGTCACTCGCTGAGCCCAGCGATCCACAACGCGGCCTTCTCCGCGTTGGGCCTTGACGCCGTATACGAGGCTGTGGACGTGGGGCCCGCGCTGCTCGCCGGTGTCCTGCGTCGGTGGCGCGATGACGCGACCTTCCTGGGCGCCAACGTCACGACGCCACACAAGCGCGCCGTCCTGCCGCTCCTCGATGAGGTCACACCGGCCGCGGCGGCCGTCGGCGCGGTGAACACGATCGTGCCCACCAGGGGCGGCCTCGTCGGCGACAACACCGACGTGATGGGCTTCCTCGCCGCCCTCAAGGAGGTCGGCCAGGACCCGGGCGTCGTCTCCCTGGTGCTGGGTGCCGGCGGCGCTGCCAGGGCGGTCGTGCACGCGCTGGTCTCGGCGGGCTCGCTGGTGATGGTGGCCGCTCGGGACGCCCACAAGGCGGCGGACCTGGCCGCGGCGATGTCCACAGCCGGCCCGAAGGTCGTGGCCGTAGCGCCGAGCGAGCTGGCCGCAGCGGTGTCCGGTGCCCAGCTTCTCGTCAACGCCACCACCGTCGGCATGCTCGGTGGGCCAGCCGAGCACTCGGTGCCCCTGGGCGTCGACGTGTCGCTACTGCCGCCCGGTGCGCTCGTGTACGACCTCGTCTATCGTCCTCGGCTCACGCCGTTGCTGGCCGCGGCCAGGGACGCTGGCCTGCGCACCGCGGACGGGCTCGGCATGCTGGTGTGGCAGGCCGCCGGGTCTCTGCGCGCCTGGACCGGGCTCGAGCCGCCGGTCGAGGCGATGCGCGCGGCCGTCTCCTCCTAGCGTCTGGCGGCGCCCGAGGCCGGGGTTAGACTCGGCAACCGTGCGCCTAGCCATCATCGCCGACGTCCACGGCAACCTGCCGGCCCTGGAGGCAGTGCTGGCGGACGTGGACGACCAGCACGTCGACAGGGTCATCGTCAACGGCGACCTCTGCAACCGCGGCCCAGACACGCTGGCGGTATTCCAGCGCATGCTGCCCTACCTGCCGTCAGACGCGACGCTGGGCAACCACGACGACCTGATGCTCATGTGGTACGGGCGGCGCGGCGACCGCTCCGAGCCGTGGTTCGACGACCCCTTCTGGGGCACCGTCGGATGGTCTGCAGAGAGGCTGGAGCAGGCAGGCTACCTGGACCTCATCGAGGCGTTGCCCATGACCCTGACGGTCGAACCGCCAGACGGCCAGCGGCTCCTGATCTCGCACGGCAGCCCCCGCCACTACCGAGAGGGCTACGGGACCGAGCTGTCTGCCGAGACCATCTCCGAGATCACCGAGGCTCACCCCGCCGACGTCCTCGTCGGCTCGCACACGCACCGGCCGTTCCAGACGAGCTGGGGCCGCTACACCGTGCTCAACACCGGGGCCGTCGGTGCGCCGTTCAACGGCGACCAGCGCGCTCACTACCTCGTGCTCGAGCTGCGAGACGGCGTATGGGAGCCTGAGTTCCGGCGGGTACCGTACGACGTCGACGCCGCCCTGGAACGCTTCGAGTCGTCAGGGCTCCTGGAGGCAGGCGGCCTGTCGGGCCGGATCTTCCGCGAGGAGATCCGCTACGCCCGCTCGTTCCTCGTGCCGTTCCTGATGTGGTGTGAGACGGACGGTCGGGAGCGCAGCGAGGCGGACTGGGCCGATTTCCGCGAACGCTTCGCTACACGGTTCCGGGCCCCGGTGCGGTTCGATGATGTGAGGTCGGCGCCGACACCGTAGAGGTCGCACCGGCCGAAGGAGCCATGTGACAGAGAAGAACCACTACGACGGCCGTGTAGCCGATCGGAGCGCCATGTGGCGCGGGATCATGGGGCGCTGCCCTGAGTGCGGCACGCCCATGTTCAAGTCGTTCTGGGGCCTGTACCCGACCTGCCGCGGTTGCGGCGTGCGCTTCGAGCGCGACACCGGCTCGTGGCTCGGCGCCATGGTGATCG
>CAZFAQ010000053.1:0-14459 GCA_964517055.1 uncultured bacterium | reverse complement strand
GGGTTGCCGGCGAACGAGCTGAAGCACTGGTACGGGCTGTCGCCGTAGCCGGTCGGACCTAGCGGCATCACCTGCCATAACCGCTGCCCGGCGGCGACCAGGAAGTCGACCCATGCCCTCGCCTCGGCGCCGAGCTCGCCGATGCCGTTGGGACCCGGTAGGCTCGTCGGGTGTAGCAGGATGCCGGAGCGGCGCGCCGAGCCGCCTGAAGAGCGTGTCGAGCGTGACGTCATCGGCCGCATCGTACGTCGGCCCCTGAGAAGGCGGAGCACGCCATCAGCTTCGCCCGACCCGGCTAGGCGCTCGTCACGACCCGGTCACACCGTCTTCGGCCGCACTCACGCTGTCCTTGCACGTGGCCGGCAGTGCGCGCCCTACTTCACGAACGGCTTGCCTGCGGCCTTGGGCGCGATCGAGCGACCGACGAAGCCAGCGAGCACCATGATGGTGAGGATGTACGGCAGGCTCTGCACGAGCGTGCCAGGCAGTAGCGAGCCGCCACCGAGCAGCACGCCGGTCGCCTGGAAAGCGCCGAACAAGAGCGTGGCGCCGAGAACCCCGAGCGGGTGCCACTTACCGAAGATGAGGGCGGCGAGGGCGATGAACCCGCGTCCGCCAGACATCTCGCTGACGAACTGGTTGAGGTTGCCGATCGAGAGGTACGCGCCACCCAGGCCTGCGAGGACGCCCGACAGGACGACGCCCGCGTAGCGCATGCGGAACACGTTCACCCCGAGCGAATCGGCGGCGGCCGGGTGCTCGCCTACCGAGCGCAGTCTCAGACCGAACGGCGTTCGGAACACGACGAACCAGGTGATGGGCACCAGCAGGAACGCCAGGTAGACGAGGGGGCTGAACGCCAGTTGGTCGATGCCGAACAGTTCCCACTGCGGCAGGCGGTTGCGGATCGGCTGTGACGTCGCGGTGTTGTTGTACAGGCCAGAGAGCACGACCGCTGGGATGCCGATGGCCATGAGGTTGATGGCCGTCCCCGAGATGATCTGGTCGGCGCGGTAGCGGATCGAGACGACCGCGTGGATCCAGCCGATGATCCCGCCCAGCACGGCCCCGGCGAGCACACCTAGCCATGGAGCGTACGGCACGCTGGCGGCGCGGTTCTCGGCGACGAACGGCGCCTCGATCAGCTGCGCCGTGATCGCAGCTGCCATGGCGCCGAAGAGGATGATGCCCTCGAGGGCGATGTTGACGACGCCCGAGCGCTCGCTGAACAGACCACCGAGCGCCGCGAACAGCAGGGGCGTGGTGGCCCGGATCATCGAGGACGCCAGGGCCAGCAGGAGCACGGTGTCCATCGCCTAGCCCCCTTCCCCAGCCGGCTCGTCGCTGCTTGTCGTCGGCTCAGGGCCAATGCCATCGCCCCCCGCGTCATCGAGGGGCTGAGGAGCCTCGCCGTCGGCCGTGTCGCGTTGACCGGCGTGGGCGATGCGGCGCCGGAAAGCGGGGTTCACGAACGACTGCGGCAGGAACCCGCGCGCCGCGATGAACAGGACGACCAGCGCGAGGATCATGCTGACGACCTCGCGGGTGAGGTTCGGGAACGTGATGTTCAGGACCGACCCCCCGAACTTGAGGACGCCGAAGAGCAGAGCGGACAGCAGGATCCCGAAGGGGTGGTTGCCTGCCAGCAAAGCCACCGCGATGCCGTCGAACCCGTCGTTGGTGGGGATCGACTGCCTGAGCGAGTAGTCCTCGAGGGCTCCGCCAAGCACGTAATGAGCTGCGGTGAGGCCGGCCAGTCCGCCCGAGATGGCCATCGTTATGGTCGTCGTGGTGCCGATGTTGGCACCGCCGTACTCGGCGGCGCCGGGCGCCAGGCCGACCGCGCGCAGCTCGTACCCGAACCGCGTCTTGAAGAGCAACACGTAGGTGAACGCTGCCGCCAGGACCGCGAGCGCGAACGCCGCGTTGAGGTTGGTCGGTGGGATCGCCGTCGGGACGCGGCCCAGGCCGACCAGCACCAGCACTAGGTAGGTGACGACCCCGACCCCTATGGCAGCCAGCAGGCGCGGCAGCAGACGACGGAAGCGCCGCCAGCGCCCCAGCACGAACAGGGATGCGAGGGCGAGCAACGGAGCGATCAGCCTGGCGTAATCGATACGGACGACGTTCGTGCCAGGCGACGTCCGTGTGTCTATGCCGACCATGGCTGGTAGCTGCGGCAGGCGCGCCTCGACCCTCAGTGGCTGGGATTTGGGCTCGTTGCCTGGCACCTTGAACGGCATCTGCACGGTCACGGGAGCGTCGCCGGGTCGCGGTTGGCCAGCCACGACGCAGGTCGCGAGCAGTGCCACGCCAGCGACCGCCAGTACCAGCCTCGGCGCACGGCCGAGGAGGCGCCTCACGGGTGGGATGAGGGCGATCACGATGGCGGCCAGCGCGAACACGCCGATCACGGTGAGGATCCGCAGGGCGGCGGCAGCGAAGACGTTGCCGGACGAAAGGATGAACAGGAGCGCAGACGCCGCCACGAAGTTGAGCAGGATCGTCGTGATGACCTCGTTCGCGCCGAAACGGGCCTTCAGCCACCCGGCCAGGCCGCCCCAGGCGGCGCCGCCGAGGAAAGCCCCAAGCACGGCCACCGGCAGCACGAGGAAGCGTGGCCCTGGCATGTAGACGCCGACAAGCATCGCGCCGATCGCGCCGATCACCATCTGTCCAGGAGCCCCGATGTTGAACAGGCCGGCCTGGAACCCGAACCCGACCGCCAGGCCCGTGAAGATCAGCGGCGTCGCGAGCTTGAGGGACTCCGCGAAGCCACCCACGGTGCCGAGCGCGTCGTGGAACATCGTGTAGTACGCGTACCAGAGCGTGTCGATGCGACCGACGAACGCCTCGAAGCCGACGGGCGAGACACCCGAGCCGACGGGCGTCGGTTGCAGCAGCAGGATGACGACGGCCGCAGCGCCGAGCGCGAGCAGGATCGAGATGCCCGGCACCGCCGCGCCACGCATGAACGCGTCGATGCCGCGGCGCAGCCGCGGCCCCACCCGAAGACCGGCCAGGCCGGAGACCAGCCCGGCCACCACGGCGAGGAACGACGCCCAGCCCGGGCCGGTGTTGGTGTAAGGCAGCCGCCTTATGACGAGCCCGCCCGCTCTTACGGCTTCTATGTTCTCGGCGAGCGTGCGATCGTCGAACCCTGCCAGTGCCTCGCCGAGGACGGCAGGGTCCTGACGTGGCGTGGGGTCGGCGATCGCGGCCTCTACCTCGGCCCGCACGGCGCCGGACCGCGCGGCGTCGGTCGCGTCGCCGAAGCGCGCCAACCCCCACACGGTGACGCCCACGAGCACGGCAGCCGACGCCAACCACAGCACATGGCGAGCCCTGCCTGGCGTCGCGGACCCAGCGGCAGCGATCAGCAGCCCCAGGCCCGTGACGATGAGGACGGCGGAACCCTGCGGGAACCCGACAGGATCGGTCCGACCCGTGAAGTCCAGGTATCGATCGGGAAGCAGCACGACGGCACTGCGGGCACCCGTCTCGCGGTTCACAGCGCCCCACGGCGCGAACGCGAGAGCGAGCGCCGCCAGGACCGCCATGAGCACGACGACGAGGCGGTCGCTCATGTGCTCGTCACGCGGTCAATCATAAGGGACTCGTCCCGTAGCCTCTCCGCTGCCGCCGTGGCGTCAGGGCGCGCATCCGGGTCCTTCGCCATGAGCCCTGTGACGAGCTCGTCGAACCGACTCAGGTCGGGTCGCACCGTAGACGGCGCGGGCGGCTCGGCCTCGGCGTGGGCCCTGAGCACCTCCCTAGCGTCGCCCGTGAACGGCGCCTGCCCGGAGACCGCCCTGAACACCACCGCGCCCAGGCCGTAGACATCGGACTGATACCGCGCCGGTCGGCCGCGCGCCTGCTCTGGGCTCAGGTACGCGATGGTGCCTGCCACGTTCGGCCCGGACTTGGCCGCCTCCCCTACCCGGGTCGCCAGGTCGTAGTCGAGTAGCTTGGCGTGGCCGCGGGCGTCGACGAGTATGTTCTCCGGCTTCACGTCGCGGTGCACCACGCCCCGCTCGTGAAGGTAGGCGAGCGCTCCGGCGATGCCGGCCAGCGCTGCCAGGCGTTGCGACAGGCTGGCGCCCTTGTCTGCCCAGCGAGTGAACCTCACGCCGAGGACGAGGGGCATCAACAGCCCCGGCCTCCCCAGGACGGTCACGGCCTCGTCGACGGCGTTGAGATGCGGGTGGTCGAGGTCGGCGCCTACCTCCAGCTCGCGCTCGGCACGCCACGCGTCCTCCGGCCTGAAGAGCTTGAGGGCGGCGAGACGCTTGCCGTCACTGGCCAGGTAGACGCGTGACGAGACGCCCCTGTCGAGCTCGCGGAGGACCTGCAGGCCACCGGCGAGCCGCGTGCCGATGATCCTGAGGCTCATCTCTTCACCAACACCCCTACCCTCAGCAGGTCCGCGAAGGCCCTCTTCTCGAGGTCGAGGTCTGTCACCTGCGCGGCGTGCTCGGGGGCCACGAGCAGGATGTGTCGGAAGCCGGCCCTGAGCACCGCTTCGCGGGTCCGCTCTAGGAACCGCCTGACCTCCTGCCGGTAGGCCTCGACCTCGCCCCGTCCCGCCGGTCGCCTCTCGTCGGTCTCGACGTCGCGCACCTCCAGCTCGCCGAGCGGCGGCTCGAGGTCCTCGTGGGCGACGACCTGTAGGAAGGCGGCGTCCAAGCCGCGCGCCTTGAGCGCGGAGAGGGCGGGCCTGAGCGGGGTGTCCTCGAAGAGGTCCGAGACCACGATCGCCAGGCCGCTGCCACGCTGGGGGGCGAGCCCAAGCGCGAAGGACTTGAGACCGCTGACCGGCCCGGAGCCGCGGTCGCCCGTCGACTCGTCGATGAACGCCCAGGTCTGCCGCATCGCGGTCCTGCCCTGGGACTGTCTGCTGCTGCCGCCCGAGATGCGGTGGACCTGGGTCGGTGCGTCGCGCTGCGCCACGTAGCTGATGAGCTGCGCGAGGGTCCGGGCGTACCTACGCTTGCCACCGACGCTCATGCTGGCCGAATCGTCGATCACGAGGTGCAGGCGCACGGCGCGCTCGGCCTGGTAGAGGCGGGTGTAGAGCCGCCCCGTGCGGGCGTACGCTCGCCAGTCGGCGTACCTGAGCTCGTCACCAGGCTGGTAAGGGCGGAAGTCTAGGAACTCGACGCCCTGCCCGGGGTCGCGGCTGCTGCGCTCGCCGCTCACGGCGGTCAAGGCGCGCGAGGCGAGGGCGTAGCGATCCAGGAGGGCGCGGCTGCGGGAGCTGAGCACGACTCAGTCGGTCTTCAACGCTTCTTGTCTAGCGACTCGATGACCTCACGGAGTATGCCGTCAGGGTCGGCACCCTCGACCTCGGCCTCGAAGCTGAGGAGGAGCCGGTGCCGGAGCGCAGGCAACGCCGCGCGGCGGATGTCCTCGACCTCGACGTTCGGCCTGCCGGCCGCCAGGGCGAAGCCCTTGGCCGCCAGCGTGATGGCCTGGGCGCCACGGGGGCTGGCCCCGAGGCGCACGAGCGGGTGCTGGTGGGTCGCCTCGACAAGCTTGACCACGTACTCCAACCCGGCGTCGGCGACGGGCACGGCCCGAAGCATCCGTTGCAGGGTGAGGAGCTCTTCGCGGTCGAAGACCTGGTCAACGGTCGACTCCGAGGATCCTGTGGTCACCACCAGGATTCGCTGGAGCGTCGCCTCGTCCGGGCGCGTGACGAGGATCTTGAACATGAAGCGGTCGAGCTGCGCCTCCGGCAGAGGGTACGTGCCCTCCATCTCCAGCGGGTTCTGCGTCGCCAGCACCATGAACGGCTCGGGCAGCGGGTGCCTGGTGCCTGCCACGGTCACGGCCCGCTCCTGCATGGCCTCCAGGAGCGCCGACTGCGACTTGGGCGTGGCGCGGTTGATCTCGTCTGCCAGCAGCACGTTGGCGAAGATCGGCCCCGGCTGGAACTCGAACGCGGAGCGACCCTCGACGAACACGGTCGTGCCCGTCACGTCGGCCGGCATGAGGTCGGGGGTGAACTGGATGCGAGCGAACGCGAGGTCTGTCGCCTCGGCGAACGCCTTCACGAGGCGCGTCTTGCCCAGGCCAGGAACCCCCTCCAGGAGGGCGTGACCACGTGCCAGGGCGGCGACGAGGAGCTCCTCGACGACGGTCTCCTGGCCCAGGATCACGTTCGAGATGCCGGCGCGTATCTGGCGGAACTTCTCCTGGAACGCCTCGCTGGCGCTACCGACGGCGGGTCCGGTGTTCATGTAAGTACGGAGTATAAGACCCGACCGCGGTGATCACCTTCGTTGCGAGTAGACTCTCACCCATGAGGCCCGCGTGGGGCAGGGTGACGCTGCGTCCGCTTGACGAGTTCACGGAGCAGGACTGGCGCCGGCTCCAGACGCACTTCCGCGACCCCGAGATCTCGTACCTCAACGGGACGCCCCCCAACCGCATGCCGCTGTGGTTGCTCAAGCGGCTCCTCCGCGCTGACGCGCAGCGCCACGACAGGGCGACCTTCGGGATCTTCGACGAGCGTGACGACTTCATCGGCACGACCGAGCTCTACGACGTCAGGGCCGGCTCCGCGACGCTCGGGATCATCATCGGCGAGAAGTCTCACTGGTCGCGGGGCTACGGCCCAGAGGCCATGCGTGCCCTACTCACCTACGCCTTCGCGCACCTGGGCCTCGACCTCGTGCGCTTGGAGACGTTCGGCGACAACGAGCGGGCCCAGTCGGCGTTCCGCAAGGTCGGCTTCCACGAGGTGAGGCGCAAGGCCGGCCAGAGCGGGCGCGTCGACGTGTTCATGGAGCTCTCGCGCTCTGCATGGCGGGAGATCCAGGTGGGCAGGCAGCCCGCGGCCACCGCCGGCTAGAGCGCGGTTCCCTGGCCTGTTGCCCGGTCGGCTGGGCGCTGTTCCGGCCCATCGGAGGCGAAGAAGTCCTTGACGGCCCTGGCGGCGGCCTGCCCGACGCCCGGGACGGCCGCTAGCGTGCCTAGGTCAGCCGTGCGCAGCTCTTCGACGCTGGAGAAGTGAGCTAGGAGCGCGTCCCGGCGCTTGGGTCCGATACCTGGGACGTCGTCGAGGACGCTGCGGGTGAGAGCCTTCCCGCGCCTCTGCCTGTTGTAGCCGACGGCCACCCTGTGCGCCTCGTCGCGCACGTTGATCAGCAGCCTGAGAGCGGGGTGCGAGACCGGCACCAGGACCTCCTCACCGTCCTCCAGGACGAGCGTCTCCTGCTTCTTGGCCAGACCGACGAGCGGGATATCTAGGCCGGCCTGCTCTAGCGCCCGCTTCGCCGCAGTCATCTGGCCCTTGCCGCCGTCTATGAGGAGCAGGTCGGGGAGGGGCATCTTGTCCGCCAGCGTGCCCGTGAAGCGGCGCCTCACGGCCTGGTTCATGGCGAAGTAGTCGTCGGAGCGCTGTGGGTCGCGTATGCGGAGCCTGCGGTAGTCGCTGCGCTTCGCCCTACCGCCCTCGAACACGACGACGCTCGCGACCGTGTGCTCGCCCATCAGGTTGGAGATGTCGAAGCCCTCGATGCGCCACGGCGCGTTCTCGAGTTCGAGCAGGCTCTGCAGCTCGCTGACGCCTGGCGCCTCACCCCGGCGCTCGAGCAGCGCGATCTCCGCCTCGACGCCCGTGGCGGCGTTGCGCATGGCCATCTCGACGAGTTCGACCTTGTCGCCTCTCTGGGGGGTGCGAAGCTCGACGCGCCGGCCGCCGCGCCCGGAGAGGTACTCGGACCACACGGTCAGGTCGATCTCGCTCTCGGGCAGCAGCACGAGCGGCGGGATCTGCATGGCGCGGCCGTAGTAGTCGGCCATGAACGCCTCCAGGATCTCGACGTCGCTCGCGCCCTCTGCACCCTGCAGGAAGCGCTTGTCGCGGCCGACGACCCGTCCACCACGCATCTGGAACAGCTGGACCATCGCGTAGTTGCCTGCCTTGGCCAGGCCGAGGAAGTCGAGATCGTCGGCCTCGCCGTGAACGACGCTGGAGTCGTAGCCGGTGACGCGCTTGACCGCGTCTAGGCGGTCGCGGTAGGTGGCCGCGAGCTCGAAGTCCTGCCTGCCCGCCGCGGCGCGCATCCCGTCCTCCATCTCGAGTACCACGTCCCCGACCCGCCCCTCCAGGAAGGCCTTGACCTGCGCCACGACCTGTCCGTACTCGGCGTCGTCCACCTCGTTGACGCAGGGCGCGAAGCACCTGCCCATGTGGTAGCGCAGGCACGGCCGCTTGCGCTTCTGCAACGGCACGCCGGAGTTCTTGCGGAGCTTGAAGACGCTGTAGACGAGGTCCAGGACGCGCCTGACGGACCCTGCGCTCGGGTACGGCCCGAAGTAGATGCCGCCGTCCTTGACCACGCGCCTCGTGAGGATGAGGGTCGGGTAGCGCTCGTTCGTGAGCTTGAGGAAAGGGTACGACTTGTCGTCCTTGAGCAGAACGTTGAAGTGCGGCTGGTGCCGCTTGATGAGGTTCGCCTCGAGGATCAGCGCCTCGACCTCGTCGGCCGTCACGATGAACTCGATGGCCTCGGCGTCGCGCGTCAACAGCCGGGACTTCTGACCGGCGTACTTGCCGAAGTAGCTACGCACGCGGCTGCGCAGGTTCTTCGCCTTACCGACGTAGATGACGCGACCTTCCGCGTTCACGAATAGGTAGCAACCGGGCTGCTGTGGCAGGACCGGGATGTCGGTGCGCTTCACTGCAAGATCTTACGTCTCCAACGGATCGAACCGGGTCGCTCAGAAGAGGATGACAGCGGTCACGCCAGCCTCGGCGTCCGCTGTCTGCAGCGCCTGGAAGCGCATCACGATGCGCTCGTAGAGGGGCGCGCCCATCCAACCCCTCGGATGGCAGTAGGACATGACGTCGTTGCCGCCTTTCCATTCCCTCGCTACGTGGTCGTAACCGACCGGAAGCACCGCCTGCGTGCTGCCCACCAACGGTGCTGGCGCCCCGCAGCCGTCAGCATGAGGGGCGCCCAGGGCATGGCCCACCTCGTGGAGGAACATGCCCTGCTCGACGAGCGTTATCCCCAGCTGCCCGCCTCCGACACCCGTGGTGCCATCTGGGAACCTCGGCAGTAACCCCACGACGACGTCCCGATCGGTCAGCAGTCCGTCGCCAGCCCATAGCTGCGCTTGCTCCCTCAGGCGCCTCAAGACCTCGTATGACCTCTCGGCGCCCGTCTCGACAACCGTGCCTACGTCGAAGAACGGCAACAGTTCTGCCCCGCTTGAGGTCAGGTGCATCGCGTGGGCCGCGGCGGCCAGCCCGTCAAGGATCGTCGTGTCGTAGGACGGCTCGAGCCCGTTCACCCTGAGCGGCACGAACACTATGTCGTATAGCTCTCCAGACATGAACGTTGGCGTGACCTCGGCGGTGGCGAGTACGTGCCCGTCTCCGCCACTGACCCGCAGCTCGACGGTGTCCCCATCGCTCAGGCTGCCAGGTTCGAGGTGCAGCGAGTGCACGAGGGTGGGTCTCACGCAGTCGAACTTCGCGCCATCCAAGACGACGCGCTCCTCGCCAGGGCGCGTGACCTCCAGTTCGACGCTCATTTCGCCGACGACCGGCTTGGGGACGTTCGCACCCAACTCAACCCGCAGCCCCATCGCCCGCGTATCCAGAAGGGGGATGGAGTTCTCGACCGTCTGGTTCGTCTGCGAGACACGGAAGTCTTCGATGGTGACTTCGAAGGCGACAGGATCATCTACGCAGCGCAGCGGGTCGATCTTGTCAAGAAGGTCGCACCCACTCAGCAGCACCGTCCAGGCCAGCGCGAGGACCGAGCGAACCCCGACACCGATCGCGCGGGGTCGCTTCATCCCCGCCGCCTTCTCCGCCCTGAAGCGGTGCGTAGCCGTCTCGGAACGTTGCGCACGAACTGACCCATGTTCTCATCATAGGTGTTGCGGATCGGGTGCCCGACGGGCAGGCGGAAACTCGTACGCAGGTGCGGCTAGAGGTCCAGCATCAGCTCCTCAGGCGTCTCCAGCAGCTGTATCAGACGCGACGTGAACATCGCGGAGACGGCGCCGTCCAGGACACGATGGTCGAACGACAGGCTGAGGTAGACCATCGTGCGCGCGGCGATCGTGTCGTCTGGGAGCACGACGGGCCGCTTCTTGAAGGAGTGGAGCCCGAGGATAGCGGCCTCCGGCACGTTGATGATCGGGAACGAGAAGAGGCCGCCGAGGCTGCCTATGTTCGTGATCGAGAACGTGCCGCCCTTGACGTCATCGGCAGCCAGCTTGCCACCGCGCGCGGCGGCCGCTAGGCGCTGGACCTCGGCCGCGATCTCGAGGATGGACCGAGCCTCGACGTCCTTGACGACCGGCACGACCAGGCCGTCGTCGACGGCCACGGCCATGCCGAGGTTGTAGTAGTGCTTGCGGACGATCTCGTTCTTCTCCTCGTCGAGGCTGGCGTTGAGCGCCGGGTACTCCTTGAGAGCTGCAACGACGGCCTTCATCACGAACGGCAGGTACGAGAGCTTGACACCCCGCTGCTCGGCGGCGGGCTTGAGGCGCTCGCGCATCTCGACCAGCCGAGAGACGTCGGCCTCGTCGACGTGGAGAGTGCGGACGGACTGCAGGTGCGAGGCGACCATCTGCTGGGCGATCACGCGCCTTAGCCCGCGCACGGGGATGCGTTCCTCGAGTTCGGCGTAGCCCGCTGGCGAGACGTATCGACTCGGAGCGCGCGCCGGGGCAGATGGGGCCTCGGCATGCGCCCTGACGTCCTCGACCCGCACCCGCCCGTTCGGGCCGCTGCCTGCGACCGCCTCGATGTCGACGCCGAGCTCGCGCGCGAGCTTGCGGGCGGCCGGCACGGCCAACACGCGTCCGTAAGGACCCTTCGTCGCGGACGCAACGCCGGCGGCCACTGTCGCTTGGACATCGGCGGCCGCTGGCCTCTGGGCCACCGCGGCGCCGCCGCGCGCCGCACCCACGCGGTAGGCGGGCTCATCGCCCTTGGTGTCGCCTGGCTTGAACAGGCTGAGTGAGTCGCCGTCGTCGTCATCGGCGGCTCCGCCGGCCTCGACTATCGAGCGCTCCTCCGCGCCGTGGCCGGGCGGGCTGGCGGGCGGCCGTTCTCCAGCGGCCGGCCCCGTGGATGACGCCGCGTCTTGCGAGGGCGCGCCGGCCTCCTCGATCGTGGCGATGGCTTGGTGGACCTGAACGACGTCGCCCTCGGCAGCCAGGTGCTTCGTGAGCACACCGGCGTACGGGCTAGGCAGCTCGACTGTGACCTTGTCGGTCATCACCTCGACGACCGGCTGGTCCTGGGCGACGCTGCCGCCCTCTTGCACCAGCCACTTGACGATCTCGCCTTCTACGACCGACTCGGCCAGTTCAGGCAGCAGCAGCTCACGTGCCAAGGTCCTCAGGCCCCTTCCATCACTTCAGTATGTGAGCACCCGCTCGACCGCCTTCAGGATGCGGTTGGGGCTCGGCAGGTACTCGCGGTCCTGCACGTAAGGGTACGGCGTATCGAAGCCCGCCACGCGCAGTGGCGGAGCGAGAAGGCTGTCCATCACCTCTTCGGAGATCGTCGCAGAGACCTCGGCCATGAACCCGGCGCTGCGCGGCGACTCGCTGACGAGGACGACGCGTCCGACGCGGGCCGCCGCCTCTAGCACGGCGTTCTCGTCCCACGGCTGTAACGACCTCAGGTCGATGACGTGCGCACCGATGCCCTGCTCGGTCAGGGCGTCGGCCGCCTTCAGGGTCTCGGCCATGCTGCCGCCGTAGCTCACGAGCACGACGTCGTCGCCTTCACGCCGCACCGCGGCCGCACCGATCTCCACGAGGTGATCGCCCTCAGGCACCTCTTCCTTGACGGACCGGTAGAGCCGCTTCGGCTCCATGACGATGACGGGGTCGGCGTCGCGGATGGCCGAGCGAAGCAGGCCCGCCGAGTCGGAGGGCGTTGACGGGTAGACGACCTTGAGCCCGGCCGTGTGCACGAAGTGCGCGTCCGGGTTCTGAGAGTGGTGGTGCCCGCCGCGGACGCCGCCGCCCGCCGGCATACGCACGACGAGCGGCGCGGAGAACGCGCCACCCGAGCGGTAGCGGACCTTGGCGACCTGCGATACGAGCTGGTCGAAGCCGGGGAACACGTAGTCGGAGAACTGGATCTCGGCGACGGGCCGCATCCCGTAGACGGCCATGCCCAGCGCGGCACCTATGATCGCCGCCTCGGACAGCGGAGAGTCGATGACCCTGTCCGGGCCGTACTTGTCGAAGAGCTTGTCGGTGGCGAGGAAGACGCCGCCGCGCTTGCCGACGTCTTCGCCGATGATGACGACGCTGTCGTCACGGGCCATCTCGCGGTCGAGGGTGGCTGCGATGGCCTGGGCCATCGTCTTGACGCTCGGTGACCTCGTCACGACCTGACGTGCTTGCGTAGCCTCGGTGGCGGTCACCCTAGTAGCTCCTGGCGCTGCTTCTTCAGGCGGGCCGGCACCTCGGCGTAGACGTCCTCGAACATCCACTCGACCGGTACCGTGCCGGCCTCCTGAGCCTGGCGGATCTCCTCTGCCAGCTTGGCATCGACCTCGGCCCTGCTCCGCTTCTCTTCTTCCTCGTTCCAGAGGCCGCGACGCTCCAGGAAGCGACGGTAGCGGTCCAGCGGGTCGCGGCCTCGCCAAAGCTCGACCTCCTGCCGTGGACGGTAGCGACCGTCGTCATCGGCAGAAGAGTGCCCGCCGTAGCGGTACACGACGAACTCGACGATCGAGGGCCCGACGCCCTCGCGGGCCCGCTCGACGGCCTCGCGCGCCACGAAGTACGAGGCCAGGACGTCCATGCCGTCGACCAGGTAGCCGGGCATCCCGTAGGCGTGAGCCTTGACCGCGATGTTGTCGGAACCCGTCTGTCTCTTGAGGTCCACGCTGATGGCGTAACCGTTGTTCTGACAGGCGAAGACGATGGGGGCCCCCTGGGCACCAGCCAGGTTGACGCCGGCGTGCCAGTCGCCCTCGCTGGTGGCGCCGTCACCGAAGCTGCACAGCGTGACCTGCGACTTACCAGCCAGCTTCATCGCCAGGGCGGTGCCGACAGCCGGCGGCACGTGAGAGGCGATCGGCGAGGCGACCGTGAACACGTTCAGCTCGGCCGAGCCTGGGTGGTACGGCATCTGCCTGCCGCGTGCGGTGTCCGCCAGGGTGCCGAGCGATTGCCCCGCGAACTCGACGACCGGCATCCCCAGAGCGAGGAGTAGCGAGACGTCGCGGTAGTAAGGGAACACCCAGTCGTGGCCCTTGCGCAGAGCGTGCGCCAAGCCCACCTGCGCGGCCTCGTGGCCGGCGCTGGGCGCGACGAAGCTCGTCTTGCCCTGACGTTGAAGGCGGCCTAATCGCTCGTCGATCAGCCGCCCTCTCAACATGTCCAGGTAGAAGCCCTGGAGAGTGTCTGGACCTAGGTCCAGCTCGGAAGGTCCTAGCCACTCACCGTTGTCGCCGATCAGCCTGATCGGCTCGTCGGTGAAGGGCTGGAAGCCTTGCGATTCGCGGATCATGCGTCGCTCCCTACTGACCCTGCGCCCTGGGCGCCTGGGGCCTTGTACCGGCGTAGGCGACGACCGGCGGCGTCCTGACGCTGCGGCGTCCTAACGTCGCCGGGCTCCGGACGTTCTGTTAAGCCGGAGGATACCACCGGCCCCCTGGGGCTCTCCGTAACGGAGCCGGCATACGACACGCTCGGCGTGGGCACCGAGCTGGCTCTTCGAAGCTCGCCGCACACCGAACGCCGCACGGCAACGTGTGCTCGGCACACGTATCCTGGCGTCGATGGAGACGAAGCCTCGGCAGCGCTCCCTGGCGGCCCCAGCCCGCGCGGTCGCGGCTCGGGTCGGCAGCCTGCCGCCGTTGGTGCTGGTCGTACTGACTCTGGCGGCGTGCCTGGCTCTTGCCGCGCTCGCCAGGCTGCTCGGCAGTTCCTCCTGGCTCTGGGTGACGCTGGCTGGGGGCGGGTTCCTGATCGCGTACGGCCGGTTCGGCACGCGCGGAGTGCTGTTGGTTGGCGCGGCGTTGGCGGGCTCCGGCGTAGGCATCCTGTTCGAAGGCGTCGCGAGCTGGGACGGTGCCTACCTGCTCAGCGTAGGCGGCGCGTTGGCCGTCGCCGACTCGCTCGACCCGCCGCCCGGTCACGTCGTTCTGGTCGCCGGGGTCGTGCTGGCAGCGATCGGCCTCGTCGTCGGGCTAGCCGCCGAGGGACCTACCAAAGCGGTCGTCCTGGCCTGCCTCATCGCCGGCGCCGTCGCGCTCCTCGTAGCTTCGGATAGCCGTCTGCGGCGCGGGTAGACGCGGCCGCCTGTGCACCCGCCAGGCGTTCATGAGCGAGGTAGGAGCGTGCCGTCCTTTACACTGGCCCTTGCGCCCATGTGTCCCAGCGCGGGCACCTGGGGAGAAGAGGCGAAGGTGGAACAGACCATCAACCGCGGGTTGGACGGCGTCAACATCGAC
>CAZFAQ010000052.1:0-14754 GCA_964517055.1 uncultured bacterium | reverse complement strand
GGCGGGAAGTCGCCGACCTCGCAGCGGATCACGTCGCCTGCGTGCACGTGGCTGATGCCCTTGGGCGTGCCGGTGAGCAGCACGTCGCCGGGCCGCAGGGTCATGAACTCGCTGATGTACGAGACGAGCTGCGCGACCGTGTGGATCATGTCGCGCGTGTTGCCCTCCTGCCTGACCTCGCCGTTGACGACGGTGCGGATGGCGAGGTCCTGCGGGTCTGGCACGCGCGACGCCGGCACGATGAACGGCCCCATGGGCAGGAAGGTGTCGAAGTTCTTGGGCTTGATGGGCGGCCGGAAGTGGTTGATGACGAAGTCGCGCACGACGAGGTCGTTGGCGACCGTGTAACCGCCCACGTGGTCGAGCGCGTCCTCCTCGCGCACTCGCCGAGCGGAGCGGCCGATGACCGCCGCCAGCTCGGTCTCGTAGTGCATGTACTTGATGCCCAGGGGTCGGACGATGGTCGCGCCGTGCCCGATGGTGGCGTTGGCGAACTTCGGGAACAGCGCAGGCTGCTCCGGCTCCGCCAGGTCCAGCTCGGCGGCGTGATCGCGGAAGTTGAGCGCGATGGCGATGATGGTGCGCGCGTCGACGGGCGGCAGCCAGTTCAGGTCGGTGGCCTCCACCTGCCGGCCCCCGACCAGCAGCGCGCCGTCGTCCTCCCGGGTCACCGCGACCTCGCGACCGGCAAGCAGAGCCCGCCCGGTCAGGCGTTCGCTCACGCCCTGGCCCCAGCCGACGCCCGCGGCTCCATCAGCCCGTAGCGCTCAAGGGTCTTCAGCAGGCGGGCCTCGTTCTCGGGCAGCATGGGGCCGAGAGGCAGGCGCCACCTGGCCTCGCACAGGCCCATCAGCGCCAGCGCCGTCTTGAGCGGCACCGGGTTCACCTCGATGAAGAGCATGTCGTTGAGCTCGAGCATCTCGTAGTGCAGGTCCCTGGCCTCGTCCCACTTCCCGGCGGCGGCCAGCTCGTAGATGCGCGCGACCTGGCGCGGAGCGACCACCCCGGTGGCGCTGATGTGGCCGCTGCCTCCCAGGGTGAGCATCGGGTACGTCATGGTCTCGGCGCCGCAGTAGACCGCGAAGTCGCGGCCGGCCTCGACGAAGGTGTACGAGACGTCGTCGAGGTTCTTGGTGGCGTGCTTGACCCCCACGACGTTGGGATGCTCGCGGCGCAGGCGGCCGATGGTGGCGGGCGCGATGTCGACGGCGGCCCGGCCGGGGATGTTGTAGAGGATGACGGGCACCTCTGGGTCCAGCTCGGCGACGGCGCGCGCCACGACGGCGAAGTAGTCGAAGAGGCTGCGCTGGTTGGGACGGATGTAGTACGGCGCGATCACCAGTACGCCGTCGACGCCGAGCTCGACGGCGTGCCGCGTGAGCTCTAGGGTCTCGTCGAGGTTGTTCGAGCCGGTGCCTGGCACGAACGGCACGCGCCCGGCGATCTGCTTCTTGACGAACTCGACGACCTGCTTGCGCTCCTCGCGCGACAGCGAGCTCGGCTCGCCAGTCGTGCCGGTGCACGACAGCCCGTGGCTGCCGTTCTCGAGCTGGTGCTCGATGATGCGCTCCAGGGCGCCGAGGTCTACGCGCGCCTCGTCCCCCGTGAAGGGGGTCGGGAGCGGGACGATCGAGCCTCTAGGTACCCGCATGTGCCTCCCGTGCGGCAGTCGACCGAAAGGCTTCCGCTGCCCGCCGGCCCGCGCCGTGCTGTCGATGACTCGCACCTTACGGCGGACCGCAGTAGGGCAGCAATCGTTGGCACCGACAATTTGTGGGTCAGAACTTGTAGTTCGCCACCGTGACTTTACATCACGTTGCTCGCTCGAACGCGTCTGGCCTGTCTGCCAAGCCGGCCAACAGGCGGACCGTGGCCTCCGTGCCCTGCCGCAGCATGCTGACCCGGTAGAACTCGTCGGGCGCGTGCGGGCCGTTGTCCGGCTCGCTGAAAGCGAAGTAGAGGCACCAGATCCCCATGACCGACTGGAACTGCTCGGCGACTGGTACCGTGCCGCCGGTCCAGACCGGGAAGGGCGTGCGGCCGAAGACGGCCTCCATCGCCTCGGAGGCGACGGCCAGTGCAGGGTGGTCGAGCGGCATCTGATAGGCACGACCGTTGCCTGGGATGGTGTTGAGCGTGGCCTTCACACCCGCTGGCGTGTGCCTCGCGATGTGACGCTGTAGGGCCTCGAACACCCGTGAGGGCTCCTGGCCGACGACGAGCCGGCAGGTGATCTTGGCCAGGGCGCGGTTGGGGAGCACGGTCTTGACGCCTGGGCCCTGGTAACCGCCGCCGACGCCGTTGACCTCGAGGGTCGGCCTGACCGCCCGCCGCTCCGCAGGCGTGTAGTCGGGGTCACCCCACCACTCGTCGAGACCCAGCTTGTCGAGCTCCGCCTGCTCGTCGTTCGGCTGACCCGTCACCGCCTGCCTGAGCTCCGCCGTCAGTGGCGGCACGCCGTCCTCGAACCCCTCGACGACCACGCGGCCGTGCTCGTCGTGGAAGCTCGCGATGATGCGGGCCAGCGCCGTGATGGGGTTGGCGACGGCGCCGCCGTAGGAGCCCGAGTGGAGGTCTGTGCTGGCCCCCTCGACGAGGAGCTCGGCACCGACGAGCCCGCGCGACCCCACGGTCACGGAGGGGATGCCCACGCCGGCGATGCCGCCGTCTGCGCAGATGGCGAGGTCGGCTCTGAGCAGGTCGGCATGCTCGCGCAGTACCGGCGCCAGGTTGGGGCTGCCGATCTCCTCCTCCCCCTCGAACAGGAAGGTCACGTTCACGGGCGGCATCTCTCCCGAGGCAAGGAACGCCTCGATCGCCTGGACCACGGTCAGCACGCCCGCCTTGTCGTCGCAAGAGCCGCGCCCGTAGAGCTTGCCGTCCCGCACCTCGGGCTCGAACGGCGGCGAGGTCCAGAGCTCGAGGGGCTCGGGCGGCTGGACGTCGTAGTGGGCGTAGACGATGACCGTCGGCTTGGTGGGATCGTGGTGCAAGCGCCCGACGACGACGGGGTGGCCAGACGTCGGTAGCGTTCGCACGTCCTGCACGCCGGCGCGCCTCAGCCTCTCCTCTGTCCAGCGGGCGCCGGCCAGCACGTCCGGCTTGCTCGCAGGGTCGGTGCTGACGCTGGGGATCCTGACGAAGTCGAGAAGGTCGCCTGCGTAGCTGTCGGCGCGGTCGGCGACGACGCCTAGCGCACGGGCGAGTGAGGAGCTCTCGTTGGCCACGCCACAAAGTATCCGCGGCCGCCGGGAAGCGTCAACGCGGGGTCCTCAAGCGAGCCCGGAACAGGCGGCGCACTCATGCGCCACCCAGACAGCGGAGCTCGCAGGGTTCAGTCGGAAGCTTCGGACTGGTGGCTCTCCAGGCCGGCGTAGCGCCCACCCTGGAATACCAGAGGGCCGCCAGGCGCCGTGCGTAGGGCCTGTACCTCGCCGATGTAGATCGTGTGGTCGCCGGCCTCGAAGCTCGAGTGCATCCTGCACACGATGTGGGCGACCGCGCCCTCGACGACTGGGAAGCCGTCCAAGAGCGTTAGCCTGCCCGCGCCCTCGGGAGCCGGCCGGCCGGCGAACCGGTCCGAGACGTTGCGCTGGTCCTCGCCCAGGACGCTGACCGCGAAGCGCTCGCTGGCTGCCATGGTGGCGTGGGCTCGGGCCTTCTTGCCGATCGAGACGGCGATGAGGGGCGGCTCGAGCGAGACCGACATGAAAGCGTTGATCGTGATGCCGTACGCCTCGCCGTCGGGGCCGACCATCGTGACGACGGTGACGCCGGTCGCGAAACGGCCCATGGCGCGGCGGAAGTCGAAGGCGTCGAACGCGCGTTCGGCATCTACCACCACGGCGTCGCCGCGGTTCCCCCGCGTCGGTCGGATGGCCGAGATCGTCATCCTGGCGAGTCTAGGGAGGGCGGCCCCTTGGGTCAATCGTGCTAGACGACAAGGAAACCGTAGGTCTTCGTGTTCATCAACAAGTAACGGCGCATCGTGGGAGGCGTACACTTGTGCACAGGTACCGAGGATGAGCGTGAGCGAGCGAGACACGGCCACGCTGCGTCGCCTGTTGGACAACGGCGAGCTGCAGCTGACCCTGCTGCACGGCGACCCAGACATCACGTTCGGATCGGTCGTCTGGCTGGGCCGGGACGACGACCGCCCGTGGCTTCACCCGAGCGACCTCCGCATTCATGAGGGACCGTTCGGGCTGCCGCGCCCACCGGGCGACCCCGTGCTCGAGACGCCGCCTGCCGTCCTCGTCCACTCCCTGACAAGCAAGCAGCGGTCCGTTCCGGACGCGCTGATCGAGCGCTGCCGGGCGGCGGGTGTCGCGCTCGCCTCGTCTCCACCGACCGTCGACCCAGAAGCCGTAGAGGAGGAGGCGCTGAGGCTGCTGGTAGCGACCGCCGGGCCGGCGCTCACGGGCCTCGCCACGCTCCAGAGGCGGCTGCTCACCACGCTCGAAGGCCCCAAGCCCGAGCGCGCGGTCCTGGAAGCCTTGAGCCGACTATCGGGGATGGGCATGGCCGTCCTCAGCCCATGGGGCGAGGTGAGCGCCAGGGCCGGCGACACGTCGGGAAGGCTCGGTGACCTCGACCCCACCACGCTGGCCGAAGGACGCATGCGACTGCGCGGACGCGACGCCCTGGTCGCGCGGGTCAACGTCAAGGGCCGGCTGCGCGCCGTGCTCCTCGCGTTCGAGACAGGACCGGACTCCACCACGTGGCTCGAGCTCGCGCGGTCGCTCCTGGTGGCAGCCGCCCTCCAACGCTCGGCCGAGGCCCAGCAGGACCGAAGCCGCAAGGGCGCGCTGCTGGCCGAGTGGTTGGCTGGACCGCAAGCCGCACCGATGCTGCTGCCGCGCCTGGTAGACGCGGGCATCGAGACCGAGGCCGAGTACGTCGTCGCCGTCGCCGAGGTCGGCCCGCGCGCTCGGGGCGGTCGCATGGCAGCCGTGCGCGCCCAGGCGCTCCTCGAGAAGCTGAGGGAGGCGGCGGACGACTACTTCAGGACTCGGGGCTACGGTCACCTGTCGGAGACCCGCGCCGAGCACGTCGTTTGGGTGTACTCGGGAGGTGCGCCACGGGCGCAGGCCGAGCCCTTGTACAGGGCTCTGGGTGCGGTCGCGGGCGAGAAGGTGCCGGTGCGCCTGGGCCTGAGCTTGCCACGTCAAGACCTCACGGGCGTGGCAGACGCCTACCACCAGGCGGTTCTTGCCGCGCAGTCCTTGGCAGGACCCGAAGGACATGCCTGGTTCGACCTCGTCGATCCGGTCTACTGGGTGCTGAAGCAGCAGCCGCCCGCGAACCTCGCCACCATGCGAGACCGCCTGGTGGGCCCGGTCAAGGACGCCGACGATGGCAAGCTGTGGAGGACACTGACCGCCTACCTGAGGTCGCCAGACGACCTGACGGCGCTCGCCGAGGAGCTGCACGTGCACGTGAACACCCTGCGCTACCGCCTCAAGAGGATCGCTAGCCTCCTCGGCGTCGACCTGGCGCGGCCCGAGACGCTCGCCAAGCTCTACCTAGCCCAGCAGATCGACGCCATGCTCGACAGGGAGGGCGCCGCATGACCGCGGGTGGCGCCACAGAAGACCCGTTCAGGGCAGCCGTTCTCGGGGCGGGGACGATGGGCACGGGCATCGCGCAGCTTCTGCTCCAGGCGGGGGCATCCGTCGCGCTCGTGGACCCCTCTGAGGACGCCATGCAGAGGGCACGTGGGGGCCTCGCCGAGCTCTTCGAGCGTCTGCACGCCAAGGGACGGCTCGCCGACGAACCGGCGGCGCTTCTCGCGCGGCTGAAGACCGGTACCGAACAGGAGTTGGTTCGAGGCGCGCAGTGGGTGATCGAGGCCGCCCCGGAGGACCTGGCCCTCAAGCGCGGCCTCTTCGCCGCGGCCGCGAGAATCGAGCCTGCCGCACATCTGGCGACCAACACTTCGACCCTGTCCGTCACGGCCATAGCCTCGTCGTGCCCGGACCCGGGTCGCGTGGTTGGCATGCACTTCTTCAACCCTCCAGGGCTCATGCGCCTGGTCGAGGTCGTGCCTGGCCTGCTGACGGAGCCGGCCGTGACCGAGGCAGCCGTCGCGCTGGCGCGCCGTCTGGGACGCGAGCCCGTCGTGGCCAAGGACGCACCCGGCTTCATCGTCAACCGCCTCGCGCGCCCCTTCTACCTAGAGGCGCTCCGGCTCCACGCCGACGGCGTCCCCGTCGCTACGGTCGACGCCGCGCTGCGCGGGGCGGGCTTCCGTATGGGGCCGTTCGAGCTGCTCGACCTGATAGGCCTGGACGTCAACCTCGCAGCCAGCGAGAGCGTTTACCGCGCCTTCTACGAGGAGCCGCGCTTCCGGCCGCACCCGATGCAGCGGGCGCTCGTCGAGGCCGGGCTCCTCGGCCGCAAGTCCGGCCGCGGGTTCTACCACTACGGCGAGCCGAGCCGGCGCGAGCAGGGGGGCGCCGAGAGCACTGCCCCTGCCGCCGGTGGGGCCGCTGGACAGGCCGCCGGCACCGATCCAAGTAGCGGAGCCGCACACGGCTCTCCCGCGTTCCACGTTCTAGGCGACAACAGCGTCGCGCAGCGACTCCGTTCGGCGCTGTCCACCACACCAGACCCGGCGGCGGCGAGCCTGGTACTCGACGCCCGGATGGACGCGCCGCCCGCGCAGCGAGGCTCCGCTCGCGGCGAGCCCCCACGCGCCGCGCTGGCCTGGGGACGCAGCGCCGCCGTTGCTGGGGCCGACCTCGGGTTCAGCGTCGTGCCGCTGCCGGGCAGCGGCGGGGAGCGCCTCACCGTCGAGCTGATGGCTGCGGGGGCGCTGCCAGACGACCAGCCGTCGCCGGCCCTCGAGCGGGCGATGGCCGGCCTCGCCACCGCCGGCGTGAACGTCGTGGTGCTGCCCGACACGCCGGGCGGCGCCGCGTTCAGGATCGTCGGCAGGCTCTTCGACGAGGCCTTCAGGGCGCTGTGCGAGGGTCTCGCCACCGCGGCCGAGCTGGACCTCGCCATGCGACTAGGCGTCAACTACCCAGCAGGGCCGCTGGCGTGGGGTCAGGCGTTAGGGTTGAGGGACGTAGACACCGCCCTGCGGTCGCTACATGCCGAGACCGGCGACGTCCGGTTCGCGCCGCACCCGCGTCTCGCGAACATCGTCGCCTCGGGCCTAGGCCATCTGCCGAGGGGCGTGCAGGAGGTACCCGGAACATGAGCGTTCGTGACGCTTACCTGCTCGCGGCGCTGCGCACCCCCGTGGGTCGCCACGGCGGAGCGCTGGCGCCGGTCAGGCCAGACGACCTGGCCGCCACGGTCCTCGACGCGGTCGCCGAGAGGACCGGCGTCCCGAAGCGCGACGTGGCCGACGTCGTGATGGGCTGCGCCAACCAGGCGGGCGAGGACAACCGCAACGTGGCACGCATGGCTGCGCTGTTGGCCGGCTACCCGGTTGGCGTGCCCGGCGTGACCGTCAACCGCCTCTGTGGCTCCGGCCTCGACGCCGTCGCCCAGGCGGCGCGCGGCGTGAAGCTCGGCGAGGGCGAGCTGTTCGTAGGCGGCGGGGTCGAGTCGATGAGCAGGGCGCCATGGGCCATGCCCAAGCCGGAGAGGGGCTACGCCACCGGACCCACGACCGCGTACGACACGTCGCTGGGCTGGCGCTTCATCAACCAGCGCATGGTCGACGAGTACGGCACCGAGTCGATGGGCGAGACAGCCGAGAACCTCGCCGACGAGCACGACATCTCCCGCGACGAGCAGGACGCGTACTCGCTGGCCAGCCACCGCAAGGCCACCGCGGCGATCGGCGCCGACCGTTTCGCGGACGAGATCGTGCCGGTGGAGGTGGTCACCCGCAGGCAGACCGTCGTCGTCGACACAGACGAAGGGCCACGAACCGACACCAGCATGGAGGCGCTCGGCAAGCTGAGGCCGGCCTTCCGGGCTGGAGGCACGGTCACAGCCGGCAACTCGAGCACGCTGAACGACGGTGCAGCAGCACTGCTGGTCGCGTCTCGCGACTACGCCGAGGCCCACGGGTTGGCGCCCATGGCACGGGTCGTCTCCACGGCGGTCGTAGGCGTGCCGCCGCGGATCATGGGCATCGGTCCCGCGCCCGCGACGCGCTTGGCCCTGGAACGCGCGGGCATGACCTTGGACGACGTCGGGCTCATCGAGCTCAACGAGGCGTTCGCGGCGCAGACGATCGCCGTGCTTCAGGACCTCGGCCTCGACACCGAGGACGCCAGGGTGAACCCCAACGGCGGCGCCATCGCGCTCGGCCACCCGCTAGGCTGCTCCGGCGCGCGCATCCTCACGACGCTCCTCCACGAGATGGTCAAGACCGAGGTCGAGGTGGGCCTCGCCACCATGTGCATCGGGGTCGGCCAGGGCATAGCCATGGTCGTGGAGCGCGTGAAGTGACCCAGTCCTGGGAGGGCAGATGTTCGATCCGCAGATAGAGACGATGCCACGAGCCGAGTTGAGCGCGCTCCAGGGCGAGCGGCTCGGCCGCCTGGTGCGCTACGTGCACGACCGCGTGCCCTTCTACAGACAGGTGCTCGACGGCGCCGGCATCGACCCTGGCGCCGTGGCGTCGATAGACGACATCACCCGCCTGCCGATCACGAAGAAGCACGACCTGCACGACAACTATCCCATGGGCCTCTTCGCGGTGCAGCCGAGCGAGCTGGCGCGCGTTCACGCCTCTTCAGGCACGACGGGCAAGCCCACCATCGTCGGCTACACGAAGAACGACCTCGCCCTGTTCGCCGAGGTGAACGCGCGCTGCCTGGCCGCGGCGGGCGGGCGACCAGGCATGCTCTTCCACAACGCCTACGGCTACGGCCTGTTCACCGGCGGCCTGGGTCTGCACGGCGGGGGCGAGCGGCTCGGCATGTGCGTCGTGCCGGTCTCCGGCGGGATGACCGACAGGCAGGTCACGCTGATCATGGACCTTAGGCCGGAGATGATCGCATGCACGCCTTCATACGCCCAGACCCTCGGAGAGGAGTTCGCCAGGCGGGGCATAGCCCCGGAGGACGTGCCGCTCAAGTACGGCATCCTCGGCGCCGAGCCCTGGACCGAGGCGATCAGGCAGGACGTGCAGCGCTCGCTCGGCATCCAGGCGACCAACATCTACGGTCTCTCCGAGATCATCGGCCCCGGCGTGGCGAACGAGGCCGTCGGCGAGGGTGAGGGCTCGTACGTCTGGGAGGACCACTTCTACCCGGAGATCCTCGACCCCGAGACCGGTGACCCGGTACCAGACGGCCAGGACGGCGTCCTCGTCATCACCACCCTCACTAAGGAGGCGCTGCCTCTGCTGCGCTTCTGGACCGGCGACATCACCAGCCTCACACGTGAGGTGGGCCCAGGCGGCCGCACGCACGCGCGCATCGGCATGATCCGCGGCCGCAGCGACGACATGCTCATCGTCAGGGGGGTCAACGTCTACCCGACCCAGATCGAGGCCGCGCTCCAGCACGTGCCCGAAGCGTCGGCGCACTACCAACTTGTCGTCACACGCGACCGCACCCTTGACGAGATAGAGCTGCGGCTCGAGCTCGACCAGTCGACCTTCGCCGGCCTCGGCGTCGCCCCAGACGAGGGCGGAGCGCTCCACCACGATGACCCGGTCGAGCGCCTGGCGCGCGAGGTCCAGCGCAAGGTCCGCGACGTCGTAGGCATCGGCATGAAGGTGACCCTCCTGGCTCCCGGCGCGGCGCCGCGCTCGGCCGGTGGGAAGCTGCGCCGGATCCTCGACGAGCGCAAGCTGTGAGGGAGATCCCTGCGGGCCGGACCACGCACCATGAGTTGGTCGTGACCCCCGAGATGACGGTCGACTTCGAGCAGGACCATCCCAAGCTGGGCGCGCTGCATCCCGTCTACGCCACGTACTGGATGGCGAAGCACATGGAGCTGTGCAGCCGCAAGATCATCCTCCCCTACCTCGAGGACGACGAGGAGGGCATCGGCTTCCGCGTCGAGGTCACTCACCTGGCATCGGCGTTGCCCGGCATGCGCGTGCGCGTCGAGGCGGTGTTCAGGGAGACGACGAAGAACCGCGTGCACGTCGACTGCACGGCGCACAACGAGCTCGGCGACCTGATAGGCGAGGGCGCCACCGTGCAGGTGATCCTCAAGAGAGACAGGCTCGAGGCGAACTTCGCGGCGCTGCGCGAGCGCGCTGACGCCGCCACAGGAGGGAGAAGCTAGTGGTCAGGCTCATCGCCCTGTACGACAAGCCGGAGGACGAGGCCGCGTTCATGGAGCACTACGAGAACGTGCACACGCCCATGACGCACGAGCTGCCAGGGCTGCTCGACCTGGAGGTGTCCAGGATCACCGGCGACGCCTTCGGTGGCGAGGCGCCGTACTTCCTCATCGCGACGATGTCGTTCGCGAACGACGAGACCTTCAGGGCCGCCATGCGCTCGGACGCCAACAAGCGCCTAGGGCAGGACCTCATGAGCTTCGCCAAGGGCAAGGTCAAGGTCATGGTCGCCCGCGACCACGGCTCCTGAGTATCGACACGCGCAAGTCGCGCGTCCCACGGACGCCACGCGCCAGCACCGCGGCGCGGCGGTCGCGTTCGCGGGGCGTCCGAGCGGCAGCGAGAGGCGACCGTTCGCCCGCGTGTGCGGGGCGTCCTATCGGGGCCACGCGAGGGCCGCTATCATCCGGCGTGCTAGGGAGGGCACGTGGCAACAGTTCACCTGCTGGGTACCGGCGCCGCGCTGTCTGACGCTGGCCGCACCACCACGATGCTGGCCGTCGAGGCCGGCTCCTCCCTCTACCTGATCGACTGCGGCGGAGACGCCGCTCACCGCCTGCTGGCGGCTGGCCTTTCGCTCTCGAAGCTGAGCGGCCTGATCGTCAGCCACGAGCACGCCGACCACGTGGCTGGCTTCCCGCTGCTGATGGAACGGCTCTGGCTCGCCGGGATCGGCGCGCGCTTCCCCGTGTACGGGATCGCACCAGCCATCGCGCAGGCGCGCAAGATCCACGACGCCTTCGACATCGCCACGTGGCCGAACTACCCCAGGATCGAGTACCTCGAGTTCGCACAGGAGCCGGGTGCGCTGGTGCTGGAGGACGAGGAGCTCGTCGTCACGGCCACGCCGGGCGACCACTCGGTGCCCGTCGTCGGCTTCCGGTTCGAGTCGAAGGCCACGGGCAAGGCGCTGGCGTACTCATGCGACACCGAGTACTCACCCGCGATCGTGGACCTCGCCAAGGGCGCAGACCTGCTCATCCACGAGGCGTCTGGGCCGGCGCCGGGCCACTCTGCGCCGAGCGTGGCCGGCCGCGTGGCACGAGAGGCCGGCGTAGGTCGCCTGGTGCTCATCCACCTGCCGCCCCTACAGGGTCGCGAGGAGGCCTGGCTCGACCAAGCCAGGGAGAGCTTCCACGGCGCGGAGCTGGGCAGCGACGGCGGGAGCTACGAGTTCTGACCAGGTAGCCGTCCGCCCTGCCCGCCTAAGCCCCCGACAGAGCACGGAGACGCATCACACGGCTTCCAGGTACGTGTAGCCGACCAGCTCGCGGTCGTACAGCTCCAGGAAATCCGCCATCTCGGCGTCTGTCATGCCTCCGTCCTGCATGACCTCCTCCGCCTGCCGCTGCACTGCCGCGTGAAGGTCCGGGGTCTCGAACCCCATGTTGTGGATGACCCGCCGCGCCTTCTGGCCCTCTACGTACAGCTCGATGTCGTACCCGCCGTCGGGCGTGAGCCTCACGTGTGCCTCGTTGACGCGCCCGAACAGGTTGTGAGCGTTGGCCAGCACGTCCTGGTACGCGCCCGTCAGGAAGATGCCCAGGTAGTAGCTGTCCCCAGGGCGCACCTGGTGAACGGGCAGCGTGCGCTTGACGTCGCGAAGGTCGATGAAGCTCTCGATCTTGCCGTCCGAGTCGCATGTGATGTCGACGAGCGTGGCGTCGCGGTCCGGGCGCTGGTCGAGACGCGTTAGCGGAGCGACCGGGAACAGCGACTTGATCGCCCAGTGGTCAGGCAGCGTCTGGAAGACAGAGAAGTTGACGACGTACTTGTCAGCCAGCATGCGAGGCAACGCCTCGAACTCCTCCGGCACGTAGTCCAGGTCCCTCACGACCTTGGCGACACGCACGAGGATGCGGTTGTATAGCTGCTCGAAGTGCGCCCGCTCCAGCAGGCTCAGGTAGCCGAGGTCGAACAGGTTGTGCATCGTCTCCTTGTTCGCCACAGCCTCGTTGAAGACCTCGCGGTAGGTCTTCGCGGTCACCGTGCCCTCCAGATCGCGCATGTCCCTGACGAGCTGGTGCACCTCCTCGCCTCCGAGGGGTGGCAGCTCAACGGGGTCGCGGGTGGGCCCGATGGCATCGACCACCGGGACGACGACGACGGAGTGGTGGGCGGTGAGTGCCCTGCCAGACTCGGTGACGATGACAGGGTGCGGGACCTCGGCGTTGTCGCAGACCTCCATGATCGTGTACACGACGGTGTCTGCGTACTCGCGCAGGCTGTAGTTCGCCGACACGTAGTAGGTGGTCTTGGAACCGTCGTAGTCGACGGCCAAGCCGCCCCCAACGTCCAGGTACTTGACCTGCGCACCCAGCTCGGCCAGCTCGACGTACGCCTGGGTAGCCTCGCGCACGGCGACGCGGATACGCCTGATGTCCGTCAGCTGGCTGCCGACGTGGCAGTGGAGCAGTTCAAGCGTGTGCGCGAGACCCTCGCGCTTGACGCGCTCGACCACGTGCACCAGCTCGGCCGCCGTCAGCCCGAACTTGGCGTCGTCACCGCCAGATGATTCCCACTGGCCCGTGCCACGCGCGTGCGTCTTGAACCTCACGCCCAACGAAGGCTCGACGCCCATCTCCTTACTGATGCGCAGGACGCGCTCCAGCTCGCCGGCCTTCTCCAGCGTGATGATCACGTTGCGGCCGAGCTTCTTGCCCCACAGCGCCAGCCTGATGAAGTCGTCGTCCTTGAAGCCGTTGCAGCACAGCAGCGCGTCGTCGTGCGTGTCGTGCGCCAGGCACAGCGCCAGCTCGGCCTTGCTGCCGGCCTCCAGCCCTGTGCGGTACCTGGCGCCGTAGCCGGCGATCGTCTCGAGCACGACGCGGCGCTGGTTGACCTTCACCGGGTAGACGCCCTGGTAGCTGGAGTTGTAGCCGGACTCCTTGATCGCCGTGCCGAACGAGTCGTTGATGCGGTCCAGGCGGTCCTCGATGATGTCTGGGAAGCGCAGGGTGAGCGGCAGGTCGAGCCCGCGCTCCTGCAGGTCGCGGACGATGCCGATGATCGGCACGCCAGCGCCGTCCCTGTCCGAGACCGTGACCTCGCCGCGGTCCGAGATGCCGAAGTAACCGGTCGACCACGACCGCACGCCGTAGAGCTCATCGGCGTCGGCGATGGAGAAGCCGGGGTCGAGAGAGAGTTTCGTCACCAGTCAAGGGTAGCGCCTAGTCGGACAGCTTTGGCGTAGACAGAGGACCGGTAGCGCGGACGCGGGCATAGCGGGCTACGCGTCGCCTGGCAACGGGCCCAGAGCCAGGAGTACCTACACCGCACCGCCCGGTTGCTAGCATCTCTATCCGATGCGAAGCGCTGCCACCGGCATGGCCGCCGGCACCACACCCAAGCTCTCCATCCCCGCCGAGTGGGAGCCTCACGCCGCCACCTGGACCAGCTGGCCGTTCGACGACGAGCTGTGGGAGGGGCACTTGGAGGGCGTCAGGCGCGACTTCACGGGCTTGGTGACGACCATCGCCCGCTACGAGCCGGTGGTGCTGAACGTCCGGGACGAGGCCACGGAGGCGGACGCCCGCGCCAGGCTGGGCGCGGCGGGCGCCGACCTCGGGAACATCACCTTCCACCGCGTCCCGCTCAACGACGTCTGGTTCCGCGACAACGGCCCGCTGTTCGTGAGGCAGGAAGACGGCAGCGTCGCGATGACCGACTGGGGCTTCAACGCCTGGGGCGGCAAGTACGCGCCGTGGGACGACGACGACAGGGCGCCTCAGGGGGTAGCCGAGACCCTCGGCATGCGCCGCTTCGAGGTGGACGCCGTCATGGAGGGTGGCTCGCTCGAGTTCAACGGCCGCGGGGTGTGCCTGACGACCCGCTCCTGCCTGCTCACACCCACCCGCAACCCCGGCCTCGACGAGGGCGACCTCGAGGGGCTGCTGGCGCGCTGGCTCGGCGCCACGCAGGTCGTGTGGCTGGACGGCGGGCTCGAGGGCGACCACACGGACGGGCACATCGACACCATCGTGCGCTTCGCCGCCGACGACGTGATCGTAGCCAGCGTCGAGGAGGACGAGAGCGACCCGAACCACGCCAGCATGGAGGCGAACCTGGCGGTACTGAAGGCGTTGCGTACTCCCGACGGGCGGCCGTACCGCATCGTGGAGCTGCCCCTGCCACAACGCACGGACCACCTAGGCGACGCCCGCCTGCCGCTCACCTACGCCAACTGGTACGTGGGCAACGGCTTCGTGGTCGTGCCCGTCTACGACGACGTCAACGACGAGCGCGCACTAGCCACCCTGAGACCGCTGTTCCCCGGCCGCGACGTCATCGGCCTGAGGGCCAGCTCGCTGATCACGGGCGGCGGGGCCTTCCACTGCGTGACGCAGCAGCAGCCGGCCGGCCCGGTGGCGAGTATCGATCGATGACGGGGCGCCACGCGCTTCCGGCGAGGAGCGACGCATGACGACAGCGAGAGGCGAACGCACGCCAGGCACCTTCCGGCTGGCCGTGGTGCAGATGAGCTGCAC
>CAZFAQ010000051.1:0-15058 GCA_964517055.1 uncultured bacterium | reverse complement strand
TTGATCTCGGAGGTGAGCCTGTACATCTTCGAGTCGGAGTCGTACTCGATCGCCAGGCCATCAACGTGCTCGCGGAGCTGGTGCCTGAACTGATGGAAGTACGACTTGGCCGACGACGGCTTCTCGTTGGGGAACACGTCGTCCATGACGTCCTGCAGGGTCACCGCCTTGCGCTCGAGCAGGTACGCCAGCACCTCTACCCCACGCTTGAGCGGGATGCTGACGGGCTTGTCGTCGAGGACCACGCGCTCTTCTCCGAGCGTGTGCACCTCTAAGACCGCCGTGCGCGTGCCCGCGATGCGCGGATGTGTCCTCTCCGCGATCTTGCGCAGCTCGGGCAGCAGCGCGAACTCGCGCGCCAGGAACGAGGGGTTCTGCAGCGTGACGCTGAGGTTGTGCAGGTCGTCGAGGACCTCGTCCACCGGCCGACCCTGCGTGCGGTAGATGTCGGCCAGGTGCAGCTTGACAGCCGCCTGCTCCTGCAGTAGGCCCATCTCGCCGAAGGCGTGGATCAGGCCGTGGAGTTCCTCGATCGTGTGTGCCTGTGTGTATAGGCCCTGCCAGAGCATGAGCAGGACCTCGCGGAATCGGAAGCTTAGTCGGTCTGCCTTGTCGGAAATCAGCTCTTGGGCGCGGGTAATGTGCTCGGTGGCAGCTGCTATGTCCCGACGTGCCCCGAGCAAGGCCACAAGCGCAAGGCGAGCTAAGAACTCCTCATAATTGAAACCTAATCGCGATGCGAGTTCGACAACAGTTTGGAATTTTTGCGCACTGACCCGCAAGTTGTGTTGGGCCAATCCAATCTCCCCAAGAAGGTAAATACGTTCGCACTGCACATTTTCTGGCGCAGAAGAGAGGTCTTGGGACTCAAGCTCGAGACGTGCTTCCTGTAATCGACCAAGAGCCACAAGTACAGAAGCCCGCCTAAGTCTTGTTTTTAGCTGCTCCGCACCCCTTGTAACTGATAGGCCGCGCTCCAGGAACCAAAGCGCGCGCTGGGAACGACCAATTCTCGCGTATAGCACCGCGAGCTGGGACAATACTGACGGCGCTAAAAGTGGATACTCAGGCAAGCCCTGGATGCGCCTCCATGCTTCTTCCGCCGCCTTTAGCGCCTCTCGTAGATTGCCTGAAGTTTCTTCGCGAATGCTCAGGACCCGGTAATAGAGGGCAGTGTCGTAAACCGTAAGTAGATCCAATTGCACTTCCTGGAGTTCTTCGCCGGCCTCCTCGGCGCGCTCCAAGAATGGGAGTAGATGAGCTAGGTTGACTCTGGCTCCCTCATCGCCTAAGTCACGAGCCTTGTAGAGCGCTTCGAGGCTCTCTTCATCACGTACGACCTGGAATAGACAAACTCCATACCAGCGGTAATCGCTAGGCGCCGGGTCTGAAATGGACAGGAACGCCCTTATTCCCTCTTCAAACCGCTCAAGAAAAACCCAAGCTTGCACTGGACTTTGAATCGAGACGCCTGGGAAACGCGTACTGACCAGTTCATATACGGCATTGGGGTCCAACCCAGGTTCATCAGCTGTGGAGGGTTGGAGTGAATCCCAGTCGGCATTTGTACGCCCGGCAGGCACCGCATGCATTTTACACACTTTCGTAGTTGGCTGGCTAACTACCGATCTCACCGCCGACACGGTCCGTTGGAATTCTATTGACCGACCCTAATCACATTGCTTATCATCTGCTCATCCACGGGTTGGGAGGCCCGGGACCTCGGATCTGGGAGGATTCGAGTTCTTGCCAGTTTTGTGCTGGCTTCCTGATGGGGGCAGGATGATTGCTATTGGCCTGCTCAGGTTTCTCGGAAGGATGGGAAGAGATGAAGAACACAGGTAAGCGCATCTTCGCGGTTTTGGTTTTTGCGGCTGTTAGCAGTCTGCCGTTGATGGCGATGGCAGGCGTTTGGTGGTCACAGCGCTAACACGCTAGTTTCTTTGTTGTCAGAGTAGCTCGCGCGCCGGAATTCCGGCGCGCGAGCTACATTTCTATTGCCGGTCTCACGCAGAGGTTTGCGCAAGCAGCGCAGCTATGAATTGCGCTCTTGAGCGATATCCAAGCTTGGAAAGTGCGTTTGAAACGTGCGCGTTTACCGTCTTAGGGGTTACACGTAGCTTGTTCGCAGCAGCGTAAGTGTCGTAGCCTTGCAGCAAGAGCCTTGTAACTCGTAGTTCCATGTAAGTTAGGCCAGAACGCCACGTGTAGGTTCGAAGTGACGCCGCGGCCGCGTAAATCCCACTTATCAACGCCTCATCATCGCCCACCGTCACAACGCTGCTAACATGGAAGCTGCCAACGACGTCAGCATACGGATTCGACCGACTTTGAACCACGACGACGGTTCGAGCCCTCTCAACACTATTGAGCTGATCTAGCCTCATGAACGACCAAGTAGTAGGGAAATCGAGAATCACACGTACCGCTTGAGGACCACCTTCATCCACGAAGTAGATGTCACTAACTTGCGGAACGTGCTGGACTATCGCCTGAAATGCGGGTTGAGCAGTCAATACAGCCACACCTAGTTTCTGTCCCATGTTCCCTCTCCCTTCTATTTCTTCCTCCAGAACCATCCTCTCAGGTGAAGGTTTAAAATGGGTTGAAATCTACCTCTGGATTACATTTGAGCTTGCAGGTACGTCACAGAGGGCGATTGGACGCGTATTACAGCCGTCCTATAGGCGCCCATGACCCCTTGGCCTGGGCCGCCTATACCTAGGCCCAATCCCTCCAACCCTATACAACGGCCCCCTCCGTTTCCGGAGGGGGCCTACTTAAGATGGTGCTGCCCCGGCCTGGGGGTCGGAGTTAGGGCCGCACCTGGAGATAGCGTTTGAAGCGGGGTGGCCGCTGGTACCTGAAGCGGGCTAGCCGGTCCTGGCGCCTCGTCGTGGGCCCCGGGACTCGGGTGATGCCTGGCCGCGCCGCGTCTGGCAGCGGCCTGGGCTTCATGACCGAGCTCATCAGCGTTGCTTTGCCCCTGTGTCTACCTTTAAGGGTGCGCGGTCGAAGACCTGCACCGAGTCGATCCGGTCAAGCGTCAGGTACCTGGACGCGCGGCGCTTGCTGGCGGAGGAGCGGGTCTCCCCCATCTCGTGCAGCGCCTGCTGCATCAGCCTCTCGAAGTGGCGTGTGGACCTGCCGGGTGCGTTCATGCCGCAGTCGCCTCGACGTCTTCCCCGCGGATGCGCGCCTTCTTGATGCGCGCCCACGTGTCCCAGTCGAAGTCGTCCTGCCGGCGTCGGGTGGGCCTGGCCGAAGCGGGGGGTGAGTCCACAGGCATACAGGCGCCGGCCTCCACCTGACGGGCTGAGAGCAGCACTGCGTACGCTTCGCGGACGCGAGCCAGCTCCAGCTTCAGGCTCGCTACCTGCCTGAGTGCTTCGGCGAGACGCTCCTCGGTCGTGCGGTTGAAGGTCGGGCTCGCGGACCTGGCCGCAGGCAGGCGAGGTGATCCAACCTTGTCCATCGCGTCCTCCTCCTCGTGACCAGAGTGGTGAAGCGTGTGTGCTCGCGTCGGCTCACCAACCGGCACGTTCATAAGTTAGCGCCCGATTTGGCAAGTGAGAAGAACCGTACGTACCAGACGATTGGGGCAACTTACCCAGGCCCTGGTGGCGACATGAGAATCCTCACACTCTCCGGCGCCGCACCCAAATATTCGCGTGGGTGACGCGAACGTAGGCTCTGGGTATACCTCGTGGTCTACCATCCGCCCCAGAGCGGGCCCGGGTCGTCTGGGTGAGCATGGGGCAGTTTATCTAGGGCTCTTAACTAACCGCCCACACGCGCCACAAGGCCGCGTTCGCGGGCCCACACGATGGCCTCGGCGCGGTTGTGTGCGCCTATCTTCGAGTACGCGTTGGTCAGGTGGTTGCGTGCGGTGCGCTGCGAGATGCCTAGCTGCGACGCCACCTCGTCGTCGGTGAGACCCGCTGCCACGTACTCGAGGACCTCGCGCTCGCGCGGCGTCAGGTCGGTGTCCTCGCTGGGCGTCAGCTGGCCCTGCCGCATCTCGGCCAGGCGCTGCACGACCGACTGGCTGAACCACTCGGTGTCGGCCATGACCTCGCGGATGGCGGTCATCAGCTCCTCCTGCGACCGGTGGTGCTCGGTGACGTCGTTGAACATCTTGAGCATGCAGCGGTAACCGCCGTAGCTGATCTCCTCGCCGGACAGGAGGATGTCGCGTATGCGGCCGTCCTTCGTGCGCAGCCGCAGCTCCAGCTCGCTGAAGTTGCCGCCGACCGCGAACGCCGCCTCCAGCTTCTGCCTGTCCTCGGTGCTGGACCACATGCCAAGCTCCTTGGCGGTGCGGCCCACGACCTCGTCGCGGTCGTAGCCCGTCAGCTTCGTGTAGTGCTCGTTTATCTCCAGGAACCTGTCCTCATCGAGCGTCGCGATGACGGCGGCCACCGGCCCCAGCTCGAACGCGCGGCGGAACCTGATCTCGCTCTCAAGCAGCGCGTCGCCGGCGGCCCTGGCGCTCTCTTCCATGCGCCGCAACAGCTCGTCCGAGTGCTCCTCGATCGCGTGGCGCTCGGCCAGCGTGGCGGCCTGCATGGCCATGAGCCTCACCGCCGCCAGGTCGCGCTGCTGCGGCAGCCTGTCGGCCGGCACGTGCAGACACAGCTGGCCGATGACCCGGCCGTTCGCGCCGGGCAGTGTGACCCTCAGGCAGCGCACCTGTGAGCCGTCGACGCTGTCTTCGGCCAGCGCCTCCATCTGCTCTTCCGGCACCTCGTGCGTGACGAGGGAGCCCAGGGTGAGGGAGTCGAGACCGGCGACGTCTGCGTTCACCTCACCGAACTCGCTCAGGTAACCGCCTTTGAACCCGCTCTGCGCGAAGACGCGCAGGCGGGCGTCGTCACGGTCGAGCAGCCAGATGCCGCCGCGCTCGCCGCCGACGAGCTCGAGGCACGCCTCGATGAGCATGAGCGCGCCCTGCCTGGCGTCCTCGGCAGCGCCCGCCTGGGTCAGGACCTCGTAGACCTGCCGGTTGACCATCAGCTCGCGGCGCAGGCGGCGCTGGCCCGCGCGTAGCTGCTCCTCGACGCGGCGCATGGTGGTGATGTCCCAGGTCATGACCACGTAGGTGTCGTCACCCTCGGCATCGTCTGGCGTGCCCTTCTCGGCCAGCCAACTGGTGGCGCCGTCGCGCGGGCGCACGATGCGGTACTCGACGTGCCAGGGGTCACCGGCCTCGACAGCCGGGCGCACCGCCCGTTGGTAGGCGATGCGGTCGTTGGGCACCATGAGCTCGAGCTTCTCGTCGAGGCTCCTGACCTGCTGACCGTCCTCGAGACCGTACGCCTCGTGGCGCCCACCTACCGTCGACAGGGCGCCGGTGGAGGGGTCGTAGCGGTGCACGGCCACGTCCGGCACCGAGGCGGGCACCGCCTGCCTGTGCTCCTCAGGGCCGACCGAGGTGTCGAACGGGTCGCGCACGACGCCCGCTACGCCGTGCGTGACGGGCTGTATCACGACGTCAACGGTGCGCCCCCGCACGGGCGAGTACGCCTCGAAGTGCATGTACCGGCGCTCGCGCAGCGCCTCGATATGGCGGTCCAGGTAGAGCGAGTCCTGCAGCTCTGGGAACACGTCGACCATGTTGCGGCCGACCATCTCCTCGACCGGGACGCCCCACATGGTCTCGCAGTGCTTGTTGGCGTAGAGGTACCTGAGGTCGTCATCGATGACGTAGAACGGCTCTTTGAGCGACCACACGGCCTCGGCCACTAGACCAGAGATGTCCTCTGGGACGGGCTCCTCGCGGGTACTGCGGCCGTCATCGGCCAGGACCGGCGTCATGGTGACGGCGAAGCCGAGGTCCTCGCCGTCCTGCCCCTGCAGGCAGGAGACGTGGCCGCTCACGAGTACCCTGCGCCCGCTCCGGCCCACCCGCCAGCCGGCCAGCACGGCCGAGCCGTCGACCCTGGCGGTCTCCAAGACCGTGCCGCCAGTGGGATCGTCAGGGAGCGCGAACACCGTGCCGAAGGGCTTGCCGATGAACTCGTCCGGCTCGTACCCGAGGGCTTCCTGCACGGCAGGGCCCCAAGAGGTGATGCGGCCAGCCTTGTCCAGCGTGAACGCGACGGTTCTAGAAGGGTGGCTAGCTTCTACGTCAGGCCTCCTGGCGGTTTCTATGGTTTGTTGTACGACCCCCGCGCTCGCCCCCGGGCCCCTTCAAGTTACCACTCACATGCGACGCAGCCTGTTGATCCTGTCTTGGATGGGCGGATGGGTGGCGAACGCGTCGACGTTGTTCTGGCCGGCGAGCGGGTTGACGAAGAACATGTGGCGCACGCCCTCGCTCACCTCCAGTCTGGGACCGCGGTAGTCGCGCATCTTCTCCAGGGCGCTCGCCAAGCCCTCCGGGTTCCTCGTGATGTACGCGCCCGCGGCGTCGGCCAGGTACTCGCGGCGCCGGCTGACGGCCAGCCGCAGGAGCGTGGCCAGCAGCGGAGCCAGCACCAGCAGCACGATGAGCAGGATCGCCATCACACCCTGGCCGCGCGCGCCGTCGCCGCCCCTGTCGGAGCGCCGGCGCCTGGCCGAGCCGCTACCGGGCCCGCCCCAGTAGAGCCAGCGCATCACCAGGTCGCGGAGCACGAGGATGGCGCCTACGGTGGCCACGAGCATCGACATGAAGCGGATGTCGTAGTTGCGTATGTGCGCCATCTCGTGCGCCACGACGCCCTCCAGCTCCTGCCTGTCGAGGAGCTGAAGCAGGCCCTTGGTGACGGCGATGGAGCTCTTCTCCGGGTTCCGGCCCGTGGCGAAGGCGTTGGGGGCAGGCGAGTCTATGACGTACACGTCCGGCCGCGGCACCCCAGCGCCGATCGACACAGCGTCTGTAACGTTGACGAGGTACCTGTGCTCCGCCGCGTTCGCCTTGTGAGCGCCGGACGCGGCCAGCGCGATCTTGTCAGACAGGTAGAAGCCGACGAAGCCCTGAGCACCGCCTATAGCTGCGGCCGCGCCCACGAAGAAGCCGGTCGATGCGATGTCTGTGACCTGCGCCAACAGGTACGCAAGGGCCATCAGCAGCGCCAGGGTGAAGAGCGCCATGACCCAGGACATCCGCTTGTTGGCGGCCTGGTAGTCGAGCAGGTTGATCTTCTGCCCGGAAGCAGGGTCCGTGAAGACGTCGGGCAGACGCCGCTGCGTTGGGACCGGGATGCTCAGGCCGGCGGCTGCGAGGGGGTCGTACCGAACGAGACCGAAGGCACTGCCTGGTCCTGCTCAGGGATCTCGAGGAAGACGGCCTCCTTCTTGTTCATCGGGCCGGCGAAGAAGTTGCCAGGCACCGACTCGATGGTGTTGTTGAACTGCAGCACGGCGTCGTTGTAGAACTGCCGCGCGTACGCGATCTTGTTCTCCACCGAGGACAGCTCCTCCTGCAGCATCGCGAAGTTCTGGTTCGCCTTCAGCTCGGGGTAGGCCTCGGCCACCGCGAACAGGCGACCAAGCGCGGCCGAGAGCTGGTTGGCGGCGGCGGCCGACTCGTTCACGCCCGAGGCGTTCATCGAGGCGGAGCGGGACCGCGCCACCTCCTCGAACAGCTCGCGTTCGTGCGTGGCGTAGCCCTTGACGGTCTCGACGAGGTTGGGAACCAGGTCCGCGCGGCGCTTGAGCTGCACGTCTATCTGGCTCCAGGCGTTCTCGTACCGGTTCTCCAACTGGATTATGCGGTTGTAAACGCTGACGCCCCATAGCACCAGCGCGCCGATCAGCACCAGGATGACGAGTGCACTCATAGGAAGGCCTCCTCCTACCTACATGTTACGGGTAGCCGGCCCTCTTCGCGCGTTGGACCAGGTCGACGAGGCTCGCGTTCAGCTACGTTCGACGATGACCCCACCGCCGAGCAGTCGCTCGCCGTCGTACACGACGGCCGACTGACCGAGCGCGACAGCGAACTGCGGGTCGTCGAACACCAGCTCGAACCGGTCGCCGTCCAGCATCTTCAGCGTGGCCGGCTCCGGGGTCTGGCGGTAGCGCACCTGCGCCATGACGCGGCTGGGCAGGAGGTCCTCGTCGCACAGGAAGTTGCGACGGTCTGCTACCAGGCGCGGCCAGTGGCACATCTCCTTGGTGCCGACGACGACCTCGTTGGTGTCGGGCCTCAACTCGATCACGTAGCGCTCGAGGTGCGAGTGCTTCAGTCCCAGGCCCTTGCGCTGCCCGATCGTGAAGCGCGCGATGCCCTCGTGGCTGCCGGCCACCTGGTAGCCGTCGGCAGCGTCCAGGACGACGCCGGGCTTGGGCGTGAGGGCGTCCGCCAGGTAGTCCCTCACGGTGGTGGGAACGAAGCACAGGCCGGACGACGATGGCTTGTCGGCCGTGAGCAGGTCGTTGTCCGTGGCTATTCGCCTGACCTCGGCCTTCGTAGTCTCGCCGAGGGGGAACAGTAGGTAGGGCAGGACCTCGGTCGGCAGCGCCCACAAGAAGTACGTCTGGTCCTTGTCGTCGTCAAGGCCCCTGTGCAGCTCCGGGCCGTGCGGCCCGTCGACCCTGCGCACGTAGTGGCCGGTCGCCATGTACTCGCAGCCGAGGGCCTGGGCGCGCTTGACGAACGCCCCGAACTTGATCTCGCGGTTGCACCACACGCACGGGTTGGGCGTCGTGCCTGCCACGTAGCCGGGCACGAACGGGTCGATGACGATCTCTTGGAACCTGTCTCTGAAATCTAGAAGGTAGAACGGTACGTCCAGTTCGTCAGCCACTCGCCGCGCGTCGTAGGCCGCGTCTGGGCTACAGCAGAGGTCGAACGCGCCCTCCGGCCGGTCGTCGGGCCAGAACCTCAGCATGCTGCCGATGACGTCGTAGCCCTGCTGGGCAAGCAGGGTGGCCGCCACCGACGAGTCGACACCGCCAGACATGCCGACCAGCACCTTGGGCGCCACACCGGTGGCTGCCTGCATCTCCTCGGTAGCGGTAGGCGAGGCGAGCGCGCTCACAGCAGAGAAGCATAGCCGCTCACCGCACGCCGCGGCGGGCCTGGACGAACAAGGCGGCCAACGTCCAGGGCTCGGCAGTCCGCTGCGGCCACCGCTGTCGGGCGGCCGTTGCGGCCGCCGCCGAGCGACCGCGCCCCGGCCCCCGCTGCCCACTGCGGTAAAGTCTTGGGGCGGAGGTACGAGTGAAGGCTGTGCGGATCGTCCAACTGCTGCTCATCGTCCTGGCGGCCGTGTACCTCTGGCTGTTCCACAGCGCCAACCCGGGCTACGTGCAGCTGCCGTGGCCGCTCAACCTGTACATCGGCCAGCAGCCGGTCGGGTTCGTCGTCATCGTGGCGGTGATCATCGGCTGGCTCATCGGCTGGCTGCCGCCGCGCCTCATCCTCATGCGCCGCAACCGGCAGCTGCGCCGGCTCGAGCAGGAGCTCGCAGAAGAGCGCGCACGCAGCGGGTCATACGAGACCCCGGCCGACCCGTACTACTCGCCGTCCGTCATCCCAGACCGCACGTACGAGCGCGAGGTGCCCGTCATCCCAGACCGCGCCCGCGACCCGGACCTCGACGACCCGAACGAAGCTGCCTGATGTTCTCGCCGCTTGATGCGGCGGCCGACGTCGTCTGGACGGTGCGGCCGCCTGCCCCGCCGCGCCAGGTCGCGGCCCTTAGCAGGGCGCTCGGCGTGCCGCCGGCCCTGGCAGCCATCCTGTGGTCGCGGGGCTTGCGCGACGACGCGGCAGACCACCTGAACCCGCCACTCGTGAGGAGCCCGAACCCGGGCCTCGTCGTGGCCGCAGGTCGCCTGGCCGAGGCGATCGAGAGGCGCGAGCGCGTCCTCATCCATGGTGACTACGACGCCGACGGCATCACCGGGACGGCGCTGCTACTGCTCGGCCTGCGCTCGCTGGGCGGCCAGGTCGAGGCGTTCCTGCCCGACCGCCTGACAGACGGCTACGGCCTCAACGCGGGCCGCGTCGAGGAGCACGCCGCCCGCGCCGACATACTGCTGACAGTCGACTGCGGCGTCACGAACGTAGGCGAGATCGCTGCCTTGCAGGCTCGCGGCGTCGAGGTGATAGTCACGGACCACCACACGCCGGGAGCCGAGCTGCCCGACTGCCTCGTCGTGCACCCGCGCCTCTCCCCTCTCGCGCAGGCCGGCTTGCCCGAGCTGACCGGCGCCGGCGTGGCGTTCCACCTGCTGTGGGCGTTGCACGAGCACCTAGGACTAGAGGCGCCCATGGAGTACGCGGACCTGGCGACGATCGGCACGATCGCCGACGTCGCGCCGCTGCTCGGCGAGAACCGCTCGCTCATCAAGGAGGGGTTAGGGCGCCTGTCCGACTCGAGGTGGCCGGGCGTGCGGGCGACCATCAAGCAGGCGAAGCTGCGCGGCGAGGTGACCGCTCGCGACGTCGCCTTCGTGCTCGCGCCGCGGCTCAACGCCGCCGGCAGGCTGGGTGAGGCCGACCTCGGGCTCGAGCTCCTAACTACCGCGTCCGAGCGCCGGGCCAGCGAGCTGGCCGCGTACCTAGACGCCCGCAACGCCGACCGCCGGCGCATCCAGGACGAGATGTTGGAGCACGCGACGACGCTGGTCGACGTTGGCGCCCCAGCGCTGGTCCTCGAGCACCCGGACTGGCACCCAGGGGTGATGGGCATAGTCGCCAGCAAGCTCCTCGAGCGCTACTACCGCCCCGTGTTCATCGCGGCGGCCGGCAAGGGCAGCGTGCGGTCGACGCCCGGGGTCTCGGCCGTCGAGGCCCTGAGGCACGCCGCGCCACACCTGCTGCGGTACGGCGGCCACCGGCAGGCGGCCGGCTTCGCCCTCGACATGGGCTCGTTCGACGCGTTCCGGGACGCCATCACCGAGTACGTTGGCGGGTTCGCCCCCGACGTCCGCACGGTCGTCGCCGACGCGGTCATCGCCCCCAACGAGGTGGACGACGGCCTGTTCCGCGCGATCCGCGACCTCGAACCGTTCGGTGAGGGGCACCCATCTCCGCTGTTCGCTGTAGCTGGCAGGTTGGAGATGGCCCGCGCGGTGGGCGCCACCCGGACGACGCTGCAGTTGCGCGTCGGCGGCGTGAAGGGCGTCGCCTGGCAGAAGGGCGACCTAGCAGGTCACCTGCCGCTCGGCGGCGACGTCCACGTGGCGGCCACGATCCGCGAGAGCGAGTGGCAGAACAAGCGGTCGCTCGAGCTCCTGGCGGAGGCCGTGAGGCCGTCGTCGCCGCTCGGCCTGAGCCTCGATGACGGCGACGAGCCTGCGCTCGCCAAGGTCGCGCTCGTCAGCCGGGCTCCTCGCCTAGGCGTGGCAGCCGGCGCTCGGCCCGGTGGCTCTGCCGCGCCGGCTTCGAACGGGGTCGACAGAGGCTCGCCCACCCAGGTCGTCACCGGCCTGATGCCCGACCCCATCGCGCGTCTGGAAGGGCTCGTCGCCTCGGGCACCCCCATCGGGTTCGACCTCGACGAACGCGAGCTGACCCGTGTGGAGGACGAGGCGTTGTCCTTCCCCACCGTCCACGAGCTGCGGATCGGGCTAACAGCGTTCCGCCGTAGGACGCAAGATGGCATCCCCGAACCGAAGCTGAGCCGGCTACGGCTAGCGCTGCGCGAGCTGGGCCTCATCGACGACGCCGACCGCGTGGTCGTCACGCCGGCCGGGCACAAGGTGAACCCCATGGAGTCCTCTTCACTCCTCGCGGGCCTGGTGCGCCGCTACCGCCTGCGGACGTTCGTCCACGCGTACCGGCACTACGACGACGAGGCGTTCGCTGTGACCGTCGCCAGGTTGTTCGGTGAGCAGGACGCTACTCCCGACCAAGAAACCAAGGCAGCCGAGGAACTGGAAGCGCCGGTCGCTTCCTCCTGATCAGGCGAAGGCCGGCTGCAGGCTCGGGAACATCGGGAAGTGCTTGACGTTAAAGGTGAGAAGCTGAGTCTCGTGGGCTTCTGCGGTCGCGGCCACCCACGTCAACCGCCCCCCGTCCCGCTCGACCAAGGCGCCGTCGGCAGGTGCCAGCGCTTGTGGATGGCCATCATGCGCAGGAAGAAGCACAGCCCGGCGCCTATCAGGAACGTGACGAGCCACGGCAGGTCGAGGTAGTCACCTCCCACGACCACGAGGCCCCCAGCCAGCGCGGCGATCGCGTAGAGCTCGCTCCTCAGGACGGCGGGGGTCTCGTTGACAAGCACGTCGCGCAGCATGCCGCCGCCTATGCCCGTGACCATCCCCATGACGGGCGCCATCACCGGGCTCAGGCCGGCTGACAGAGCTGCCAGCGTGCCGGTGACGGCGAAGAGCGCCAAGCCGCCAGCGTCGAAGTACAGCACCAGCCGGCGGCGCCTGTCGATGTCCGGGTACCAGAAGAAGACGACGACCGCCGCCAACACCGACACGGCAAGGTAGCGCCAGTCCGAGAGGCTTCCTGCAGGGAACCGGCCGAGCAGCATGTCGCGCGTGATGCCGCCGGCGTTGCCAGCCGCGAACGCCAGCACGGCCAGGCCGAAAAGGTCGACCCTGCCCTTCACGCCCGCGACCGCGCCGGAGAGAGCGAAGACGAACGTCCCCACCAGGTTGGGGATCAGCACGGCCTGGCTCAGCAGTACGTTCGTGAGAGCGTCCGAACCCGGTGCCACACGTTAGTCTGCCTCATGCGGCCACCTGCTGATGCTCCCGACCTCTCACCCGCCGGGCCCGAAAGGTCCGCCGGACCCGCAGCGTCCGCCGGACCCGCAGCGTCCGCCGGATCAGCTGGGCCCGCTGGGCCCGTACCACCCGCCGCGCCCCCACTAGCCGCCAGACCGTTGCGGCCTCCCATGCCACCGAGCACGGCCGTGCGCGACGTCGGCGCGCTCGAGCGGGCGCTCCGCGCCGTCGTCAAGGGCGAGGTCCGCTTCGACCACAAGTCCCGCGCCCTCTACGCGACCGACGCGAGCCCGTACCGCATCGCGCCGATAGGCGTCGTCGTGCCCCTCGATGAGGACGACGTGCGGGCTGCCGTCAGGGTGGCCGCCGAGCACGGCGCGCCCATCCTGCCGCGCGGCGGGGGCACCAGCCTGGCCGGGCAGACCGTCGGCGAGGCGGTTGTCATAGACGTCTCCAAGCACCTGACTAACGTGTTGGAGCTGAACGTCGAGGAGGGCTGGGTGCGGGTCCAGCCCGGGGTTGTGCGCGACCAACTGAACCGCTTCCTGGCGCCGCACGAGCTGCAGTTCACGCCGGACGTGGCCACGACGAACCGGGCGAACGTCGGCGGGATGGTGGCGAACAACTCGTCCGGCACGCACTCGATCAAGTACGGCAAGACGGTCGACCAGGTGATCTCGCTGAGGGCGCTCTTGGCGGACGGCACCGAGCTCGAGATGGGCCCGCTTGACGTCGCCGCGTTGGCGGGCAAGCTCGCGGCCGAGGGGCGCGAGGGCGAGCTCTACCGCGCCGTGAAGGGCGTGGTGGACGCCAATGCCGAGGAGATCGCCACGCGCTACCCGAAGGTGATGCGGCGCGTCGGCGGCTACAACCTCGACGAGCTGGTCGGCGACGGGCCGTTCAACCTCGCCAAGCTGGTGTGCGGCAGCGAGGGCACCCTGGCGCTCATCCTCGAGGCGAAGGTCGCCGTGCACAGGCTGCCGCCGAGGCGGGTCCTCGACATGCGTCATTTCGACACGCTCGAGAAGGCGCTGACGGCCGTGCAGTACATCAACAGGCACGGGCCCGCTGCGGTCGAGCTCCTCGACCGCGACCTCTTCGAGCTGGGCAGGGCGAACCCGAACATGGCCGCGCTCACGAGCTGGGTGCAAGGCGACCCGGCAGCGGTGCTGCTGGTGGAGTTCGACGGCGAGACCGACGAGGAGCTGGACGCTCAGCTAGAGTCCTTGGCCGGCGACGCAGAGGTAGAGGCGCTCTCGTACGCCTCGTTCGTGGCCAGGGTGCCGGCCCAGCAGACGGAGATCGTCGACCTGCGGCGCGCCGGCCTCGGCATCTACGCCACCATGAAGGGGCGCAAGAAGCCGACGCCCTCCATCGAGGACGCCGCGATCCCGGTCGACAAGCTGCCCTTCTACATCCCCGAGGTCATCGAGGTCTGTCGTCGCCATGGTGCGCGGGCGGTAATGTACGCGCACGCATCGGTCGGCGTCATCCACGTGCGGCCCCTCATCGATCTCAAGGACGAGGAAGGCGTGGACGCGTACCAGGCCATCAGCAACGAGGTCTTCGAGCTGGTGCTCAAGTACGGCGGCTCGTGGAGCGGCGAGCACGGCGACGGGCTCATCCGCTCGTACCAGAACCGGCGGCTGTTCGGCGACGCCATCTACCAGGCGTTCCTCGACGTCAAGCGCGCGTTCGACCCAGCAGGTCTGATGAACCCTGGCAAGGTCGTCGAGGCCCCTCCCATGACCGAGGACCTGCGCTACGGCGCCGACTACCCTGTCCCCCAGGTCGAGACCTACTTCGACTTCAGCAGCCAGGAGGGGTTCCTCGGCGCGATCGAGGCCTGCACGGGCGTGGGCGCGTGCCGCAAGGTCGACGTCGGGTACATGTGCCCCAGCTACATGGGCACGCGCGACGAAGACCACTCCACGCGCGGCCGTGCCAACGTGCTGCGCGAGGCGATGACGGGCGGCTTGCCCGGCGGTCTCACGAGCCAGGCCGTCTACGACGTCCTCGACCTGTGCCTCGAGTGCAAGGCATGCAAGGCCGAGTGCCCAAGCCAGGTGGACATGGCCAAGCTCAAGTACGAGTGGCTGCAGCACTACTACGACGACCACGGCACCCCGCTCTCGGCCAGGGCGTTCGCGAACGTCGGCAGGGTGGCGCCGCTCGGCCAGGCGCTGGCGCCCATCGCCAACGCGCTGTTGCCTCTCAAGCCGGTGCGCTGGCTGATGGAGAAGACGGTCGGCGTCGACGCCCGCCGCGTGCTGCCGAGCTACACGCCCGAACGCTTCGAGAGATGGTTCGAACGGCGCGAGCGGCCCGGGCAGAGGGGCACGCCCGACGCGAACGGCGCCACCGCCCCGGCCACCGGCGCCTCCAGGGGCAAGGACGCCCTGTTGGCCGACACCTGGACGCGGTTCAAAGAGCCTGGCCC
>CAZFAQ010000050.1:13861-15127 GCA_964517055.1 uncultured bacterium | reverse complement strand
AGCTCGAACACCCGGCCGATCTTGAACGCCAGCGGCAGGCTGGGGTCGTACTTGCCCGTCTCGATGGCGTTCACTGTCTGACGGCTCACGCCCAGCCTGTCGGCCAGGTCGGCCTGGGACCACTCGCGCTCGGCTCGCAGGACGCGCAGGCGGTTCTTCACCGGTAGCGCCTCATGACGGCAGGCAGGCTGAGGACGTAGCAGAACGCCATGAGCGGGAACACGACGAACATGCTCAGGCGCGGCAGGCCAGCGAGGTTCTCCAGGAACCCGTAAGTGAACGTGACAGCCGCCGTGATTCCGAAGCTGATAAGCGCAGACTCCGTGAACATCTTCTGCTTCAGCTCGTCCATGGTGCGCACGGCCGTCAGCCAGCCGGCCATCGCCCAGACCGCGGCCAGCATGGGCACCACGGCGAGCGCCACCCCGGCCCAGGTCGAGACGGCCTGCGGGTCGACCAGCACGGCCTCGAGCACGACGATCACGACGTAGAGGGCCATGCCGATGATGAACTGCCTCCAGCCGCGGGTACGGGTGCTGTCTGGGCTCTGGCGGGGGGCCTGCTTGGTGGTGGTCCGATCGATGGTCATAAGAGGTTCTCCGTTCCTCTGCTCCTCGCGGTCGCGGTCCTCACGTCGGTTGGCCCGTCCGTGCGCCTCGCCTGTCAAGGTCGCATGGCTTACAGTAAGGGTCGCTGTACATCTTGTCAAGTGACCTTGTCTTTTCGGTAAGCACACTTGACCGGTTCTCGCCGTGGTCGGGCCGTCCGCCACTACTCAGGTCATGGCCGCTCTCACGAGAACCGGTGTTAGCCTCGGCCCGGAACGTTTCCAAAACCAGGGAGGAATCACATGAAGCGTCTGCTCATCTCGTTGCTCGCCGTCGTCGGGGGGTTCGCGCTCGCTCAGGGGACTTTGAACGTCGGGCTGCTAGTACCTTTCACCGGCCAGTACGACTGGGTAGGCGCCAACGTGCAGCCGGTCGCCCAGATGATCGCGGACGAGATAAACGAGTCCGGCGGCATCGGCGGCGCGCAGATCCGGCTCCTCCAGGGCGACACCGAGGGCACGGTCGACGCGGGCTTCACCGCGGCTCAGAAGCTGATCAACGCGGACGGCGTCCTCGTGCTGGTGGGGCCGACCTCGCTCTCGCTCGCCGGCAACCAGCAGCTCATCGTCGATACCGGCACGCCGATGGTTTCTCCGACCGCGGGCACCACTGCGCTCGACTCCTACAACGACGAGTACATGTTCCGCACGGTGCCGTC
>CAZFAQ010000050.1:0-13761 GCA_964517055.1 uncultured bacterium | reverse complement strand
AACGACTACATCGCCCTCGCCACGCCCGAGCTCGTCGAGGGGATCTACGGCCTCGAGGAGGTCGCCGACCCAGAGAGCGCCGACCTGAACGCTGCGTTCCAGGAGCGGTACAACGCCTACAGCGGCCTCGACGTGCAGATCTTCGGCACGAACACCTACGACGCCATGAACGTGATCGGCCTCGCCATGCTGCGCGCCTACCGCGAGACCGGTGAGATCACCCGCGAGACCATCACGGCCAACATCCGCGCCGTCACCGACCCCGGCGATGGCAAGGTCGTGGTGCACGACTACACCGCTGGCAAGGCGGCACTCGAAGCCGGTGACGAGGTCGACTACCAGGGCCTCGTCGGCCCGATCGACTTCGACGCCTACGGCAACATCACCGCGCCCTTCGCGATCAAGCAGGTCGTGGACGGCGAGTGGACGACGGTCGAGATCGTCCCGGCCGACGCGCTGGACTGACGCGAGCTGACCATCACGGTGGGCCGGCTGATATAGCCGGCCCACCATCGGTCGCCCCCCGGACCCGCGCATCCATAGACTTCTTACAGCTAACGTGACCTCATGACGGCGCTCATCCAGACGCTGCTCTTCGGCCTGGCGACCGGCGCGGTCATCAGCCTGAGCGCCGTCGGGCTGTCGCTCTCATACGGGGTGACGCGGTTCATCAACTTCTCTTACGGCGAGCTGCTGACGCTCGGCGCCTACCTGACGTTCGTAGCGGTCTCCTTCGGCCTGTCGCTTCCACTGGCGGCGGCCGCCGGCATGGTGGTCGTGGGCGTGATCGGCGTGCTGCTCGCTCGCGTGTTCTTCGACCCCATCCTGAAGCGCGGCTTCCTCGCGCTGCTCGTCACCAGCGTGGGCCTGGCGTTCGTGCTCCAGAACGTGGTGCGGATGACGTTCGGGTCTACCCCGACCAGGTTCCCCCTACCCCTGATGCGACCGTGGCGCCTCGGCGAGCTGATCGTGCCGAAGGTGCCCGTGCTCGTCATCTGCATAGCGCTCGCGATCATGCTGGCCGTGCACCTGATGCTGCGCTTCACGCGCATGGGCAAGATGATGCGCGCCACCAGCGACAACGGCCCGCTGGCACGCGCCTCCGGGATCGTGACGGGCCGCGTGCTGTCGACCACCTGGTTCCTGAGCGCTGCCATCGCCGCCCTGGGCGGCGTGCTCCTCGGCATGACCCAGTTGTCGCTGCAGCCGATCATGGGCTGGAGCTTCCTGCTCGTGGTCTTCGCGGCAGTCCTCCTTGGCGGGATCGGCAACCCGTACGGGGCGATGCTCGGGGCGCTCATCGTCGGCCTCGGCATCGAGCTCGGCGTCGCGTACATCGCGCCCGACTACGGTCACGCCTTCGCGTTCCTGTTGCTCGTCGTCGTGCTCCTCGTCAGGCCGCAGGGCCTCCTCAAGGGGAGCTTCTGATGGGCCGGGCCCGGCCCCGCCCAGAAGGTGGCGCGCCGTGGCGCTGACCGCCTTCTTCGTCGGGCTGCTGACGCTGGCGCTCATCTACGGCGTGCTGACGCTGGGCCTGCACGTGCAGTTCGGCCTGGCCGGCATGCTCAACTTCGGGCACGTCGCATTCTTCGCGGTCGGAGCGTTCACCAGCGCGCTGCTGGCGCTCCCTCCCAAGGGCAGCGAGGCCTACCTGGCCATAGACGGGCGCTACCAGCTCGGGCTCGGCCTCCCGGTGCCGCTGGCCTTCCTGGCAGCCGGCTTGGCTGGTGGCCTGCTGGCGTTGCTCATCGGATCGACGAGCGTGCGCCTCGGCTCCCACTACCTGGCCGTCGCGACCTTCGCCATGGCCGAGATCGTGCGCAGCGTCCTCAACAACGAGTCGTGGCTCACACGCGGCCAGTTCGGGATCTCCGGCGTTCCGCAGCCACTCAGGAGCGGCTTCGCAGCCAGCGACTACCCGTTCGTCTACCTGGCGATCACGGTCGTCGTCGTCGGGGTTCTGCTGGCGGTCGCGGTTCGGCTCACGACCTCGCCCTTCGGCAGGGCGCTCAGGGCCGTGCGCGAGGACGAGGTGGCAGCCCGGTCCCTCGGGAAGCCGGCACCCGGCCTGAAGCTCAGGGCCTTCGCGCTCGGCGGCGTGATCGCGGGCCTGGCCGGTAGCCTCTGGACCCACTCGCTCGGCATCATCCACGTTGGCCAGTTCGTGCCGATCATCACCTTCCAGGTCTGGCTGGCGCTGCTGCTAGGCGGTCGCGGCAACCCCTTCGGGGCCGTCGTCGGAGCGATCGTGCTGATGGCTATAACCGAGGGCACGCGCTTCCTCGACAGCATCAGGTGGCTCGAGCCGTTGACCCGGTGGAACCCCAGCTTCGTGCCGTCGTTGCGTTACGTGATCATCGGCCTTCTGCTCATAGCCGTCGTCCGCTTCTTCCCTGGCGGCATCCTGCCTGAACGGCTGCGGCCGCCTCCGAAGGACGCAGCGGGCGCGTCGTCAGGCGGCGGCGCCACCGGGCCAGGCAGGACCGTGACCGGTGGGAGCCGATGACCGACGTCGCGGGTCCCGAGGTCGGCGAGCGGGGTGGTACCTCCGCTCGTCCCGACACAGGCCCCCTCCTCCAGGTCCTCTCGCTGTCGAGGTCGTTCGGCGGCCTCAAGGCCGTCGACGGCGCCACCTTCGACGTAGCGCGCGGCAGCGTGACCGGTCTCATCGGGCCCAACGGGGCTGGCAAGTCGACCCTCTTCGACCTGATCACGGGCGTCACCCGGCCTGACAGTGGAAGCGTCCTACTGGCCGGCACAGAGCTTGTCGGCAAGTCGTCCGACGCCATCGCCAGGGCGGGCCTCGGGCGCACCTTCCAGACGCCGCGCATCTTCTCAGGCATGTCCGTCTGGGAGAACCTGATGGCCGGCGGAGACAGGCACCCGGGCGAGACCGTCTTCGGGAGCCTGCTGCCTCGCCGAGTGTCACGCGAGCGCGAGCAGGAGCTGACCGAGCGCGCTGCCGAACTCCTCGGGTTCCTCGGCCTCACGCGCCTCGCAGCCGGCCGCGCCGAGGAGCTCTCCGGTGGCCAACGCAAACTACTGACCCTGGGCCGGGCGCTGATGATGGACCCCACGATCCTGCTGCTCGACGAACCGGCGGCCGGCGTCAACCAGACGCTCACCCGCACGCTCATGGCTCGCATCGCCGACCTGCGCCAGCGCGGCGTGACCGTCCTCGTCGTCGAGCACGACATGGACCTGGTCATGCAGCTCTGTGACCACGTCGTCGTCATGCACCAGGGCAAGGTGCTCGCCCAGGGCACGCCAGCCAGCGTGCAGCGCGACGAGCGCGTCATCGACGCCTACCTGGGTGGCGCGTTGTGACTGCCGCCTGGCCCGCGAAACAGGGTGAAGACCGGCCCGCACCCATCCTCGTCGTCGAGGACCTTGACGCCGGCTATGGCCCGCTGCAGATCCTCTTCGGGGTCTCCCTGCAGGTAGGTGAGGGCGAGCAGGTGCTCGTCTTCGGTCCCAACGGGGCTGGCAAGAGCACGCTGATGAAGGCGCTCCTGGGCCTCGTCACGCCCAGCGCCGGCGCCATCACGTTCCGCGGTGGTTCCATCGCGGGGCTGCCAACGGAGTCCATCGTTAGGCGTGGCATCGGGTACGTGCCTCAGCTCGACAACGTTTTCGGATCCATGACTGTCTTGGAGAACCTCGAGATGGGAGGAGCCACGCTCCCCATCCGCATGGTCACACGCCGCGTCCGGGAGCTTGAGGAACGCTTCCCGTTGTTAGGACAGCGCCGTAGGCAGCTCGCCCACACGCTCTCCGGAGGCCAGCGGCAGCTCCTCGCCATGGCCAGGGCCCTGATGCAGGAGCCACAGCTCCTGCTGGTCGACGAGCCGACGGCCGGGCTGGCGCCACAGGCGGTCCGGGAGGTCTTCGAGACGATCAGCGCGATCAGCGCGGCCGGAACCTCGGTCCTGATGGTCGAGCAGAACGCGAGACAGGCGTTGGAGTTCGTGGACTTCGGCGTGGTGCTGGAGAACGGGTCGGTCCGTCTTAGCGGTCCCGCTACGGAACTGCGCGAGCGGGACGACATCGCGGCTCTGTACCTCGGTGTGGCGCGGGAGTAACGCAGAAGCTGGCCCGCGATGGAGACGCGGCTTGGCCGCTCGTAACCCGCCACCCCCTGAACGCTGACCGGTTACCGTCTGCGGATGCACGAGATAGTCAGGCGTGTGCTGACCGCGCGGGTGTACGACGTCGCCACCGAGTCGCCGCTCGACCACATGCCGAGGCTCTCCGAGCGCCTGGGGCGGCGCGTCACGCTCAAGCGCGAGGACCTGCAGCCCGTCCACTCGTTCAAGGTGCGGGGCGCCTACAACAAGCTGGCGCACCTGCCGCCCGAGAACCTGGCCGCAGGCGTCATCTGCGCCTCGGCAGGCAACCACGCTCAAGGCGTCGCGATGGCAGCAGCGCGCCTCGGAGTGCGCGCGACGATCGTCATGCCCATCACGACCCCGCCCATCAAGGTCCAGGCCGTGCAGCGGCTGGGCGGCGAGGCCGTGACGATAGGCGAGGGCTACGACGACGCCTACGCGCACGCCCGTGAGCTCGAGGCCTCGAGCGGCGCCACCTTCGTCCACCCGTTCGACGACGAGGACGTGATAGCCGGACAGGGGACCATCGGGCTCGAGGTCCTGCGCCAGCACCCTGACCCGCTGGAAGCCCTGTTCATCCCCGTCGGCGGCGGCGGCCTGGCTGCGGGTGTCGCGAGCGTCGTGCGTGGCCTGCGGCCCGAGGTGAAGCTGATAGGTGTGGAACCGGTAGACGCCGCCTCCATGCAGGCTGCCTTCGAACATGGCGGCCCGGTGACACTGCCCGAGGTCGGTCTCTTCGCCGACGGTGTGTCCGTCAAGCGCGTCGGTGACCTCACATACAAGCTCTGTAGAGACTCCCTCGACGAGATCATCACCGTGGACACCGACGCCATATGCGCAGCCATCAAGGACATCTACGAGAACTGCCGGGCCATCGCTGAGCCCGCCGGCGCGCTGGCACTTGCCGGGCTGAAGGCGTACGCGGCGCGCGGAGTCGGGGAGAACAGTGACCATTCCCCGGAGGACTCTAGTGACATGAAACAGCCCGGTGGCGTCCGAAGCGACGACGCTCCGACGGCCGGTGCCCTCATGGCCATCCACTCCGGAGCCAACCTGAACTTCGACATGTTCCGTCACGTGGCCGAGCGCGCGGAGCTGGGCGAGGGGCTCGAGGCGCTCCTCGCGGTAGGCATGCCGGAGAGACCCGGGAGCTACCGGCGGTTCATCCAGTGCCTGAACGGGCGCACCATAACGGCGTTCAACTACCGCTACGCAGACCCTCAGCTGGCGCAGATCTTCGTCGGCGTGTCGTTGCGCCAGGGCCCGCGTGAGAAGCGAGAGCTCATCCAGAGGCTCACGGCCGACGGCTTCAGCGTCACCGACCTGAGCGAGAACGAGACCGCCAAAGCGCACGTCCGCTACCTGACCGGCGGGCGAGCGAGCAGCCTCAAGGACGAGCTGGTCTTCCGCTTCCACTTCCCTGAGCGGCCAGGGGCGCTCCTGAGGTTCCTCGAGAGCCTCCATCCAGACTGGAACATCACCCTCTTCCACTACCGGCACCACGGGGCGGACTACGGCCGGGTGCTGGCCGGGATCGAGGCGCCCGCCTCGGAGCGGGGCGCGGTCGTCGAGGTGCTCGACGAGCTTGGTTACCCGTACGTCGACGTCACGGAGGACGTCGCGGTGCGGCTGTTCCTGCGGGAGTAGAACGTCGGAGTTGCCGCGTCGTAGCTCCTCTTCGACGGGGCGTAGAAGCGGTTGCAGTTGGTGTCAACGCCTTAGGTACTGTGCCGCTGCTCGCCCGACCTGTCCCGGTCAGCGGAGAAGCCAGCCGTCAGGACGCTACACGGCCAACGCGCAACCAAGCACTACCAGCACGAGCGTTAGTACGCCTAGGAGCCCACGTAGCGCCCCGGCCGCGCGGCCACCAGCCGCGATGCGCTTGGCGAGCCCAGTGTCGGCGCCGTCTTCGGCCGCCGACTGCCTGAGCACGGTCATGCGCCTCGCCTGGCCCACGGCCACCACAAGGACCGCCACGATCAGGGCCGCCACCACACCCGAGGCGACCGCGGGACCGTCCCAACCCCGCCGCGTGACCAACGTCGCACCCGAGGCCAGGGCGACGACCAGGGCGGTAGCGCCAACGCCGAGGTAGGCCCGACCGAGATGCCTGAACAGAGCCACCCGCGCGGCCGGCTCGAGGCTCAGCCTGGCAGAGCGCGCGACCACGACGATCGTCACTATGCCACCAGTCCAGACGCTGGCGGAGAGCACCAACAGGGCGACGAGGAGCGTGTGAGTAGCGGTGGCCATGTGTTCGAGCGCTTAGGCTACCGTCGTTCGCTCCCTCCGTAGCCGCCCGTGGGGCCTAGGGGAACTCAACCTCCACCGTCACGCCCTCACCGAGCTGCCGCGTGGCGGAGACACACCGCTCACGGCGTCGCTACTCACAGGTCGACTGCGGCTCGCTGATCAGCTCGACGCCGCGAGCCGCGATCTGCGCGAACACCTGCTGAGCGACCTCATCGCCAGCCAGGCAGTTGCGCTCCAGGTTGAGCTCTGTGATCGCCGAGAGGTCGAGCAGAGGCGTCACGTCGGCGATCAGGTTCCTTGACATGTCGACCTCTGTCAGTGCCGTCAGGGACCCAACAGGCGAGACGTTCGCCACGAGGTTCCGTGACAGGTCGAGCTCGGTGAGCTTGGTCATCCCCCGCAACGCCTGGACGTGGGTTACCTGGTTCGACCTGACGTTCAGCTCCTCCATGTTGAGCATGGCCGCGACTGGCGTGAGGTCGACGATGGCGTTGTAACTGATGTCGAGCTCCCGCATCGCGGTCATGCCGGTCAGCGGAGAGATGTCTGCCACCTGGTTGCGCGCCAGGTAGAGCACCTCGAGCGCGGTTAGTCTGCCGAGCGGGCTCACGTCCGACACCTGGTTGCGGCTGAGGTCCAAGGTCTCGAGAGCGGTCAGGTTCGCCAAGCCGGAGACGTCTGCGATCTCGTTGCGGCTGAGCCGCAGGGTGCGAAGCGTCGTCAGCCCGCTCAGCGGCCCCACGTCCGACACGCCGGTCGAGCGCATGTCCAACTCCTCGATGTTGAGGAGGAACAGCACGAAGCCGAGGTCAGGCACGGGGTTGTTCCTCAGGGACAGGTACTCGAGCTCCTCTAGGAGGCCCAACCCCCTACCGGTCGTGACCTGGTTGTTGGCCAGGTCGAGGAACTCGAGCTGCGTGACGCTCGATAGCGGACTCGCGTCCGTCACCTGGTTCCCGCCGAGTCGGAGGTACTCGAGCTCCGGATGGCCGGCAAGCGGCGACACGTCGGATACCAGGTTGTCTCTCAGGTCGAGGTGCTCGAGCCTGGGGATCGAGGCCAGCGGTGCTAGGTCCGAGACCTGGTTGTTCCTCGCATCGAGCCTGAGCAGCGAAGGGTGGCCCGCCAACGCCGAGAGGTCGGCGACCCCGCTGCCGTTGAGGTCGAGCCGGGTCAGCCTCGTCAGCTGGAGCAGCGGGCTCAGGTCGCGTGCTTGGGCGCCTCTTAGGTCGAGACGCCTGAGGTTGGCTCCGAGCTCGATCCCGGTCAGGTCCGATACGCCTAGGTCGTTGGCGTTTAGCTCTCGTAGGCCCTGGAAGGCCTCGCAACCGATGGGCGCTTCAGGCTCCAGCGACAGCGCTGTCCGGACGGCGGACGCCAGCGCCGGGTCGGGGAACGTCACGACGTCGGTCGGCAGGCTGCAGGCGCCAGGCGCCTGAGCCGCGGCGAGCGAGCCGGCGGTGACGAAGAAGGCGAGCAGCGCGGCCACGAGCGCTCTGAAGGCAGCTACTTGGAACATGGGCCCATGCTACGTAGAAGGGCGCGAAGTGTCCGTGCCTGGACCGCATGGGCCAGTGTTGACCTAGGCCCAGGCCGTTAGGGAACAGGTTCGAACGACGCGCTGTACGCCGTGCCTGTCACTGCAAGAAGCCCATCCGCCACAGACACCAGACCCACAGGCCGCGCACCGGACCGTGGAACAGGACGAACATCGCGGCCGCGCTCACGCCCAGGACCACGATGAAGCCGGGGAACATCCCGAACAGCAGGCCGAGCGTCAGCCCCTCGACGGCTAGGCCGAAGCAGATGAGCATGTACAGGATGAAGGCCGTCGCCGTGAAGGTGCCGCCCTCGTACTCGAACGGCATGCCGCAGACGCTGCACGAGTCGGCAGGGCGCAAGAGGCCCTTGAACAGCCGCCCCAGCAAGCAGTTGGGGCAGTTGCCGTGGAAGGCGCTGCGCAGAGCCGTGGAGAGCGGCAGGCGATGCGGCTGAGCTACGGCCATCTCGGCGTGCAGTATGGGGCACCTCGGCCACAGGTGGAAGTAGCCCGTGGATGAGACGCCCCACGCCCGTCAGGTCACACCACTGCGTCTGGCCCTTGCGGCGTGCCGGGGATCTTCAACTGCTGACCCACCCTGATCTTGTTCGGGTCGGCCAGTCCGTTAGCCTCGGCGATCCTCATGTAGCTACTACGACCGGCGCTGCCGTAGTAGTGCAGGGCGATGTGGGAGAGCGTGTCGCCAGCCTTGACGGTGTACACGATGTCGCCGTCGTCGTCGGTCTGGTTGAGCTGGGCGGCGTGCTGCACGACGTTGAGGCCCGAGTCGTCGACACCGGTCACACCGGGCACCGCGCCGACGACCTGCTTGATCAGGGCGTGCTCGGACTCGGAGCCCACCGCGCCCCGCAGCACCACGGTCGTGCCCTTCTGAAGGACGTCGACTGGGTCGTCGGCGAGCTGAGGCTCCTTCTTGATCGCTGCCAGCGCGGCCTTGGCCAGCGCGCTGGGATCGGCGGCGGCCTGACCCCCGCTCGCCCCACCTGCAGCGGTGCCTGACATGGTCCCCGACGCAGCCGACTCGCCGCCAGCGACACGGACGCCGCTCACGTCGACGTCGCTGATGCCGTTGATGCCGCTGCCGATCGCCTTGATGAGGTTGCGGTAGCGCTCGTTGGGCACCTCGCCCGAGACCTTCGCAACCTTCTTCTCGACCTCGACATCAAGGTCAAGCTTCGAGGTCAGTTCCTGGTCGCGCAACGCCTCTTCCAGCCTCGTCTTCGCGTTCTTACCGAAGGGCCACATATAACCTCCCATCCCGCGGCATCAGCGCGCCGCGGGTCCCGTTAAGTGGTGTCACGCACCTTTCATACTTCAGGTATGTGAGAGCCGATTGACCCCGGGCGGTCACCTTCGCCGAGCTCAGCGCATGCTTGTGCGTAGGTCGAGCCCCACGATCACGGGGTCGTGATCGGAGGAGCGGAACGGGTCGGGTCGGTAGAGGCTTGCCTGCTGGGCAGGCTTGAAGGTCAGGTCGTAGTCGAGGATGTCGGGCTCGTCGGCGTTGATGTGCCAGGCGGTCGCGCCAGTCACCTGAGCCGCGAGCGTCGGGCTCGCGAAGGCGTAGTCCAGGTAGCCGAGCTGACCGTCGAACACGTAGGTGTATGCGTCCTCACCCCCGTAGCGCCGCAGGAGGTCGACGTGGTCGTCACCCGTGCCCGGCACGCCGTCGAGCCCGGCGGCCAGGGCGACGATGGGGTCCTCGCGGTCGTAGCCGTTGAGGTCGCCAACTATCAGCACGTCGGGGTCGCGGCTGCCGGTGGGCGAGGTAGCCAGCCAGTCGAGCAGCTCGCGCACCGCAAGCGTCCGCGTGACGTTGCAGTTGCCCTGCACAGGGTCGTCGTCACCGCGTCCACATGACTCGCCCTTGCTCTTGAGGTGGTTGACGACGAACGTGAAGCGGCCGCCGGTGCGGTCCTCGAAGGTCTGGGCAAGCGCCGCGCGGTTCCTGTCCTCGCCTGTGCGGTTGGGGTCGAGGAACGCCACGCTGTCGAGCACGGCTGGAGAGCCGATGGGCTGTAGCTCACCTGGCTTGTAGACGATCGCCACCCTGATCACGTCCACGCCAACGGGACCTCCGGCGTCGACGTACGCGTACGTACCGCTGCCAGCGGCGGCGTTGAGCCCGCTCACGAGGTCCATGATGGCGCCTTGGTCGGCGTCGTTCTCGATCTCGATGAGCCCGACGGCGGCGGCGTCCATGGCGACGATCGCGTTGACGATCTTTGTCCGCTGCCTCTCGAACTCACGGGGGTCGTCGGCGCCCCTGCACTCCTCGTTCGCATCGGGGCCGCACCCCGTGCCACCGAAGTCTTCGAAGTAGTTCAGGACGTTGAAGACGCCGGCCCGCACGAAGCCGCCTACGTCCTCGGGAAGCTCGGGCCGTGGGTTGCGGACCACGTACTCGGCGTTCTGCGTCGGCTGGACACGGTACCCGCCGAACGCGTAGCCGAGGACACCGGTGAGGTCCACGAGCACGTCACCGCCCCTGAAAGTGTGTACCGCCGTGAACTCACCGCCCGCAGGGTGGCGTGCCGGGTGTGGGTTCTCGTCGTCGCGGCCGTCGTCGAGGGTGATCCGGGAGCGCCTGACGTGGTCCGCGGCCGAGGCGATCACGGGGTCGCGTGGGTCGAGGTAGGAGGTCGGTTGGTAGACGCGCGTCGCGCCAGGCAAGGGCGCTGCTAGGACGACCTCGCCGAACCGGTCGAAGTTGAAGTACTCGCTGATCACGAGCTCCTGCGGGAAGGTGACGCGCATCCCCTCGAACGCCTCGAGGTAGCCGGGCTGCACGACAGGCAGGCGGACTGTCGCGGCCGTGGGTAGCTCCTGTCCGTCTGCGCACACGACGAGCTCGCGCACGCTCCTCAAGACGGTCTGCCCCTCCACCTCGCTGATCCTGCCGGTGACGCGGACCAACTGCCCGACAGCCACGTCTTCCCGCCGCTCCGCGACGAAGATGCCCTCGGAAGTTCGGGGGTCGCCGTCGGCGTCGGCGTCTTCCTCTTGAACGAAGAAGCCGCCCAGGTCGGTGTCGAACGCGTCGCCGTCGCCGGGCTGGAAGTCGCCGACGACGACCGCCTCCAAGGTGGCGGTGAGGCCGACGAACGGGCTCCTGTCCTCCTCGCCCTGGACCTCGCTTATCTGGTGGGCAGGTGCCCCGCATTCCAAGGGAGCTGGTTCGGTCGGTGCGGCCGTCGCTTGCGTCTGGCCCGTGACGCCGACCTGCGCCGAGACCTGTGTTGTGACCTGTGAGACGACATCGGGACCTGGGGTGGGCCCCGCGCAGGACGCGAGCATCAGCGCGGCGGCGACCACAGTTGGGTAGCGGGACAAGGCGGACATGTGCACCGATGTTAGAGCAGCGGAGTACCGGACCTGCGGTGTTCCTCCGGGGCGTCGCACGCGCGGCACTCCAACGGGGCGCCGATCAACCCGTCGCGGCCGCTTCGCGTGAGCACGACCGGTCTGAACGTGAGGGGCGGGTCGTGACGAACGTGTTGCGAGTGCCCGCACTCGAGCTCCGCGACCCAGTGGCCTTCGTCGTCCTGTCGGAAGCCGGTGATGCGGCGCTGCATCAGCAGCTCGCTGAGAGAAGAGAGGCTGCCATCCAGGCAGTCTACGTGCCGTTCGTGCCCGTCTTGGCCAGCCCTGCGTTTAATGCTGGTTTTCGGTGCTAGCCACTAGCCTTGCGAGCATGCACACGTCTCGTCTGTCGCGCCGCGCCGTCCTCGTCTCTCGCTGCCTGCTAGCCATCACCCTGATCGCCCTTACGACCCCCGTCATGGCTCAGGGACAGTCGCCGTTCGTAGGGAACTGGTACTGCCGTTTCGCCAACGAGTCTCTCACCGGCTTGGCGACCGACACCTGGATGTACGAGTTCTACCTGCTCCTCGATCAACAAGGGAACTTCCAGGCCCAGGGGCAGTACTGGGCGAACTCGGCAGGGTACTACGACCCGTTCTACGCCGCAGGCCAGTGGCAGTCGCAGGGCGCGGTGATGATCGCCCAGGGCCAGGCCAGCCACCAGTCGGGCATACAGATGCCTTGGACCGTCAGTGGAAGTCTCACGGAAGGCGTCATCACCTACCGCAACGAGGACCAGTACAACCGCATGGTCGTGTACTGCGAACCGCAGAGGCAGTAGGGACAGGGGGCCGAAGCCCGGCGGACCTGCCGGGCTCGTTTCACGACTTAGAATCTGCCGGGTGGAAGCTTCTCCTCGACCCCGCAGGCTCGCAGCAACGAGATGACGGAGCTGTCGCGGCGGGAGAAGCTCCTCGCGTTCTCCGGCATCCTCGTCGTCCTGTTCCTCACGTCTCTCAACCTGACGGTCGTCGGCACCGCGCTGCCGCGGATCATCGCAGAGCTGGAGGGCTTCAAGCTCTACGCCTGGGCGTTCACCGCGTACTCGCTGACGTCGACTGTCACGCTTCCCATCTACGGGAAGCTCTCCGACATCTACGGCCGCAAGCGCATCCTGCTGTTCGGCATCCTGCTGTTCAGCGCGGCGTCGGCGCTGGGTGGCCTGGCGCAGAACATGCCGCAGCTCATCGTCATCCGCGGGCTGCAGGGTCTCGGCGGCGGCGCGCTCATCACGATGGCGTTCTCGGCCATCGGCGACATATTCACACCCCGCGAGCGTGGCGCCTACCAGGGGTTCACCGGTGCGGTGTTCGGCTTCTCCAGCGTGGTCGGCCCGTTGGCCGGCGGGCTCATCACCGACACGATCGGCTGGCGCTGGGTCTTCTTCGTGAACGTGCCCATAGCCCTGATCGCGATGTTCGTGATCATGCGCAACTTCCCAGCGCAGACGGCCCGTGGCCATGGCCGCATCGACGTGGTCGGGTCCGCGCTGTTGATGCTCGGCATCGTGCCCCTGCTACTGGCCCTCACCTGGGGCGGCGTCGACCTGCCATGGGCATCCGCTCCCATCATCGCGCTGATGGCGACGTCCGTCGTGCTGCTTGGCGCCTTCCTGTGGTGGCAGGGCAGGACGCCTAACCCGGTGCTCGACCCCGAGCTGTTCAGGAGCCGCACCTTCAACGTGGCGAACGTAGGCGGGTTCCTGAGCGGGGTCGGCATGTTCGGCGCCGTCATCTACCTGCCCCTCTACATCCAAGGCGTTCAAGGCGGCTCGGCAGCGGCGTCTGGCTTCGCACTCACGCCGCTGATGCTCGGAATGGTCGTCAGCAGCACCGTCGCGGGCCTCATGGTCAGCCGCACAGGGCGCTACCGGCCGTTCATCCTGGTCGGTCTGGCGACGATCACGGTCGGGTTCCTCCTGAACGCCACCATGGACACCGGCACGCCCCTGGTGATGACGGTGGTGTTCTCTGTGCTGCTCGGCCTCGGGTTCGGGCCAACGAACTCGCTGTTCGTGCTTGCCGTGCAGAACGCGTTGCCGCAGAGCAAGCTGGGCACGGCCACCAGCGCGAACATGTTCTTCAGGCAGATCGGCGGGACGTTGGGGGTGGCGGTCTTCGGGGCCATCGTCGCTTCGACCATCACCGCCCAGGTGACCGGTAGCCTCGGGCCTCAGCTGAGCGCGTTGCCGCCTGAGCTCGTCGCGGAGTTCAACTCGCCGAACCTGCTCACCAGCCCTCCTCAGCTGGAGCGGGCACGCGTGGAGGTCGAGGCCCTGGCAGGGCCCGACGCCTTCACGAGGCTGGTCACCGGGCTGAGAGAAGCTCTCGCAACGGGTCTCGGCAGGGTGTTCACGGTCGGAGCGATCCTGTCGCTCATAGCGTTCGTCGTCTCCTTCACGCTGCCGGTCATCGAGCTCAGGACATCGCTCGACATGCCAGAAGAGCGGCACGCCGACAGAGAACCCGTCGGACC
>CAZFAQ010000049.1:0-15556 GCA_964517055.1 uncultured bacterium | reverse complement strand
AGCGCCCACGTCCACCAACGCCTGATCAGCGTGGGCCGCCCGTCTCGTGGCCGGGTCGCCATCCCTGGGAGCCGAGGAACGCCCCTAGGTCGGAGAACCACCAGCCGCCGGCGCTCTGTGACAGCAGGGTCGGGCTCGCCACACCGTCGACGTGAGCCTGGACAGCCGAGACACCCGCGACCGTGAAGGCGAGCCTCGTGCCGGCGTCGAGCAGCGCAGAGGTGACCACCGGCAGGTAGCGGGAACCTTCAGGCTCCTCGGTCGCCAGGTGCCCCACCTCACCGATCGCCCTCAGGGTCGCGCTCGGCAGCCGCTTCCCCGAGCCGCCGAGCTCCACGGCGGCTTCCTCGGGACCGACAGCGATCACCAGCCGCCACGTCCCTGTGGCAGTGGCGTCCGCGAACACGTCGTAGCCGCCCTCACGCAGCTTGTACCGCGGTCGTGGAGGCTCCAGGCGGGCGTCCAGGAGCGTGACCAGCTCGCCCTCGACCTCGCTCAGGCGTCTCCTCGCCCTGGCGCGGTCCCGAGGCGTCATGCCCACGGGGTCGCCGAGGACCTCGAGCAGCGCGACCCTCTCCTCCTCGAGCCTGGCAACAGGGTCCTCTTCGGTCGCGGTCCCCGCGACCACCGAAGGCGGTTCAGGCAGCTCCGCGGCTTCTCGCCAGAACGTGTCGGCCGCGACGTGCTTCTCGCCGCGCAGGTAGGCGCGCACGCTCGGGTAGGCGACGAGGTCGCCGTCTCTCAGCTGCCAGGCGCGCCCCAGCGCACGCCGCGCGAGGCTCCGGTCGTGGGTCGCGACAAGCAGTGCCACGCCGGCTTCGGCGACGCGCGAGAGCGCCTCCTCGAGAGCCTCGACCCCCGCCAGGTCCAGGTCGTTGTCCGGCTCGTCGAGGACGAGCAGGTCCGGACCGAGCGCCAGCGCCATGGCTAGGCCCGCCTTGGCACGTTCACCTCCCGAGAGACGCTCGGGCGGCAGCGACCATGACGTGTAGGGCAGTCCGGCCTCCGCCAGGTTCGAGCGAGCGCGCTCGTCGCCGAGCGGCGCCGCCAGCTGCTCGAGGACAGGGATGCCGTCTACGAGCCCCCTGTCGACCTGCCCGACGTACGCGAGGCGCATCCCAGGAGCGTACTCCAGGCGCGCCAGCGGGCCGCCGAGCGGGAGGACGCCCGCCAGCTGGGCTAGGAGGCTGCTCTTGCCGCTGCCGTTCGCGCCCACCAGCGCGATCCTGTCGCCGGGCCCGAGCCGGACCGTGACGTCCTCGTACAGCCCATCGCGCGAGAGTCCCTCGGCGTGCAACAGCCAACCACGGCGCCTGACCCCGCGGTCCGTCTCGTCCGGTCCCGTGTCGAAGGTCACGGCGGGCTCGCTACCTGTGCCCTCCACGAGCCCGGCCGCATGCCGCCCCAGGTCCCGTGCGGCCCGTTCCCTCGCCTTGGTTCGCCTACCCTCGCGCGCCAGCTCGCGAGCCACACGCTCGAGCCTCGTGGCCTCACGGCGCGCCTCCCTGGCCCTTCTCAGGTGGGAAGCCGACTCGGTCTCGACACGCTTCGCTGCCCTGTCGTAGCCGCCGGCCACGCGCCGCAGGCGTCCGGACTCGATGAACAGGGTCTCGGTGGTGGCCGCAGTGAGCAGGGCACGGTCGTGGCTGACGATGATGACGGTCCGCCCGCCGTCGACGAGGTGGCGCTCGAGCCACGCCCTGGCTGGCATGTCCAGGTGGTTCGTCGGCTCGTCGAGCAGCAGGACGTCCGCGGGGGTAGCGAGCGTGGCGGCGAGAGCCAGGCGCCGCCGCTGGCCCGTCGACAGCGCCTCCGTCTCTCGTCCCCACGAGGTCTCGGGGAAGCCGAGGGCGTGTAGCAGCTCGCGCAGCTCGGACTCGGCCCGGTACCCTCCAAGGCGCTCGTGCTCCTCGAGCGCGGCTGCGTGGTCGTGCGAGGCGTCCTGCCCGCCGCTCGCCAGTCGCCGCTCGGCCGCGCGGACGCGCTCCTCCGCCGCTCGCACTTCGCTCAAGGCGGCCGCCGCGACGTCCGCTACGGTCGTCGAGGGCACGCCGTCGACGCCCTGCCGCAGGTACGCCACGCGCACTCCAGGCGGGCGCACCACAGCCCCTTCACCGGCTTGGGCGGTGCCGGCGAGGACGCTCAGCAAGGTGCTCTTGCCGCTGCCGCTGCGGCCCACCAGCCCGAGACGATCGCCCGCGAAGACGTCCAGAGCGCCCACACGCAACAGCGGCGACGCCCCACGGGAGCCTGGTCGCCTCAGCTCCAGGTCGTGGACGCGCAGCAGGACCTCGTCGTGCCCTGGGCGACGATTAGAGCCGATCGGGATCGCCATCACCTCCACCGTATGCTGCTTTCGGTCATGAAGCGCTTCGTCGGACAGGGTGCGAACCAGGGGTTCACGTGCGCGGTGTGCGGAACCGATGTCCTGCCGCTGACGCAGGGCTCGTACCGCAACCACTGCCCTGTCTGCCTCTCGTCGCTGCACGTCGACGTCAACCCCGGCGACCGGGCGAACGACTGCGGTGGCGTACTGGAGGCGGTGGGTGCCGAGCTGACGGGCAACAAGGGTTGGGTGATCGTGCACAGGTGCCGCCGCTGCGGCGAGGTGCGGCGGAACCGCGCCGCCCTCGACGACCCGAGGCAGCCCGACGACCTGGACGCCGTCGCGGCGTTGGCGAGCGGGGCGACCCTGCCTGGGCGGGCGACGCCTTAGGGTCGGGCGGCGCCTCCATGTCGGTCGCCCCTTCGAGCCGGTCGGCCCTGCCGGACCGGGGGTAGACTCTCGCGCATGGCATACCGGGACCTGAGCGTCACGCACGCGGACGGCGCGCTGCGCGTCGCCATCGACAGACAGCAGGTGCTCAACGCGCTGACGCCGCACACCCTGGCCGAGCTGGCGACGGTGCTGGCGACGGAGGCTGCCTCGGACGAGGTCAGGGCGGTGCTGATCACCGGTGAGGGTAGGGGCTTCTGCGCCGGTGCCGACCTGGCGGAGACGCCGGTCGGCGACGACATAGGAGCCTTCCTGGAACGCAGCTACCACCCTGTCGTCAGGGCGATCACGGACCTCGAGAAGCCGGTGATCGCCGGTGTGAACGGCGTGGCGGCGGGCGCCGGCCTCAGCCTGGCCGTGGCCTGCGACCTGCGCGTGGCCTCGAGCGCCGCGGTGTTCGCCCTTGGCTTCACTGGCATCGGGCTGGTCATGGACGCCGGCAGCAGCTACCACCTGCCACGCCTGATCGGCGTCGGGCGCACGATGGACCTGGCGCTAGGCAACAGGCGGCTGAACGCGGCCGAGGCTCTGGACATGGGTCTCGTCGAGCGCGTGCTGGATGCCGATGGCTTCCAGGATGCCGTCTGGGAGCTGGTCAGGTCTGTTGCCTCGGGGCCGACCCTGAGCTACGCCCTCGTCAAGAGGCAACTACAGGAGACCCTTGGCAACGAGCTCGAGCAGCAGCTGGCGCTAGAGGCGGGTGCCCAGTCGAAGGCGGCCTCGAGCCGCGACGCTCGCGAGGGCGTGGCGGCGTTCCGCGAGAAGCGCGCGCCCCGCTTCGAGGGCTCCTGAGGTGAGCGTGGCCGACGCCCTGTACCTCGGGTCGGTGCTCACCATGGACCCAGCCGCGCCGCGCGCCGAGGGCGTCGCAGTGGCGAACGGCCGGGTGCTCGCGGTCGGCACGGCCAGTGACGTACATGCCCTTGCAGGGCCCCGTACCCGCGTCGTCGAGCTTGGTGGGAGCTGCCTCATGCCAGGCTTCCACGACGCCCACGTGCACCTGACCCAGTACGGGCTGGAGACGACCCAGGTGGACCTGGCCGATGCCCGGGACCTTGACACGGCCCTCGACATGCTGAGCGGCAGGGCGCGAGAGCTGGGGAGCGAGGACACCTTGCTCGCCACCGGCATGGCGCTCAACACCTGGGGGCTCAAGACGATCGACCGGCGCCATGCGGAGGCGCTCGAGAGGGTGGTCGGCGGCCGTATGGCGCTCGTCTCCAGTCAGGACCATCACTCCTCGTGGGCCAGCGCGGCGCTGCTCGCCGCTGGTGGGGTCACCGACGAGACGCCGGACCCGCCAGATGGCGTGATCGTGCGGGACCAGGACGGCCGCGCGACCGGGTTGCTGCTCGAGAGCGCGCAGGGGCTGGCCGACGCCGCCCTCGCGCCGCCAACGGCTGACGAGCTGAGGAGCGCTCTCGACGAGGCGGCGAGGTCGTTGGCATCCAAGGGCATCACGACCGTCCACCACATGGCCGCCGAGCCTGCCAGCTACTTCAGGGCGCTGGCCTCGCGCGCGTCGGAGGACGACTACGCGCTGAGGGTCTGGGCCTGCCTGCCGCAAGCGCAGTTGGAGGCGGCTGCCGAGATCGGGCTCGCGACCGGCCAGGGTGGCCGCAACTTCCAGGTGGGCGGCGCCAAGTTCTTCGCCGACGGCGCGCTAGGCAGCTTGACTGCGCGCATGCTGGAGCCGTACGACGGCACGGACAGCGTGGGGATGGTCGTCGACGGTCCCGACGTCCTGGCCGAGCGGGTGCCGCAGGCGGTGCGTGCCGGCCTGACCCCCGTCGTGCACGCGATCGGTGACGCGGCCGTGCGTGCCGTCCTCGACGCCTTCGACGCCGTGCGCGCCGAGGCCGCCGCCGCGGGCCTCAGACCTAGGCTCGAGCACGCGCAGCACATGCATCCGGACGACGTGACGCGGGCCGGCGCGATGGGCGTCGTCGCCTCGATGCAGCCGATCCACCTGACTTTCGACGCTCTCAGCCTGCCGCGGTTGCTTGGAGACCGGCTCGGGCGCGCCTACCCCGTCCGCTCGCTGGCACGGGCCGGCGCCAGGCTGGCCTTCGGCTCCGACGCTCCAGTGGCCTCGCCAGACGTCTTCGCCGGCCTGAAGGCCGCCTGCCGTCGGCTCGACATCAGCGGGAACCGCTTCGAGCCCACGGAGGCCGTGGCCCCGGACGAGGCGCTGCTCGCGTACACGGTGGGTGCGGCCTACGCGATCGGTTGGGAGGGTCGGTCCGGCAGGTTGGCGCCCGGCTTCGACGCCGACCTCGTCGTCCTTTCGCACGACCCGCTGGTCGGGCTAGACGGCCTCGAGGTCGTGGCGACCGTGAAGGGTGGCCAGGTCACCTACGGCGACCTGTGAGGCGACACGCCGCTACGCGCCTGGCCGGCTACACATCGCGCCGCCACACCGTGGCGCCGCCGAGCACGGCCTCGGCCAGGTACGGGTCACCCCAGGCGTAGAGCGGCATGAGCGCCTCGGGACCGTCCACGACCAGGTAGTCGGCGCACGCCCCGACGGCTACCCGTCCTAGGTCCGGCCTGCCGATGGCGTCGGCCGCGTTGGCGGTCGCGCCGATGAGCGCCTCGTTGACGCTGAACCCGTACACGGCGATGGCGAGCTGCAGCGCTGGCAGCAGCGAGTACAGCGGGCTCGAGCCAGGGTTGTGGTCGCTGCCGATGGCTAGCCTCACGCCGCTCGACCTGAACGTCCGCGCGTGCGGCAGACCCGCCCTGAGCAGCGCCGCCGCGCCCGGTAGGACGGTCGCAACGACCCCAGCCTCCGCCAGCGCAGCGAGGTCTGCCTCGGTCGCCCTCTCCAGGTGGTCGGCCGAGAGCGCCCCCAGCTCCGCCAGGAGCATGGCGGCGCCCGTGCGGGTCAGCTGCTCGACGTGGCCCTTGATCGGCAGGCCCACGCCGATGGCCGCTTCGTACATACGCCGCGCCTCGTCGACGTCGAACGCGCCCCTGTCGACGAACACGTCGAAGGCGTCGGCAAGCCCGGCGTTAGCAGCCTCCGGGATCGTCTCCGTCGCGAAGCGGTCCACGAAGCGGTCACGGTCCTCGGTGGGGTCTGGAACGTGCGCGAGCAGCGTCGCTGTCACTCGTTGTGACCCGGACTCGCCGAGGCGCCTGGCGACCCTGAGCTGGGCCAGCTCGGCATCGGTCGTGAGCCCGTACCCGGACTTGACCTCGATCGTGGTGACTCCACCTCGCACGAACGAACGTGCACGCCGACGCGCCAGGTACAGGAGGCGCTCCTCCGAGGCCGCCCGGGTCGCGGCTACCGTGGCGTGGATCCCCCCGCCCGCCCTCAGGAGCTCCTCGTAGTCGGCGCCTCTCGACCGGGCCGCGTACTCGTCGACGCGGCTGCCGTCCCAAACGAGGTGGGTGTGGCAGTCGACCAGGCCGGGCAGGACGCCACGACCCCCGAGGTGCACGGACGGCAGCGCCGCGTGCTCGGGCGGCAGCTCGTCCTCGCGCCCCACCCATGCGAACCTGCCGTCGGCGATGACGAAGGCCGCGGCCTCGAGCCTATCGAACGGCGTGAAGACCTCTGACACGCCCCTGACGAGGTATGGACCCCCTGGGTTATCCACCTGTGGCAGACGATACCTCGTCGTCTCCTCCTCATCCCGCCAGGCGGGCCGCTGGTTACAGGTAGCCTCGTGCGGTGGTGGGCTTGCGTCTCGTTGCCGGTTGCGCGCTGCTGATGCTCGCCATCTGTGGTTGCTCTGCCGGGCGCGGCGTGCGCGTCGACGGGTCCTCCACCGTCTACCCCGTGTCGCTCGCGATGGCCGAGGAGTTCTCCATCCAGAACCCGTCCGTGAACATCTCGGTCGCGTACTCCGGTACCGGTGGCGGGCTCAGCAAGCTGTGCAACGGCGAGGTTGACGTTGCTGGGGCCAGCCGTGTCATCAAGACAGACGAGCTCGTGGCCTGCGCCGCGCGGGGGATCGAGGTCGTCGAGTTGCCGATAGCCGCGGACGCCATCACCGTCGTCGTGAACGGGGCCAACGACTGGGCGCGGTGCTTGGCGCTGGACGAGCTGAGCGAGATCTGGGAGCCTGACTCGCAGGTCAGCATGTGGAGCGACGTCCGCTCGGAATGGCCACGTGAGGAGCTGGTCCTCTTCGGGCCCGGTACCGACTCCGGCACCTTCGACTACTTCACGGAGGCCGTGAACGGCGAGACCGGGGCCACCCGCACCGACTTCTTCCCGAGCGAGGACGACAACGTGCTGTTGCACGGCGTGAGCGCAGGTCTTCACGCCCTCGGGTACTTCGGCTACGGTCACTTCGCCAAGAGCTCGGCCGAGGTGAGGTCGGTCGCCGTGGACAGCGGCGAGGGCTGCGTGCAGCCGACCGCTGCGACGATCGCGGACAACAGTTACCAGCCCCTCTCCAGACCCCTGTTCCTCTACGTGGCCGAGCCGGAGCTGGGCAGGCCTGACGTCGCGGCGTTCGCCGCCTTCTACCTGAGAGGTGAGAACAGGCAGCTCGTGGCCGGAAGCGGCTACGTCGCGTACCCGGACGACGTCTACGCGGCGGCGGCGGACCGCCTCGAAGGCCGCGTGACAGGCTCGTCGTTCCTCGGCTTCGCTCCTGGCGACTCGGTCCTCGAGGCGGTGCGGTCGAGATGATGGGTCACAGGCCGATGCGCCTCGCGCCCGCTGAGCGCACCAGGGAGCGTCTGGTAGGTGGCGTGCTCCTGGCGTGCGCCGGCCTGTCGGTGCTGACGACGCTTGGGGTCGTCGTCCTCCTGGTCACCGAGACGTCGGAGTTCTTCGCTGACCCGGCAGTGTCCGCCTGGGAGTTCCTCACCGGCACGAGGTGGACGCCGCTCTTCGCCGACCGGAGCTTCGGGGTCCTGCCGCTGGTGTCAGGCACCATGCTCGTGACGGCGATCGCGCTCTGCGTCGGTGTTCCGCTCGGCCTGATGAGCGCTGTCTACCTGTCGGAGTTCGCTCCGCCGGCACGAAGGCGACGCGTGACCTCGGTGCTGGAGCTGCTGGCAGGTGTGCCGACGGTCGTGCTCGGCTACTTCGCCCTCATGTTCGTCACCCCGCTCCTGCAACGCTTCGTCCCTGGTCTCGACCTCTTCAACCCGCTGTCGGCCGGCCTCGTGATGGGGTTCATGATCCTGCCTACCGTGTCGAGCATCTCGACGGACGCCATGCAGGCCGTGCCTACCTCGCTGAGGCAGGCGGCCTACGGCATGGGCGCGACCAAGGGCCAGCTCATCTGGCGCGTCGTGCTGCCGGCCTCGCTCTCGGGCGTAGTCGCCTCGGTGATACTCGCGATGTCGCGGGCCGTCGGCGAGACCATGATCGTCACCCTGGCCGCCGGCCAGAGGCCGCTCTTCACGCTCGACCCGCGCGAGACCATCGCCACCATGACGTCGTTCATCGTGCAGGCAGCCAGCGGCGACCAGCCGGCCGGCTCGCTGGCCGCGCGGTCGCTCTACGCCGTCGCCGCGACCCTGTTCGCCATGACGCTGCTGCTCAACCTGGTCTCGCAGTTCGTCGTCAGGCGCTTCTCGGAGCGCTACCAGTGAGGCGGGGTGCTGCGTCGGAGGCCGGACGGGACGCGGGCGCCCCGCCCGTGCATGGAGGACGGTCTGACCTCCCAGACATGCTCGACGTCGGTGGCGCGCAGGCGCGGCGCAGGCGGCGCGGGCTGCGCAGGCTGGAGGCCGCGGTGGCTGTCCCCGTCGGCCTCGCCCTGCTGCTGCTAGGCGCCCTCCTGTTCGACGTCGTGACCGGGTCGTTCTCGTGGCAGGTACTGTCCCCGAGCGGGTCAGCTCGGAGCTTCCCGTTCGTGGCCGGCTTGGGCGTGGCCGACACCTGGGAGAGGGTGATGCGCCTCGAGCTCGGCGCACGTGGTGTGCCGCCTGACGAGGTCGATGGGCTCCTGTCGGACCCCGAACAGCGACGCCTACTGAGGGCTCGGAACCGGGTCGAGCTGATGCCGTGGGTCGACGGCGGAGCCTGGCGATGGATCGTGACCTCGGCGCAGGACGAGCTCGTCACCGACCTACCGCTCTTGCGCGGCTGGGGCGAACGGAAGCGACTTCTCGCGACTGCAGAGCCGGACCAGGTCGTCGTGCTCAACGCGTGGCTCGACGCGGCGTTCCTGGTCCGAAACGCCTCGCGCAGCCCGATGCTTGCCGGACTGCTCCCGGCGTTCGTCGGTAGCCTCATGCTCGTCGGTCTCGTGGTCTTGCTTGCCGTGCCCCTCGGCGTGGGCACCGCCGTCTACCTGGAGGAGTATGCGGGCGACACGCGCCTCGCCAGGCTCATCGAGCTGAACCTGTCCAACCTGGCTGGAGTGCCGAGCGTCGTGTACGGCATCCTCGGCCTCACCGTCTTCGTGAGGCTCCTGGGCCTGGGGCCCGTTGTGCTGGCCGGTGCCCTGACGCTCAGCCTGCTGGTCGTTCCGGTCGTCGTCGTAGCTTCTCGAGAGGCGATAAGGGCCGTTCCACTGAGCCTGAGGCAGGCGGCCTACGGCTTGGGCGCGACCCGGTCGCAGGTGGTCCTCAAGGTCGTCCTGCCCGGCGCCATCGCCGGCATCACGACCGGGGTGATACTGGCGATCGCCAGGACCCTGGGAGAGACGGCCCCGCTTCTGGTGCTCGGCGCCGCAGCCTTCGTGCCTCGGGCCCCGGACGGGCCCTTCGCGGCCTTCACGGCGATCCCGATCCAGGTGTACTCCTGGGTATCGGAGAACGAGGTCGAGTTCGCGCGTTCAGCTTCGGCGGCGATCGTGGTGCTGCTCGCTGTGTTGGGCGTTCTGTACGCCGCCGCCTTCTACCTGAGGCGGAGGTTCTCGAACAGGTGGTGAGAGGCGTAAGGAGCTTCACGTGACTGACACGACGATGATCCCTGCCAAGACCGTGCGGAGCGAGCCGGTCGCGCCGGAGGAGGCGGCCGTCGTGATCGACGGCCTGAGCCTCTGGTACGGGGACTTCCAGGCGCTGCACGGCGTCTCCCTGAACGTGCCGCGGAACCAGGTGACGGCGCTCATCGGCGCGTCCGGCTGCGGTAAGAGCACGTTGCTTAGGTCGATAAACCGCATGAACGACCTCGTCGACGGCGTCAGGGTCGAGGGCGGCGTGCGGTACGACGGCGTCGAACTCTACGGTCCTGACGTCGACCCAGTCGAGGTCAGGCGGCGCATAGGCATGGTGTTCCAGAAGCCGAACCCGTTCCCGAAGTCGATCTACGAGAACGTGGCGTTCGGTCCCAGGCTCACGGGTTTCAAGGGTGACATGGACGGCCTCGTCGAGCGGGCGCTGCGCAGCGCGGCGCTGTGGGACGAGGTGGCAGACAAGCTCCGAGGCTCCGGGCTCGGCCTGTCTGGCGGACAGCAGCAGCGGCTCTGCATCGCCAGGGCGCTGGCGTCCGACCCGAGCGTGATCCTTATGGACGAGCCAACGAGCGCCCTCGACCCCATAGCCACCGACAGGATCGAGCGCCTCATCGCCGAGCTGAAGCGGGAGTACACCGTCCTCATAGTCACGCACAACATGCAGCAGGCAGGCAGGGTGAGCGACAGGACGGCGTTCATGCACCTCGGGCGGCTGGTGGAGGAAGGGCCGACCGACCTGATCTTCACGAACCCGAGGCACGAGCTGACGGAGCGTTACGTCTCGGGGCGTTTCGGCTGATCGGCTTCATCGGTCGGTCGAGAGCTGCTCGTGGCGGTCAACAAGAAGGTGACCCCGCGTGGGAGGCGCGGGGTCTTCTCGGAAGAGGATGGGAAGAGGTAATGGGAGGGTTACCTCGGTCCTCAGGTTCTTAGGCTAACGACGCGGCCTTACAAAGTTCTTACTCAGCCCTGAAACGCTGTCCTGCACGCTACGCATGTGCTGTCACGCGGGCACTTCGGTGAGCTGGCGCCCGTGCGTTTAGATGCCGTGTCAGGCGCGCGTTCACCCTCTCGGCGACGAGCGCGGCCTCGGTGGCAGGCGTGGTACACGGCCGCGACGCATGGCCCATGAGTTGGACCGTTGCCTAGGTGGTCCGCCTGGCGCCTGCGGTGAGCGCTATGCTGTCAACCCTTCGCGGAACAGGGGGCGAGCGTGGACAGCACGTCGGTGGGCGGGCGCGGTGCCGTGCCGGGCGACGTCGTCGAGCTGGGGCCGGGGTCGCCGGCACGGTCTCGGACGGCCAGGAGCGGGGCCAGCGCACTTGAATCGATCAGGGAGGCTGTTGCCGGCAGGCTGAGGCACGGCGAGTGGCGGCAGGCCCTTGCCGAGTGCCGCAGGCGCGCGCCCGAGCTAATCACCGAGATCGTCGACCAGGCAGGCAACCGTGCCTTCAACGACGGCGACTTCGAAGGCCTCTGGACCGAGCTGAGCAGCCTGCCGGAGGCCGTCCGGTGCGAGCCGGCCGTCGCCTACTGGCTGTACGTGACCGCCACGGCCGTGAACAAGCAGGCCGAGGTCATGGGCCTCGTCTCGTTGGTCCTGACCGGTTCGGCGGCGCCCGAGCTACGCGCGGCGGTCGCCGTCACGAGACCGGGCGTGGACGCCGGCGCCGAGACACTGAAGGCCCTCGAGGCCCACGAGTCCGCCACCACCATGCGGGCGCGAGCGTTCGCTCTGGCCCTCGAGGGCGACAGGCACTCACCGATCCTGCTTTTCAGGCGGGCCATGGCGCTCGCGGAGCACTCGGACGCCAGCCACCTCGTGGTGGCCTGCGCGATAGACGTCGCCAACCAGGAGCTGGCCCTCGGCCACTACAAGAGTGGCCGTGACTGGGCGCGCTGGGCGCTCGACGAGTACGAGCGGCGCGACCTGAGAGAGGAGTGCAGGCGCGAGGTGGCGGCCGCGACCCTGGCCTTCGCCTACCTGCTGCTCGGCGACCTCGCGGCGGCCCGCGAGGCGTTGGCCGGTGTCGTCGTCGATCACGCCAAGCTCGGCATCCCTACGTACGAGGCCGTGGTCTCCACCGCGGCGGACGTGCACCTCCTCGAAGGTCGACACGGGGCCGCTCTCGACCTGTTCACGCTCCTGCGTCGCAGCTCCCCACTGACCCAGGTGGCGTCTGCGTCGCTCGACGTGACCAAGTGTTACCTAGCCATGGGCGACCTGGGGTCCGCTCTCGAGTCAGCCGAGTACGCGTTCTCGCTCAGCCGTGGTGCGCCGCGCGCACAGGCGGCCATCGGCACGCTAGGCATGGGCATGGCGCTCAGCTACCGCGACCCTGCGCGTGCGACGGCGCTCCTCGAGACCGCTGCGAGGCAGTTCGAGCAGACCAACTTCCAGCTGTTCCAGACGCAGGCCGTGATGTGGCTCGCGCTATGTCACCTGCGCCTCGGCCGTGAGGATCAGGCCATGCGAGCCCTGTCTATAGGCTCAGACGGCCTGCACGAGCTCTCCGAGACCGGTTGGCGCCTGCTGATGGCCTGCGACCCGGAGCAGCCGCGCCTCAGCGCGATGTGGCGTGGTGGCGGTAGCCCACTCAAGGTCAGGCTCCTGGGCCAGCCTGTCCTCGAGTACCGGGCTCAGCCTCTGGCGTTGTCTGCCAGGCAGCGGGAGGTGCTTGCGATCCTCTGTGACCGCGACGACGGCGTGACCGTCGCCGAGCTGCGTGAGCTGGTGTTCGGGTCTGATGTCCATGCAGGGACCGTCAAGTCAACGGTCTCCAGGCTGCGCCAGCTCGTGCCGATCTCGTCCTGTCCGTACCACCTACTGGTGCCGTACGAGTGCGACTTCAAGCAGGTGCTGGCCTACGTCGCCACGGGCCAGGTTCACCTGGCCGTGCAGCAGTACACGGGAGCGCTGCTGCCGGGATCGATGGCGCCCGGCATCGTAGAGCTGAGGCTCCATGTCGAGGAGTGCTTACGCCGCGCGGTCATGGCCGCGAGCGACCCTGACCTGCTGATCCAGTTCGCGACCGCCCAAGGTGACGACCTCGAGCTGTGGGAGGGCGCGCGCACGAGCCTGTCACACGGTGACTACCGGTTGCCCCTGGTCATCGCGCGCATCCGGCGCATCAGGGAGGCGTGGCGGTAGCGCCTCTCAAGTGGTGAACAGCGAGCTGACCGAGGTGTGCTGGTGGACGTTCCGTATGGCCTTGGCAAGTAGCGGGGCGACGCTCAACACGGTGGCGTTGGTAACGTCCTGGCGCAGTGGAACGGTGTCGGTCACGTACAGGCCCGTGATCGAAGGGTGCGTGAGCCTCTCGGCGGCAGGCGGCGTGAAGACGGGGTGCGTGGCCGCCACGCGGATGTCGGGCTTGGCGCCTAGGCGCAGCAACGCCTCGATCCCCTGGCGCATGGTCCCGGCGGTGCTGATCATGTCGTCGATGATGATCGGGCGCATGCCATCGACGTCACCGATGACATGGGTCACCTGGATGTCCGTCGGGCTGGTTCGCCGCTTGTAGAGCATGGCCAGTGGGAGGTTCAGGTACTGGGCGAGGCGCCTGGCCTCCGTCGCGCGGCCGACGTCGGGGGAGACCACGATGGAACCTTCGAGGTCGGTCTGCTTGAGGTGGTCACCTAATATGGGCAGGGCCGTCAGATGGTCGAACGGCACGTCGAAGAAGCCCTGGATCTGCCCTGCGTGCAGGTCGACGGAGATGACGCGGTCGGCGCCGGCGGTCTCCAACAGGTTCGCCACCAGCTTGGCCGTGATCGGTTCGCGCGCCTGGACCTTCTTGTCCTGGCGCGCGTAGCCGAAGTACGGGATGACGGCGTTGATACGCCAGGCCGACGCCCGCCTGAGGGCGTCGATCAGCACCAGCAGCTCCATGAGGTTGTGGTTCACGGGTGCCGAGGTCGACTGGACGATGTAGCAGTCCGCGCCGCGGACGGACTCCTCGATCATGATCCGGGTCTCGCCGTCCGGGAACTGTGAGACGGTGCCGTGCGATAGCGGCACGCCGAGGTGCTTCGCGACCGAGGACGCCAGGTCTGGCGTCGAGGTGCCGCGGAAGAGCTTGAGGTCCTCGCCGATCCTCACCTGGCGTACTCTACCGCCCGCGACTCGCGCACGACGGTCACCTGGACCTGGCCCGGGTACTCCATGTCCTGCTCGATCCGGTTCGCGATGTCGCGCGCCAGCAGCACAGCGGACGCGTCGTCGACCTTGTCGGGCTGGACGATGATCCTCACCTCGCGGCCGGCCTGGATGGCGAACGCGTTCTCGACTCCAGGGAAGCTCGTCGCGATGCTCTCGAGGCCCTCGAGGCGCTTGATGTAGCTCTCGAGAGTCTCGCGCCTCGCGCCTGGTCGCGCGGCCGAGATGGCGTCGGCGGCGTTGACGATCACGGGGTAGAGGGTCTCGGCGCGGTCCAGGTCGTGGTGGTTGAGGATCGCGTCGATGACCTCCTGCGGCTCGCCGAAGCGCCTGCCTAGGTTGGCGCCGATCTCGGTGTGAGTCCCCTCGATCTCTCGGTCGATCGACTTGCCGATGTCGTGCAGGAGGCCGGCGCGCCGCGCCTGCGCCTCGTCGACGCCGAGCTCGGCAGCGATGATCCCCGAGAGGTGGGCGACCTGCACCGAGTGCTTGAGGATGTTCTGGCCGTAGCTGGTGCGGAACTGCATGCGGCCGAGGAGCTGGATGAGGCCCGGCTTCAGGCCGACCACGTTGACCTCGAGCGCCGCCTCGTCGCCGCGCTCACGGATGTACGTCTGCATGTCCTGCTGGGACTTGTGCACGACCTCTTCGATGCGGGCCGGGTGGATCCGGCCGTCGGTCACCAGCTCGGATAGCGCCAGCTTGGCGACCTCGCGACGTATCGGATTGAACGAGGAGAGGAGGACTGCCTCCGGCGTGTCGTCGATGATCAGGTCCACGCCGGTCAGGGCCTCGAAGGCGCGGATGTTGCGGCCCTCGCGCCCGATGATGCGCCCCTTCATGGCGTCGCTCGGGATCGGGACGACCGACACGCTGATGGCGGCCGAGACCTCGGACGCGCTGCGCTGTATCGCCTGGGAGAGGATGTCGGTGGCGCGCCTCTTCGACTCGGCGTCGGCGCGCTCCAGGGCTGCCCTGACGCGGACCGCTTTCTCGCGCTCCAGCTCGCGGTCGACGCGCTCTAGCACCAGCGCCGTGGCCTGTTCACGCGAGAGCTGCGCGACCTCGTGCAGTTGAGCCGTGAGCTGGTGCTCGCGTGACTGGAGCTCGTCGTCGCGTGACTGCAGTTCTATCCCACGCTGGTTGAGTCGCTCTTCGGCCTCGTCGAGCCGCAGCGCGCGCGCGTCCTGCTGCTCGCCGCGCCGGTTGAGGCGGTCTTCCTGCTGTTCCAGCTTCTCACGGTCGCGGCGCATCTCCTCGCGGAGCTCGCGCAACTGAGCCTGTTCGCGCTCGCCGTCTTCGCGCTCGCGCTGCAGCTCCGTGCGCAGCGTCTCGCGCTCTCGGTCCATGTCCTCCTGCAGCCGCTGCCTCAGGCGACGCTCGTCGTCCTCCCAGCGTCGCCTCGCCTGCTCGAGCTCGGCCTGGGCCGTGGACTGTGCCTGTTCGACGGTCCGCTTGGCCTCGCGCTCCGCCTCCTCGACTCGAGCCCGGAAGAGGCGGTCGGCCTCGGCCTTGGCGTCGGTCTCCTGGCGCTGCCGCAGGAGCCACACGACCAACGCGCCCACCGCCAGTCCGACGATGAGGAGGAGCACACCCAAGAGAGCGCTCACGATGGCTCTCCGACCGGCTGCAGCGGCCTGCCGCTTGGCGCGCCGCCGTGGCCTATGGCCTGCAGGACCGCGTTCTTGATCTCGTCTTCGAGGTCCGGTCTGGTGGTGAGGAGCTCAACGGCCTTCTCCTTGC
>CAZFAQ010000048.1:0-15878 GCA_964517055.1 uncultured bacterium | reverse complement strand
CACCCAAACGCATGATCGCGCCCTTACCGAACTGCCTCTCGATCTGAGAGACGGCCACGCTGATGGCCTGTGCCCGCTCCTTGCTGAGCTTCTCGCCTATCGCCTTGTCCTTCTCCACGACCGACCTCCGCCCCTTGGGCGCCTTGGCTGGCTACCTCAAAGTTACCTCAAATAATAAGGGTAAGGCGTCGGTGTACGCAACGGCACCCGGACTAGGGCCCCTAGGCGAGTGCCGACGACCTTCGCCGTTTCGCTAAGGAGCCGGTCAGCCGAGAAGGGCCTGCCGCACCGCAGCTAGGACGCGCGCAGCGTCCGGCCTGTAGTGGTGCTCCACGGACGTGAAAGGCGGGTACGGCGCGTCCCAACCGGTGACGCGGACCACCGGGGCCAGCAGGTCGTAGAACGCGTGCTCGGCGATGCGGGCCGCGATCTCGCCCCCGAAGCCGCCGGTCCTAGCCGCCTCGTGTACGACCACGGCCCGCCCGGTCTTGCGCACGGACGCCAGGACCGTCTCCTGGTCGAACGGCACCAGGGTCTCGACGTCGATGACCTCGAGCTCGACGCCCTCGCGGGCGGCCGCCTCGGCCGCCCGCACGCACACCTCGACCATGCCGCCGTAGCAGACGAGGGTGAGGGCGTCGCCCTCGCGCACGACGCGGGCCCTGCCCAGCTCGAAGCGGTATGGCTCGGCCGCGACGCTCTCACGACTGGAGCGGTAGAGCTTGATGGCCTCCAGGAAGAACACGGGGTCCGGGTCGTCGATGGCCGCGAGCAGCAAACCCTTTGCCCTGGCCGGGCTCGAGGGCACGACGACCTTGACGCCGGGCGCGTGGGCGAGGATCGCCTCCGGCGAGTCCGCGTGCTGCTCCGGGGTGTGAACGCCGCCGCCGTACGCAGCGCGCACGACGAGCGGCACGGTGTAGCGGCCACGCGTGCGGTGACGGTAACGGCCGACGTGAGACAGCACCTGGTCGAGCGCCGGGTAGAGGAACCCCGCGAACTGGATCTCCGCGACGGGCCGCATGCCGGCCAGAGCCAGGCCAACCGCGTAGCCGACGATGCCCGACTCGGCCAGAGGCGTGTCGTAGACCCGTGCCTCCCCGTGAGCGGCGCGCAGCCCGTCCGTGGCCCTGAAAACCCCGCCCATGACCCCGACGTCCTCGCCGAACACGAGCACGCGGTCGTCGGCAGCGAGCGCCTGGTCGAGGGCCTGGTTGATCGCCTGCACCATGGTGAGGTCACGCGCAGCGGACGCGGCCTCGGGCGCCGGAAGGCTCGTGACGTCGCTACCCACCGAGGGCCTCCTTGGCCTCGAGCTGGTCGGGCGTGGCGGTGGCGAACACGTGGTCGACGATGTCCGCCGGCTCGGGTTCGGGCGCGGCGTCGGCAGCCGCCACGGCCGCATCGAACTCGTCCTTGAGGTCGGCGAGCAAGCGTTCCTCTTCGGCGTCCGACCACGCGCCCAGGCTGGTGAGCAGCGTGCGCAGGCGCGCGACGGGCTCGGCGCGCTCACGTTCGTCCGTCTCGCCGCCGTCGCGGTAGCGACTGGGGTCGTCGCTCGTCGTGTGAGGGGCCAAGCGGTACGTCATCGCCTCGATCAGGGTGGGTCCGTCGCCGGCCCGTGCCCTCGCCACCGCCGTGCGGGCAGCTTCCATCATCGCGACCAGGTCGTTGCCATCGACCCTCACGCCCGGCATGCCGTAGCCGACCGCGCGGTCGACGATGCGCGTGTTCCTCATCTGCCTCTCGGTGGGCACGCTGATGGCCCAGCCGTTGTTCTGGACGACGAAGACGACCGGAGCCGAGTAGACGGCAGCGAAGTTGAAGGCCTCGTGGGCGTCGCCCTCCGACGTCCCGCCGTCACCTACGAAGGTCAGCACGACGGCGCCCTCTCCACGCAGGGCGGCCGCGTGCGCGATGCCGACGGCGTGCGGGAGCTGCGTGGCGATGGGCACGTAGAAGGGCAGGATCAGGAGGTCTTCTGGGAACGACCACCCCGCCGGGTGCGAACGCCAGTAGAGGAGGGCGGTCGCGAGCGGCATGCCGTGCGTGATGGCGGCCGCGGTCTCGCGGTAGGTCGGCACCAACCAGTCGCCGGGCTGCAGCGCCAGCGCCGCCCCGACCTGGGCTGCCTCCTGGCCGCGGAACAGCGGGTAGACCCCGAGCCTGCCCTGCCGTTGCAGCGTGGCGGCACGGTCGTCGAAGTGACGGGCTCGCCGCATGGCACGGTAGCCGCTCACCAGCTCACCTATGTCGATGGGTAGGTCAGAGAGCCTCTGACCGTCCTCCCCGACGTACCTGATCATGTCCTGCATCAGCCCTCCGACAAGGCCCTCATCCTAAACCACCTGTCACACTAACGAACGGTCGTTCGTGTACCATCGGGCCATGACGCGGGCGGCGACACTGCCAGGCAGGCGCGAGGAGATCCTCAAGGCGGCGGGCGAGCTGTTCGGCGCGCGCGGTTACCACGGCACCGGCATGCGCGAGCTGGCCGGCGTGCTCGACCTCAAGGGCAGCAGCCTGTACGCGCACATAGCCGGCAAGGAGGACCTGCTGTGGGAGATCGTCGACCGCGCGGCAGAGGCGTTCGTGAACGCCGCCGAAGCGGTGCCCGACGACCTGGCACCTGTCGATCGACTCGAGGCCCTCATGGCCGCGCACCTGCGCGTCATCGGCATGCAGTTGGACCACGCCGCGGTCTTCTTCCAGGACTGGGTGCATCTCTCCGAGGACCGCAGGCGTGACCTGGTAGCCAGGCGCGACGCCTACCAGGAGCGCTTCCGCGCAGCGATACATGACGGCGTCGCGGACGGCAGCCTGCAGGTCGAGGACGTGCAGGTGGCGACGCTGGTCGTGCTGTCTGCTCTCAACTTCTCCTACCAGTGGTACGACCCCGGCGGACGCCTGGGCCCGGCCGCGGTAGCCAGGGCATACGCGCAGGTCCTGTTGGACGGCATGAGGAGCCGGCCCGCGCCGAGCGGTGAAGGGAACGATGACCAGCAGATCACTAGCGGAAGGAGCGACGATGGTTGACGTCGTAGAAGCCAAGGATCCCGCGTACGAAGAGCGGCTCGAGCGGTTCGAAGCCCGCATCGGGGCCGGCGAGAAGATCGAGCCCGGCGACTGGATGCCAGACGACTACCGCCGCCAACTGATCCGCATGATCTCGCAGCACGCGCACTCGGAGGTCGTCGGGATGCTGCCCGAGGGCGCCTGGATCACGCGCGCCCCGAGCCTGCGTCGGAAACTGGTGCTCATCGCCAAGGTTCAGGACGAGGCCGGCCACGGGCAGTACCTCTATCACGCGGCCGAGACGCTCGGCGCCAGCCGCGACGAGCTCGTCGACGCGCTACTTGCGGGCAAGGCCAAGTACTCGAGCGTGTTCAATTACCCGACGCTCACGTGGGCAGACGTCGGGATGATCGGCTGGCTCGTCGACGGCGCCGCGATCAGGAACCAGCTGATGCTGGCGCAGTGCTCGTACGGCCCGTACTCGCGGGCGATGGTGCGCATCTGCTCCGAGGAGACCTTCCATCACAAGCAGGGCAAGGAGATGGTCATCACCTACGCACAGGGCACGCCATCGCAACGCCGGATGGCGCAGGACGCGCTCGACCGGTGGTGGTGGCCGTCGGTGATGATGTTGGGTCCCCACGACTCCGATTCGCCCAACACGCCACTGCTCGTCAGGTGGGGCATCAAGACGAAGACGAACGATCAGGTCAGGCAGGAGTTCGTCGACGAACACGTGCCAGAACTGACGGAGGCGGGGCTGACCATCCCAGACGAGCAGATGCGCTTCGACGAGGAGAGCGGCCACTGGGTGCACGGGCCGATCGACTGGGACGAGTTCTGGCGCGTCGTCAAGGGCGGCGGGCCATGCAACGCCGAGAGGCTCGCGGCTCGCAACGCCGCGCACGACGAGGGCGCTTGGGTGCGTGAGGCCCTGAGCGCGTACGCGACGAGGCAGGCGGCCTAGGTGCGCTGGGAGGTCTTCAAGCAGGACGCGCCAGGTAAACCACACCAGGCGGTCGGCAGCGTACACGGCGCCGACCCGGAGCACGCCCTTCTGAACGCACGCCACGTCTTCGGGAGGCGGCCGGCGGCCGTGTCGATGTGGGTGGTGAACGAGGCCGACGTCTACTCACGCACGGCCGAGGAACTGGACGCCGGAGAGGACAGCCGAGAAGCCGACGTACGCGATGGCGACGTCGACGCGCACCGGACCTTCCACGTGTTCCGCAAGTCCAGCCACCGGCGCTCGATGACGTTCGTCGATCACCTGACCGACGTGTCCGCGAGAGGGCCTGCCGAGGCGCTCCGGCAAGCGCTGGAGGCTACCGGCGACGAGCCGGGCCTGGCCTGGTGGGTCGTCGACGCCGCCCACGTTCACGGCACCGAGCCAGAGGCGCCATCGTCGTGGTTCGAACCGGCGCGCGACAAGACGTACAAGCAGCAGTCGCAGTACGGCACGGTGGCGCCACGGGCGGTCAAGGGGGCGGCCAGGTGAACGACGACCTGAAAGACGCGCTCGTCACGCGCCTGACCGCTTTCGGCGACGACGAGCTACTCCTCGGCCACCGCGACTCGGAGTGGACGGGTCACGGACCGCTGCTCGAGGAGGACATCGCGCTCGCGAACCTCGCCCAGGACGAGATAGGGCACGCCGTGCTGTGGTACGGCCTTAGGGCCGAGCTCGACGGCACCGACCCAGACGACCTCGCGTTCGCTCGCTCCCCTGAGGCCTTCCTGAGCTGTGACCTCGTCGAGCTACCACGCGGCGACTGGGCCTTCACGCTCCTCCGTCAGTTCCTGTTCGACACCTACGAGGCGGAGCTGCTCACGCGCCTCGCGCGGAGCTCGCACCAGCCGCTGTCGGAGGCGGCTGCCAAGGCCCGCAACGAGGAGCTCTTCCACCTCCGGCACACCGGCCTCTGGGTGCAGCGTCTCGGCCTGGGGACGGCCGAGTCGTCGCGGCGTTCTCGCGAGGCCCTGGACGTGCTGTGGCCGCTCTTCGGCTCGCTTCTGGCGCCGTTGCCAGGTGACGGAGCGCTCGCGGCTGCCGGCGTGCTACCCGAGTGGGACGGCCTGCCTATGTCCGTTCTGGCTCGGGCGCGCTCGGCGCTCGCCGCCGTCGAACTAGACCCCGGACCAGACCCGGACGTCACGGCTAGCGACCGCATGGTCGATACAGAGCACCGGCGGGAGCTGCTGGACACGATGCAGGAGGTCGCTCGGGCCGACCCGGAGGCCGTGGCATGGTGACGATCGACGCTACGACCGGCAAGCCCCCTAGCCCGACCATCGGCGCTAGACGTGAGAGCGGACCGGTTCCTAGCGGTGTTCACGGCCTGGAGTTAGCCGTCTGGGAGGCGCTCAAAGGCGTCAAGGACCCCGAGATCCCGGTGATCGACGTCGTAGAGCTGGGCGTCGTCAGGTCGGTCACGATCGACGACCTTCCGGAGCCGCACGTGAGCGTGACGATCACCCCGACCTTCTCCGCCTGCCCCGCGCTTCATGAGATAGAACGGTCTGTCAAGGATGCCGTGTTGGCGCTCGGCGTCGACGTCAGCGTGCACACGACGCTCGCCCCGCCCTGGACGACAGACGACATGACGGACGAGGCCCGCGAGAAGCTGCGGCGCTTCGGCATCGCGCCGCCGGGCAAGCACGGCGGTCTCATCGAGATCGCGCTCGACGCGCCGGTCCGTTGCCCGCGCTGCGACCACCCGGACACTAGGCTGCGCAACGCCTTCGGGTCGACGCTGTGCCGCGAGATCCGCACCTGCGCGGCGTGCGACGAGACCTTCGAGCGCTTCAAGCCGCTCTGAGCTAGGCCAGCGGGTAGCCGTCCTCTGCGTAGGTGGCGTCGGCGGCCTCCCGCCGCAGTCCGATCAGGTCCTGGCCGTGTTCCGGCAGGTAGCGATGCGCGGCCGCCAGCGCCGTGCCCCCAGCGGACCCGAGCCGCCTCGTAGCCTCCGTTGCCAGTGCGCGGCACCTGTCGACCGCCTCGAAGGCGTAGAGGCGAGCGAGCAGGCCGGCGACCTCGTCCCTGTCTGTGCCGGCCAGACGCTCGGCCCGAAGGAGCGCTGACTCCGCTAGGTAGACGAGGCCGACCATGTCGGCCACACGCGCCATCAGCTCCTGCTCGGTCTCGAGCCGCTGCGCGAACGCCATCGCGCCGGCCCCGGCTACGGCGAGCGTGGCGCTCTTCAGACCTGCCACGGCGGCGCGCGCGTGCGCGAGGTCGCCGGACCTGTCCTCAGCAGTCGGGCCGGGGGCAGCCCCCGTCAGCGCCGCCTGCGCGGGACCGAGCAGGTCTAGCCGCCCGCGCATCGCTCGCTTGAGGAGCTGGTCTACCGTGAGCTCCCGGTTTATCTCGTTCGTGCCCTCGAAGATCCGGTTGATGCGGCTGTCGCGGTAGGTGGCCTCGATCGGGTAGTCGGCTGAGAAGCCGTAGCCGCCGTAGACCTGCAGCGCCTCGTCAACGACCGCGTCCAGGACCTCCGAGCCGAACACCTTGATGAAGCTGAACTCGACCGAGTAGTCGGAGAGAGCGTCGAGCTCGGCGCGCGCCAGGTCCTCGGGAGTGGCGCCGTCGACCCGGGCGCGCGCCTCATCGAGGGCCAGGTCCATCGCCCCCGCCAAGCGGTACACGGCGCTCTCGAGGGCGTAGGTGTGCGCGCTCATGCCGCCGACCTTCTCCTTGATGAGGCCGAAGTCGGCGATCGCAGAGCCGAACTGCCTACGCTCGCGCGCGTACGACTGGGCTAGGCGCACAAGGCGCTTCGCGCCTCCGGCCGCGCCGACAGCTAGCTTGAACCTGCCGATGTTGAGGATCCCGAACGCGATGTGGTGGCCCTTGCCTACCTCTCCGAGCAGGTTCTCACGAGGCACTCGCGCGTCCTCAAGGACGACCATCCTCGTCGATGAGCCCTTGATCCCCATCTTCCGCTCCTCTGGCCCGAACGACAGGCCGGGAGTGTCGCGGTCGACGAGGAAGGCCGAGAAGCGCTCGCCGTCGACCTGGGCGAAGACCGTGAAGAGGTCGGCGAACCCGGCGTTGGAGATCCACATCTTCGTGCCGTTGAGGACCCAGTGGTCGCCGTCTAGGACCGCCCGCGCCTTGGCCGCCAGCGAGTCCGAGCCCGAGCCGGGCTCGGTCAGGCAGTAGGCGGCGACGAGCTCGCCTGTCGCCAGGCCGGGCAGGTAGCGGGCCTTCTGCTCGGCCGTCCCGAAGTACACGAGCGGGAGCGTGCCGATCCCGACATGAGCGTTGAACGTGACGTTGAAGGACCCGGACGCCGCCAGCGCCTCCGTGACGACCGCCGAAGCCAGCTTCGACGCTCCCAGCCCACCGTGCTCCTCGCTCACCTCCACGGCCAGCAACCCCTGCGCTCCAGCCGCGAGCATCAGCTCGCGCGATAGGTCGTAGTCGAGCTTCTCGAGCCGCTCGGCGACCGGAGCCACCTCGCGGGCCACGAACTCGGCAGCGGACCTGCCGAACATCTCCAGTTCCTCGCCCAGGGTCTCCGGCACCGTCACATCGGTCGGCGACGCGTCCTCGATCAGGAACGCCCCGCCGACCGGGGCCCGGCCCCTGTCCCCTGCTACGTCCCTACTACTGTCATCGGCGGCGCCATGCGTGGCGCGGCCGCTCACGACGTCTGACACGGTTCACCCTCAGCTATCCGCCCGCGCGCCTTCTAGGCTGCGGGCCCCGTATGTCTGTGGTCATCGATGATACGTCAGAGGAGCGGCAGCACCGTCACCAGCGCGGTACCGAGCGCCAACGCCAGCGCGGTGGCGCCGATCGCTCCGGAGACGCTGCCGACGGCCCGCCACGGCAGTGCGCTGCGGAGCACCATGTACAGCCCGCCACCGACCAGTCCCCCGACGTGTCCCCACAGCGACACGCCAGGGATGAACGAGAAGAGCATGTTGAGACCAAGGAAGACGGCCATGCTCCGCAACAGCAGCATGTCGTTGCGCGAGCGCCGGCCGATGGCGTCGATCGTGAGCGCAGCGGCCACGCCGAACACGCCTCCCGACGCGCCGACGAGCAACATAGGCCGGCCCGCGTCGAGGACGCTGGCCAACAGGGCACCGCCGACGACACCGGCCGCGAACGACGCCAGGACGTCGCCCCAGCCACGGCGTCTCTCGACGGCGCGGCCGAGGTCGAAGAGCACCCAGGCGTTGAAGCCGATGTGAACGAGGTTGGCATGCAGGAACGCGTACGACAGGTAGCGCCACCACGCGCCCTGGCCAGGCACGCCTGGGATCCCGTGCGCGTAAGCCGCCACGAAGTCGCTCGGTCGCAGGTAGACGCCGATCAGCCTCACCGGTGGCGATGCGCCGTTCAGCAACTCCTGGCCGATGTAGGCGATGACGATGGCGGCGAGGAGCAAGTAGGTCGCGACCGGAGCCGGCGTGCTGGCCCTGACGGCTGGCGCCGCCCCACGGGAGCGCAGGATCGCGTCGTAGCGGTCCTTGAGGACTCCGCGGGCGTCAGCCGAGGCGTTGCGCCAAGACTCTACGGCGAGCTCCTCCTGGCCTGCCCTGTCAGCAGCCCTGCCGAGCACGGCGAACAGCGTCGCGGGCCTCACCCCGGCCAGCGGCTGTGAGAGCAGCTCCCTGACGCGCACCAGGTCGCCGTTGGCCGCCGCGACGCGCGCGTTGGCAAGGGTCACGGCACGGAACTTCATGGGTCCGTCGCGCCGCTGATCGAAGGCGCTAGTCAACGTCATCGCCTCGGCGGTAGCTGCCTCCAGCTGACCCAGCTCGAGGTGGGCTGCCACCGCGACCTCGCGAGCGACGGCCTTCGCGTCGTCCGGATACTGGCCCTGCACGACGCTGCGGGCGTGCTCGATCGCGCCCTCCCAGCGGCCCTGCAGCAAGGCGGCCTGCGCCGAGAGCAGCTCGTCCGGCTCGGACGCGAGCGCCAGCGCCCCCGCCGGGTCACCCTCGTGCAGCGCCGCGACGGCGAGCCAGCGACCCAACGCCCGGCGCCCCATGGGGGTCCAGTACAGAAGGCGCATGCCGGTGGCCGCCAACCCTGTCCTGTTGGCCCTGACCAGGGCAAGCAACAGGACCGGCCCGAAGACGTAGAGCGGGCCGATGACCATGGCGGCGAGCGTCAGGAGGCGCGCCGGAGCCGCCCAGCCGAGCTCGCCAGCTAGGGCCAGCACCACCAGAACGGTCGCGATGGCGGTCTTGGCAGGCAGCTCCGTGAGCAGCGGCGCGAGCCGCGTCGCCCAGCGCAGCGCCGACACGCCCGCTAGCGCCAGGAGAAGCAGGGCGATGGCGGCCGGAGTCACATCCGCGATGCTAACCGCTCACCGCCGCACAGGTGGCATCGGTAGAATCGTCTCGGCTCGGCGGCGCATCGCCCTACACGACCGGAGGTCGCCACCTAGCCGCTCTAACCCACGCTGCACCGGAGGCCTGGACACGTTGATCGACGTCGCACTGGTACTGCTCTTCATGGTCATCGGGTACCTGCTCGGCACCATCCCTACGGGGTACCTGGTCGCGAAGATGCGGGGCGTCAACATCCAGGAGGTGGGCTCGGGCAACATCGGGGCCACCAACGTGCTGCGCACGCTCGGGGTCGTCCCCGCGCTCCTCGTCATGGTCCTAGACCCGGTGAAAGGCGCCCTGGCCGCGTTCTTGCCTAGCCTGTTCGGCACCGATACCTGGACGATAGCGCTGGCCGGGCTGGCGGCGGTAGTCGGCAACAGCTTCAACGTGATGCTGGGGCTGCGTGGCGGCAAAGGGATCGCCACCAGCATCGGGGTGTTCCTCGTAGTCGACCCCGCGACCGCCGCGCTCTCGATCATCCTCGGGGGCCTAACGATCGCGGTCAGTCGCTACGTGTCCCTGGGCTCGATAATCGGGATGTTCTCGCTGCCGCTGTTCGTGATCGCCGGCGGCTCGTTCCCGGTCGCCAACCTGTTCCTCGCGGTTTCCCTTATGGCTCTGACCGTGTACAGGCACCGGGAGAACGTCATGCGGCTCCTGGCGGGCACGGAGCGCCGCCTCGGGCAGAAGGTCACCCCGCCGGCCGAGGCACCGGCGCCCGCCGCGCCGCCCCCTGCTTCGCCAGGTTCAGAACTATCAGACCAGTGATCACCAGGCCGCCACCGAACACGGTCAACAGCGGCGGCACCTCCCCAAGAAGCAGCCAGGCGGTCGAGATCGCGAACACCGGCACCAGGTAGAGGAACGCTGTCACCACCGTGACGTTCGCCCGTGACAGGGCGATCGCGAAGATCGTGTACGCGACGGCTGACGGCAGCACGCCCGTGTAGGTTGCAGCCACCAGCGAGCCGGTCCCCGCTGCAGCGACCGCGCCGACTACCCCGGGCGCGAACACCAGCATGGGGATCGTGCCAGCCCAGGTCGCGAACGCGGCTACCTCGATCGGCCTGTAGTGAGCGAACAGGCGCCTCTGGTATATGGCGTAGAAGGACGTCGCCAGGGCGGCCAGCACGATGAACCAGGCGTACAGAGAGAACCCATCGACGGCCGCCTGACGACCGTCGGCCAGGACGATGAGAGCGACGCCGACGAACGAGACCGCCGAGCCCACCCACCCCATGACAGGCAGCCTGTCCCGTTCGATCAGGGAGGCGAGCACGGCCGTCATGGCGGGGGCGGTCGCGACGATCAGGCTGGCCGCGCCGGCCGACACGCGCTGCGAGCCGTAGTTGAGGGCCAGGTGGTAGACGAGGAAGCCGCATGCGCCGAGGGCGAGGAAGGCGGGCACGTGGCGGCGGCGAGGGACAAGACGTGTGCCGAAGGCCAGCAGCAGCGGCACGAACGACACGGTCGCCACGACGTGTCTGAGCAGCGTGAAGTGCGGGGCGCTGAAGTCGACGAGGCCGACCTTGATGGCGGGGAACGCGGAACCCCAGATCGCGGCCTGCAGCAGCAGGAGGAGCGCGACACCGACAGGCACCGCCATCAGTCTGGCAGCTCCACCTGGCGTCCGCACGAGCACAGCTCGCCCTGTCGCATTACGGCCGGCTGGCCCTCCCTGTGCCACAGCGTCCCGCACTCCGGACAACGCACCTCGGCGCCACGAAGAGTCTCGATGAGCTCGGCGCCGATCCAGCGCTTCTCACCACACCAGTGGCATACGACCTCGGCGCCGCCGTCCTCCGCGATCATCTCGGCGCGCTCCTGTTGGGTGAAGTACGCCAGCGCCTGCAGCGCGCGCTCGTCCGTGCAGCGGCATTCGAACCGCACCGCCATGGGAACCTCGGTCATGTGCTGGAAGTCGAGCCCCCAGCACAGCTCGTTCTCGACGACGTCGATGAGAGGAGAGCGGCGCATGGCCTCGGTGAGCTGGCCCAACGCCTTGACGTTGGCCTCGAGAAGCGTCAGCGCTGCCGGGTCGGCGTCCGGCAGGGCCTGGAGCAGCACACCACCAGCTCTGTCTACGTCACCATGCCGGTCGAAGTGGACGCCAAGCAGCACGGCAGATGGGATCTGCTCCGAGACCGCCAGGTACGTCGCGACGTCCTCCGCCACTTCGCCCGAGGTGAGGGCGATGCTGCCTGTGTATGGGTCGCCGTACGGAGCGTGAGACCGCACGACGCGTATCTCGCCGTCCTGACCGACCGCGCCACCCACGTCGATCTTCCCGTCGGCTCGCAGCGGCAGCGCGACGTCTGGGTTCTGAGCGAAGCCGCGCACCGTATGGTCGAGTCCGGCCTCGGCAGTGACCCGACCGAGGGGCCCGCCACCGTCCAGGCGAACGGTGACGCGGTCGCGCGGGCTCTTGAGCAGGACGTGACTGAGAAGCAGCGCCGCCGTCATGGTGCGGCCGGTGGCAGCGCCCGCCGTTGGACTCGCTCCCTGGCGCGCCACAGACTCCCGCACGACGTCCGTCGTGTCGGCAGCCACGACGCGGATGCCGCCGTCGGCAGCCATGGCGCGGTACAGCCAGCCCATCAGGTCGTCGCCTGAGCGAACCTCTCCCTGAGCACCCGCAGCGTCGGCCGCGGCACCAGCTTGGCGACGTCGGCTCCGTACCTGGCTATCTCCTTGACGCGGGAGCTGGACACGTACGACCAGCGCGTCGCGGTCATGATGAAGGTGGTCTCGACGTTGGGGTTCAGCTGCCGGTTGAGGTGCGCCATCTGGAGCTCGTACTCGAAGTCTGAGATCGCCCGCAAGCCCTTGACGATGACCTTGGCCTCGATCTGTCGGGCGTAGTCGGCGAGCAGGCCGTCGAACGAGTCGACCTTGACGTCCGGCATGCCGGCGACGACCTCCTCGATGATGGCGACGCGCTCCTCGGTGCTGAGCAGCGACCCGGCCTTCTGCGGGTTGTGCAGAACCGCGACCGTAAGACTGCCGTAGATCCCGGCTGCCCGCCTGATGATGTCGACGTGCCCGTTATGGAGAGGATCGAAGCTGCCGGGGTAGACGGCGTGGACCATCGTCGAAGTCTAACGCCGAGTGAGGGGGCGGCAGGGTCGCCGACGACGCCGCGGGGTCGTCAACGACCTCGCGAGGTCGCCCGCGGCCTCGGGGGCTCAGCCCGGACCTGCCCAGAGGCGCCTGACCTCTTCGGCCGGTGTGCTGGCGCCGGCCAGTATGTCGCTGACCGCGCGCTCCTGCCTCGCCTCCCACGCCCTCCTCAGCTCCGCCCCGAGCAGAGCCAACACCTCAGCCCGCACGCGGCGGCGCCGAGACTCGTCCAGGAGGCCATGTTGCGCCAGGTGCTCGCGATGCTTGGCGATGCGCTTGACGAGGTCGGAGACCCCCTCCCCTGTTGCCGCCACGGTAGCGACGATCGGCGCCCGCCACTCGTCCCCATGGGGCTTGGCCAGGTCCAGCGCGGCCCTTACCTCGCGCCTCACGCGGTCGGCGCCCGGTAGGTCCGACTTGTTGACGCAGAAGACGTCTCCCACCTCCATGATGCCGGCCTTGAACGCCTGCACGGCGTCACCCGCAGCCGGCGTGAGGACCACGACCGTCGTGTCGGCGGCGTCGGCAACGTCGACCTCGGACTGTCCGACGCCGACGGTCTCGATCACGACCACGTCGTATCCGACCGCATCGAGAACGGCGGCCACGCGCAACGTCGCGGCCGAGAGACCACCTAGATGACCGCGCGTGGCGAGCGAGCGTATGAAGACACCGTCGTCGGCGTACCAGCGCGTCATGCGGATGCGGTCGCCGAGGATGGCCCCGCCCGAGAACGGACTGGTGGGGTCGATGGCAACGACGCCAACCGTCAAGCCCGCCGAGCGCCACTGCTCTATCAGCGCGTCCGTGAGGGTGGACTTGCCGCTACCCGGTGAGCCGGTCACGCCGACCACGGCGGCGCGCCCCGTCAGCGGCCGGAGGCGCCTTAGGAGGTCGTCACCGCGATCGCCACCCTCCTCGACAAGCGAGATGACCCTGGCCAACGCTCGCTGGTCGCCGGCCGTGGCGGCGGCCATCAGCGAGTCGTCGTTCGGGGAGCCTTGCGTCACGGCCCGAGGCTACCCCGCTCTCCACCTGAGCTACGACGCCGCGGAGGCGAACCTGTCTGCCAGCGTCAGAGCCACGGACTCGAGCGCCCACTCCGGGTCGCGGCCGCTCTTGCTGGCGACGTCGGCCGCCTGCAGTGCCGACAGGGCCAACCGCACGTCGCTGCTCGACAGGCGCTGCGCCAGCTTGAGCGTCTTCTGCACCACGAACGGCTTGGCCTTCAGGACCCCGGGCGCCAGGCGGGAAACGGCCCTCGCATCCGGTTCCCTCTCCCTCAGCGCCACCGCCTTCGCGAGGAGCATGAACTGCCAGATCAGCGCGCCCATCACCCGCTGGGCGACCTCGCCCTCGTCGAGGAGCTGCCGCGCCGTCGCGAAGGCGCCGGCCGCGTTGCCGTTGGCGATGTTGTCGACGAGGTCGAACGCGTCGTGGACCGCCAGCCTGTTCGCCACCTGCCTGACGCGGTCAGCGGTCAGCTCCTCGTCGAGCGCTGCCAGCTTGTTGACCTCGGAGACGATGGCTGCGGGCTCCTCGCCGAACAGCTCGGCGAGCGTGGAGGGGACGTCCGGCCTGTAACGGAGGGACGCCGCGTCCAGCTCCTCCCTGACCCACCGTTGCAGTGCCCCGTACCGAGGCGTCGGCAGCTCGGCGTGCTCACCCAGCGCCGACCAACGCTTGCGCCTGGCCGGCGTCGCCTCCGGGTCGACGACGACGACGAGAGCGTCCTCTGGCAAGCCACCGAGAGCAGCCATCATCTCGTCGCGCGGCTTGACCCCTGCCTGTCCGGTGAACGCCGCGCCGAAGTCGAGGAGGAGGGCCACCTGGCCGAAGAGCCCGCCCTGGCCGGCCAGGTGCACGACGTCCTCCGGCGTCATCCCATCTGCCAGCTCGGTGACATCGCGCGGGCTCAGGCCGCGTCCCTCGAGAGCGCGCTTCGCTGACCGTCGGGCCAGGAACGGGTCGCCGCTGAAGGAGAAGATCAAGCCGGCGCCTTGGCCAGCGCGCCCAGTAGGTCGTTGAGCTCGCGCGCCGAGGCAGGCCTGGCTTCCGGGTCTCGCGAGAGCGCCGCGAGTAGCACGGCCTCGTACGCGCGCGCCGCCTCGGGCAGCGGTTTGAGCGGCACCCGGTCGTCACCGGCCAGGTAGCGCACCACCTGGCTGCCGTACGGCGGCTCGCCAGTGAGCATGTGATAGAGGACCGCAGCCGCCGCGTACACGTCCGACCGTTGATCGGTCCTCACGCCCTGGAACTGCTCGGGGGCCATGTAGCTGGGGGTGCCCATCATCATGTCCTGGCTGGTGATGGCGGTGAGACCTAGGTCCTTGGCGAACCCGAAGTCGGTCAGCAGGGCGCGCTCGCCCTTCACCAGGATGTTCGCGGGCTTGACGTCGAGGTGGATGACGCCCTGCTCGTGGGCGTACTCGAGGGCCCCCAGCACGTCACCGATGATCTTCAGGCCGCGCCTGGGCCTCAGCGGCCCGTGCTCGAGGGCCTCCTCGAGCGTCACGCCGGGGCAGTACTCGTAGATGAGCGACGTGCCCTCGGCGCCGAGCAGCGGGACGATGTTGTCGTGCCGCAGCTTCCCGAGCACGGCGGCCTCGCGCTCCAGCCGCTGGCTGAAGACCGGATGGAACCCGCGTAGGCTCTTCACGACGACGAGTCGGTTCTGCCACCTGGCGAGCTCTACCCGAACCGGGCCGTGCTCGGACAGGACGCGCACGGTCAAGAGCATCTGTGAACAATCTATCATCGGCCCACCGCGAACCCCTCCAGCGCGAGCCTGATCGCACCCGCCTCCAGCGTCGTGAGCACGGGCACGCCATGGTCGGCGAGGCGCGCCAGCACCGACGGGTGAGGGTGCCCGTAGCGGTTCTCCCCGACGGAGACGACGGCCAGGGCGGGCCTGGTGGCGGCCAGCAGCTCGGGCGAGGTGCTGAACCGCGAGCCGTGGTGGCCCACCTTCAGCACGTGAACGCGCGGCAGGGCGAGGTCGTCCTCCGTCACCGAGCCCACGTCGGCCAGCAGCAGCGCCGCGGGCTGGCCCCGGAACCGGAGCAACGCCACGACAGAGCTCTCGTTGCCGACCTCGCGTGGCCGGCCAGCCGGCGGGTGCAGAACCTCGAGCCTCACCAGACCGGAGCTTCCGAGCACCATGGCCTCTCCCCTGACCGCGACGTGGACCGGTACGTCGAGCTCGGCTGCGAGCGACCGCAGCTCTTGGTCGAGCGCGCTCTCGGGCGCCGGCGGGCCCGTGACGAGCGCGCCGACCGGAAGCGAGCGAACGACGGTGAGGAGGCCCTCGACGTGGTCGGAGTCAGGGTGCGTGGCGATGATCAGGTCGAGCGTTTGCACCCCGAGCGCCCGGAGCGCCGGCACGACGACGG
>CAZFAQ010000047.1:0-15961 GCA_964517055.1 uncultured bacterium | reverse complement strand
TGGAGGTGCTGCCATGGAACGGTCTAGAAACGGTAAGCGCTGTGCGTGGACCGGCCGACCGGTGCGCAACGCCCTCGTGTTGGCGGCGTCGCTGCTGGCCCTGCTCGCCGCTTGCGCACCTGCGGCCGAGAGGGAGAGGCCGGTCATCGCGATCTTGAACGCCCCGGCCGAGGCGCGCGCCGCTGGCGCGGCCGAGGAGGTCCAGTCTCACCTGCAACAGGACCCCAACCGCACCTTCGACATGGTCAGTTCGTTCACCATGCACTTCCTCGAGTCGCACACGGACCTGTTCCGGGACCGTGCGGCGCCGTCCGCCGCGCGCATCGCCAGGGACCAGTCTGCGCATCTCGCGGTGATGATCGGCGCTCCCGTCCTTGACCGCCAGGTGACCCTGTCGCGAGACGAGGCGTCGCGCCGGCTCGACGTCTCTGTCGCTCTAGAGGCTCAGGTCGTGGACCCCGAGACCGAGGCGGTCGTGCAGACGCTGCGCACGCGTACGCACCAGGGCACGCGCGTCGAGGCCAACGACGCACCGTTGCCTGCCCCCGCCGACGACCCGACGGTCGCCGCGCTGGTGCGGGAGGCAGCGCCCGAGCTGGCGAGGTCGCTGACCGCCGAACTGCCGTTCCTGTTCAACGAGCTACTGATCGGGGTCGAGCAGGGTCGCTGACGCGCCCTACTGGAAGTACTGCCTGATGATCTCCTGGTACTCGAGGGGCAGGTCGCCTTCGGTCAGTGCCTCCTCGGCAGCGGCCTGGTAGTCGGACACCGACCGGCCCGCCGGGATCGTGATCTCGGTGTCTCCTGGCAGCCTGACGGTACCCGCCGGGTTCTCCGGACCGTCCCTCAGCTCGCCAGGCAACAGCTCGGGCTCACCGCTCGACTGCGCCACCCCGGCCTCCGTCTCCTGGCCGCCACCGGCGCCGGCGCCCAGAGCCTCGTCGAGACCGGTTTCGCCTCCGTCGTCGGGGGTCAGGCCCGAGGACTGCGCGTCTCCCTGGCCTTCGGACGGCTGGCCGTCGCCGCTTGGCAGCGCCCCGTCGCCGCCAGGCGACGTCCCGGCGCCGTCCTCACCGGAGCTCCCGTCCTGACCGGACTCCTCGTCGCCTCCGTCGCCCGGCTGGTCCTGCCCGTCGCCGTCGCCGCTTCCTTCCGACTCCTCGCCACCCTCACCCTGGGAAGGGTCCTCCGCCTGCGCCTCGCCGCCCTGCTCGCCCTGCTGGCCCTGCTGACGCCGTTCGAGCTCGACCCTCTCCGTGTCACCGCCCTCGCCTCCTGGCGACGTCGGGCGATCCGCCCGCGGAGGTTGGGTGCCATCGCTACCGGGTGCTCCAGGCTCGTCGGCATCGGCTGGTGAGTCGGGACGTTCACGCAGCGAGTCCAGGAAGCGTGAGAGCGGCGCGCCGCCACCTTCGCCGGCTGGTGGTGTGGCGCCCGGGCCCTCGGCAGCTTCATCCTCGTCGCGCTCCGGGGTGGTCGGTTCGTCGACAGCGCGGCCGGGAGCGTCCTCAGGCGGCTGGACGGCGTCATCCGGCTGGTCGGCGCCCGCGGCTGCCGGCGTCTCCGACGAGCCGGGAGTCGGGCCACCGGTCAGGCCGGGACCCGCGCCACCCGTCGTGCCGGGGCCGCCCAGCGGGCCACCCAGGCTGAACAACGTCAGGCCGAGTGCGACGGCCAGGGCCGGCAGCCACCAGGCAGGCGCCGGCTCAGGCCTGACGTCACGCACCGCCAGCCTGGCCCGCTCCACGACCGCGCCCCGCAGCCCGAACTCGTCGGCGCCGTCGGTCGCCAGGACGTCGAGGGCCGTCTCGTACGACAGACCGGCGCGCCGGCGGATGCTCGCGAACGCCTCTGCCACAGCGCCCCTCACCGGCGCGATGGACCCGAGGGCGAAGCCGGCGAGGCACAGCAGCAGGTGTGGCACGAGGCCGGCCCTCAGGAGCAGGCCGACAACCGATGCGATCAGGGCGCAGACGGCGCCCCGGCGAAGCCTGACCGACCAGGCCGCACGCGAGGCGAGCTCCTGGTGCAGCCGGAACGCGTCGGCGCGACCCCGCCTGCGCCGCTGAGAGGCGGCGATCACGGTGTCTCGATCCGCGGCCTGAGGGCCACGACCACCGCGACGACGGAGAGCACCGACATGACTACGGCGAAGTAGACCGACGGCTCCACCGCCGCGAAGTAGGCGTTGAGGAGGCGCACGCCGAGTGCCAGGTCGAGCCACACCGCCCCGGCGAGCACGGCCGGCACGAGCAGCGGTAGCAGCGCGACCGTGTGCGATAGCCGAGCGAGGCGGCCGAGCGCGAGGCCGAGCCCGAAGTACCCCCCGGCGGCAAGCAACGGCGCGGCGAGGGACCAGGCCAGGCTGGTCGTCGGGTAAGTGGCGGCGTACGTAAGCACGTCGAACGGGGTCGTCACGACGACCAGTCCCACGACCGCAACCAACGTAGCGAGGACCTCGTACCGCCAGCCTGGGTGGTCGAGCGGGGGCGCGTGGGGCGAAGGCACGTACGCCTCGCCGAGGTCACGCTGCCGGGGCCGGCACCCGAGGGCGGTGCCCCAAGCGAGCCCAGCCAGCGCCAGCAGGGCGCACCTAACGGGCGCCAGCACGTACCACGAGTCGTTCACGAGGGCCGCGCCAGACGGCCAGCGCAGAGCCAGCACCAGGCACAGTGCGGCCAGGAGGACGGTCATGCCCTGCAACATGTCCTGGCGGGAGAGGCGCGCAGCAGCGGCGGCTAAGACGTTCACAGGCCCTCCAGTTCCAGGTCGGTGAGCAGCCCGGGAGCGAGCCAAACGACGCAGCCTGCCTCGCAGCCGCTCAGCGCCGCCACGCTGCCCGGTGCCAACCCCTCGAGGAGACGTGCGTACGCCGCGGGGGGTGGCCCGTCCTCCGCCGCACGCGGCCTTAGCGAAGCGCTTGGCTCGACCGCGCCCTGTGGCCCTAAGCCGACCACCAGGACGTCGTGCAACCTCACCCCGCCCCGGTTCACGAGCCTCCCGGCCTCGAAGACCAGCGGTGCGTCCACCACGTCTGGGGCGCCGACCATGACCACCGAGCTCCAACCCTGCAGGGAGAGGTTGAGACCGTGCTCGTCGACGCGGTACTGACGTACGTGCAAGGGGCGCGCCGCCGCCGGCACTAGCACCTCGGTGGCCGGCAGCGTGTAGTGCTCCTCGACCTTCGTGGCGAGCGCCAGCTCGCCGCCGATTATGGCGACGGTGCGTTGCCCGACCACCTGCGGAGACGAGGGGCGGGCAGCCTGCCAGGCCGCCACCGACAGCAGGCCGGCGACCAGCGCTGCGGAGACCAGACCCGGCCCACCGAAGGCGCGTGTCAACAGCACCGCGGCGAGGGAGAAGACCACGGCGAAGACGATGACGAGCTGCTGCCTGAGCTGCGGGTCTGGAGAGACGAGCGGCGTGGCGGCGGCGGCCTCGGCGAGCGCGCCAGCGGGAAGCGAGACGTTGGAGTCGACGAGCCGCGCGATGTCGGCAGGTGACCCGTCGCTGGCCAGCACCCTGCCGGCGCCGAGGCGTCCGCCACGATCGCCAAGGAGCAGCTCGAGCTCGGCGTGGCTCTGTGGGAGCGGACCATTTAGGACGACGACCGCGCCCGCGGCGGCGGCGGCGGCCAGAGCGGCCAGCCGCGGCGCTACCGTGCTGCCGTCGATGATCATGCTGCGCACGCCGTCGTAGGCAGCGACGTCGAGCGGCAGCTCCGACGCGAGCGCGTCCACGACCCGGGCCTCTGGCGGGAACGCGCCGGCGTAGCTTCCGCTCTCGCGGCTCAGCACGACGTCCAGCGGCGTCGAGTCCTGGTCCCTACCCGGGATGGCCCCGCTGGCAACGACCCCGCTCGGCCCGACGACGGCCCACGCGACGGAGCTGAACGGCGCGACGTACACGGACCGCTCGACGACCGACAGCCCCGGTCCACCGGCGACCGGCAAACTGAGGGTGAAGGGCACCTGCCCCTCGCGCAGCGAGCCGTGGTCCACTGTCACCTCGAGGCGGCTACCGATGGGGACGTCGCGCGCCACGACCCTGAGCGGGTTCCACGCCCCGACGACGACGTTCCCGCCGATCCCTATCTCCATCTCGACCTGCACCTGAGCCAAGGCGGACGGCGCCAACGTCATGCCGAAGGCGATGAGCAACGCCATGAGAGGGCGTGGGAGCCGGGCGTTCACGGGCGAAGTATAGCGGCGGGTAACGCGCGGGCCGGTGCTGCGCAGGGCACGAGCTTAGGCGCACTCTGCGGGCCTGGAGGCTGCCTACTCAGCGGTCGTTCGGGAGGAACACGATCGCGCTCACGACGCGCCTCTGTGAGCTGCGGTTCACGACGTCACCGCCGACGACCAGGGTGGTGCTGCTGCCGCTGTCCAGACGCATCGCGTCCGACGCGCCTAGGGCGAGGAACAACCCGATGAGCTCGTCGGCCCGCATCGTCTCGGCCACGACGAGCAGCGTGGTCCCGTCAGGCCGCACGCCGATGGCCGCCTGCTGGGTCAGCCCGTCGAGGATGCGCTGGCCGGTCGCGAAGCCCTCGAGTACCGGCTCGTAGGCCGGCATGCCGTCCTTGACGAGGAGGGGCCCGGCCTCGACGGCGTAGCGTGCGAACTCGAAGCCAGGCGGGTCTATCCGAGCGTCGATCGCCACCCTGTCGCCGGTGTCAAGAAGCGCCAGGTCGCGGTTGGTCGGCGGGTAGACGAGAGCGTATGAGTCGTGGCCCGCCGGGACCTGACGGGGCCCGACCTTGTTCTCCAGCACGACGCCGTCGTCCACGACGAGGACACCCATGTCCGGCCGGCCAGCCAAGGCCCCAGGCGTGGATACGACACCGACACCGTTGGCGACGGCGCCCACCTCGATCAGGCCGTAGCTGGTGTGTAGGTTCACGGTCGCCCTGACCCGATCGATGACGGGCTCGCCGCCGCCGAACGCGATGCTGGCGCGGCCCCGGCTGGGGAACGACAGCAGGCCGTGGTCGACGAGCAGGTACCCGATCGCCTCGAAGGTCGCCGTGTCGAAGTAGCCGGCGTTGAGAGCGACCAGCCCTCCGGAGGCGAGCTGAGTGACCGTGCGCGGCACCTGGCTCTCGCCCACGACCCGGAACTCACCGCTGCGGGGTGCCACGCTCACGACGTGCACCACCGAGCCGCCACCGGCCGTCGGGTAGTTGAAACGCCTGTACTCGACCCCTGTCGTCAGCTCCCTCGTGACCTCCGGCTGGTCGAGCGACCGCTTGGGAGTCACGTCGAGGACGACCCTCGTAGGGTCGGCGAGCACGAAACGCTCGTACGTGAAGGCTGGGCCGACGAGCCTCACGCTCGTCCCGACGTCCGTCGAGGAGAGGCTCACCTCGACCCCAGCCAGCTCCTCCGGCTGGACCGCGGGCAGGACCAGTGGCGGCAGCGTCGTGACCAGGGCCTCGCCCTCGTCGACGGCACCCCGGCCCGCGAGCGATGACAACTGCGAAGGGTCGAGGGACGGGACGTCGAGGACGATGCGCACCTGAGCGTCCCCGGACGTGCGGACCGCCTCGAGACGCGGGCCGGCGAAGCCGAGAGCCTCCAGCATCGCACCGGTCACGAGCACGTCGCTACCGGCGACGACGGGCGGGTCCTCCGAAGATCCCGACAACCATCCGAGACCGGCGACGTAAGTGTCCTGAGACCCTCCGTAGGTGATCGTGATCGCGTCGCCCTGCACCGTGGCCGTAGCGCCGGGGAGCCTGAACAGCGTCTCTACGAGCGGTTGGGCGGCGGCCCGGGCTCCCAGTGAGAGCAGGCTGAGGGCGACGAGGAGCAACGCGCCTGTCAGGCGGGCACGAGCAAGCGGCATCGGGACGAAGTCTTACCCGCGGGCATGAGACGGGGTGAGAGCCGCGGCCACGTTCTACGGGGTGTGAAGTTAAAGGGCGTGGAAGAGCGTCATGAGCGGCTCGATCCCGACCGGACCGCCAAGCACCTGCGTCAGGCCCAGCTCGAGCCGGTGCGCCTCGACGTCGCGCATGTTGAACGTCAGGGCGCCTGCCCCCATCGCCTGCCTACGGAGAGGCGAGACGACCTCGGGCACCAGGTCGACGAGCGTCAGGTGAGGTCCGAGAAGCTGGGCCGGGATGCTCAGAGCCTGGTCGACGCGCACGACGAGGTCAGCCTGCTCGAGCATCGTTGGCGCCACCGGGTCGACAGCGGCCCTGGCCAGCATGGCTGTGCCAGCGGAGCCATGGGGCAGCATGCGCTCCGCGGCGACCCGGTCCGTCGCGAGTACCGTGAGCGCGCTGGCGCCCATGCTGACGGCCTCACGCGCCACCGACCGAGCTGTCGCTCCCGAGCCGAGCACCACGACGCGCGCCCCCGCGCCGTCCCACCTGTGAGCCACGAGCACGGCAGCCAGCGCCCGACCGAGGCAGTGGTCGGCCATGATGCCGGCCTGGGTGACCGTGAGGGTGTCGGCGGCGCCCAGCTCCTGGGCGTCGAGAGAGCTGCGGTCGGCGAGGCGTTGGGCCTCGGCCTGGCGGGCCTCGTCGAGGACCATGGCACCGGCGAACTCCAAGCTCTTGAGGCCCGTGACGACGTCCGCCATCGAGCCGGGCTTGACGGGGTGCAGGTAGAACCTGTCGGTAGCGTCACGGAACGACCTGACGGCGTGGGCCGTGGCGTCGTCGCATACGCAGGCTACGAGGTGCACGGCCAACGATAACCCGCCAGGCGTCCCGGCCGAGAGGGGCATGACGGCGTCACGTCCGGCATCGGTAGGCCCCGGGAGCGGGCCCCGCGTTCGACGCCATGACAGCGGCGGGACGGGCGCTATACTCGCCCCTTATGCAGGTGCGAGTGACTCTCCCGGATGGTAAGGAGCTGCGGCTGGAGGAGGGTGCCACCGGTGCCGACCTCGCGGCCGCGATCGGGCCCGGGCTAGCCAAGGCAGCCCTCGGCGTGCGCTACGACGAGAGGTTGTCTGACCTGCAGACGAGCGTCCCCGACGGCTCTCAGGTGACCGTCGTGACCCGCAAGGACACCGACGCGATCACGTTACAGCGGCACACACTGGCACACGTGCTGGCGCAGGCTGTGCGCGAGATGATGGTCGCCGAGGGCTTCCCGGCCGGTGCCGTGAAGATGGGCATCGGCCCCGTCATCGAGCACGGCTTCTACTACGACTTCGACCTGCCTAGAAGCCTCTCGCCCGACGACCTGGAGGCGCTCGAGGAGCGCATGCGCGCGATCGTCAGGGCCGACCTGCCCCTCAGGAAGTACGCGCTGCCACGCGACCGGGCCCTGCAGCGCTACGAGGCGCAAGGCGACCCGTACAAGGTCGAGCTGATCCAGGACCTGCCAGAGGGCGAGACCATCACCTTCTACGAGCAGGGTGGGGAAGAGGGCTTCACCGACCTGTGCCGTGGCCCGCACGTCCCGTCCACGGGCGCCGTCACGCCGCACTTCAGGCTGATGAGCCTGGCGGGCGCGTACTGGCGTGGCGACGAGACCAGGCCCATGCTCCAGCGCGTGTACGGCGTCGCCTTCGCTACCAAGGAGGAGCTCGAGCATCACCTCTGGCAGCTCGAGGAGGCGAAGAAACGCGACCACCGCAAGCTCGGCGCCGAGCTGGACATCTTCGTCCTGGACGAGGACGTTGGCCCGGGCCTGCCGCTGTGGCTGCCTCGCGGCGCCGTCATGGTCGACGAGATCGAACGGCTGGCCAAGGAGGTGGAGGACGAGGGCGGCTACGACCGCGTGCGCTCGCCCCACCTGGCCAAGCAGCGGCTGTACGAGATCTCGGGCCACCTGGCTCATTACCAGGAGGACATGTACCCACCGATGGAGCTCGAGGCCGGCGAGCGCTACTACGTCAAGCCGATGAACTGCCCCTTCCATCACAAGATCTTCGCCGCCCGCCCACGTAGCTACCGCGACCTGCCGTTGCGCCTGGCCGAGTACGGCACGTGCTATCGCTACGAGGACTCGGGCGCGTTGATGGGCCTGATGCGCGTGCGGTCGATGCAGATGAACGACGCGCACATCTACTGCACCGAGGACCAGTTCGAGGACGAGTTCTTGGCCGTCGTCGAGCTCTACCGCCGGTACTTCGAGCTGTTCGGCGTCGACGAGTACGTCATGCGGCTCTCGAAGCACGCTCCCGAAGGGCTAGGCAAGAAGTACGTCGACGCCCCTGAGCTCTGGCTCAAGACCGAGGCGTTGGTGCGCGACGTCCTCACCAAGGCTGGGGTGCCGTTCGTCGAGGCCGAGGACGAGGCCGCGTTCTACGGCCCCAAGATCGACGTGCAGATAAAGAGCGCCATCGGGCGCGAGTTCACCTTGGCGACCAACCAGGTCGACTTCGCGGTCCCTGAACGCTTCGGGCTCGAGTACGTCGACGAGCACAACGAGCGCAAGACGCCGCTGTGCCTACACCGCGCGCCGCTGGCCACCCACGAGCGGCTGATCGGGTTCCTCATCGAGCACTTCGCGGGCGACTTCCCCGTGTGGCTAGCTCCGGAGCAGGTCCGGATCGTGCCGATAGCCGACAGGCACGTGGCGTACGCGCGTCAGCTACGTAGCAGGCTGAAGGACGCCGGGCTGCGCAGCGAGGTGGACGAGAGCAACGAGCGCATGAACGCCAAGGTCCGCGACGCCGAGCTCTACAAGGTGCCGTACATCGCCATCGTCGGCGACCAGGAGGAGCAGGCCGACACCGTGTCGTTCCGCAGCCGACAGGAGCCGGAGCGCAAAGGCGTGCCGGCGGACGCGTTCGTATCGCACCTCGCCGAGCACGCCCGACGCAGGACGCTGAAGGTGCCGGCTATCGACCTCTGAGTCGACTCAGCGCTGCTGGATCGTCACCCGCTCCATGACGTCTGGCTGCGGGCCGCCTGGGCGCCCCGGGTCGACCCGCTGGATGCGGTCGAGGACGTCCTCGCCCTCCAGTACTCGGCCGAAGACCGTGTGCTTGCCGTCCAGCCACGGCGTCGGGATGAAGGTGATGAAGAACTGCGAGCCGTTGGTCCCGGGGCCGGCGTTGGCCATGCTGACGACGCCCTTGGCGTCGTGGCGGAGGTGGCTCTTGAACTCGTCGCCGAACTCGTAGCCTGGCCCGCCGCGTCCGGTGCCCGTAGGGTCGCCGGTCTGGGCCATGAAGTCCTCTAGGACACGGTGGAACTTGACGCCGTCGTAGTAGCCGTTGCGGGCCAGGAACACGAAGTTGTTGACCGTCTGGGGAGCGTCGTCCTGGAACAGGTCGATGACGATGCGGCCCTTGCTGGTCTCGATGACGGCCCTATAGTCGCCGCCCGCCTCGAGGACCTTCTCCGGCCCCGTGAAGCGGGTCTGCCGCTCGCTACTGAGGGTGTCCAGGGTCTTGTATCCGCCGTCTCCGGCACTCATGTCTGTCATGTCTACTCCTTAGCGCCGATGATGACGCTCTCGATCTCGTCTGGCTCCAGGAAGAACCCGTAAGCCGGTTGGCCACCTGAAGATCCAAGCACGGCACGGTAGCCCGCGACCGTGAACGACTGACCGGCGACGGGAGCGGTGCCCAGCGCCTCGACGATGGCGTCCTCGACCGTCTGGTCATCGTCGCCCGGAAGCTCTACGCCATTGGCCGCAAGGTCTTCGAGGCTGTCGGAAGTGAGGGCGACGGCGCTCGGCTGCTGCGGGTCGACGCGCGTGATCTCGTCGAGCAGGCCCTCGCCCGAGATCACCTCGCCGAAGATCGTGTGCGCGCCGTCGAGCCACGGTGTCGCGTCGAAGGTGAGGAAGAACTGGGAGCCGTTCGTGCCGGGGCCGGCGTTGGCCATGGCAAGCAGGCCCTGCCTGTCGAACCCGAGCCCCGGAACGATCTCGTCCTCGAACTGGTAGCCCGGTCCGCCGGTGCCGGTGCCAGTTGGGTCGCCGGTCTGCGCCATGAAGCCGTCGATGACCCGGTGGAACGGCACGCGCTCGTAGTAGCGGTTGAGCGCCAGGAACACGAAGTTGTTCACCGTGACCGGCGTCCTGTCCTCGTAGAGGTCGACGACGATGTCCCCTCGGTTGGTGCGGATCGTGGCGACGTAATCGACGCCTTCTTCCAGCACGTCGCTAGGGCCATCGAAGACACGCCTGGGCTCCTCGGAGAGGTAGTCGACGGTCTCGTAGCCTGCGGGCAACGGGCCAGAGCTCTCCTGCACGGCGTCCTCGCCCTGCCCCTGTCCACCGGTCTCGTCCGCTTGCTCCGCGCCGTCCTCACCCGCGGCTTGCGAGGCGACGTCGCCCGCACCGCCTCCTCCGGCGCCGGCCGAGCGGTCCCTGGCCAGCCAGAAGCCGCTGATGACGATGAGGGCAACGGCGAGGAGGAGGGCGACGATCCTCATGGCTTCGACCGTCCGTAGGTCGGGGCAGGGCAAAGCCCTGCGAGCGCTGTCTCGCTGATGGGGTGCATGGCCGCCTAGTGTACTGGGCGGTTCGCGGGGCGGGAGTAAGAGCGGCGTAAGAATCAGGCGAGAGCCCTGTAAGTGGCAGGCAGATAAGTTCCATGTCATGCGGTTCAACGAGCTCCTGAAGCAGGCGATAGACGCTGGCGCGTCCGACATCCACCTCCATGTGCCTCTGCCGGTGATGATGCGAGTCAGCGGCAAGCTCACGCCGATGAACGACGTCAAGCTGACGCCGCGCTCGACCGAGGCGCTGATAGACCTGATGTGCGACGAGCATCACAAGCAACTGTTCGACACCAAGCACCAGGTCGACCTCGCGTACAGCGTCCCCGGTCTGGGCAGGTTCCGCGTGAACCTGTTCAAGCAGCGCGGCTCAGTCAGCGCCGTCCTGAGGATCATCAACTCGGACGAGAGCGCCTTGCAGGTCGTCAACCTGCCGCAGGAGACGATCGACCACTTCAAGGTCCAGGAGAAGGGTCTCGTGCTCGTCACCGGGCCAACAGGGTCAGGCAAGTCGACGACCCTCGCCCGCGTCGTCGACGAGATCAACACGGACCAGTCAAGGATGATCGTGACGGTCGAGGACCCGATCGAGTACCTGCACCGCTCGAAGAACTCGATCGTCGTCCAGCGCGAGATCGGCATGGACGCGCCCTCGTTCTCGGAGTCGCTCGTCTCTGCGATGCGTCAGGACCCCGACGTGATCATGATCGGTGAGATCCGAGACCACGCCACCGCCGCGGCGGCTCTGTCCGCCGCCCAGACCGGCCACCTGGTGTTCAGCACGCTGCACACGCAGGACTCCGTGCGCACCATCAACCGCATGATCGAGCTCTTCCCGCCGCACGAGCGCGAGACCGCGCGGGTGCTCTTCGCGGAGTCGCTCGTCGGCATCGTCTCGCAGCGCCTCCTGCCGAGGGTGGGTGGCGGCCGCGTGGCCGCGACCGAGATCCTCAAGGGCACCCTCCGCGTCAAGGACATGGTGAGAGACGAGGAGCGCACCTCGGAGCTCTACGACGTGCTCAAGGAGGCCAGGCTCGACGGCATGCAGTCGTTCGACGACCACCTCGCCGAGCTCTACGCCGATGGCGTGATCACGTACGAGACGGGCTACGCGGCCGCGACCAGCAGCCAGGCGTTCAAGATGGCTGCCACGCAGGTGGACGTCGGACGACGCTCGGAGGCAGAGTCGACGCGCCAGACCCAGTTCGACTCCTCGCGCCAGACCCAGTTCGACTCGACGAGGGCCACGCAGGTCGAGGCGCTACGGCAGACCCACTCAGACGGGCTTCGTCAGACGCAGGTGGGCATCGGCATCAGGTAGTCATGTCCGCGCCCGACCGGGCGCTTCGCTCGCCGACCCCGTGAGCGCTCCGGGCGGCACCAACCACTCGGCCGTAACCGCCTCCTGGGGGGCTAGGTGGCGGTCAGAACGGCACTTCGACCGGCGTCTGTCTGTGGCGCCGGTCGAACCTGTCCCGTCCGGAGCGAGGCGCGACCAGCGCCTTCTTGTCGACGGTCACCGCGGCGCGAAGCCATGGGCAGGTCGCATGTAGGTCCTCGATCCGCGCCGCGTCCACCGCCGCACCGTCGATGTCGTACAGGTACCGGCCGTCGTGAGTGCTCACGGCCAGGCGTACGGGCGTACGGCCGCTCAGCTCGTCGAGCATCGACCTGAACTCGAGCAGCTGGTGCTCCGCGACGCCGTCGAGGCTGAAGGTCACCACCGCGACCTCGGGGACCGGCAGGCCGTCCTCTCCGCGCTTGTCCCAGCGGACCAGCCGGTCGGCCACGAGCCGGGTGGCGTCCCCGTCATCGGAGACCTCAACGACCGCCACGACGGGAACGTCTTCCTCGAGAAGCGGGGCGACGTCTTCGTAGGTGCGCCCGAACGCCACGACCTCGCGGCTCCCGGTCTCGTCGGCCAGCTCGAAGCGGGCCATCATCGAGCCCTTCCGTGTCGGTCTCTTGACCACGTTCTGCACCAGCCCAGACAGGGCCAGCTTGACGCGGCCCTGGTTCCCGCTCTCCACGGCTCTCCTGAAGTGCTCGTCGACCTCGGAGACGTTACATGTTGCCGCCTCGACGAGGCCGGGGTACGAGGCCATCGGGTGAGACGAGAGGTAGATGCCCAGCGCCTCCTTCTCGAAGCGGAGCAACGCCAGCTCGTCGACGTCCTCGGATGGTTCGAGCTGCGGAGGAGCGACCTCGGCGTCACCGAACAGTCCGAACTGGCCGCTAGAGGCCTGCTCGCGCTTGGCTGCACCCCAGCGAACGGCAACGTCGAGGTTGGCAAGCAGGGCTGCCCTGGCTTCCAGGGACTCCTCCCGAGACCGGGGCCTGCCAGCGGTAGCGGCGCCGAGCCCGTCCATCGCTCCAGCCTTGACGAGGAACTCGACGGCGCGCTTGTTCACGAGCGTCGTGTCTACCCGAGCACAGAAGTCGAACAGGTCCTTGAACGGCCCACCGCGCGCCCGCTCAGCGATCACGTGGTCGACCGCCGCCTCGCCGACGTTCTTGATGCCGTACAGCCCGAAGCGCACCACCGGTCCGTCCGGCGTGAAGTCAGCCCGCGACAGGTTGATGTCGGGCGGCAGGACGTCGACGCCCATGTGCCTGGCGTCCCCTACGTACTGGGCGACCTTGTCTGAGTCGCCGCGCTCGACCGTGAGCAGGGCGGCGGCGAACTCTACGGGGTAGTGCGCCTTGAGGTAAGCCGTCTGGTAGGAGAGCAGGACGTACGCGGCCGCGTGCGACTTGTTGAAGCCGTAGCTGGCGAAGCGTTCCAAGAGGTCGAAGATGCGGTCGGCCTCGCGCGCGTCGATGCCGTTCTTGCCCGCCCCATCACGGAACACGGAGCGCTGCAGCTCCATCTCGTCGGCCTTCTTCTTGCCCATCGCGCGCCGCATGATGTCGGCCTGACCGAGCGTGTAGCCAGCCACGGCCTGCACGATCTGCATCACTTGTTCCTGGTAGACGGGTATGCCGTACGTCTCTTCGAGGATGGGGGAGAGGATCCCTGCCGAGTTGGGGAAGTCGGAGTAGTCCACGGCCTCCTGGCCGTGGTGCCGGCGGATGTAGGCGGGGATGTTCTCCATCGGCCCTGGCCGGTACAACGAGTTGACGGCGATGAGGTCCTGGATACGGGTCGGCTTTAGCTTCCTCAGCGTGTCGACCATGCCCGGCGACTCGAACTGGAACACGCCCGCGGCGTCGCCACGCGAGAGGAGCTCGAACACAGCGGGGTCGTCCTGAGGGAACGCGTCGGGGTCGAGCTCGACGCCGCGAGAGTCCTTGACGATGCGAAGCGCGGCCTCGATGAACGAAAGGGTCCTCAGGCCCAGGAAGTCCATCTTCACGAAGCCGAGCTCCTCGACGGAGCTCATGTCGTACTGGACGACGACCGGACCGTCCCCGGTCCTGAAGACCGGGGCGAGGTCCATCACGGGATCACGCGCGATGACGACGCCCGCGGCGTGTACGGACGCGTGCCGCGTGAGACCCTCGAGCGTGCGCGCGACGTCTATGTAGCTCTTGGCGCCCTGCTCGTACAGCTCGCGTAGCTCCGGCACGCCCTGGAGCGCCTCGTCGATCTTCACGCTGCGGCCCTGCACCACAGGGACGAGCTTGCTCACCCTGTCGGACTCGGCGTACGGGACGTCGAGGACCCTGGCTGCGTCCTTGATGGCCGCGCGAGAAGCCATGGTCCCGAACGTGGCGATGTGGGCGACGCGCTCGTCGCCGTACTTCTCGCGCACGTAGTCGATGACCTCGCCGCGCCTGACGTCCGAGAAGTCGATGTCGAAGTCGGGCATCGAGATTCGTTCCGGGTTGAGGAAGCGCTCGAAGAGGAGCCCGAAGCGGAGCGGGTCGATGTTCGTTATCCCGATGGCGTACGCGACGATCGAGCCGGCACCGGAGCCTCGGCCGGGGCCGACGCTGATGGCCTGGTCCTTCGCCCAGTTGATGAAGTCCGCGACGATGAGGTAGTAGTCGGCGAACCCCATCGAGACGATCACGGCGAGCTCGTACTCGCAACGTTCCAGTACCGTCCAGGCGTCTGCGTCCTCTGCACGCCTCTGTCCGGCCTCCGGCAGACGGTCTCTCAGCCTGGCGACGTGCGGGTAGCTGTAACCGCCCTGGAGCCTGAGGGCATCGTGGTCATCCCCCGCGAGCTCCTCCGGGGTGAGACGGCTCTTCTCTCCCGCCTTGGCCAGGGCCAGCAGCACGTCACCTATGTCGGCGGTCTCCGGCCTGGCTCCCTGCGGCAGCACGGCGAGGGCCTCCTGCGTGCGTTCGTCCTCGCCCGCGACCGACAGGTACTCGCGCATCACCGACTCCGTCAGAGACGGGTAGCGTTGCATCAGCCCGCGGTAGGCATCGACCCTGAGCTGGTCCGCGAGGGTCACGCCCTCCGGCAGCTTGACCTCCGGCATCTGATAGACCCGCTTGTTGCCGATGGGCAGCTCGAGCGTGACCATGTCGGCGATGGTGCCTGTGTTGTCGATGGCGCCCGGGTAGTCGCTGTCGGGGATGGCAGCGGCCATCTCCGCCGGCGACTTGACGTAGAACTCGTCGCACGGGAACCGCATGCGGTCCTCGTTGGAGACCATCTCCTTGGTCTGGATGGCCAGCAGCACGTCGTGGGCATGCGCGTCCTCGCGCTTGACGTAGTGACCGTCGTTGGTGGCCACAAGGCCGACGCCGTAGCGCGTTGCCAGGTCCTTCAGCACTGGGTTCAGGCGCTTCTGCTCCTCCAGGCCGTGGTCCTGGATCTCCACGAAGAAGTTCGACCCGAAGATGTCCAGGTGCTCCTTGAACAGCCGCTCGCCCTCGTCGGGGCCCAGGTCAAGTATCGCCCTCGGGACCTGCGCGCCGAGGCAGCCTGACAGCGCGATGACGCCGCGTGAGTGCTCGCGCAGGAGCTCCATGTCGACCCTCGGCTTCATGTAGAAGCCCTCGAGGTAGGCCCGGCTCGTGAGCCGGCAGAGGTTCTGGTAACCCTCGAAGTCCTTGGCCAGGAGGGTGAGGTGGTAGTAGCCGCCATCGAGCTTGGCCGAGCCGCGGCGCTTCTCGAACCGGGAGCCTGGGGCCACGTAGGCCTCGAAGCCGATGATGGGCTTGACGCCCTTCGAGACGCACGTCTTGTAGAACTCGATGGCCCCGTGCATGTTGCCGTGGTCAGTCATCGCGACGGCCGGGTCGTCCGGAGAGACCTCCTTGACCCACTTGACGAGCTCGGAGATCCGAGCAGCGCCGTCCAGGAGCGAGAAAGCGGTGTGTTGATGGAGGTGGGCGAAGCGCTTGACCTGGCCAGGCATCAGCCGAGTCTAACGCGCCCCCAACTCCCCGCCCGGCTCCGGGGGGCGGCGTCTTCGCGGCGCTCGCATGCCGGTCGGTGAGAGGCGTCCAGGCCGAGAACGATAGCCCCGGTCAAGGCGTTCTCTGTCGTTGACACCCCTCCGAGACGAGGTGGTACACTGCCGTTCGCCTTGGCGCCGTAGCCAAGTGGTAAGGCAGAGGTCTGCAAAACCTCGATTCACC
>CAZFAQ010000046.1:0-16684 GCA_964517055.1 uncultured bacterium | reverse complement strand
AGCGCTACATTGACACTGTAGAGGTCGGCAGTTCAATCCTGCCCGCGCCTACCAACCAGGGGCTCCCGGTCGTCACTCGCAGGCGGTCGGGAGCCTACTTACGAGGCCCCACCCAGCTTCGATAGCCCGCTCAGGGCTCGCGGTCGGAACGCGCCTGCCTCTCGTGCGGCATACGTCGCTCCGAGGTCGGCGCCCACCGGGATAGGCTCGCCTTTCATGTCTTCGCAGTGGCTACACCTACCAGTGACCGAGGACCGTACGTCGGTCATCGACGTCACTTCTCGTATCGGCGTGCGACCGCCGTACTTCGCTCTGAGCGACCTCTCGAACGAGGGCCTCGAACTACACGCGACCGCCTCGGCCGAGTCACCCGCCAACGGCGAGGTCGGCCCGATGCCGGCTGCCGAGCTGGGCAGGCACGCCGCGATCGTTGGGCTCAGCGCTGGCGCCATGAGCCAATCCGACGACAGACGTCGCTACTACCTTGCGCGTCGTGCGGAGTGCAGGTACGTCCCGAACAGTGCGCCCCACGGGGCTCCTGTGCGCTTCGTCGGTCGTCCTGTCGACCTGGACAAGCGGTCGCTGAAGTCGCACGTGACGGCCACGGTTGGTGGAGCCAGGCTGGCCGAGTTCACGATCGACTACACCGTGCTGACCGAGAGCGCCTTCGAGAGGCTGTTCAGGGTCAACGCCAAGCCGACGCCTGCCGTCCCGAGCCCGTACGGCTCCCTCCTGCAGGCCGGTTGGACGGGCACGTCTTCCCACGTCGAGCAGGTGGTTGAGAGGGTCCCGGTCAGCGCGTGCGCCGGCCACTTCGAAGGGCACCCTGCCTTGCCGGTCGCCGTGCTGATGGGACAGCTCTCCTACCTTGCAGGACGGCTGCACGATGCAGGTAGCTTCCGGGTCGTCCGCGGCGAGGTCGAGGCTAGTGACCTGGCATGGGCCGGCGAACGGGTGGTGTTCGGGGCCGCGAGGCAGGGCTTCGGCGGGCATCAGGACGCGCCCAAGGCGGCGCGCTACCGCTGCGAGGCCAGGGCCGAGGGCCGTCCGGTGGGGGCGATGACCCTGTGGCTCGAGTCAGTTGATGAGGGTCTCGCCGATGAGCCGCTCCTCGGTGACCGGTATGCGTAGGAACGGCCGCATATCGGCCGCGCTCAGAGGCTTCGAGAACAGGTAGCCCTGCCCGAGATGACAGCCTAGGTCCTTGCACACGCTGCGCTGAGCCTCGGTCTCGATGCCCTCGGCCACGAGCACGAGGTCCAGGTGCTTGGCGACGTGCGTTATGGCCTCGACGAGCGCCAACGCGAACTGTGGGGCGTGCAGGGGAGAGCCGAGGTCCCTAACGAAGCTGCGGTCGATCTTGACCGTGTCGATGGGCAGGTCGCGCAGGTAGGCGAAGGACGAGTAGCCGGTGCCGAAGTCGTCGATGGCGATCCGCACGCCCAGGCGCTGGAGGCGCCGGAGCGTCTCGACGACGTGGTCGACCCCGTGCATGACGATTCCCTCGGTCAGCTCGATCTCGAGCAGCTCGGGTTGAAGGGCGTGATCCTCCAGCGCCGCCTCGACCGTGCGGAAGAAGGCAGGGTGCGCGAACTGCGTGGCGGACACGTTGACCGAGACCACGACGCCGCGCCCAGACATGGACTCCCAGGCCTTCGACTGGCGACACGCCTCCCGCAGCACCCACTCGCCGAGCGTGACGATGAGGCCGCTGCGCTCTGCGATAGGTATGAACTCGTGGGGTCCGACGTGGCCCCACTTCGGGTGGTGCCACCTGGCCAACGCCTCGACCTTCTTGAGCTCGCCCGTATCCAGGTCGTGCATCGACTGGTAGACCAGCGAGAGCTGCTGCATGTCCGTGCTGAGCGCCGTCCTGAGCTCGCGCTCGAGGTTGCGCTGCCTCTCGACCTGGGCGTCGGAGTCGTCGCGGTAGCGCTGAACGCCGTTCTTGCCTGAGCGCTTGACGCGGTACATGGCGGAGTCGGCGTGCCTCAGCAGCGTCGGGCCGTCCGGCGCGTCGTCGGGATAGAGGCAGATCCCTATGCTTACGCTCACGTGATGGGAGAGTTCCTGGAGCTCGAAGGGCGTCACCAGGGCGGCCTGTAGCTTGCGGGCGGCGAACACAGCCGCCTGTGGGCTGCCGACGTCATCGAGCACGATGACGAACTCGTCGCCGCTCATTCGGGCCATCAGGTCGGCGTCGCCTAGGTGCTCGGAGAGGCGCCCCGACATCGACCTGAGCAGCAGGTCGCCGGCCTCGTGACCGAGCGTGTCGTTCACGACCTTGAAGCCGTCGACGTCCAGGTACATGACGGCGATGCGCCCTCCCGTGTCACGTGCCCTCGCGATGCGGCGCTCCAGCTCGTCATCCAGGCGGATGCGGTTGGCGAGGCCGGTCAGGGCGTCGTGGTAGGCGTGCCTCTCGGCCTCCTCCATACGGGCGCGGGTGCGCGTGTAGTTCTCCTTGAAGCGGATGAACGCGGAGGTCAGGGCGAGGAACACGGTGTTCGCGAGGTTCAGCTCGATCAGGGCGTAGACGACACCCCAGTTCACCTCGCCCGCCAACAGTCCAGGCAGCGCGTAGGCCGCGGCGAGGGCGATCATGCCCACGGTGAAGCCGACGACTACCTGTTGGCCCAGGCGCGCCTCCTCGAGGACGAAGGACAGTAGGTAGACGACGGGGATCCAGAACAGCGTCTCCGTGAACTGCGACTGAAGGTCGGTCCCGGCAGGTGCCAGGAACAGCAGCCAGCCCAGCTTGAGGAAGAAGAAGGTGCTGGCGCCCCCGATGATGGCGAGCACCACGAGCGTGAGGCTGTCCCTACGGAACGCCAGCAACACCTCGAGGGCCACTAGCATCGTGCCCATGAGCGGGTACATGACCATGTCGAACCCGGTCGCCTGTCCGCTCGGGAGCTCCAGCGCCCAGCCGACGAAGAACGCCATGGCGCCGAACGGGATGAAGGCCAGCAGCGTGCGACGCCACTCCTGGGCGTAGCGGGTCCCCGAGACCTGGCTGTCGGTCACACCGGGCGTGTAGCTGGCCGTGCTCACGCGCCGACGCTAGGGCAACAGCGATGACGGGAACCTTACGTGCGGGCGCCGCCGATGCCACGAGCACGTGGTGCCCGCATGGTCGTCTCTTGCCACCGCTCAGCATAGGCACCTCGCGAAGCAACGTAGGCGCTTGCGCCGATGCGGGAAGCGGCCGCCCCACTTCAGCATTACTGCGCCGGCAGAGGAGACAGCGACCATGGCAGGAGTGATGGAGATCGTCGACAGGGCGAAGGATGAGGTCGAGAACCTGGGGCCGAGCGCCGTCGCAGCCGAGCTAGAACGAGGCGACGTGGTCCTCGTCGACATCCGTGAGCCCGACGAGACCGAGGCTGGGACGATCCCGGGAGCGATCCAGGTCCCACGCGGCATGCTCGAGTTCCGCGCCGATCCGGCGACCCCTTACCACCTAGCGGCCTTGAGACCGGAGCGACGGGTGATCCTCTACTGCTCGGCCGGAGCACGTTCGGCGCTGGGCGCGAGGTCGCTCAAGGAGCTCGGATACCAAGACGTCGCACACCTCGCTGGCGGCTTCGAGGCGTGGCAGGAGGAGGGCCGGGACGTCGACCTCGGGAGAGGCAGTGACCGATGAGAACCGGAGTAGACGCGAAACGGAACTGTAAGACGGGAGGAACCATGAGAACACGCGTAGCAACCAACCAAGACAGGACCGGTAGTGTACGCCGTTCGACGCTCGCGCTGAGGGCCCTGGCGACCGCAGCTCTCGGCCTGATCGTGGCCTCGCTGTCCCTGGGAGCGACCTCGGCCGACGTGCACGGGGCTTCCCACGGCGGCGCGGACCTTCTCGCGCAGGCGGCCCCTCCCCCCATCGCCATGGAGCTGATCGCTGACAGGTCGGAGTTCCCGGACGACATAAGCATGGCCTTGACGATCGGACTGCAAGGGTCCGGGGTCGTGGACCTGGAGACCGACGCGCCGTCGCGCACCGCGATCGCCAAGTTCACTATCCAACCAGGAGCCGTGTTCCCGTGGCACACCCATCCCGGCCCCGTGGTCGTGAACGTCACCCAGGGCGAGCTGATCTACGTGCCGGCGAACGACTGCAGCGAGCACCACTACATGACGGGGAACGCGTTCTGGGACCCTGGGCGAGGCAACGTCCACAGCGCGTACAACCCTACGGACGGCGAGACCGTGATCATCGCGACCTTCTTCGAGCTACCAGCAGAGGGTCCTTTGAGCATAACGGAAGGGATCGAGGCCCCAGCGGGTTGCTCGGTCGGCTCGGGAGACACGGCGTCGCACTGAGGGGCTAACAGGCTTCGTCCACCTGGGATCAGGCAGGGTTCCGATCGATCAGGCCGAGGCGGTACGCCTCAGAGACCGCCTCGGCTCTCGACCTCACCCCGAGCTTGCCGAGCACCGCAGATACCTGATGGTCAACGGTGCGTGAGCTGACCCGGTTGCGTGCAGCGATCTCGGAGTTACGCAAGCCACCGACCATCAGCTCGAGGACCTGCTGTTCGCGGGGCGTCAGCCCCGCCGGGTTCTCCCTCGTTGCCGGCTTCGGGCCGCGGCGAATGCCCTTCACGCCGGCGCGCCTCATCCTCTGAAGCAGGGCGCTCGCCGCAGGCTTGGCTCCGAGGTCCTCGAACGACCTCAACGCCTCCAACTGGTCGTCGACATCGTCCGATTCGGAGAGTGCGGTCGCCCGCTCGTAAGGGCATCCGAGCCTCGCCCAATGCCTGGCAGCTCGCCGCGGCATGCCCCTGACTTGGAGCGCGAATGGGCCGTCCACCTCTTCCGGTAGCCGGGGGTCACCGCCCGCCCTCCACGCCCAGTAGGCCAGCTGCGCCACATGCCAGTGGCTGCCCTCTGCTAGAGCGCGTGCGTACACGCTCTCCACCTCGGCGAGCGCGGCATCTGGGTCCCCACGAGCGATGGCTGCCTCGGCCAGGCCGGCCCGCATCGCGACGATGACGGACAGCCGTGGCGACGTCCGCGCGCACTCCGCCAGCTCGTGAAGGACATCGCCCGGACCCTCCGTAAGCGTCCGCAGGCGCACGAGCGCCCTCACGAGCGTGACCCAGATACGGGAGGTAGGGGACACCTTGACACTTCGGAGGACCTGTGCCGCGGCATCGTCAGCCTCGGTCCAACGTCCCTGCAGCAGGTGCGACAAGGCCTGGTTCGTGAGGATGAAGACGAGCGACCAGTCTAGTCCCAGCTCGTGACTGATGGCCACTCCGCGCTCCAAGAGCCTGTCGACCCGCCTGCCTCTGAAGGTCTCCAAGAAGCCTGACGAGACCTGCTGGATACCCTGGATCGTCAGGTCGTGATAGCCGTGCTCGGTGGCGAGCCGGATAGATCGCTCGAGCTCGTTCCCGGCGGCGACGACACGCGCGTTGGCAGCTAGGGACATGGCGGCGACCCCTATCGCGCGGGCACGCATGTACTGGTTGTCGTGCGTAGAAGCTCGCTCCTCTGCCGTGCGGGCGAGTCGTAGACCGAGCTCACCGTGTGGGTACTTCTTCCAGGCCTGGAAGAAGTAGGTGTATGCCCAGCTGCCGGAGCCCTCCGCCGCCGCCGCGGCGCGCGCCCTCAGCTCCTCGAGGAGGCTCTCACGCTCGAGCAGGTTGCCGTCCTGCATAGACGCCGGGAGGATAGCAGGACGCCCGCCTCGACGGTTCTAGAGGTGATCATCGCCTTCTTGTAGGTCGGAACGAGACGACCACTGGGTCTACAACTACCCGACCACCTCGGTCAGGTAACCAGGCAGCGCGACGTTATCTATGCGCAGCGCCTCGAACAGGCCGGCCGGCAACGACAGGTCACCGACGAAGAGGCGCCCGACGCTACCGCCCGGCTTCACGCCGACCTTCGGCAGAGCGACGCTCATGGTGATGTCCGCCTTGACGACGTCGCCAGGCGTCTCACCGGTGTCGGAGAGCATCCCGGTCGGGACGTCGAGGGAGATGACGCAGCAGTCCGCACCGGTGTGGTTGAGCACCGTGATCACGTCAAGCGTCCTGCCCCTGGGCGGGCCCTCGAGGTTCGTGCCGATGGCGGCGTCGATGATCACGGAGAACTTCATCTTGGGAAGGCTGTTGCGGACCTTCACCTTGTCGAAGTGCTTGAGGTGCTCGAGCTGCTCCTTGGGCGTTCCTGAGTAGTTCTCGGCCTCGTGGGTCGGTACCACCCAGACGCGCCTGCCGCGCGCCGCCAGCAGCCGCGCGGCCGCGAGGCCGCCCGAACCGTTGTTGCCGCGCCCGGCCACGACGAGCACGGGACCGCTGTCAGCGGAGCTCTCGGCCAGCTTGACCAGGTTGCGGGCCGTGTGCTCCACCAGGACCCTGTTGTCGAGGCCGAACTTGCCGGTCGCCAGCATGATGAGCTGCTGCATCTGCGAACCGGTGATGGCCGGTATGTCGTCCCACTTGACCGACGGAAAGCCCACCTTCGCTTCCTCTCTCACGCTACTGACCGACGAGCTCGGCGTCGCCGAGGTCCGCTGTGGTGTAGACGTTCTGTACGTCGTCTAGGTCCTCGAGAGCCTCCATGAGGTTGACGACCTTGCGGACGTCACCGTCGGGGAGCAGGGTCTGTGTCTGTGGCACGCGAGTGAGCTGTGCCACCGCGCTCTCGTAGCCCCTCGTCTGCAGGCCATCGACGACCTCGTAGAGGTCGGTGGGCGCCGTGTAGATGGTCAGCGCGCCGTCCTCGACCTCGATGTCATCGGCTCCTAGGTCGATGGCCACGTCCTCGAGCCCGTCGTGCTCACCCTCTATGACGATCAGACCCTTCGTGTCGAACTGCCAGGCTGTCGACCCTGAGAGGTTGCCACCGTGCTTGCTGAACACATGGCGCACCTCGCCGACCGTGCGGTTGCGGTTGTCCGTGAGGGCCTCGACCAGCATGGCAACCCCTCCAGGGCCGTAACCTTCGTAGAGCACCTCTTCGAAACTGCCGCCCTCACCGCCACCCAGGGCGCGCTCGACCGCCCTATCGATGTTGTCGATGGGCACGTTGTCTGTCTTCGCCGCGGCGAGGGCGTTCTTGAGCGGGAGGTTGACGCTCGCGTCACCGCTCCCGCCGGCACGCACGGCCGACTGGATGGCACGGATGTGCTTGCTTATGACCTTGCCGCGCTGACGGTCCAGGACCGCCTTCTTGCGCTTGATCTGGGCCCACTTACTGTGACCTGCCAAGGAGGTTCCTCCAGCGGGCGGCGCGACGGGCGCACCGCTGCACTGGGTCACATTCTACCTCAAGGGCCGCCAGCGTCGGTCTTCCGCCGATCCAGCCCCCTTGGCCTGCAACGTGCTAGCGCCTTCTAGGTCAGCGGATGACCAGGGTCGTCTCGGCGATGTCCCGCACGTCAGCCTGCCTGAGCTCGAGCTCGATCGCGGCAGACCACTCGGAGTCGCCACGGCGACCGCTGTAGACGACGGTGCCCGATGTCGGCCTGGCCGTGAACGTGACGCGGATGCGGTGGTGACCACGCGGAGGCGCAGCGTTGTAGACCACGCGCTGGCTGTCGAGTGGGAGCACGGAGGAGCCAAGTGGCACCAGGATGTTCCGTGAGAAGACGTATACGGAGCCGTCAGGATCGATAGCCGACAGGGTCACGTAACCGGGCTGGGTCGTCGTGATGAGGAACCGCACCTCTTCGCCGACGTAGTACGTCGAGCCGACGCCACGGGTGGGCCTGAACTCGGTCACGACGTCGTTCAGCGTGATCGTGAACCCCGGCGAAGGTTGGATGGTGACCGTGCATGACGTGAGCAGAAGACCGGCAACGACGGCAGCCGCTGCCAGGATGGTGCGCTTGGTTCTCACTTCGGGCCTCCTTGGCTCCTCAAGTTACTAAGTGCCTGACCGCCACGTTCTACGCGCGGCGACAAGTCGGTTAACCGAACCTTCAGCGCGCTACTCGCCCGTCGCCGGATCCTCGTTGATGTCGTACGACGTCAGGACGTAAGGGAGGTCGGTCTGGTGGTAACGCCCGCGCTCGTCGTACCAGAAGATGTAGGCGCCCTGAGCTTCGCCGCCAGAGCCTTCCGAGGCTGTTCCTGACCGCGTGACCTTACCGTCCACGACGCTGCTGAAGACCTCCTTGCCGTCGTACGAGTAGATCGTTATGTACATCCGCGTCGCCGTGAAGTCCTGGATGCTACGGCGGATGCGGTTCTGCGTCTCGTTGCGGCAACCGGCGAGGAGCACAGCCAGCGCCACCAGGAGGACCAACCAGAGTCTCTTGCGCACGCCTAACCTCCTAATTGGCGCCCGAAGAGGCGCACAGTCGGCGTTCTTGAGGCGGATGGTAGCGCGTCTCCGGTCCCCTATGCCTCAGCCAGAAGTATGGCCGGGCAGGACGCAAGGCCCGCTTCGGCGGACCCCGCGGCTTTAGTCGGTAACGCTCAAGTAATGTATCATCAGCCCGTGAGTAGCATGCCGCGCGACCCTTACGAGGTCCTCGGCGTCCCACGGGATGCCGATGCGGAGGCCGTGAAGAAGGCGTTCCGCCAACGCGCCATGCAGTACCACCCGGACCGCAACCCGGGCGATGCCCAGGCGGAGGAACGCTTCAAGGAGGTCTCCGAAGCGTACGCGCTACTACGAGACCCTCAGACGCGTGAGCGCTTCGACCGCTACGGACACGGCGTCGCAGGGACCACCCGGACGCCCACCTACACGGGCGAGCAGTGGCGAGAGATGTTCACAGAGGCAGAGGTCCCGATCGACTGGACGCGGGTCACCGGGACCGCTGGCACTGGGAACGCCATGTTCGATGCCCTCTTCGGGATGGTCGCCGGGATGCTCAGAAGCAGTGGGCTCCTGCCTGGCGAGACGCGCGAGGTGACCCTCGACCTGACGCTGGGCGAGGCAGTGCACGGTGCGAACAGGCGAGTCAGGGTCCCGGGGCCCAGCGTGTGCGCTGTCTGCCACGGTAGCGGCAGGGTCGTGGCCGAGGACGCTGTCGCCGGCACCGCCGGGCCCTTCTCAGCCAACACGTACGACGGCACATGCGCGGCCTGCAACGGGCGTGGGGTGCGCCGCTCCGTAGCGGCCGTCGACGTGAGCGTCCCGGCCGGCGCCAGGAGCACGACCAAGCTCAGGCTCAGGGGGCTCGGCGGCCCGGGCTCTCCACCAGGAGACCTGCTCGTCGACCTGGAGGTGCGGCTGCCAGACAGCGCCAAGGTCGTCGGGCGCGACGTGCACGACGAGATCGCGCTCGCCCCGTGGCAGGCGAGCCGCGGTGGCGTACAGAACTACGAGGGCGTGGACGTTCACGTGCCTTCGGGCGCTAACGACGGCCAGTCCCTGCTGGTACCCGGCGCCGGGCTCGGTGGCGGCGACCTCCACCTGACCGTTCGGGTCGACCTGGTGGGAGGCATCGCGCGTTGGGGGAGAGGCTGGTTGCGTAAGCTGGCTGCTGGAGGCACGGCTTGAGGGACCGTCACGACGACCCGGAAGAAGCGATGGACGACCGACCCCCGGAGCGGGAGATCGACCAGGACAAGCCCCTCTACGTGATCAGCGTGGCGGCGGAGCTCGTCGACATGCACCCGCAGACGCTGCGCCTGTACGAGCGCAAGGGCCTCATCGAACCGAGTCGGAGCAGCGGCAAGACCCGGCTCTACTCCCAGCGAAACATCGAGCAGCTGCGCGAGATCCGTCGGCTGACGCAGGAGCTGGGGGTCAACCTGGCTGGGGTCGAGGAGATCATCAGGCTGAGGCAGCGCCTGGACCACCTGCAACAGAACATGGAGCACCGCATCGCGGACCTACAGGACCAGCTCGGAGGCAAGCTCCTGAGCGCGCGTCAGAAGAGCCTGCCCTCGCCCTCAGGCGTCGAGGACGAACAGTAACCTGAGCAGGCCAAGGCGGAGCAGCCTTCGCACCGAAGCGTCCCGCCGGGCAGCGGGTTATCTTGCGGCGTGCGGATAGACTCGCTCACCCTTCACGGCTTCAAGAGCTTCGGGGACCGCACCACCATCGAGTTCGCGCCGGGCGTCACCGCCATCATCGGACCGAACGGCTCTGGCAAGTCCAACATCATCGACGCGCTGAGGTGGACTACCGGGGGCGGCAGGGCGACCGCGTTCCGGGCTGAGGACAAGACCGACCTCATCTTCCACGGCGCGACAGGCAAGCGCTCAGTCGGCCTCGCGGAGGTGGAGGTCGAGCTGGCAGGACAGACCGGCTCCGTGAAGGTGTGGCGCAGCCTCGACCGCGAGGGCACGACACGGCTACGCCTCAACGGCCGCAGCGCCCGCTTCCTCGACGTCGAGGAGGCTCTCGCCGGTTCGGGGCTCGGGCGCTCGGGCCTGGCTGTCATCGGCCAGGGCGAGGTGAGCGAGGTGCTCATGGCTGACCCCGAGCGGCTCCTCGAATACGTCTCTGAGGCTGCCGGGGCCGCGCGCCTGTCGACCCGACGCGACCAGGCTGCAGACAGGCTCACCGCTGCCGACAGGCACCTCGAGAGGCTGCAGGAGCTGCTCGCTTCGCTGGTCGAGCGTGAGGAGGTGCTCACGGCCGAGGCGAGCGACGCCCGCCGACACGCCGACCTCACCTCCGAGTCGCTCCGGCTGCGCTACACGGTCGCGGTCCTGAAGGACGAGGGCCTCCGTGCCGAGCTGAAGGCCCTGAACGAGCAACGCGGCGCGGCGGAGCAACGGCTGGCCGAGGGGCGCACCGCGCTCGCGCAGGTGCGAAGCGCTCTTGACGCCGCCAGGCGCGAGCACGACCTGGCTCAGGACCGCCTGCGGACCGCGGCCTCGGCCCTCGAGGCCAAGCGTGGCGACGTCCGCGTCGCAGAGGAGAGGGTCAACGGCCTGCGGAACCGACTGGCCGGCCTAGACCAGCGAGCGAGCGACCTGGAAGCGGAGTCGAAGCGTCTCGAGGGCGCCACCGCGCCGGACGCTCCAGACGAGACGGTCGCCGCCGCCGACGTCCGCCTGGCGACGCTCGGAGAGCAGCTCGGGGCCGCGCGCGCGCGGCGAGACGACATCAGGACGCGCCTGGATGCCGCGACCGCCGCCCTGGCAGAGGCCAGGGAACGCGAGTCCGCCAGGCAGCGCACTGCCGCAGCGACAGAGACGCGCCTGACGTCGTTGACCCAGCAGGAGGAGTCGCTGGAGGCCCGCCTCCAGGAAGCGGAGCAGGGCCTGGCGACCGGGTCGCCCGAAGCCCTCGCGGCCGCAGCGGAGGACGCGAGGGCTTCACAGGAGCGTGCCAGCATCGCGCTCGAACACGCCAGGCAGTCTCTTGGAACGGTCCATGAGCGTCAGGCGCTGGCCGCAGCGGAGGCGATGGCCACGCAGCGGGCGGCCGAGCGCCTGCGCGCAGCCTACGAGGCGCGGCGCGGTTACGCGCAGGGCCCCCGCACGGCGCTGGCGGCAGGCCTGCCCGGCGTGATCGGGTCCGTCGCCGACCTCCTGCGGGTCGAGCGCGAGCACCAGACTGCGATCGGAGCTGCCCTCGGTAGGCGCGCCGAGTACGTCGTGGTCGAGGACGCCGACTCCGGCGAGGCGGTCATCGAGCACGTCAGGCGCAGCGGCGGCTACGTCACCGTGCTGCCCCTCGACCTCGTCCGCCCGCGGGACGGGAACGTCGACGACGCGCTCCTCGCTGGCGATGGGGTCGTCGGGCTCGCCGCCGACCTCGTGGAGGTGGACGCCCGTTTCCGGCAGGTCCGCGACCTGATGTTGGGCGGGACCCTGGTGGTGACGGGCCTGCGGGTCGCGACCGCGCTCGCCAGGGCGCCAGGTCTCCGCCCACGCCTGGTCACGCTGCAAGGCGACCTGCTCGAGACGAGCGGCGCCATGAGCGGTGGCAAGCGCCAGGGCCAGGCCACGGTGCTCGGCCTCGGCGCCGACCTCGAGGACGCGGAGAGCGCTGCCCGAGAGGCGTCGGAAGCCGCCCAGGCGGCGATGGTCGAGCTCGAAGCAGCTCGCCAGGCCGTCAGGTCCTGCCAGGAGGCCCACAGGGCAGCTTCGCTGGTGGCAGACGAGGCGGTCACCGCCCATCAGCGGGCAAGGGAGGGTCGAGCGGCGGGCGACCGCCTCAAGCAGGAGCTGGAGGAACGACTGGCAGAGACCAGGCGGGCCCTGATCGCGCTGCGTGAGGAAGCCCGAGCTCGAGAAGAGACCGACTCTGCCCCCGACGTCGCGCGGATGGACGAAGTGGCTACCGCACACGAGGAGGCCAGTAGCGCCTTCGCAGCGGCAGAGAGGGACCTCGCAGACCTTCATGAGGCAGCCCTGCGCGCCCAACACGAGCGGGAGCTGCTCGCCGAGCGCTGGGCGGCGCACGCTGCCGGGCTCAAGCGTCTCGAGCAGACACGCTCGCGGCTCCAGGAGATCGCCGGCGAGCTGGAGCTGGTCGAGGGGCAACGATCGTCGGCAGCCGAGGACCTGCGCTCGGCACAGGCGCGGCTCGACCTGGCCAGGGCGGACCTTCCGGACGGCGTCGAGCCGGAGGAGCAGGCGGTGGTCGTCGCCAGGGGTGTGGTACTCGAGCACGAGGAGGACCTGTCGAGGCGAACCGACGAGCAGGCGCAGGTCGCCCAGTCGATCGAGGACTCGAAGGTCCTGGCTGCTCGTCGCGAGTCGACATTGGAGATGGTCGTTGAGGAGCTGAAGGACTTCCCGCCAGGCGTGCCGCGCCTCGATGTCTCGGAGCGCACTGCCAGACAGCGGCTTCGTGAGGTGACCGAGGCCCTCGAGGGTCTGGGAGCGGTCAACCACCGGGCAGCCGCAGAGCTCGAGGAGGTGACGGCTCGCCGCGAGACCCTGGAGGTCGAGGCGGTGCAGGCGACCTTGGCCGTCGCAGAGCTGCAGACGGCGCTCGAGCGCATCGACAGGGAGACGTTCCAGATCCTGTCAGCGGCCCTGGAGCGCCTCCGGTCCTCGTTCGGCAGTCACGTCCAACACCTGTTCGGAACGGACGGCCGCGGCGCGATCGAGGTGGACACTGACGCCGGCAGGCCGACGGGCGTCCGCATCAGGCTGCAGCCGCCAGGCAAGCAGACGCAGTCTCTCCATCTGCTCTCGGTGGGAGAGAGGACGATGGGTGCGCTCGCCTTCCTGTTCGCCCTCATGGGCGACGGCGGGTCCGGGCTGCCGGTGGCCGTCCTCGACGAGGTCGACGCCCCACTCGACGAGGCGAACATCAGGCGGTTCGGGACGTTCGTGGCCCGCCTAGCGAGGCGCGGCACGCAGTTCGTGCTCATCACGCACCAGAAGGCGACCTTCGAGATCGCCGACGTCCTCTGGGGCGTAACCAGCGAGAGGGGCGTCAGCCGGGTGTTCAGCGTCAAACGACAAGAGGACGCCGAGGCGCTAGCCGACGAGATCGGCGCGAACGGGCGCGCTGCAGCAGCCGCTGACTGAGGCCGTGTCAAGAGAGTTCAGGGTCGTCGAGTTCGGCAGCGTCTCGTCGACGCAGGACGAGCTGAGGTACCGAGCGCGGGCGGGCGAAGACGTGGCGAGACTATGCGTGAGGGCCGCCACTCAGACAGGCGGGAGAGGTAGACGCGGCACCGGCTGGCTGTCGCCGGTAGGGGGGAGTTACCAGTCCGTCGGCCTCGGCCGAGAGGCTCCACCCTGGCTGACCCCGGCCCTAGGCGTAGGCATCGCAGGTTCGCTCAACAGGTTGACCGACTCGCCTAGGGTGCTCGTCAAGTGGCCGAACGACCTCTACCTAGGCGAGGGGAAGCTGGGTGGCATCCTCACCGAGGTCGTTTCCCAACAGGTGGTCGTCGGGGTGGGCGTCAACGTCAGCAACGAGGTGCCGCCTGGAGCGGCGCGTCTGGCCGGGCGAGAGGTGTCCGAGGTGAGCGACGCCGTCCTGGCCGGCTTGTCTAGCGGCGTACGGCTCGCCAAGGAGGGTGGGGAGGCGGTCGCAACCGCGTTCGCGGCGGTCGACTTCCTCTTTGGCAGGGTAGTCGAGGTCGTCACCGGCGCCCTGGAACCAGCGAACGAGGCCCCGATCGGCGAACGCACGTCGTCGCGGGGTGACGCGGTCTCTGGCGTCGCACGGGGCATCGACGCACAGGGGGCGCTGATCGTGGAGGTCGAGGCCGCGGGCGCGATCCTCCGGCTTGGAGCAGGACACGTCGTGGGGTTCGGCAGTCAGCGCATAGGCTCAGGCTCGCAGGCCGCTACCTGACGCGCACGCGTTCGACACGGATGATTCCGTCCGGCGTGACGACCCCCTGTCTCGTCTTCGCTCATGGGCGGCCCGCGGGTCGAGCGCGGGCTCGGATCTCCTCAGTTCGAGACCCGACAGCCTCTCCCCCGGGTGTGTGAAAACATAAGCTGCATTATGTTCTCGGGTTGATATGCTCGTTGTGACCGTGGTCTGTGGGGTCTCCTTGGTCTCTCGTGATGCCCTTGGAGCGATACGTCGGCTTGGTCTAGGCAGCGTCCCCGCTCTTGGCCGCCTTGTGAGGTCGTTTGCATGAAGCTGGTACTGAGATGACTCCTAGTTCGCCCTCCCTGGTGCGCTACACGCCCGAGGCCGAGCTGGCCCTGGTCGACAGGTTCATCGGCTCCAGCGATGCCGAGCGCCGCCGCTTCGCGGCCAAGGCCGTGTCTGAACGCGACCACGAGTCGCTGTGGCTCGTCACACGGGCGTTCCTGGAGGCGCGGCAACGAGCCGCCAACACGATCGCCTCGTACCGCAAGGGCGTGGCGCTGCTGCTGGAGTCCTGGCGCGGCGTCGACCTGCTGAGGCCCACCCGAGCCGACGCCGAGTCGTACGTGAGGCGCCTGCGCGACCCGCGCCGCGAGGCCGATCCCTCGGATCTACATGTGGAGGCCCAGAGACGCCAAGGCCACCAGCCGACTAAGCCATTGACGCCGGCGTCCGTGCGCCAGCGCGTGGCGGCCGCCAGGGCGTTCTACGAGGCTCTCAGGTGGACGGGCGTCACGGACGCCGACCCGTTCGCGGAGGTCACACTGCCTAAGCTCACCGAGAAGCCCGTGGAGCGCGCCAAGGCCAAGGCGTACACGCTCGAGGAGCTCGAGTGGATGGCCAGCGTGAGCCGCGACTGGGACGATCGGCTGATACTGCTGCTGGGGGCCCATGCAGGATTGCGAGTCTCGGAGATGCTAGCGCTCACCTGGGACGACGTGGACCTGCGGGGCGGCCGACTGACCGTCCGGTTCGGCAAGGGCGGCAAAACGGCGTCCGTGACCATGAGCGACGAGTTGCGACGGAACCTGATGGCGCGGTCTCAGGACGTGGGTGTGCGCGAGCCGGAATCGGACGCTCCGTTCGTGCTGGACACGCGTTCTCGGTCTCGCGTCTACACGCGGCTTGAGGAGTTGTGGAACCTGGCGTTGGCAGCACGCGGTCTCCCCTTCGAACGCTTCACCAAGGGCGTGCATGGGTTACGCCACTTCGCCGGCGTGCACTACGCACGTCAGACCAGTGATCTGCGGAAGGTGCGTGATCATCTGCGGCATGCCAGCATGAGTAGTACCGAGATCTATATGGCTGCGGCGCAGGATACTGATGAGGTAAGGGAGTGGAGTTTGGGGATCGATTCAGAGTGAGCAATTGGCGAGACTTGATAGCACCGCACCTCCTTGACACAACCCTTCAAGCTTATGACCGTTTTGTAGGTAGCGCGCTAGGCAAATTATGGTGCGATTGGCGGGTCGCGGCGATTTCGATGAGACGCGAGGAATCACTATGCGGAACGAGTTCACTGCGGTAATCGAACGCGAGGACAAGTGGTACGTCGCGCACGCTTCTAAGCTATTCGTTCCTTAGGAATACTCGGCTTCAATGAAAAGACCGATAAGACGAATCATCAGGTGCTTTTTGCTTCAGCCCTCCAGCGTGTACGCTATTCGGACATGTCTTTACAAAACGAGGTCGCTCCGCATCGAGTGGTTGTTCCCGATGCGATCTCCTTTACGACGCACCATCTCCAACTGGCCTACTCGTTGACCGACGCCGTCCTTGCGACGGCGACTGGATTCATCTATCACCGTAATAATGTCGATTACCTCGTCACATGCTGGCACAACGTCACTGGCCGCGATCCGACAGACGGCAACTGCCTGTCCCAGTCGATGGCAGTTCCTGACGTTGTCTCAACATCGTTTCGCAGCAAGACGAACCCAGCTGAAGTGCATCGCCGATCCATCCAGTTGTACACAGATGAAAGCATGACCATTCCGAACTGGCTCCAGCATCCAACACTGGGCGCCAAGGTTGACGTTGTTGTGCTGCCACTATCCAAAGAGTTGACTGAGGACTTCAAGTTGTATCCAATCAACGCAATTGAATTCGACGGTGGATACAACACAGAAGTTGCCGACGAGGCGTTCATTGTCGGCTATCCATTCTCGCAACAGCAGATGGCCCAGTTGCCGATCTGGAAGCGCGCAAGTATCGCTTCAGAACCTGATCTCGACTTCGACAGGCTACCGAAGCTCCTTGTGGATACGGCCACTAGACCCGGGCTCTCGGGATCTCCTGTGATCATGCAGCGCATTGGAATACACGGCGTAGTTGGTGGGAAAATATCGGACAACACCATTATTGGGACAATTCGCAACTTCATCGGGGTGTACTCCGGCAGAGTCGGGGCGGACGAGACAAAGGCACAACTCGGCGTTGTCAGGAAGGCTACGGTAATCGACGAAAT